>NZ_CP014608.1:626474-1252949 GCF_001586165.1 Obesumbacterium proteus | reverse complement strand
AACGAACTACATGCCATAGTCCTGAAACCATGCCCGCAAACCTCAACCTTCGTGTCGTATCCCATCACGCGCAACGCCTTGTTCACCGTGCTTTCACTCATCGGTTTGCGAGGGTTGTGATCCCCAACGAAAACAAAATCGCTCTCGCCACTAAGCTTGTGAACCTGTCTGAGGATTGCTAAAGCCTGGTGAGACAATGGTACCAGATGAGGTGTACGCATTTTAGAACCACGTTGAGAGTGCTTCACTCCTTCAATAGCTTCTCGTTCCGCCGGTATCGTCCACATTGCCGTATCTAAATCGATCTCAGACCAGCGGGCAAAGCGCAATTCACTAGAACGAATAAAGATTAATAACGTGAGCTCAACAGCCAGACGCGTCATTTAGCGTCCCGTGTCGATGAAGTAATTCAGGTAAGCGTTTCAAATCAAGCGGTGGACACGGTTACTGGAAGCGACAGCACCAGCCATTTCTTGAGCTGGGTTGTAATCAATCAAACCACTTTACACTGCATAACGCATAATCGCATTAGTACGCTGCTGAAGACGTGAAGCAACTTCAAGTCGCCCTGTAGCCTCAACTACTTTAATAGGTACAAGGAGATCGCGTGTGCTGAAACTATCAATACTCCGCTTCCCAATTGCAGGGAACAGATTGTCTTCCAGGCTCTTCAGCACCCTCCGACTGTGTTCCTCTGACCATTTATTGTTAGTTGCATGCCACTCCCTGGCAACTGACTCAAAGGTAATGGCCTCTTTCGCCTGTTCTTCTCTAACAGCCCGCTTGTGCTCGCGCGGATCAATACCAGCGGCAACTAGCCTCCTAGATTCATCTCGTTTCTTACGAGCATCGGCTAAAGATGTTTCAGGGTAAACACCAAACGCCATAAGGTGCTGATCACCACGATAACGATAATGATAACGATAACGATAACGATAACGATAACGATAACGATAACGATAACGATAACGATAACGATAACGTCAGTATTTTGAACCTCTGGGATGAATTAGCAAAAACATACCATCCCCATAAGGAAGTGTGTACTGCTTTTCCCGTGGTTTTGCCGAACGCACCTTGGTATCAGTCAGGGCCATGATGGTATTCCTTCCATATGCTGCCGTGAGTATATAAGCATTATCGAACCAGCATATATACTCGGTTCTATACTCACAAGCATGTTGATGTGGGGTAACTAAGATTGATGTCGGTTGACTGAAAAGCGGGGCAAAGCCTTGCGGGGACTGAATTTCAGGCATAAAAAAAGCCACCCTGAGGTGACTTAATTTTCATACTAATGGTGCCGAAGGCCGGACTCGAACCGGCACACCTTGCGGCGGTTGATTTTGAATCAACTGCGTCTACCGATTTCGCCACTTCGGCACAGAAGTAGTATGCGGAAAACGAGTGCATTATACCTAGCCACGACCCTCACGCAATACTTATCCTGCATTCAATTGTTTAAGTGCCTAAAAAAACGGCGAAGGTGCGGTAAAAAACATCTGCGCGAGTATTTTATCAGCAATTATCTCGCTTAATCTGCGGTCTAACACCGGTGGGGCGTCGTTTTTGTCTAACGTAATCTCGTTTCCGTATGCCTTTAGGAGAGATTATGACGTTTGCCCATGTCTCGCTGGGGTTGCTGTTCGTAAGTTCCATCATTACATTGCTGTATACGCTTCTCTCTAGGAAACCTTATGTCCGCAAATAACCCGTATTTTGTTGAAGTTGTCGAATCACATGAGCTCATTCAGCGTTGGTTTGCTAATGCTTCTGCCAGCGAAGCGCTCTGTGAACAGCTGCTATCGCATTTTAGCCCCGCATTCACCATGGTGGGGATGAGTGGCATGCTATTGAATTATCCTGCGGTGTGTGCATTTTTCCGTGCAAATGGAGGGGGCAAAGCGGGGCTGAGTATCGAAGTCTCTGAGATGACCATCATCGTTGAGTGGGAAAATGGCGCAGTCGTTAGCTATAAGGAAACACAGACACAGCCGGAACAGCCGAAAACCGTTCGCTTCTCAACGGCGGTCTTTGAAAAAGGCAGTCAGGGGAACGTGATATGGCGGCATCTGCATGAAACCGCAGCGCATCTCTGAGCGTGAGACGTAAAAAAGGCGGGATATATCCCGCCTTTCGGTAACTCACATCAAGTGATTATGCAATCAGTTGATTTTAATTGGCATGCCTGAGCGTGCTGCTACTGCATTATCAACTGCGCTGGTCTGAACGCTTGGATCAGAAACAATTTTGTTGATAGCGTCGGTCAGCACCACAGGAACTGGCGCGTCAGAGTTGAACTGCTGCTCAGTGGTAGACAGCGGATTGTGAACCTCGATATAGCGAGATCCATCAGGCTCTACGGTCGCTTTTACAGGTTCATTGATGAACTGCAAGCGAGTACCGACTGGAACGTTATCAAACAGGTATTTGATGTCGTCATCACGCAGACGCACGCAGCCGTGGCTTACGCGCAGGCCGATACCGAAGTTGGCGTTAGTACCGTGAACCGCATACAAACGACCGATGTACAGCGCGTACAGACCCATTGGGTTATCTGGACCAGCAGGGAATACCTGCGGCAGAGTCTCACCGTTAGCGGCATACTCTTCGTGCATTTTTTTGGTTGGCGTCCATGTTGGGCCCGCTTTTTTACGCTGAACCGAAGTGACCCAGTTCATTGGCGTATCACGACCTAACTCACCAATACCAATCGGCAGAACCACAACGGTTTTAGAGCCTTTTGGATAGTAGTACAAACGCATCTCTGCACTGTTGATGATAATGCCTTCACGTGGAGTATTAGGCAGAATCAACTGGTGCGGAATAGTCAGCGTCATACCCGGCTTTGGCAGGTATGCATCTACGCCCGGATTCGCTTCCAACATGTTACTCAGGCCCATTTGGTACTGAGCAGCAAAATGTTCCAGAGGCTGTTTGTTATCTTCTGGCACTTTTACCTGAATGTTTTCACCAATCAGACGGCTGTTATTCGCCGGTAAAGGGTATACCACGGCAAATGCAGACTGCATAAAAGCAGTCGTTGCCAGAAGCACCGTGAAGAGCGCACGGATACTCATTTTCATGTTTATATTCCTGTTGGGTGCTAGTACCGCGCACAGGCGGTTGTCGATTTTAGCCAGTGAAGACTGGATGCGCATTATATGTGCACAAACGCAAAAGAGGAAAACATTAGTGTTCATCTTCTTAACGTATTTTTGTCATCACCAAACCATACTGAGTTCTATTCTAAGATTAGCTCCGTGTGTGAGCTACGTCACAACCATTTTTGTTTCCACATGTACCGTTTGGTTTTATTTACAAAAAACTGATGAATTCCACTCTGCCAGCGCACACGGTTGGCATTAAGATGTTCCCACTAAAAACTCTGACCTGTCTCTTGCCTGAATAAATGGATAAACGCGTGTTGAAATTTTTCCCTGCGACGCTGCTGGGCGTCGCCTGTGCGGTAATACCTGTTACAATTTATGCTCAACAACCTCAACCTCTCGCTTCACAGGTGGTGGATGGTTACGCGGAGCATATTTTTTATAATAGCGGTGCCGCTGCAATGGCCATGGTTGCTATCGATAACAACCAACAGGTGTTTAGAAGTTTTGGCGAAACTCGCCCCGGCAATGATACCCGCCCACGTAAGGACTCTTTAATCCGTATAGCTTCCCTAACCAAACTCATGACCAGCGAAGTCTTGGTTAAGCTAGCCGATGAAAGAAAAGTCAGTCTCTACGATCCATTGAGAAAGTACGCGCCTAACGGAATGCGAGTACCCTCCTATAACGCCAACCAGCCGATTGTGTTGATGAACCTCGCCTCTCACACCAGCGGTTTACCGCGTGAACAGCCGGGCGGCGTGGCACATCGTGACGTGTTTACTTGGCCAACGAAATACGATCGCTGGCAGTGGATGAAAAGCGCAAAAGTCGCGGTGCCACCAGGCGTGCGGGCGTCCTATTCAAATCTGGCGTTTGACTTACTGGCCGATGCGCTTGCACAAGCTACGGGCAAAGCCTATCCAAGTTTGCTCAAAGAGAAAGTTACTCTGCCGTTGGGCATGAAAGACACCACCTATACGCCCTCCCCTGAACAATGCTCACGGATGATCGTCCCCGCACGCGGAGCAAGCCCATGCCAAAGCAGCCTCGCGGCTATCGGCAGCGGTGGCGTTTATTCCACACCGGAAGACATGCAGCGTTGGATGCAGCAGTTCTTATCCTCCTCAACCCATCCTCGTAGCCCGTATGCTGACAAGCTGCTGAAAATGTATTATCAGCGCGAAAAACTTACGCTGGTTAAAGGCATGGACGTTCCGGGTAAAGCCTCGGCACTGGGCTTAGGCTGGGTATATATGGCACCGCAAAACGGTTTACCGGGCATCATGCAAAAAACTGGCGGCGGCGGCGGCTTCATTACCTATATGGCGATGATCCCAGACAAAAACGTTGGCGTATTTGCGGTTGTTGCCCGTACTGAACTAACCAAATTTACTAATATGAGCGATGGTGTTAATCGGTTAGTCAGCGAGCTGGCGCAGCAACAGCAGTAAATCTGGCTTGAGTTTAATCATATTTATTAAGGGGTATATTTATGCCCCTTTTTTCTATCTAGGAATTAGATTAAATATATACATTAAATTTATTCTTACTTAGCGATAATAATATTTTTATATTGATTAAATATAAAAATATTTACCCTAAATAAATTTAGGTTATCTCCGATAACGCAAGTACCCACGGAAAAAACCTTTCCAAAGATGTGGTTTACTAATGGAGCTACACCTATGTTCAAAAATATTAAAATCGCCAGCGGCATGCTGTTGGTGCTGTATTTATTTGGTCTGATACAAATAGGCTCTAACCTGATTGGGTTCTACTTCATCAAAAAAATAGCGATAGCATTAGCGCGATGAGCGTCATCGCCGATGAGCAAAATGCATTAAGCAGCAGCGGCGCCTATCTCCAACAAGCCCAGTCGGCCATCAACAATATTGTTCTTGAATACGCCGTCAACCCACAAGGGACTGTTAATAAAGATTCTATACAGGCGGCACGTGAAAAAATGGCGCTTGCTAATAAATCCTTTGAACTGTTTTGGGAGATACCTGGGTTAACAAATCATGATCTTAAATTAGGTGAAGAAATAAAAAATGCATTCCAAAACAATGCCGATAACATTGAAAAGCAAATTAATATCGCTTTAACCGAGCCATCCCCAAACGTATTAGTTGATAAGCTTTATCAATTGAGAACTGAAAAATTGGAAACGCGAGCCATATTTCAAGGATGGGTGAAGAAATACATTGGTATTTCTCTTAAGAATAACGATGACGCCAGAGACGTTGCTATACAAGCGTATACCGAATTCATACGTTTACTGATTGCCGTGATTATTTTATGCGTATTAATGTGCTTAGCCGTGCACTTTTGGATCAAAAGAGTCCTTGTTCGCCCACTACGAGAAGCAACTGGCTACTTTGAGCTTATTGGACGGGGTGACTTACGCAGCGTCATTACCATACAAAATAGCAACGAGATTGGGCTATTGATGTCTGGATTACAAAAAATGCAGAATGGATTGCAGACAACCGTTGCGACCGTGCGACAAGGCGTTGAATCTATCAATATTGGCACCCACGAAATCTCTGCCGGTAATACCGACCTTTCAAGCCGAACCGAAGAACAGGCGGCAGCGCTGGCTCAGACCGCGGCCAGCATGGAACAAATCACCTCCACCGTGCAGCAAAATGCCGAAAATGCTCAGCAAGCAGCTCAAATGATTAATAGCACCGCCAATATTGCTCATAACGGCGAGCAGGTAATGGAGTCGGTCATCGCAAAAATGCGCACCATCAACCATAGCGCGCAGAAAATGAGTGACATTATTAGCGTAATAGACGGTATCGCCTTCCAGACCAATATCTTGGCGCTTAATGCCGCCGTTGAGGCCGCTCGAGCAGGAGAGCAAGGGCGTGGTTTTGCCGTTGTTGCTGGGGAAGTGCGTAATTTAGCGCAGCGATGTTCACTTTCAGCAAAAGAGATCAACGATCTCATTGCCACATCGAGCAACGATATCAAGGAAGGTATGTCACTCGTTGAACACGCAGGAGAAACCATGGCTGACATCGTACTTAACGTCAATAAAGCAACCAGCATCGTCGACAGCATCTCTTATGCCTCTGACGAGCAAAGCCGCGGCGTTGCTCAGGTGAGTATTGCCATCAACCAGATGGATCAGGTCACTCAGCAGAATGCTGCATTAGTGGAGCAGGTTGCAACTACCGCCGCGAATGTAGAAGAACAGGCCGATACACTGGCCAAAGCAGTCTCTATTTTTCAACTCACCGAACAGTTATGGCTAGAGCCCAAAAAGAATCTTGAGCTAACACAGAGGCCAGATCCACACGATACACATTGGATTTAAGCGAAAAAAAACGGGCCATGATATGGCCCGTTTTATATTTATAGATTGCATTACGCTGTTACGATTTTCTCAGCAGCATATAAACACTGATCAACAAGAACAGCAGACTTGGCAGTAGAGCACCTAACACTGGAGGTACGCTGTATACCAAACTTAGCGGTCCAAAAATCTGGTCGAGTACGTAGAACAAGAAGCCGAAGCTGATACCCGTCAATACCCTCACGCCCATTGGAACGCTGCGCAATGGACCAAAAATGAAGGACAGCGCCATCAACATCATTACCGCAACAGATAGCGGTGCAAAAATTTTGCTCCACATATTGAGCTGGTAACGGTTAGATTCTTGACCACTTTGCTTGAGGTATTTCACATAGTGGTAGAGGCCGCTAATCGACAGCGAGTCAGGGCTCATGGCAACCACACCCAGTTTGTCTGGCGTTAGGTTCGTTTTCCACATACCGCTAATCGTTTGTGTACCGGTGATCCTTTTGCTGTCGGTGAGATTGGATTCTTCGACCTGTGAAAGCTTCCACTGATTACCCTCAAACGTTGCGGAGTTAGCGTAGCGTAGCTTTTGCAAATGGCGTTCTTTATCAAAGGTATAAATGCTGATCCCCTGAATAGTTTTCTCGCCGGTCACACGTTTAATAAAGATAAAGTCGTTGCCGTCTTTTGCCCATAGCCCGTTTTGCGTCGAGAGCAACGAACCGCCGTACATCTGTTGGGCACGGTAGTTACGTGCAGCCTGATCGCCCTGTGGTGCAACCCACTCACCAATGGCCATCGTGAGGATGACCAATGGAATCGCGGTTTTCATCACCGAAGAGGCAATCTGCATACGGGTATAACCTGCCGCCTGCATCACCACCAACTCACTGCGCTGGGCTAACATGCCTAACCCTAATAGCGCACCAAGCAGCGCAGCCATTGGGAAGAAGACTTCAATATCCTTTGGCACGCTGAGCAAGGTGAAAAGTCCTGCGCCTGCCGCAGAGTAATCGCCCTGCCCCACTTTACGCAGCTGATCAACAAACTTGATAATCCCAGACAGCGACACCAGCATAAACAACGTTGCCATGATGGTGCTGAAAATCGTGCGCCCAATGTAACGGTCTAATACTCCAAGCATCAGGCGACTCCTTTACCGGTGATTCGCGCGCGGATCCGACGCATCGGCAGCGTATCCCAAATATTCAGCGCAATAGCGAGCAACAGATAGAATCCGTTTACGACCCAAACCCAGATAAACGGATCAATTTTGCCCTTCGCCGCATTAGAACGTAGCGAGCTTTGCAGCAGGAAGAAGATCAGATAGAGCAACATAGCTGGCAGCGTACTGAGTACGCGCCCTTGGCGTGGGTTAACCACGCTCAAAGGAACCACCATCAACGCCATCACGAATACAGAGAACACCAGCGTAATACGCCAGTTCAGCTCCGCACGGAAGTCGTTTTCTTTGGATTCCCATAGCGCTGTCATGGGTGCCTGATCGGCATTGCTTGGATTAAGCACTACCGCTTGATGGCCGATAACCGCTTCATAATTTATAAAGTCGGTGATACGGAAATCACGCAGCATCGCGGTACCTTCATAGCGCGTACCGGTATCCAATACCACCTGCTGAGAACCGTCTGGGCGACCTTCCATATGGCCAGTATCTGCCACAACCACCGATGGGCGTTGGGTACCGTTAGGACGCAACTGAGCTAAAAAGATGTTTTCAAACTTTTTGCCCTTCACATCACCCACAAACAGCACATAGTTGCCATCTTTCGACGGCTGGAATTGCCCTTCCACCATTGAGGCTAAACCGGGGTTAGCCTTGGCTTCAGCCATCACTTCATCAGAGTGAAACGATGACCACGGACTCACCCAAAACGCGTTAACCAATGCAAACGCGCCGGTAATGAAAGCAAGGATCATCGCGGTTTTTATCAGCACGCCTTTGCCTAAGCCGCAGGCGTGCATAACCACGATTTCACTTTCTGTATACAGTTTACCCAGCGTCATCAATAGCCCAAGGAACAGGCTAAGAGGCAGAATAAGCTGAGCCATCTCGGGCACACCGAGCCCAAGGAGAGATAACACTAAGTTTGTCGGAATTTCGCCGTCAACTGCAGCTCCAAGTATCCGCACCATCTTTTGACAAAAAAAGATCAGCAGCAGGATAAATAGGATAGCAATCTGACTCTTAAACGTTTCCCGTACCAGATATCTAATGATGATCACGCTTATTACGCCTGTGAAAACTTGTCTTTTTGCAGGAAAATAGATAATTTCTACGCTAACCCGCCATTTTTATGATGATTATGGCGGCGGTTACAATCAGAATAGCATTACAGCATGTGTCTCAAGTGTAACCTATAGGAACACACTTATAACGGACACATCGTAGATGGCTAATCATCCACTACGAGTGATACATACCCCAACTTGTTGTCGTTGCAGCAAACAACGAACACCGCAGCAACATCGCGATAAGCAGGGTAAACTGATTGTACAGTAAAACAATTGTACCGTAATCGTTAGCAACGAAAACGAGAAAATAACTACCGATTATATAACGTCCCTCTGCACAGCCCAAAAAAGCCTTGCAGAATGAGAGAAAATCGCGCGATTTCCTGTGAAAAAGTGGATAAAAACCACCACCATCAGAGAAAACCGTGAATGAGTGTTCCAGTCAGTTCAACGGCAAAGGGCCGAGATAATAGTGACTTGAGCAATGTTTCTGACTTCAAGAAACGAGTATAGCTTAGTCATCGCCCCGCGCCGCTGCCTTTAAGATTCAGGAGAGTGCATGGAGTTCAGTGTAAAAAGCGGTAGCCCGGAAAAACAGCGTAGCGCCTGTATCGTCGTCGGTGTTTTCGAACCGCGCCGACTGTCCCCAATCGCCGAACAGCTCGATAAAATCAGCGATGGCTGCATCAGTGCCCTACTGCGCCGTGGCGAACTGGAAGGTAAAGTGGGTCAGACACTCTTGCTGCACCACGTACCGAACGTACTCTCAGAACGCATTTTGCTGATTGGCTGTGGCAAAGAGCGTGAGTTGGACGAACGTCAGTATAAACAAGTCATTCAAAAAACGATTAATACGCTGAATGACACCGGTTCTATGGAAGCGGTTTGCTTCCTGACTGAGCTGCACGTCAAAGGCCGTAATACCTACTGGAAAGTGCGTCAGGCGGTCGAAACGGCAAAAGAAACGCTTTATACCTTCGATCAGCTGAAAAGTAATAAAGCAGAACCGCGCCGCCCACTGCGTAAAATGGTGTTCAACGTCCCAACCCGTCGTGAACTCACCAGCGGCGAGCGCGCTATCCAGCACGGCTTGGCCATCGCTGCCGGTATTAAAGCCGCAAAAGATCTTGGCAATATGCCGCCAAACATCTGTAACGCAGGCTATTTGGCTTCACAGGCTCGCCAGCTTGCCGACAGCTTCAGCCCGAACGTTAGCACCCGCGTTATCGGTGAACAGCAGATGAAAGAGCTGGGCATGAATGCCTATCTCGCCGTGGGTCAAGGTTCACAAAATGAATCGTTGATGTCCGTGATTGAATATAAGGGCAGCAAAAACCCAGATGCTAAACCTATCGTCTTGGTTGGTAAGGGTTTAACCTTTGACTCCGGCGGTATTTCTATCAAGCCTGCTGACAGCATGGACGAGATGAAATACGACATGTGCGGTGCCGCTTCCGTATACGGCGTTATGCGCATGGCTGCTGAGCTTCAGCTTCCACTGAACATCGTGGGCGTACTGGCTGGCTGCGAAAACATGCCGGGCGGTCGCGCTTATCGTCCTGGGGATGTTTTGACCACCATGAACGGCCAAACCGTTGAAGTGCTCAATACCGATGCCGAAGGACGTTTGGTTCTGTGTGACGTGTTAACCTACGTTGAGCGTTTCGAACCCGACGTTGTTATCGATGTAGCTACGTTGACCGGTGCCTGCGTTATCGCGCTGGGTCATCATTTGACGGGCTTAATGGCAAACCATAACCCATTAGCTTCAGAGCTTATCAGCGCATCAGAACAAGCCGGTGACCGTGCATGGCGTCTGCCGATGATGGATGAATTCCAAGATCAGCTGGATTCCAATTTTGCCGATATGGCAAACATCGGTGGCCGTCCTGGCGGAGCGATTACCGCAGCGTGCTTCCTGTCTCGATTCACCCGCAAATACAGCTGGGCGCATCTGGACATCGCGGGCACCGCGTGGCGTTCAGGGAAAGCAAAAGGTGCAACGGGCCGCCCTGTTGCCATGCTTTCTCAGTTCTTGCTCAATCGCGCAGGCCTAAACGGCGACGATTAAGAAAAATGCGTTAAAATAAATAGAACCCCCACCCCAGACCTCTGTGTTGAGAGGCGACTGGGAGGGGGGTCTTTCGTTGTTGTATTTCATTACTTCATAAGTGCTGCACAAGCGTAAGGCTATATCACATCATGAAACAGGCAACCTTCTATCTCATGGAGCATCATCAGCCTGATGGTGAACTGGATGCCGTTGAGGCTTTGGCCTGTGATCTCGCCGCCCAACACTGGCGCTCCGGTAAACGAATTTTATTGGCTTGCCAAAGTCAGGAACAGGCTCAAAAGTTAGACGAAGCCCTTTGGGCCCGCGACCCGCACCAGTTTGTGCCGCATAATCTGGCCGGTGAAGGCCCGCATTATGGCGCTCCAGTCGAACTTTCATGGCCGGGAAAGCGGGGCAATTCGCCGCGTGAACTGATGATCTGCTTGCAGACCGAGTTCGCAGATTTTGCTACTGCTTTCCATGAAGTGATAGACTTCGTTCCTTATGAAGACGCTTTAAAACAGTTGGCGCGTGAGCGCTATAAAATCTACCGCAGCGTCGGCTTTCAATTGACCACGGCTACGCCGCCAACTCACTGATCGATCAAATCAAAGAACAGACGAACCATGGAAAAGACATATAACCCGCAAGACATTGAGCAGCCGCTCTACGAGCACTGGGAACAGCAGGGCTACTTCAAGCCGAATGGCGACACCAGTAAAGAAAGCTTCTGTATTATGATCCCGCCGCCGAACGTCACCGGCAGCCTGCATATGGGTCATGCTTTCCAGCAGACCATTATGGACACCATGATCCGCTATCAGCGCATGCAGGGTAAAAATACCCTGTGGCAGGTCGGTACCGACCACGCGGGTATCGCCACTCAGATGGTCGTCGAGCGCAAAATTGCAGCCGAAGAAGGCAAAACTCGTCACGACTATGGTCGTGATGCCTTCATCGACAAAATCTGGCAGTGGAAAGAAGAATCTGGCGGCACCATTACTCGTCAGATGCGCCGTCTGGGCAACTCCGTCGACTGGGAGCGCGAGCGCTTCACGATGGACGATGGCCTGTCTAATGCGGTGAAAGAAGTATTCGTTCGTCTGTATAAAGAAGACCTGATTTATCGCGGTAAGCGTCTGGTTAACTGGGATCCAAAACTGCGCACGGCTATCTCCGATCTGGAAGTAGAAAACCGTGAAACCAAAGGTTCCATGTGGCACCTGCGTTATCCGCTGGCCGATGGTGCTAAAACCGCCGACGGTAAAGACTATCTGGTGGTTGCTACTACGCGCCCTGAAACCCTGTTGGGCGATACCGGTGTTGCCGTTAACCCAGAAGATCCGCGCTACAAAGATTTGATCGGTAAATTCGTGGTTCTGCCGCTGGTTGGCCGTCGCATTCCTATCGTCGGTGATGAACACGCCGATATGGAAAAAGGCACCGGCTGCGTGAAAATCACCCCTGCGCACGACTTCAATGACTATGAAGTTGGCCGCCGCCACGCACTGCCAATGATCAACATTCTGACCTTCGACGGCGACATTCGTGACGAAGCAGAAGTCTTGGATACCAACGGCGAAGAAACTGACGTTTACAGCAACGAAATCCCAGAGCAGTTCCGTGGCATGGAGCGTTTTGCCGCTCGCCGTGCCGTGGTAAAAGCCTGTGATGAAGCTGGCCTGCTGGTTGAAATCAAACCTCACGATCTTACCGTTCCTTACGGCGACCGTGGCGGCGTGGTTATCGAACCGATGCTGACCGACCAATGGTACGTTCGCACTGCGCCGCTGGCGAAAGTGGCGATTGAAGCCGTTGAACAAGGTGAAATCCAGTTCGTACCTAAGCAGTATGAAAACATGTACTACTCTTGGATGCGCGACATTCAGGACTGGTGTATTTCTCGTCAGCTGTGGTGGGGTCATCGCATTCCAGCTTGGTACGACAACGAAGGCAACGTGTTCGTTGGCCGTGACGAAGACGAAGTACGCCGTGAAAATAATTTAGGCGCAGACGTTGAACTGAAACAGGACGACGACGTTCTGGATACGTGGTTCTCTTCTGGTCTGTGGACTTTCTCAACGCTGGGCTGGCCTGAACAGACCGAAGCGCTGAAAACGTTCCACCCAACGAACGTATTAACCAGCGGCTTCGACATCATCTTCTTCTGGATCGCGCGCATGATCATGCTGACCATGCACTTCGTGAAAGATGAAAATGGCAAACCACAGGTTCCGTTCAAAACCGTCTATGTGACCGGCCTTATCCGTGACGACGAAGGACAGAAAATGTCTAAGTCTAAGGGTAACGTCATCGATCCACTGGATATGATCGACGGTATTTCTCTACCAGAACTGTTAGAGAAGCGTACCGGCAATATGATGCAGCCACAGTTGGCTGAGAAAATTGCTAAACGTACCGAAAAACAGTTCCCAGAAGGCATCGAGCCACACGGTACTGATGCCCTGCGCTTCACCTTGGCAGCGCTGGCCTCTACCGGTCGTGATATCAACTGGGATATGAAGCGCTTAGAAGGTTATCGCAACTTCTGTAACAAGCTGTGGAACGCAAGCCGCTTCGTACTGATGAACACGGAAGATCAGGATTGTGGTCTGAACGGCGGCGAAATGGTTCTGTCCTTGGCAGACCGTTGGATCCTGTCCGAATTCAACCAGACGGTAAAAGCTTACCGTGAAGCACTGGATAACTTCCGCTTCGATCTGGCTGCCAATATTCTGTATGAGTTCACATGGAACCAGTTCTGTGACTGGTATCTGGAACTGGCTAAGCCGGTCATGAACGGTGGTTCTGAAGCTGAACTGCGCGGTACCCGTAATACGCTGGTCACCGTGCTGGAAGCCCTGCTGCGCTTGGCGCATCCGGTGATCCCATACATCACCGAAACCATCTGGCAGCGCGTGAAAGGCCTAAAAGGGATTACTGCGGACACCATCATGTTGCAGCCATTCCCAGAATACGACGCTTCTCAGGTTGATGAGAAAGCGCTGGCCGATCTGGAATGGATCAAGCAAACCATCATCGCCGTGCGTAACATTCGCGCCGAGATGAATATTGCGCCAAGCAAGCCACTGGAACTGCTGCTGCGTGAATGCAGCGCGGATGCTCAGCGTCGCGTACAGGAAAACCTAAGCTTCATTCAGGCTCTGGCGCGTCTGGAAAGCATCACCGTGCTGGCCGCGGGCGATAAAGGTCCAGTTTCTGTCACCAAGCTGGTTGACGGTGCAGAACTGCTGATCCCAATGGCTGGCCTTATCGACAAAGACGCCGAGCTCGACCGCCTAGCGAAAGAAGTGGCTAAGATCGAAGCTGAAATTGGCCGCATCGAAGCGAAACTGTCTAACGAAGGTTTCGTGGCTCGCGCACCTGAGGCCGTTGTTGCCAAAGAGCGTGAGAAGATGAACGGCTACGCCGATGCCAAAGCGAAGCTCATCGAACAGCAAGCGGTAATTGCAGCGCTGTAACTAGCGCGGTAAGCAAAACGCCTATCAGCGGGGAACATTGTTCCCCGCTTTTTTTTACCTCGCACGCAGAACGCTTGCATCCTCACTATCAGCGGTGGTATTAAGGAATTTCGTGCGCCATCACGCGGAGGACACACTCCGTGACAACAGCCTAAAATAGCGATGTGCGTTAGAACGCTTACACAACGGAACAACCGGGTAATGACTATGACAACAGAAACGCCTTTACGACTTCAGGTGCGCCGGATGACGGCAAACGACAACGCTGCCATTGCGCAGGTTATTCGTGAAGTTTCAGCGGAATGCGGCCTCACCGCAGACAAAGGCTATACCGTCTCTGACCCAAACCTCGATCATCTCTTCGACGTTTATAGCCAGCCACGCTGTGCCTATTGGGTGGTTGAGCTTGATGGACACGTTGTTGGCGGCGGCGGCGTTGCTCCGCTTGAAGGCGCAGACGTCGGCCTGTGTGAACTACAAAAAATGTATTTTCTACCCGTGCTGCGCGGAAAAGGTTTAGCAAAACAATTGGCTATCCAAGCCATGGATTTTGCCCGCGAGAACGGTTTTAGCCAATGTTATCTAGAAACAACGGCCTCTCTCACTGCGGCTATCGCGCTCTATGAGAAGCTCGGATTTAACCATATCACCGAAGCACTCGGCAGCACACGCCATGTGGACTGCGAAGTCAGAATGCTGAGAGATCTGTAAGGTTTAACAAAAAGCACTCATCCTAAAAACGCCCGAGAATTGGCATTAAATTCCCTTTTTACACACAAAAAAATCCGGTGCCATCACTGGCACCGGATTTCGCTATTCTCACGATGACGTTAACCATGCAACGTGAAAGATGAACATCTAAAGATTAATGGCGAACGCCATTATCATCTTCATCAACGCCTTCTGCGTCGCCATCTTCGTCGTCGTCACCGTCTTCACCGTTAGGATCTTCGAAGTAGGTGCCCCAGCCGTCGTAGTTCACGTTCATTTTTTCAGCGAGGTTCACCAGCTGTTCAACCTGAGTGTCGATCACTTCCGCATTCAGGCCAACTTCGCTGATCACATCGCAGCACATCAGCAGCGTACCGTCTTCAACTTCCAGCTCTTCAGCGTCGGTGACTTCATAGCCGAGTTTAAAAGCTTCAACCGCCGCTTTTTCTAACAGCTCAAAGTTGTCAGCCGAAAGGTGATGCTCAATGGTGTATAACGCGTCCGGATCGCTGCCGTCGTCCAGCAGTTCTTCAATGATCAGGCGGGTTTCTTCACGTTGTTCTTCTAATAGCTCAGGATTTGCCATGCCTTTGTCCTCAATCTGTATGCAATCACGCTACTTTCATTCTCCCACAGCCGCGCTCATGCCTCCATAAGAAACGTGAATATTTATCTCTCAGGGGTTGATTTTGAATTTTAATACACATAATGTGAATATTAATTCATGCAGCACAATAAAAACACAACTGGGGATGAGCACTATGAGTCAGCTATATCAGCATCATTTTCTTAGATTACTGGACTTCACGCCTGCAGATATCGCATATCTACTCACTTTAGCCGCTGAACTTAAGCAGGCTAAGAAAGCAGGTAATGAACCTCAAACGCTGAAAGGCAAAAATATCGCGCTCATCTTCGAAAAAGACTCCACCCGAACCCGCTGCTCTTTCGAAGTTGCCGCTTACGACCAAGGTGCTAACGTCACCTATTTAGGCTCAAACGGCAGCCAAATCGGCCACAAAGAATCCATCAAAGACAGCGCCCGCGTGCTGGGCAGAATGTACGATGCCATCCAGTATCGCGGTTGGGGACAGGACGTAGTTGAAACCTTGGCGCAGTATGCCGGTGTGCCTATTTGGAATGGATTAACCAATGAGTTTCACCCAACCCAAATCTTAGCCGATCTACTGACCATTCAAGAACATATGCCAAATAAGCCGCTGTCGCAGGTGAAGCTGGCATACCTTGGCGATGCGCGTAATAACATGGGCAATTCATTGTTAGAAGGCGCTGCGCTGATGGGGATGGAGCTGCGTTTAGTTGCGCCCAAAGCCTGCTGGCCCGAGGCCGAACTGGTGGCTCAATGTCAGGCGATCGCCGACAAAACCGGCGCTAAGCTGGTCTTAACTGAAGATCTGGCGGAAGGCGTGAAAGACGCTGATTTCCTTTACACCGACGTTTGGGTTTCCATGGGCGAACCAAAAGAAGTGTGGAAAGAGCGTATTGCCCAGCTACTGCCTTATCAAATCAACATGAACGTCATCAAACTGACCGGCAACCCACAGGTGAAATTCCTGCACTGTTTACCAGCTTTCCATGACGATCAAACTGCCGTGGGCAAACAGATGGCAGAACAATACGGCTTACATGGCGGAATGGAAGTGACTGACGAAGTGTTTGAATCCGAGCACAGCATCGTGTTTGACGAAGCGGAAAACCGTCTGCACACCATTAAAGCCGTGATGGTAGCGACGTTAGGTAAACTGTAATAACTCAATAAATCAGCGCGCCTAATATTCACGGCGCGCTGATTTTGTTTTATAGAACGGCCGCCGTTTCTGGCGTAACACAGGTACCTTTCTCTCGGCGTAAAATCGCTTCGGCGTCGGCTAAGGCACCAATAAATGCCGTTCCGCCCGTTTGTTCAACAAACTCAATCACCGCTTCCGCCTTCGGCCCCATCGCGCCATCAGGAGCCGCAAACGGACGTAACACCTCAGGGGTAACATGACGCAATGCCCGCGCCTGTGGCGTTCCCCAATCCTGATAAACCGCATCCGCATCGGTCAAAATCATCAAGTATTCCGCTTGTAACTCTTGGGCTAACAACGCGGCGGATAAATCCTTATCAATAACGGCTTCAACACCACAATATCCCTGCTGGCTTGCGACAACCGGCATTCCACCTCCGCCCGCACAAACCACAATATGATCGCTATCTAGCAGACACTTGATCGAGGCCAACTCAACCACTTTTCTTGGCTTAGGCGAAGCCACCACGCGACGAAAATATTGGCCATCCGCTTTCATCGTCCAACCATAACGTAGCTTAGGTTCATGTCGCTGATCGGGAAGATACACAGGACCAATAAATTTACTCGGCTGCTGGAACGCAGGATCGTCTGCCTCAACTTCAATACGCGTCAGCAGGCTAACCACTTGAGGAATATTCTCTTTCTGCCCTAACGACTGAGCAATCATATAGCCCAACATTCCCTGCGTTTCGGCCACTAAAATATCCAGCGGATACGCAGGCGTTTGCTGATCTAGCGCACCTTGCAGCGCCAGCAGTCCCACCTGCGGGCCGTTGCCATGCACAATCACGACGCGATAATTTTTGACCAGCCCCGCAACCACCTCTGCCACCTGAGCAATATTTTTGTACTGATTTTGAGCCGAAAGAATTTCACCACGCTGTAAAATAGCGTTTCCTCCCAGCGCAATAACGACGGTTGGTTTCATTTTATTCCCCATAAAAACGTTAATTTGTTGGGGTAAACATAAATTTATTTAAAATATAAAATGTGATGATTGCTGCATTTAAAATACAGTCTATTATTTTTTTATAATCGACATATCACAGCGCCATTTAATTAAATAAAATTGAATAATGGATTTTTTAATTTTTTTTATTAATAGACCGTCAAATAAGAAAACTTACCTTACAATAGATCAAATGTGATTTATCTCACCAGAATCCCCCTACGATTATTATAGCTTACCGACATAGCGATTTGGCACGAACCATTTTTATTATAGCTATGCCCAATAATATCAATATTGGGGACGGTAGCATTCTTCATGCCCAGCACTACCGATTAAATCAGTGATAGGGATAAGCAGAACAGCTAACGCTCCAGAAGCGATAAGTATAGGGTATTCAGGGGAGTATCTTATGTCACAATCGATAGAGCATGCGGGCGCACCGCAAAAAACAGGAATACCCGCTTGGTGGGTAACCGTATTCTTATTCTGGCTCGGCTGGATATTTATGTATGCAGACCGTACTGTATTGAACCCAGTTATGGGAGAACTACAAAAAGAATTTGGATTAAATGGAACACAATTAGGGGTACTTAATTCAGTTTTTTATTTTTCCTATGCGCTATTACAAGTTCCCGCCGGAATTTTAGGGGACAAAATCGGGAAGAAAAAAGTATTAGTCCCCGGATTTTTATTATTCGGTGTTTTTACCGCCGTCACCGGATGGGCAAAAACATGGACAACACTACTATTTTCTCGCGTCGTCACCGGTGCTGGAGAAGGGACCTATTACGGCCCTCAATATGGTTTATCTTCGGAACAAATTCCTAAAAAATATCGTTCTCTCGGCAGCGCCATCATTAACAGTGGTATGGCATTCGGTATTGCTCTCGGGCTGATGTCGTCAAGCTGGTTGGTTTACGATCAGGGTCACAGCTGGAGAATGCCATTTTATGCCATGGCCGTGCCTAGCATTCTGACCGGCTTAGCGATTTGGTTCTTCGTTAAAGAAAAGAAACGCAGCGCGGTCACCGCCGATGGCGTCGCGGTTAAAAAAGGTAAATTCAGCGATTTGCTTAAAAACCGCAATCTGCTGCTGGTCTATCTGATGGTGTTTTGCAGTCTGTTCGGGTTCTTCGTCATTCTGACATGGCTGCCGTATTACCTTCAAAGCGAGCGTGGGATCCCAGGCAGCGCAACCGGCTTTATTTCGTCCTTAGTCGCATGGATTTCAATTCCCGGCGCCCTGCTGTTCTCAACCATTTCAGACCGTTTAGGCAAGCGTAAACCGCTCATTTTAATTCTGGTTCCTCTCGCGATTCTGAGCATGCTCTCAATTGTTTGGATGCCAACCATGGGCGGCGTTATTGCAGCGCTCTGTATTTATGGTCTGGTGGGCAAGCTGGCGCTTGATCCCGTTCTGGTGGCGTTGGTTGCCGATAGCGTGGACGAAAATAACTACAGCACCGCCTTTGGTTTATTCAACTTCATCGGCATGAGTTCCTCTATTTTAGCGCCGATCATCGCCGGTGCCGCTCGCGATCTCACTGGCAGTTTGGCCTCCAGTTTCTATGTATCAGCAGCCCTCTTGGTCATTGGCCTGTGCGGCATGTTGTTCCTGAAAGAAAAGAAATAATCCGAGGGAATTAAAATGATTTATGCATCTGTAAAAAAAGGCAGTTTTCAGGATTCTGTAAGCCTGATGCTGATATCACGCAAGCTCAGTGAGTCACCTCAGGTGGATGAAGTCTCCGTCATGATGGGTACTCCAGCCAACAAATCACTTCTGGAGACCACCGGTTTTTGGCATGAAAGTTTTACCAGCGCCACGCCAAATGATATCTGCGTAGCCATCCGGACTCATGAAGAGATCCCCGATATCGCACAGCTTATCGGCCGTCAGCTAGAAACCGAACTAAGCGCCATTGCCCAAGGGCAAGCGTCTGGGCAACACTTACAAAAGGTTCGCCGCTGGGACAGCGCACAGCAAAAGCTGCCCGATGCTAATTTGCTGCTCATTTCCGTTGCTGGCGAATATGCCAACGATCTGGCCCGTCAGGGATTGGAGAACGGCAAAAACGTCATGATGTTCTCCGACAACGTCCCCGTTGAACAAGAACTCGCGCTGAAACAAACCGCACGGGAAAAAGGGCTGCTGGTGATGGGGCCAGACTGCGGCACCGCCATGGTCGCCGGTGCGCCGTTAGCCTTCGCCAACGTACTACCTAAAGGTTCTATCGGGGTGATTGGTGCCTCAGGCACGGGTATTCAAGAACTTACGTCGCAAATCGCGCTGCTCGGCCAAGGCGTCACTCATGCACTGGGTCTGGGCGGCCGAGATCTTAGCGAGGACATTGGCGGTATCAGCGCGTTAAGCGCCCTAGAAATTCTCGCCGGTGATGAACAAAGCAAAGTACTGGCCTTCGTGTCTAAACCTCCGGCAGAAAGCGTGCGCAAACGAGTGATAACCGCCATGCAAGCAGTGGCAAAGCCGGTTGTCGCGCTCTTCCTTGGCACTAAGCCCGAGCAAAAACATGAAGGTAATGTTTGGTTAGCCAGTTCATTAGCCGAAGCTGCTCACCTTGCCGTGATGCTCGCCAGCGTCGAAGAAATTGCCGCCGCCCAGCCGAGCGTCATCGGCAAGAAAATTCTAGGTCTGTATGCCGGCGGTACGCTGGCTGCTGAAGCCGCAATGTTATTGGCTGAGCAGATAAATGCCAAAACCGATAGCAAACACGATCGCGGCATTATGCTGCACGCTCAAGGACATACCCTTATCGATCTGGGTGACGATGCGTACACCGTTGGCCGCCCACATCCAATGATTGACCCTACCAGCCGTTCGCTTGAGATCCAAAAAATTGCCCACCAGCCAGAAATTGGCGTGCTGCTGGTCGATGTGGTGTTGGGCTATGGCGCATGTGCCGATCCTGCCACCGCGGTGTTAGAGGCGGTCAATAAAGTTCGCGCGGCACGTGGCGCCGAGAATCCACTGGTGGTCATCGCAACCGTAACCGGTACACAGCAAGATCCTCAGCCACGTGCTGAGCAGATCGACACGCTGATTAACGGCGACATCGTCGTTATGAATACGCTGCAAGAAGCGGTGTTACTGGCACACCACCTGATCGTTCGTGCGCCAGAAACGCCTCACTACCCCCGTAATCCACTGCTTGATGGCGTCAAAGTCATCAACGCTGGCCTGCGCAGTTTTGCTCAAGACTTGCAAAGCACCGGTTGCCCTGTCGTGCATTACCAATGGGCCCCCATCGCGGGCGGCAATGCTCATTTAGCCAGTTTGCTAAAACAATTAAATTAAGAGGTCTGCTATGTACTCATCTATTGCGCACGCCAATGAGGCGATCGTTGCACGCATTAAAGAAGCCCGCCCATTCTGGACCGGCGTTCATTTGGCTAAAGAGGTTATCCCTGCTTTACGTGAAGGAAAAACCTTGCTGCATGCTGGCCCACCGATTAAATGGCAGGATATGACGGGACCAATGCGTGGAGCATGTCTCGGCGCGTGTCTCTATGAAGGTTGGGCTCAGAATGAACAACAGGCGCATGCGCTGTTGGAAACGGGTGAGATCACCTTTATTCCTTGCCATCACGTTAACGCCGTTGGCCCTATGGGCGGGATCACTTCGGCCAATATGCCGGTGCTTGAAGTTAAAAACCACGTCCACGGCAACAGCGCCTACTGCAATTTGAACGAAGGTATTGGCAAAGTTATGCGTTTCGGTGCCTACGGTGAAGACGTCCAGCGCCGCCTGTGCTGGATGCGCGACACCTTAGCACCGGTATTGCAACAAGCACTCAGCGAAACGGAAAACGGCATCGATCTTAGCGCACTGATGGCTCAGGCCATCACCATGGGGGATGAATTCCACCAGCGTAATATTGCCGCCTCAGCGCTGCTGATGCGCACACTGGCACCAAAAATTGCGCTACAGAATGACGATAAAGCACGCCTGGGCGAAGTATTACAGTTCCTCAGCGTGACCGATCAGTTCTTCCTGAACCTCGCGATGGCCTATTGCAAAGCGGTAATGGATGCCGCCGCAGAGATTAAAGCCGGTTCCATTGTGACAGCCATGACACGTAATGGCCGAGACTTCGGCATTCGCGTCAGCGGGCTGGGCGATCGCTGGTTTACAGCTCCGGTGAATACGCCGCAAGGGCTGTTCTTTACCGGCTTTAGCCAAGATGATGCGAATCCTGACATCGGTGATAGCGCCATTACGGAAACCTTCGGCATTGGCGGTGCGGCGATGATTGCGGCACCTGGCGTAACCCGTTTTGTCGGTGCCGGTGGCATGGATGCAGCTCAAGAAACTTCGGAAGAGATGAGCGAAATCTATCTGCAACACAATCCGCTGCTGCAGATCCCATCATGGAATTTCCAAGGCGCCTGTTTAGGTTTGGATATACGTCGCGTCGTCGAAACGGGGATCACACCACTTATCAATACCGGTATTGCCCACCGCGAAGCGGGTATTGGTCAAGTCGGCGCAGGCACCGTGCGAGCACCGCTGCCTTGCTTTGAACAAGCGCTAGAAGCGCTGGCTGAAGCGATGAATATTCACGCATAACGTCTATACATAACACACCAAGCGCCTGCCTCACCGTAGGCGCTTTCTCCCCTTCAAACCCTAGGAGAACGGATAATGATTTGCTCTCCTTTAGCCGCCAGTGACTGCCTGCCGCCAATACATGGCGTCTGGGTATGCGAAAATCGGTTTAATCACGCCATTAATCTGCGTAATGCATCCAATCAGCTATTAACCTTGCATCGTTATGGGCACGGAATTAGCCCGATGGGATGGTTAATACGCCGCGCTGACTTTGACCAACTCAGCCATTGTTTAGCTCCTGGCACCCGTTTGACGGCGATTAACGGTGGGCTATTTACCCCGCATATTCAGTTGCTCAAACCACGGCGAACGCTGTATTTACGCATGTCCGATAAGCTTTCCATTGCGCCACAGCGCTTTGAAAAATACCTTTCGCGCCATAGCGCTATCACCGGACTGTGTGGGCCGCTTAATCAAGCTCATCATTCGTCGTCACCTTACACCGCTATTTTCACCCAGCAGCTTTCTCGCTGGGCGCAGGGCTTCGCCCCAGACTGGCGTTCTATTATTGGTTTAGGCCCCGGTTTAACCCCCAGCGGCGATGACATGTTGGTTGGCATGATAGCCATTCTTCACGCCACATCACAGACGGCGCTGCGTCCTTCGCTTCTGCCCAGCGACAACCTACTGATAGCGTTAACCACCAGCGTCAGCGCAAGCTATCTTTATTATGCAAAACGCGGTTATTTCAGCACCATAATACATACCCTGTTACGCCGACTTGCACGTGGCTCACAGGCTACAGAAAGCTCGCTTGAAAGCGTCCTGCATCATGGACATACTTCGGGGGCGGACACTTTGTTGGGAATGGATCTCACTCTGCGCTGGCAATACGCTCATCAACGGAGGGTTGAATACGATGTTTGATCAAGAGACGCTCCGCACGTTTATTCGGGTCGCTGAAACACGCAGCTTCTCTAAGGCGGCGGAATACCTACATAAAACGCCCGCGGCCATCAGCTATCGTATTAAAACGCTGGAAGAAAGCTTGGGAACACAGCTGTTCCTGCGCACCACGCGCACCGTCAGCCTCACGCCCGCTGGCGTTCATTTGCTGGAGCGCTGCCATCAATGGCTAAGCTGGATCGACGCCATGCCCGATGAGCTCAGTCAGGTCAACGACGGCGTAGAACGGCAGGTTAATATTGTGGTCAATAACCTGCTTTATAACGCGGCATCGGCGGCAAAACTGCTGACATGGTTAAACCACCGTTTTCCTTTCACCCAGTTTCAGCTTTCACGTCAGGTCTACATGGGCGTCTGGGATGCAATGCTTTACGATGACTTCCAACTCGCCATTGGCGTTACCGGCTCCGAGTCACTTTCCAACTCAATACGCACCCTTCCCTTTGGTGAAGTGAGCTGGGTGTTTGTGCTTGCGCCCAATCATCCCTTAGCCGCCAGCACAACGCCTTTAACCAACACGCTATTACGCGGCTATCCAGCCATCAATATCGAAGACACGTCGCGGAATTTAACCAAACGCGTGGCTTGGCTTTTGCCAGGTCAAAAAGAAATTAAAGTGCCAGATATGCAGACCAAGCTCGAGTGCCATCTTGACGGGCTCGGCGTGGGTTTTTTACCTAAGAATATTTGCCAGCCTTTTATCGATCGCGGCCAGTTGCTCACGCGGGAAGTCGACAACAAACGCCAGCCATCACCTTTGTCGCTTGCATGGAGCAAAGACCGCAATGGCAAAGCGGTGCAGGAAATTGTTTCACTGTTTAAGCATGGGGATGAGCGGATTCGTGGTTTTCTAACCAATATCGACAAATACACGCTGCGATGAGGTTATCTGCAAGACGTCATCATCGCAGTCGCGCAGGCTGCGATGAATCACCGAGCTATTTACATCAAATCACTTCACTAAAATCTTCACGACCGCTTTTTTAACCGGTGCATTCTCACCCACGGCGCACATAGGCTTATGCAATTCACCGGGATAGAACACCACGAAATCACCTGCGTTCATGATAAAGCTTTTCTCTTCTAAGCCCTGCTGCGTCAGAGGTAGAAAGGCAATGTCCTTACCTTCAAGCCATTCAGCGCTGCCTTGCGGCGCGGCTAGATTGCTAAAGACCATTTTTTCCTGCCCGGCTAAAACAATTTGGATATCCAAATATTTGCCGTGCAATTCCTGACGACGCTCCTCCGCTGGAGAAGTTGAATCGTTAAAAATCATCACGAACTGATTTTCGCCATCAATATCAAACTTGCCTAACGCAGAATCCGCATTGAAATTTGCCATCACATATTGAATCGCCTGCTTTAGCTGAGCAGGTAAATACGGCAACAGTTCTAGATGATTAACATTTCCGGTGATCATACATTCCTCGACATTTCGCTGATATTATTTTGAAACATCGTTTTATTATAAAGAAACAGGAATATCTGAAACGAGGTGCCAACCACAATTTAGTGAGGATTGCCGCCAACAAAAATCCCCCAACTCAAGTAACGCCGTTAACTTAAGCTCGACTTTAGGGGGATTCACGTCAGACAGTTATGCGTCTACAAGCCAATAAATACTTTCATATGGCCGCAGTGACTGAGGAATTTCGCCTTGCTGAGGATAATTGCTCATCAGCACATGCCCCTGTTTCGGCAACTCGCGGTTAATCTCCAGCGTCTGCGTTTGCGCGCTCAGGTTGGCCAATACATATAGGCTTTTCCCCTGATAACTACGACAGTAACACCACTGCGCCGGATGGTTCGGCAGCAGATCTTCATAATCGCCATGGGTCAGCAACGGCAATTGCTTGCGCAGCTTAATCAGCGCTTGATAGCAGTAATAAACCGACGTTTCATCGGCTACCGCCGCCTGAGCGTTAATCTCGGTATAATTACCCGCGGGTTCTATCCACGGCGTTCCCTGCGTAAAGCCCGCATTTGGACTCGCATTCCACTGCATTGGGGTGCGGCTGTTATCGCGTGATTTAGTCGCCAGAATCGCTAACAGCTCTGCGCTGTCTCGCCCCTGCTCGCTGAGCTCTCGGAACATATTCAGGCTTTCAACATCGCGATACTGCTCGATATCGGTAAAACCCGGATTAGTCATACCCAGCTCTTCGCCCTGATAGATATACGGCGTGCCTTGCATGCCATGCAACACCATCGCCAGCATTTTTGCCGACAGGCTCCGCCATTCACCTTCGTCACCAAAACGCGACACAATGCGCGGCTGATCGTGGTTACACCAAAACAGCGCGTTCCACGCTCGGTTATGCATTCCCTGCTGCCAATAGGCAAAAATCTTCTTCAACTCAACGTAGTCCGGCTTCGCCAGCGTCCATTTTTCACCACCGGGATAATCCACCTTCAAATGATGAAAATTAAACGTCATCGAAAGCTCGCTGCCGTTTAGCGCCGCATAGCGCTGACAATGTTCAAGCTGCGTTGACGACATTTCGCCAACCGTCATTAAGCCCCGAGGCTTAAACACATCACGGCCAAACTCACCGAGAAACTCATGAATGCGTGGGCCATCTGTATAAAAACGACGCCCGTCACCCTGTAGATCGTCTGGAAAATCCTGCTGCTTAGACACCAGATTGATCACGTCTAAACGCAAACCATCAACGCTTTTGTCCGCCCAGAAATGACACACGGCTTTCAGTGCTTCACGCACCGCTGGATGCTCCCAGTTGAGATCCGCCTGCTGCGGTGCAAACAAATGCAGATAATATTTCTCTGCGCTTTCAGACCATTGCCACGCGTTGCCACCAAACTTCGAGCGCCAGTTATTCGGCAATGCCTGCGCTTCGCCGTCCCGCCAGATATAAAAATTATGCTTTTCGTGGCTAGAGTCCTGCGCCGCAACAAACCATGGATGCTGAGTCGACGTATGGTTAAATACCATATCCATCACGATACGCATTCCACGCTGATGAGCTTCATCAACCAAGCGCTCAAAATCCGCCATCGTTCCGTAATCAGGATTGATCGCGCAGTAATCAGCAACGTCATAGCCATTATCAATCTGCGGGGATGGATAAACTGGCGTCAGCCACAGTGCGCTCACGCCAAGGTTTTGCAGATAATCCAGACGCTGAATAATCCCGTTGAGATCGCCTGTGCCGCTGCCGGTACTGTCTTGAAAACTTTTCGGGTAGATTTGATAAATCACACCGTTTTGCCACCACGGCACTGTTTCGCTCATCGTCATATTCCTATTTCCACTCTACGGCCACGAGACTCGCAGCCGTATTCATTCGTTATACCGGCAACTCGCCGCGTTTCTGTTTGCGCTTATAAATCAAGATAGTCAGGGCAAGAGGCACCACAATCGCAACCACCATCGCCACGGCATAAATTCCCCAGAATTTCGGTTGGATAGAAAGAATCCCCGGTAATCCACCCACGCCGATGCCGTTAGCCATCACGCCAAACAAGCCGCAAATCAATCCCGCACAGGCACCGCCAATCATGGCGCACAGCATCGGGAAACGGTATTTAAGGTTGATACCGTACATCGCAGGCTCGGTAACGCCGAGGTAGGCAGAAATCGCCGCTGGCACCGAAATTTCACGTTCGTTAGCTTTGCGGCTAATGAAAATAATCGCCAACACGGCAGAGGCTTGAGCAATATTCGACAGCGCGATAATCGGCCATACCGGCGTTCCGCCCATGCTTTGCACCATCTGCATATCGATCGCCAGCGTTGTCTGATGCACGCCGGTAACCACCAACGGTGCATACAGGAAGCCAAACAGCGCCGCACCAATCGGAGCAAAACTGCCGGTCATCACCGCTTTCACTGCCCATGCAACGCCGTCGCCAATCATGCGACCAAACGGGCCAATCAGGGTATGCGCGAGGAACACAGCCAGAAGCAGCGACGTCACCGGCACGACGACCAGATACAGATAATCGGGGATCAGGCGTTTTAAGCGAGTCTCAATCCAACCCAAGGCCAAACCCGCCATCACGGATGGAATCACCTGTGCTTGGTAGCCGACTTTTTCAATCGTAAACCAGCCAAAATTCCATACTTCAGGTAACTGCTGGCCCAGCATGTACGAATTCATCAGCTGTGGAGAAACCAACGTAATCCCCAGCACGATACCGAGGATCGGCGTGCCGCCCATCTTCTTCACCGTTGACCAGCAAATTCCCACCGGCAGGTAGAAGAATATTGCTTCGCCCAGCAGCCACAGGAAGTCATAAACCGTTTTCCACGCCGGATGTAATGCCGTCAATGGCTGTCCATCCACCAACGGAATGTCGCCGATCACATTACGGAAACCGAGGATCAAACCGCCGCTGATTAACGCGGGCAGCAACGGGAAGAAGATCTCGGCAAAATGCGAAATCGCAATTTCCCACCAGCTCATATTCTGGCGAGCGGCTTTCTTGGCCTGCTCTTTGTTACTGGCATCGACGTGTGCCGTGCTAATCAACGCCTGATACCAATCACCCACGTCCGTGCCAATGACGACCTGAAATTGCCCAGCATTGGTGAAGCAGCCCTTCACCATCGGCAATTCTTCAATCTTTTTAGGCGCAGCCAGCGCCGGATCGTTCAGTACAAACCGCAGTCGGGTAAGGCAATGACTGACGGTAGCAATATTTTCACGCCCGCCCACCAGTGCGATCAGCCGATCAACCTGATCTTGTTTTACCTTGCTCATATTGAGTACCTGTAGAGTCGTTCTGATTTCAGAGTAACGTGGATCGGCGCCATACATTCGATCCATAAAAACTGAGTTGCATAAAGCGTAGTCACTATGATTGTTTTATGGAACGGGAACGTTCCCGAAACTAGGTGTTGATCACAAGAATTGTGGTGGGGGATGAGGGAGGGGGAGGAGAATAGAGGGCAAGAAATTGCGGATTTTTGTTCTATATTGGGGTGGTAAAGGTTGAAGCGGTGAAAGGTTTCGTACGCCTGTACTGCATATGTTAGATCAGTGGAGGGTTTCGTACGCCGAATATACCGAGTTTCACATAAGCATAGTGCTGGCGTCCGAGCAAGGCGGCTCAATCGCCGCCGCCTTGCATCCGGGCTTGGCACCGTTCTCCAGCCCGCTACGCGGGTTCCTTCATTGCGTCATTCCGGCTTTAACGGAACGAACGACAATCGGCATCCATGCCTCCGTCGTTCTTTTGCCGACGTCCAGTCGGCAAATCCTAGCCTACATTCCTCCATTCAGCTGAAGAACAATGTGCAGGAAAACACCAAAAGACAAAAGACAAAAGACAAAAGACAAAAGACAAAAGACAAAACTCTATCTGGTTTCTTGTTTAATTTTAGGTAGTGAGAGCAGTGGAAACAGGATGTTTCCACTAGGGGAGGAGGCGCCAGGGATGGCGCATGCCGACCCGGCGCGGAGATGGCGTCTCGGATAAAAGCGCGTGAGTTGAGAGCCCCCGCGCAACGGGGCTCTCATCGGACGCCTTCGATTGGCGTTACATGTGAAAACCGTTATTGATAGGCGAACGAAACCTTACACCACAAGCACATAAGCAGCATCAGCAAACAAAACCTTACCCCAATGCCCGTGCCAGCAACGAAATCGGATGCTCGCATTTCTTACTCGTCGACATCTCAATCTGCCACTTACAGGTTTCGCAATCCGTCACCACCAGATCCACCCCGCTCTCTTCGATCTGGCGGAATAACCCTGCGCCAATTCCCTGTGATGTCTCGTAGTTCTCTTTCTTGAAGCCATAAGTTCCCGCAATACCACAACATTGGGAATCCAGAACCGTCAGCTCCACGCCGGGGATCATTTGCAGCAGCGCCAGCGTATACGGTGTCCAGCCCATTTTTTCCATATGACACGGCGTGTGATAAGCGATCTTCATCGGCGTCGATTTCAGTTTTAGCTCACGCCCACCGTCTAATAAGCGATAGAGATAGCGCGTTGCCAGCTCAACGTCTTCACGCACCTGCGTGGTATCCACATCCAGTACGTGCGGATATTCATCACGGATGGTAAATGCACAGGTTGAAGACGTCGCAACAACCGGAATGCCTTTACCAATCACGGCGTCGGTCAAAGACTCTGCGTTAACGCGAGCCTGCTTTTTCGCCTGTTCGATAAACCCATTCGCAATCAGCGGTACGCCGCAGCATTTTTCGCGCTTCAACAACTGCACGCCAATACCCATCGCGTTAAACACGCTCACCAAATCTTTGCCGAGCTGCGGATGGTTATAGTTAACGAAACAACCGTGGAAGAAAGCGACCTGTTCGGCGAACTTAGCCTGTTCTGCGGCCTGTTTTTTGTACCAATGACGGAATGTCCCCAGCGAATATTTTGGCAACTCACGGCGATGGTCGATCTTCAGCGCTTTATCCAACAGCTTGCGCACTGGTTTCAGACCGGTAGTCATATTCACAATCGGCGCGAACGGCGTTGATAGCGTCCCCATCAGATCGGTATGGCTGAGAATTGCGTCACGCAGCGTCGGTTTATGCTGGCTATAATTCGCCTTAGCACGTTGAATAATATCGCCAATTTTTACGTCTGATGGGCAAGCAACCTCACAGCGTTTACAGTTAGTACAGTATTTCAACGCATCATCATAAAGCAGAGGATCTTTCAAACGCAGACGTTCACCGTCTGGCCCGGCCTGTTTTGGCCCCGGATAATTCGGGTTAACCTTCGCGACCGGACAATAGGTGGTGCACACCGTACATTTAATGCAGTTTTCGAAGCTGTTATCTGCGAGCAGGTTCATAGCGCGCCCTCCGCTTTTGCCAAAATTTGTTCCGCCGCATGCAGCGCTGTTAGCATTGATACACCGGCACCGCAGCCTTGCTGAATAGGATCGTATCCCCCCAGAACGGCACCAATGACGCGTAGATTACTCACGACTTTGCCACCTATCGTTGGGCGCAGCTGCTCATCGGTGCTCACACCGAACTGCAAATACGGCTGAGGCGTGAACATATTTTCAGTGCTCCAGTTAGCCCGCTCGTTTTCACTGATAACGTCTAAGCCAAACACGGGTTCAGTCACGCCGTTGAAATCAGCCTTAAGCCCATTACTGAAGAAACTACCGCTCGCCAGAACCACATTTTTCGCCCGCAAAGGAATGTCGGTGTGGTTACGCGTATAAATTCTCGCCTCGGAGCCCTCTTCCAGATCGGCTCTTAACACCGCATCACCGGGCATAATCACGCCGCCCAGCGCCTGAAAACGGCGGCGAAGCAGATGATGCAAACGCATTCCCAGCACCGATGGCGGCAGCGTTGGCAACAGCAATAACGGCACTCTCACCCGCGAGCGTAAATGCTCTAATGCATCAGCTTGTTCCATGCCAACACAGGCAGGCATGATGATGGCATCCACCTGCTGGGCAAGACGGTTAAGTTCGTCAATCAGCAACTGTTGGTTATCAGGTAAATCCAACACGCGTGCAATATTCACCGCGCGGAATTCACTTGGATTATTGCGTAAACGATCTAACGCGGGCAGCGTAAGCTCCGCAATTTTGGTTTCTATGCCCTGCTCGGCCAACGAATTCGCCACGAGGTGCGGCTGGAAATCGAGGAATCCTTCAATACCGGCAACCAGCACGCGTTCCCACTGCAGCGGCTGATCCAGTGCGCTCACCGGCACTTCGTTTGGGCTCAGCCACGTTGCTCTGCGCGTTCCCAACGGCGTGACGCGTAAATGGTTTTGTTGGCAGCTTCCCACTAACGCCAATCCGCTGCGTTCCAGTAAACGTTCAGATTCCGCGGCATAACGTACCACCGCATCATGCCCCATTAAGCTATAAGGATGCTGCGGAGCCTGATTCGCCAAAGATTCCAACGCGGCCAGCGGTTGCTCTACGGCGCTGCCGTCAGGCAGATGACATAACAGATCCAGCGAGCCAGAAGAAAAATGCAGCGCGCTTTGACCCGAGCTCACAATGGCGCATTTCTGCCCAGCCTCAGCTAATCGAATACCGCACAATAGCCCGGCCAAACCGCCGCCAATCATTACCGTGTCAAATTTCATTGTCATTCTCCTGAGCGCCCTGATTCTGCGCAGGTGCTTCCATGCCGCATAAACCTTGGTAAACCCAAGCCGTAAATTCGCTTTCGCGCAGCGCATCGCCCCAAGCTATTGGGCGCACACCTTTCCAGCGTTCATTCAAGAAATGAGAGAGCTGATCGATAGATTGCTTCGGCGTGGTAACTTTAAAACGATTAAGCAGACCCGCGGCGCGGCAGGCGCAAAGCTCGCCCTGACAGGTGCCCATACCCACACGGGTACGGCGGCGCAAATCCACCAGATTATTCACCGTCAGAGAATCAACCGCATAGCGCACTTCCCCGGCGGTTACGGCTTCACATTCACACACCAAACTGTTGCTCAGACGATCGCCCGCCAACATACGATCGGCGCGATCGCCATGACGATACACTGCCGAACCTCGGATCGTGGCAGGTAACGAGATCACCTTGCGCAGCGTCTCTTCGGCTGAATGTTGTGATCCCGGCAGTGCTTCAGTCGCCGTGGTACACGCGGTTGTAATACCGAGTTTCTCGCAGACTTTATCCGTGGCCCATTCCGCCATCAGGCGATAGGTCATCAGCTTGCCGCCGGTGATCGTGATAAAGCCTTCCAGACCATCACGAACCGCATGATCGAGCAGCACAATGCCGCGGCTCACGTTACGTCCGCTTGGATCGTCGTCGCTGGCAACCAACGGACGCACGCCCGCATAGGCGCGCAAAATGCGCGTTCTCGCCAGTTTAGGCGAAAGCTTTTCACCCTCGCGGATCAAGATATCGACTTCTTCCGGCGTCACGATCATGTTGTCGATCTGATCGTAATCGATGTGCGTTGAGGTGGTACCAATAAGAGAAATGGTATCGCCCGGCACCAAAATATCGGCATCGGCAGGCTTACGGCAGCGGTTGATCACCATATTGTTGATGCGATGCCCAAGGATCAACAATGCGCCTTTAGCTGGGAACATGCGTACCCGCAAATCGGCATACTCAGCGATATGCTGACCCCAAATCCCCGCAGCATTCACCACGATTTGCGCATGAATTTCATAGCTTTCACGCGATTTATGGTCGATAACGCGCACGCCGGTAATACGATCGCCGTGGCGTAATAATCCGCTCACTTCGTGATAGGTCAGCACCTGCGCACCATGCTCACGCGCATCCAGCATATTGGCTGCGGTGAGGCGGAATGGATCAACGGTGCCATCAGGCACGCGTACTGCACCAATCAGAGCGGGGTTAGCCGCAGGCTCAAGGCGTAGCGCCTCTTTAGGATCAATGGCCTGCGCATCAATACCCGCTTTTTGGCAGGCCTCGATAAAGCCAGATTGGAAACCCAAATCATCTTCAGGAAGCGTGATAAACAGGCCATCTGAGCGTTCAACGCAGTGACGAGCAATGCGCTTAAGAATTTTGTTTTCTTCAATACATTCACGTGCTGATTCACCATCGGTTACCGCATAACGCGCACCGCTGTGTAAAAGGCCGTGATTGCGCCCTGTTGCGCCCGTCGCAATATCGTGACGCTCTAATAAAATACAGCGTAGGCCGCGGCGTGCGCAGTCACGAGCAATCCCTGCACCGGTAGCACCGCCCCCGATGATGATGACATCAGTCTCTTGTGTCGCTGGGCTTTGTAGCATGTGTGGCTCCCGACCTTATTCACAACAATGAATGTACTGATAAGTAATTGTGCTTATTAAGACATAACCCACACAGAAATTGTTTGATAAGGAGCAAATACGCGCACAAAACGAAAGTTATTAGCGCGTATTTCACCATTTTTGTGATCATTATCACTAGATACATGTGATTTTTGGTTTCAAAAAATTAACTAACCGCTCAAAATCAGCATCGCATTCATAAAACTGTAACAATTTGCGCGATCTCTCACAGTAACGATATGCGCGTTTGAATACTCTACGCTCGAAAAAGAAAATGGAATGACCACCACTGAACGGAAAATAGCGAAATAAAGTCACCATTGCTGTTCTATTTACCCACTTATTAGCACACAGCAAACCTTTACCGAGCTCACTGGGGAATCGGTTCAGGATACATATAAAGAAGAGAAAGCCATCGGAGGCATATCTACATGTTAAGTATTTTTAAACCCGCAGCGCACACCAAGCGCTTGCCTGACGCACAGGTCGATCCGACCTATCGTCGTTTACGTTGGCAGATCTTCATGGGGATCTTCTTCGGATACGCCGCCTACTATCTGGTACGTAAAAACTTTACGCTGGCGATGCCTTACCTTATCGAACAAGGTTTCTCTCGTGGCGATCTGGGCTTTGCCCTTTCTGGGATTTCAATCGCTTACGGTTTCTCGAAATTCATTATGGGTTCCGTCTCCGACCGCTCGAACCCACGCGTGTTCTTGCCTGCCGGTCTGATTCTGGCCGCCGCGGTGATGCTCTTCATGGGCTTTGTGCCATGGGCAACCTCCAGCATTGCGGTCATGTTCGTTCTGCTGTTCCTCTGCGGATGGTTCCAAGGGATGGGATGGCCTCCATGTGGCCGTACCATGGTGCACTGGTGGTCGCAGAAAGAGCGTGGCAGCATCGTTTCCGTGTGGAACTGCGCGCATAACGTCGGCGGCGGCTTGCCTCCACTTCTGTTCCTGTTGGGGATGGCGTGGTTTAACGACTGGCACGCAGCGCTGTATATGCCAGCCATCGCAGCCATTGTTGTTGCTCTGATTGCCTTTGGCCTGATGCGCGATACTCCGCAGTCTTGTGGTTTGCCACCGATTGAAGAGTACAAAAACGACTACCCAGATGATTACACTGAAAAAGCTGAAGAAGAGCTGACCGCTAAGCAAATCTTCATGCAGTACGTACTGCCGAACAAACTGCTGTGGTACATCGCTATCGCTAACGTGTTCGTTTATCTGCTGCGCTACGGCATTCTGGATTGGTCACCAACCTATCTGAAAGAAGTGAAACACTTCGCGCTGGATAAATCCTCTTGGGCTTACTTCCTGTATGAATATGCGGGTATCCCAGGCACCCTGCTGTGCGGTTGGATGTCGGATAAAGTGTTCCGCGGTAACCGTGGCGCCACCGGCGTGTTCTTCATGGTGCTGGTCACCATCGCCACCATCGTTTACTGGATGAACCCAGCGGGCAACCCAGGCGTTGATATGGCTTGTATGATTATCATCGGCTTCCTGATTTACGGCCCAGTGATGCTTATCGGTCTGCACGCACTAGAGCTGGCACCGAAAAAAGCGGCGGGTACCGCAGCGGGCTTTACCGGTCTGTTCGGTTACCTAGGTGGCTCGGTAGCAGCCAGCGCCATCGTGGGTTACACCGTTGACTTCTTCGGCTGGGACGGCGGCTTTATGGTGATGATTGGCGGTAGCATCCTCGCCGTTATCCTGCTGTTAGTCGTGATGATCAACGAGAAAAAACATCACGCAGAAATCGCGGCAAACCGCGGGAACTAATCTTTAAAACGTTTCACTAGGCCGTGTCGTTGCTTCCTGCGTCACGGCCTTTTTTTTACCCCAATAGACCCGAAATAATTCGAGTTGCTTGAACGCAGCCAACGCATCAGCAGCTTGAAGTATGACGGGTATAGACCTCTAAAAATAAGGAAAACCTCTATGACCCTACGACTCAATACCATCATGGCAGGATTACTATTGAGCGGCACGCTGGCGATGAGCGCACAGGCCGCCGATAAAGTGGTTATTGCACACCGCGGCGCAAGCGGCTATCTGCCGGAACATTCCCTGCCTTCTAAGGCCATGGCTTATGCTCAAGGTGCTGATTTTCTCGAGCAGGATTTGGTGATGACCAAGGACGACAAATTAGTCGTTCTGCATGACCATTATCTGGATCGCGTGACCGATGTTGCCGACCGCTTCCCCGATCGCGCACGTAAAGATGGACGCTACTACGCAATTGACTTCACCCTTGATGAAATCAAATCGCTGAAATTCACCGAAGGTTTTGACATCAAAGACGGCAAGCGCGTGCAAAGCTATCCGGGCCGTTTCCCGATGGGCAAGTCTGATTTCCGTATCCACACCTTTGAAGAAGAGATCGAGTTTGTCCAAGGGCTGAATCATTCAACAGGTAAAAACATCGGGATTTACCCTGAAATAAAAGCACCGTGGTTCCACCAGCAAGAAGGCAAAGATATTTCAACCAAAGTGCTACAGGTGCTGAAGCAATACGGCTACACCGGCAAGAACGACAATGTTTATCTGCAATGTTTCGATCCAAACGAGCTTAAGCGTATCAAAACCGAGTTAGAACCTAAGATGGGCATGGATCTCAAACTGGTTCAGCTGATTGCTTATACCGACTGGAATGAAACCTATGAGAAAAAACCAGACGGCACGTGGGTGAACTACGACTACGACTGGATGTTTAAACCGGGTGCGATGAAGCAGATTGCACAATATGCCGACGGCATTGGACCGGATTACCACATGCTGGTGAGCAAAGATGCCACCCAAGCTAATCCAAAACTCACCGCGATGGTAACCGATGCTCACGCAGCGAAAATGGTGGTCCATCCCTACACCATTCGCGTTGACGCCTTGCCGAATTACGTCAGCAACGGCGATCAGCTTTACGATCTGATCTACAACAAAGCGGGCGTTGACGGCGTATTCACTGACTTCCCAGACAAGGGCGTTCAGTTCTTAGAGAAACAGGGACAACATAAATAATATTTACCCTTCACAGAGGGCGTCTGCCCTCTGTGCAAACACCATTTCCCCTTCATCACTATCAATCCTGAGAATCTACACTAAGCTTGAAAGGCGATAAAAAAACCGTCTGATTAATTTTTTTAATAATCTATTTTCGGCGGTTTTGAAAAATGAGTTCAGGATTGAAGCGGTTGTCCTCCGCCCACGTCCCTAAATTCCGTACTGTAATACGTCGTAGATCCATCGTTTGAAGGATGAACTGCTGGCTTTACTTTTAAAGCCGGTAACTCACAAATAAAATCGAGGATAAGATATGAACAAATACCTACTTGCTATTGCCGGTGCCTCTCTGCTCTCTTTCTCTGCATTTTCTAACGCAGCTGATGAAATCAAACATTCCGATATGGAAAAATACACCAAAATTGGCGATGTCAGCGCAGAAGTGCGCGATGGCACCATGGATGACATCGTGAAAAAGCTGGAGAAAAAAGCCGAAGAGAAAGATGCTGATGCTTATCGCATCACTTCAGTCGGTACAGAGGGCATGGGCGATATTGCCCGCGGCACCGCCGAAATTTACAAGAAGAAGTAAACTATTTACGCCACCGGCCACTGTTCCGTGGTCGGTTCTCACTTCCCTAGCGTAGCGTTTCTGCCATACTCATCCCAGTATCCTTTTATAAACTCATCGTTTTATAAACTCGTTGTTAGTGGATAAGGACAGGGACTATGAAACTCATTGGCAGCTATACCAGCCCCTACGTGCGCAAAATCTTTGTTATGTTGTTGGAAAAAGGCTGACATTTGAATTTGTTAACGACATTCCGTGGGAAAGCACTAGCCATGTTCCACAATATAACCCGCTAGGGAAAATTCCCGCGCTCGTCACCGCCGACGGTGAGATCTTTTATGACTCACCCATCGTTGCCGAATATATCGATCTGTTAGACGCCACGCCAAAATTCGTACCGGAAGATCGCCAACAGGCGCTGCGTGTGCGCCAGCTAGAAGCGCTTTCTGACGGCATCTGTGACGCCGCGGTGCTACTGGTTCAGGAAATGATGCGCCCAGCTGACAAGCAGAATAGCGACTGGATTGTGCGCCAGCGTGGCAAAATCGATCGCGGCTTAGACGCTTTAGAACGACACGCAAAAGAAGGTAAGTGGCTCAACGGAGCACAGATGACGCTAGCAGATATTGCCACCGGATGCTGTCTTGGCTATCTCAACTTTCGTCGGGTCGCGCCAAACTGGAGTTTAGAGCGCCCTGAGCTGGTTAAACTGGCCGAACGTTTGTTCCAACGAGAGAGCTTTACCCGTACAGAACCACCGGTAACCTGATACTCGCTGTATTCTTGGGCTCTCTGCCTTTATCATATTCACTATTACGATGATAAAGGCGTGAGATCACCATGTCCGCAGACAGCCAGACTCTTTATAGCCAGCTCCCTTCCGTCGATACGCTGTTACGCGACGAAACTTTCCAACCCTTGTTGGAAAACTATGGCGCACAGCTCGTCACCCAAACCTTACGTAGGCTGCAACAGCAGGCGCGCGACAGCATTCGCGTTCAGCAACAGCTTCCCGCATGGTGTGAAAACTGGGCTCTCGCAGTCGATCATCAGCTTTCGCTCAGCCAAAAAGACGCACTCCAGCAGGTTTTTAATCTGACGGGAACCGTATTGCATACCAATCTCGGCCGCGCCCTGTTAGCAGAGCAGGCTATCGACGCCAGCGTCATGGCAATGCGTCACTCCGTCACGCTGGAATACGATCTCGACGGCGCAGGCCGTGGCCATCGCGATCGCGCTATTGCTGACCGCCTGTGCGAATTAACCGGCGCGGAAGATGCCTGTATCGTTAACAACAATGCGGCTGCGGTGCTGCTAATGCTGGCCGCGCTGGCGAGCCATAAGCAGGTTATCGTTTCTCGCGGCGAACTGGTTGAGATTGGCGGCGCATTCCGTATCCCCGACGTCATGTTGCAAGCCGGATGCGAACTCACAGAAGTGGGTACCACCAACCGAACTCACCTTAAAGACTATCGTCAGGCCATCAACGAAAACACCGCATTGCTGATGAAAGTACATACCAGCAACTATGCGATTCAAGGGTTTACCTCCGCCGTAGATGAAGCCGAGCTGGTGACGTTAGGCCGTGAAACGGGAGTCCCCGTTATTACCGATTTGGGCAGTGGTTCGCTGATCGACATGGCCGCCTACGGTCTTCCCGCCGAGCCAATGCCGCAAAAGCTCATTGCCGACGGCGTAGATTTGGTCAGTTTTTCCGGCGATAAATTATTAGGCGGGCCGCAGGCTGGCATTATCGTGGGCAAACGTGAGCTGATTGAACAGCTGCAAAGCCACCCGCTTAAGCGTGCACTGCGCTGCGGTAAAATGACGCTGGCAGCGCTTGATGCCACGCTCCAGCTCTATCAACAGCCAGAGAAACTCGCTCAGGCGTTGCCGACGCTGCGTCATATGACGCGCACCGAAGCCGAAATCCGTGCCAGCGCCGAACGCCTATTACCGCCATTACAGCAGCGCTTCGCCAAGCAGTTTAACGTGAGCATCACGCCTTGCCAGTCGCAAATCGGCAGCGGATCGTTGCCGGTTGATCGCCTGCCGAGTATTGCTATTACCCTGATGCCGCACAGCGGTAAGGGCGGCGAACTCGAAGCGCTGTCTCAGCAATGCCGCGCGCTATCCCGCCCAGTCATTGGTCGCATCAGTGAAGGAAAACTGTGGCTCGATCTGCGCTGTTTAGAAGATGAAGAAGGACTTTTACACGCGTTATTACAGGAGTTACGTCCATGATTATTGCTACCGCTGGGCACGTTGACCACGGTAAGACCACGCTGTTACAGGCGCTGACGGGCGTGGATGCCGACCGCTTACCGGAAGAAAAACGCCGCGGTATGACCATCGATCTCGGCTACGCCTATTTGCCATTAGACGATGGCAACGTGTTGGGTTTTATCGACGTTCCCGGCCATGAAAAATTCCTCGCCAATATGTTGGCAGGCATTGGCGGTATTCCTCACGCCCTGTTAGTCGTGGCCTGCGACGACGGCGTGATGGCGCAAACGCGCGAACACCTAACGCTGCTGCGATTAGCGGGCAAACCGGCATTAACCGTGGCGTTAACCAAGGCCGACCGCTCCGATAGCGCTCGTGTGGATGAAGTCCACCAGCAAGTCACTGACGTACTGCGTGAAATGGGATGGTCTGACACACCGATTTTTACCACGGCAGCCGCTCAAGGTGAGGGAATCGATGAGCTGCGTACCCATCTTATTGCCTTAACCGAAACACCAGACCATCTCGATAAACGTTTTCGTTTAGCCATCGACCGCGCTTTTAGCGTAAAAGGCGCGGGTTTAGTGGTTACCGGCACGGCGCTCGCAGGCCGCGTGGAAGTAGGTGAAAACCTATGGCTAACCGGTTGTGATAGACCCGTGCGCGTGCGCGGCATCCATGCTCAGAACCAACCTTCTGAACATGCCCATGCGGGTCAGCGTATTGCGCTAAACCTCAGCGGCGACGTTAGCAAAGAGCAGATCAGCCGCGGCGATTGGCTGCTGGCACAGCGCCCTTCGGAAACAGCGAGTACGCGTATTTTAGTTGCGCTTGATCTCATCGCGCCCATCCAGCATTGGCAGCCGTTACATCTGCATCATGCCGCAAGCCACATTACGGGCCGTATCTCGTTATTGGATGAACAGGCTCCGATGGAAGGCGTTCAGCTGGCTGAGTTGGTGCTCGATAGCCCGCTGTGGCTGGTCGAAAATGACACGGTGATCATGCGTGATATTTCAGCCCGCAGCACGCTGGGTGCAGCCCGAGTATTGCAAACCACCTCACCGCGCCGTGGTAAGCGTCTGCCTGCATTTTTAGATTGGCTCAAACAGCTCGCCAATGCCCAAAGTGATGCCGAAGTATTAGCCTTGCGTCTGCCTAAAGGCACACTTTCTATTCCTCAGTTCGCCTGGGAACGCCAGCTCACGGCAGAACGCTGTAGCGAACTTTTCCATGCCGATAATCTGCTGGTCGTGGGCGATTACGCATTATCACGTGAGATAGCGGAACGTTTCCAACAGCGCTTGTTAGACACGTTGGCGCTGTTCCACGAGCAGCATAACGATCAGATGGGCGTTGGCCGTGCTCGCCTGCGCCGTATGGCTCTGCCCGTCGAACCCGAGTCGCTGGTGTTTGCCCTCATTAATCAGCTGCTGGCTAACCAACAAATCACCAATAGCCGCGGCTGGCTGCATCTGCCACAGCATGGTTTAAGCATGAGCGACGCCCAGCAAGCATTGTGGGAACGTACACAGCCATTGATTCAGGATGCGCCGTGGTGGGTTCGCGATCTGGCCAATGAAGTGAAAGCCGAAGAAAATGAAATGCGCCAATTACTGCGTCAGGCGGCATTACTTGGCTACATCACCGCCGTGGTCAAAGATCGTTACTATCGCACCGAGCGTATGCATCAGTTTGCCGATCTGATCCGCGCCATGGACGCCACGCAGGGCAGCACTTCCGCTGCAGATTTTCGCGATCGTCTGGGCGTGGGGCGCAAGCTAGCGATCCAAATTCTGGAGTTTTTTGATCGCAGTGGCTTCACTCGCCGCCGTGGAAACGATCACCTGCTGCGAGATAGCGCGCTGTTCAAAGACGATTAACGATCTATCATGGCTTTTTGGTGCGCATTTGCGCACCAAACTGTGATCCCTTCCGAATAAATACGCCCTCCTTGTCCCTCATATGTGCAGCCACGCTACGCTTATAGAGCTATATATACCCGCCATACTGCAAGCAGCTTGAAGTATGAAGGGTATAAACGTTTCACTGTACCTGACACCATGGAATCAAGGAGACAGTAATGACGAATCACGCTCTTGATATTCTCACTCCCGGCAGCGGCAACTCCCCCCTCAAACTCAAAGCACGTTACGACAACTTTATCGGCGGAAAATGGGTGCCACCCGTTGAAGGAGAATATTTCTCTAACTTGACCCCTGTCACCGGGCAAGCGCTTTGCGAAGTGGCCAGCTCCAGTAAAAAAGACGTGGATTTAGCGCTCGATGCCGCCCACGCGGCCAAAGATGCTTGGGGGAAAACCTCGGTACAACAACGCGCCAGCGTACTGTTTAAGATCGCTGACCGCATGGAGCAGAATCTAGAATTGCTGGCTCACGCTGAAACGTGGGATAACGGCAAACCGATCCGTGAAACTCTAAACGCCGACGTTCCTCTTGCCATCGATCACTTCCGCTACTTTGCTTCCTGTATTCGCGCTCAGGAAGGGGGTATCAGCGAAATTGACAGTGAAACGGTGGCCTATCATTTTCATGAGCCGCTTGGCGTCGTGGGGCAAATCATTCCGTGGAACTTCCCCCTGCTGATGGCCTGCTGGAAAATGGCGCCAGCGCTGGCGGCGGGTAACTGCATCGTACTAAAACCCGCTAAGCTAACGCCGATGTCGGTGCTGATCATGATGGAGCTGATCGGCGATTTGTTGCCAGAAGGCGTACTCAACGTAGTAAACGGTGCCGGTGGTGAAATTGGCGAATACCTCGCAACCTCACCGCGCATTGCCAAAGTGGCGTTTACCGGCTCCACAGAAGTTGGCCAGCAGATCATGGGCTACGCGGCGAAAAACGTGATCCCCGTTACGCTTGAACTGGGCGGAAAATCACCCAATATTTTCTTCGCCGACGTGATGGACAAAGAAGACTCCTTCTTTGATAAAGCGCTGGAAGGGTTTGCCATGTTTGCCTTTAACCAAGGCGAAGTCTGCACCTGCCCAAGCCGCGCGCTGGTTCAGGAGTCTATCTACGAACGCTTTATGGAACGTGCAATTAAGCGTGTGGAATCCATTCGCTCGGGTAACCCGCTCGATAGCAATACACAAATGGGCGCTCAGGTTTCCGCAGGTCAGATGGATACCATACTGAAATACATCGAGATTGGTAAAAAAGAGGGCGCTCGCGTACTGACCGGCGGCGGCAAACGGCTTCTAGAGGGCGGACTAGGCAGCGGATATTATTTAGAGCCCACTATTCTGTTTGGCAAAAACAGCATGCGCGTTTTCCAAGAAGAGATTTTTGGCCCAGTGCTGGCCGTCACAACGTTCAAAAATCAGGCGGAAGCGCTTGAGCTGGCTAACGATACCGACTATGGCCTCGGCGCAGGCGTATGGACGCGTAATGGCACCGTCGCTTATCAGATGGGACGCGGTATTCAGGCCGGCCGCGTGTGGACAAACTGCTACCACGCCTATCCGGCACATGCCGCATTCGGTGGCTATAAACAGTCTGGCATCGGGCGTGAAACCCACAAAATGATGTTGGAACATTATCAGCAAACGAAATGCCTGCTGGTTAGCTATAGCGAAAAACCACAAGGGTTCTTCTGATACGAGAAAGTATTAGGTCAATAGACCCTATTTCCCTCTCCCCTTCACCGGGGAGAGTTAAACTGGCGAGCAACGCGCCCAGACTCAAACTGTTCATCACTGGCGTTTCGCGCTACACTTTTTTTATTTGAATCAGTCCCTTTGCCGTGAAAAAACTATTCCACAGATTCATATCTTTGTTTAAACCGCACTGGTGTCTGGCCGTGTTGGTAGCCGCGTATGGCTATCTCTTCATGCGTCCGGTGATGCTGCGAGCGTTTGACTATGTGCCAAACGCCATCAGTTCGTTCAGCTCATGGAAAGAGACGCTTTCTGTTACTGGCCTACTTGAAATCCCGCAGTTTGTGCTTGGTTTTGGCTTAATACTGATGGCGTTCGGGCTGCTGCTGCGCGCACGCGTGGCGTGGGCATTCTCGTTATTATTGTTATTCGTGACTGGCCTACTCAGCTTTCTTTCACCTCAGGAAATGCTGAACCTGTTTCTGTACGCCGTGATATTGCTGATTTTACTCATCGCCTATTGGCGGCGCTTTGACCATGCCAGCTTAGCTGCCGGTGGTCTATTTGCGTTAGTCAGCTTCGCGTCTTTACTACTGTATGCCGTTTTTGGTTCGCTCTATTTGGGTGGCGAATTTGTTCCGCCGATTTTAGATATGCCGACGGCGTTCTATTTCTCGGTGGTCAGTATGTCAACGGTAGGCTTTGGCGACATTGTTCCCCATACGGCCACCGCTCGGCTATTTACCGTCTCCGTTATCGTTATGGGGATTACCGTATTTGCGACGTCAATCAGTGCCATTATTGGGCCAGTGATTGGCGGTAATTTAAAACGATTGGTGAAAGGCAGGATTTCTCACGTGATGCGTAAAAATCACTTTATTATCGCGGGTGCCACTCCGCTAGCATTGAGCGTTTATCTCGGGCTTAAACAGCGCGGAGACGCACTGACCGTCATCGTGCCACCCAATGTTTCCCATGAATATCCACCGGATACGGACATAATTATCGGCGATCCGTCTAATGCTCAAGTGCTGATCGAAGCGGGTGCAGCGAAAGCAAAATTCATTCTGGCGCTGCGTGATGATGATGCAGAAAATGCGTTTATCGTGCTGGCGGCGAAAGAGGTCGCCAATGCCAACACCAAAACTATTTCGGTGGTTAATGCCAGCAAGCACTTACAGAAAATTAAGCGTGTGCAGCCTGATATGGTGTTCTCACTTCAACTGCTCGGCAGTGAATTGCTGGTGCGCACGCTGAGCGGTGAGCCGATCGACGATAAACTGATTACCGAACTCTTCTTCGGTAATACGTCATCAGTGAAAGACGCTTAAAACTAATTTGCAGATACGCGAAAAACAAAACAGGCCAGCTTTTGCTGGCCTGTATAGCATTGATAATCGAGATACTAGCGACGTACTGCGATCGCTTCGATTTCAATTTTTACGTCTTTAGGCAGACGTGCAACTTCAACGCATGAACGCGCTGGGAACGGTGCATTATGCTCAGTGAAGAACGCTTCGTAGGTCGCGTTAACGGTCGCGAAGTCATTCAGATCTTTAACGAAAACGGTCGTTTTCACAATATCTGAAACTTTCAGACCAGCAGCTTCAACGATAGCCTGCACGTTTTCCAGAGACTGGCGCGCCTGTGCGGAAACGTCTTCAGCAACCTGACCATTCTTCGGGTTCACAGGGATCTGACCAGAAGTGATGATCATGCTACCCAGATCAACGCCCTGAACATAAGGACCGATTGCGGCAGGTGCGTTCTCTGTACTGATGATGCGTGACATATCTGCTCCTATAGGATTTCGGATGTATGATGAACATTAAGAATAAATTCGTCACCATTATAGGGAAGCGGCCTGCTAAAACCCACCCGCCGCCTCGCAAACCCGAGTTAAATCTAGAAATTTGTGTTGAGCTTTAATCTAAATACCCTGCATTACGGCATGATGTTCAAACTCTTTTTCACAGTACTTACACTTCAATAACACTTCATCTTGGCGCACACGAACTTTAAAGCTGGAAGACACCGGTTCGCTGCGGCTAATGCAGTTGCTGTTTGGGCAGTCCAATACGTGGTCAATCTGCTCTGGCAGCGTTGGCGTGAGCTTAAGAACCACTTCGTAGTTATCGATGCGGTTTACCGTCGCTTTAGGCGCATAAATTGAGAGTTGGTTGACCTGCTCTTCGGTCAAGAAGACGTTTTCGATTTTAATCAGGTCTTTACGCCCCTGCGCATTCGAAGGCAGGTTTAAGCCGATAGTAATGCGCTGGTCTGTCTCGGTGAGTTTGAACAACGTTAAGAGTTTGAAACCGACCTGAGCCGGAATATGGTCAATCACCGTGCCACGTTTAATCGCTTCTACCTGTAATTTATTATCGTGTGTCATCTTAGCGTCCTCGATTAAAAGTTCAGTTCAGCATTCAAAACCAGAGCCAACAAAGCCTGACGGGCAAAGATGCCGTTTCCTGCCTGCTGGAAATAATAGGCATACGGCGTTTTATCAACGTCGTTGGTGATTTCATCAATGCGTGGCAGAGGATGCAGCACTTTCATGTTGTCACGAGCGCCTTCTAAAGACGCGGCGCGCAGCACAAACTGAGACTTCACGTTGACGTATTCAGACGGGTCCAAGCGCTCTTTCTGTACGCGGGTCATGTACAGAATATCCAGCTCCGGCATCACTTCTTCGATACTGGTATGCAGGCTGTATTGAATGCCCTTTTCATCCAGCATCTTCAAGATATATGCGGGCATCGCCAAAGCATCTGGCGCGATGAAATAGAAGCGATTTCCTTCAAACTTCGCCAACGCCTGCGTCAATGAGTGCACGGTGCGGCCATATTTCAGGTCACCGACCATCGCGATATTGATGTTATTCAAACGTCCCTGCGTTTCCTGAATCGTAAACAGGTCGAGCAGCGTTTGGGTTGGATGTTGGTTCGAACCATCGCCCGCGTTTACCACCGGAATCGAGCCACAAAACTCAGTCGCCAGTCGCGCCGCACCTTCCTGCGGATGGCGCATCACAATGGCGTCCACGTAGGTGCTGATAACCGAAATGGTATCCGCCAGCGTTTCGCCCTTCTTACCCAGCGACGTATTGCTGCTGTCGGAGAAACCGACGACCGAAGCACCGAGGCGATGCATGGAGGTTTCAAAAGAGAGACGGGTACGCGTTGAGGCCTCGAAGAACAGGCTGGCAATCACTTTGTGTTTCAACAATTCTGGCTGCGGATTCGCCTTCAGGCTTGCAGCAGTACGTAATACCAGCTCCAGTTCCTCACGATTCAGATCGTTTATGGAGATGATATCTTTGTTATACAACGGATTAGCCATTTCTTGTTCTCCTGTTTTTCGCGCCCGCTGGCCGGGGCTACTGGATATTTAAAATGTAATCAACCCGATCGCTGGGCAAAAAAAAGCCCCTCATTGAGGGGCGATTAACGATCGTTTTAGCAACGGAAGAAAAAAACGGTGGCAGCCGCCTTGTTCAGGCAGGGCGTCTAGTCGACAAGCGACCCAAACAGCACTGATAGCCACAACGTTTTTCATGCAGTCTCCCGGCAAATTGTCGGGCATTATACTCACCCGCAGCGATGCTGCAAGCGCTAAATCACGATTTTTATGATCCTACGCAAACGATTTCTATTCCTAAGCCCTATTCACCGCATGCTTAGGATTTAATCAATTAGCGCATGCTGGTATTTCTCCAACATGGTCGATAGCCGTTTGACCGGGATCGTAACGGTGTACGGTGCCTGATAGTGAACTAAGCGTTCCTGATACTGATTCAGTTCGTCTAACAAGCGGAAAAAGTACCCTCTTCGCTTACTATCGCCACCGGCTGAAATCACTTTATTGGCGGTCGCACGTATCTGTTTGTGGAAATCAGACAGCTCTTGGTTGACCGGAATCGGCGCATTGCGTAAACGCTGGTGAGCGATGATTAACGTCAGCGCCAAACGGTATTTAGCAATGTCATTCGGGAACAGACTCAACAGCTGGAAGAGCTGCTGGTACAGCGCCGGTAAATGGTTTTCATTGCGACGCGCCTGATTGGTTGTTAGCGCCGATACCGCGCTGTATACAAAGCCGTTGAGTAAGGCGCGCCCCGTCCGAGCTTTAGAACGATCGCGGATCAAGAACAGCACGATCATCGCCACAAAGCAGCCAATGATCTGGCCAATCGCGTTGTCCAAAAAGCTGCTAACCGGAAACGTCATCGGGTTGCTTAACACCATAATGTTAATCGTCAAAGCCAAGGTCCCCAGCGATCCTAAACGGCGTTTTTGCACTTCCAAACCGATAACAAACGCCATCAGTCCCAAACTTATACACAGCAACAACATGCTTTGCTGCGTAGCGGGAAGAATGAGCATATAAAACAGCGCACCGATCGGCAGCGCCATAATCGTGCCTAACAGGAAATCAATCGATGCCATGCGTGGGTTCGGCGTGCGCATCGCCAGCGCGGTCACCACGGCAATCATAACCATACAGCCACTGCCGGATGTCCAACCAGTCCACAGCCAGAACAGCGCACCAATAGACGTTGCTGCCCACGTGCGCAAGCCGTTGATCATGGCGTGATGGCGCTCTGCGGAGGCGGGTTTTACTACATACTCGCCTTCAAGAATATTTTCTTCTACCGAGCTGATACTGCTGTTGGTATGCACCCCTTTTGCCAATAGCAGGTAGCGCGTAGCGGCACCAATCCAGCTGCTGATGGTTAACGGCACCGAGTCTGTGGGCTGCATCGATAACAGCTGACGCAGCTGTTTCATGCGTTTGTGAACATCGCCGATAGTTTCTACCGGCTCAAGGATCAGAACCTGCATTTCGCTAGGAATACGTTCTGGCGCATTTGAGCTGATAAAGAAGGTTTCACAGGCCTGCGTGATAAGCGTTAAAGAAACGGTGTTCAACGCCTTCAAACGGCGGTTTACGCGTACCCAACGGGTGGATTCCAGCATCAGATTGCTGCGCATCCCGTTAAGCGCATTGGTGCCTTTCACTAAATCGTTCCACGATTTATCCAGCACGTCTCGCTCGTCAGGGCGAACGCACATTTGCAGTAACCGGAATTGATCGACGATCAGCGAACTCACCACGCGGTCGATATCACTTTTGATAGAGCGTGGCGAAAAGATAATGTCGGCCAGTACCGCACACACGATACCTAATACGATTTCACTACAGCGCTCAACCGCATACAGCGGGCTCAACAAGGGCTCCGTTGCCGTTGTCACCACGATAATAAGCGCGGTATAGCCCGCTAAACCGAAGGCATAAGAGTTCTCCACGCGCACCAGCGAAGAGATCCAGGTACATATGCCCGCCCATGCGCAGCACAGGAGCATCATCACCAGCGGCGCACGGATAAACAGCATCATGATCAGCAAACCGCCAATCGAGCCGATAAATGTCCCGATAATACGTAGCCAACCACGGTGACGGATCGCGCCAGAGAAAGGTTCGCCACCAGCTGCAAACGCGGGGCCCGCGGCCACAATAGCCGCGGTTAAAACCGACCAGCGCGGTGTTTCAAGCTGCAAATGAAAGCCAAGAAACAGCGCCAGCACGATAGCAAATGCTAACTTACAGGCAAAACGTAAGCGCAAAAACATGCCACCATTATTCATCATTGCCTCTGTCTGCGCTAAAAAGTGATAGGGATTTGCACGTTAACGTGCATGCAAATCCCAAGTGAAAATCAATGAAAACGTCGTAAGGAGGGATTAGCCAAATTCGCGCAGACGGTGCAGCAGCTGCACCACCGGCGATGACGATTTACGCTCAACGTCTTGTTGGTTGCTCACCACCACGGTGGCGGTTGTCCCAGCCGGATAAGGTGTTTCTTGCTCTTTGTTATCGAGCAAAATTTTCACCGGAACGCGCTGCGCCAAACGAACCCATTCAAGGTTAGAGTCAACGGTCGCCAAGCCTTTGCTATCCGCAGTAGAGCTTTTGTTGTTTACCCCAGCGGATACGCTGTCTACGGTCCCGTACAGAATACGGTTACTGCCCAGCGGCGTAATTTCCACGCGATCGCCGCGCTGGATGCCGTCGAGTTTGGTTTCTTCCATGTAGGCCAGAATGTAGAAGGTGCCTTTTTTCACCAACGCAACCGCCGTAGCGCCACGGTTAATGAACTCACCCTGATGCACGTTCAGGTTGGTTATCCAGCCATCAGCTGGGGCACGCACCACGGTACGTTCTAGATCCAGCTTCGCCAGATCCCGCGTTGACTGTGCTTTCGCCAACTGCTGACGCACCGTTGCCAGCACGTTGCTTGACTGGTCGATCTCTTCTTGAGACATCGCCTGAACGCCTAAACGTACACGACGCCCAGCCTCTTTCGCTTTTTCGCCCACCAGTGTTTGGTAGTAACGCACATCGGCTTCGGCCTGATTTAGCGCTTCTTGATAACGCGGCTGATCGATAACAAACAGGATCTGCCCTTTCTTCACCAGCTGGTTATCGCGAATAGGTACGTCCGAGAGTAGACCGCTGACGTCTGGTGCAATGGCAACAACGTCGGCGGTGAATTTAGCATCACGCGTCCAGGGAGATTCGGTATAAAAGGCCCATGCTTTAAACACGGCAATTGCCGCTACTATCACGATAATCACGGTGATAGCGATGCGGGTCATTTTTATCATAATTTGATTCACAGTGACCTCAGACAAATAAGCAGGTAATCAAGTAGAACAAACAGCAGTACAACGCGGTATTAAACAACGCCGGATGCCAAACAAAGTCGTAGATCCCCGTCGGTTGTAATACTCGCCGGAACAGTAAAAACAGCAGCAAAGCCACCAGCAGTTCAAAAAACACCGGTGGAAAGGACAGGCCAAAAACGACCATTACCGGTAGCAGCCCCATAATTCTCTCCACTCAAATAATATTTAGCCTAGCTCAACGCGGCGTTCTTCGTTGGCTGCATAGCGCCACGAGCGATAACTTTTGCCTTACGCGATCCACTAACCGCCCTCACCCTGAAATACTGGCTGATGGCGTTTAACTCAGAAAAAGGATGTCTGTCAGAGGATGTGAACTACAGGATCTGATGGCAGAAGGACATTTCGTCGTTTCGATACACAGAGGATTATTTCCGCATCGTCAATGACAATATCTTAGCGCAATAATAATCACCATGTATAGAATGTGTGAGCTAAATCACTTTTTATTTAAAATAAACAATCAGTCGTTTTTTTAAGCTATCATCGTTACCTCAAAGGCTGATTGTATGGCAATTTCTCCTGTGCAATCCCATGACCCTATTAAGGTAGATTGAACAATGGAACGACTTAAGCGCATGGCCGTATTTGCCAAAGTAGTTGAATGCGGCTCCTTTACTAGCGCAGGACGCCAGCTTGAGATGAGCGTTTCGTCCATAAGCCAAACCATTTCCAAGTTGGAAAATGAGCTCAATATTAAGCTGCTCAACCGCAGCACGCGCAGCATTGGTTTAACCGAGGCAGGGAAAATTTATTATCAGGGCTGCCGCAAAATGTTGCTTGAGGCGCAGGAAGTCCACGAACAGATTTACGCCTTCAACAATACGCCAACGGGCACCTTACGTATCGGTAGTTCATCGACCATGGCACAAAATGTATTGGCACCGATGACGGCCAGAATGCTGCGTGAATACCCTGGATTATCGATCGATTTAGTTACCGGCGTACCTGCTCCAGACCTTATCGCTGATGGGCTCGATCTGGTGGTGCGGGTGGGCGCATTACAAGACTCCAGCCTGTTTTCCAAGCGCTTGGGTTCCATGCCAATGGTCGTCTGCGCAGCGAAAAGCTATCTCCAGCAGCACGGCACGCCTGAGAAACCCGCGGACATCACCAGTTTTAGCTGGTTGACCTACAGCGTTCGCCCCGACAGCGAATTTGAGCTGATTGCGCCAGAAGGGCAAACGCTGCACCTCTCGCCTCAGGGACGCTTCGTCACCAATGACTCGCAAACGCTCATCCGCTGGCTTAGCGAAGGCGTGGGCATTGCTTACGTGCCGCTGATGTGGGTCATCGAAGAGATAAAACGCGGTGAAGTTGAAATTCTCTTCAGCCGCTATCAATCCGACCCAAGACCGGTTTACGCCTTACATACCCAAAAAGATAAGCTGCCGCTCAAGGTGCAGGTTTGTATTAACTACCTCAGCGAATATTTCACCAAGGTTGGGGAGATTTATCAGGATTATCGGCAGGAGGAGTGAGCTAACTTTTCGTTTGGGGTTCACTATGCAAACTCCGTGTAATATTTCGTCCGCCTGTTTAAAAAGCATTTCTATGAAAACTAAATAGAAGGCGTCCGATGAGAGCCCCATTGCGCGGGGGCTCTCAACTCACGCGCTTCTATCCGAGATGCCATTTTCGCTCCGGTTTGGTATCGCCCGTCCAGGGCGCCCCAAACTCCAGCATGACATCCATGTCATGCTGGCTCGTCCAACCAAAAACTAAACAATTAAAAGGCAAATACGGACAACGTTTTTGCTTTGTTGAATGGAATGCATATTAGAGTCACCAGCAGGGATGCTGGTGACAGGTTGAGGGCGCACAGGATGTGCGCTCCGAGACCGGTCGGTCAAACAACTCGGTAAAAAGCGCGAGAGTCGAGAGGTTGCGCGCTAGCAACCTTTCGTCGGACGCCTACGCCAAGTAACAGCATAGAAAAACCAGAAACTGACTGGCGGACGAAACCCTTCACCGTTCAAGTATAGAAATACCGAAATGTAAGGCGACAGCTTACGCCGTTCCCCCCACCGTCATTGAATCCAGCTTCAACGTTGGCTGACCCACGCCAACCGGCACGCTCTGCCCTTCTTTGCCGCATACGCCAACGCCTTTATCCAGCGCCAGATCGTTACCGACCATAGAAATTTGCTGCATGGCTTCAATGCCTGAACCAATCAACGTTGCGCCTTTCACCGGTTTGGTGATTTTGCCATTCTCAATCAGATAAGCCTCTGACGTAGAGAAGACAAATTTGCCCGACGTAATATCGACCTGACCACCGGCAAAATTCGGCGCATACAGGCCATATTCAACGCTAGAAATAATATCCTGTGGCGATGATTTGCCCGCCAACATATAGGTATTGGTCATGCGTGGCATTGGCAGATGCGCATAGGATTCACGGCGACCGTTACCGGTTGGCGCAAGCCCCATCAGGCGAGCATTCATTTTATCCTGCATAAAGCCTTTCAGAATGCCGTTTTCAATCAATACGTTGTATTGACCCGGAACGCCTTCATCATCAATTGCCAGCGAGCCACGACGTCCGCTAATCGTGCCGTCATCGACAACGGTACACAGTTCAGAAGCCACCAGTTGCCCCATCTGGCCACTGAACACCGACGTACCACGACGATTAAAATCACCTTCTAAACCATGACCAACCGCTTCATGCAACAGCACGCCCGGCCAGCCTGCACCAAGTACAACCGGCATTGAACCAGCTGGAGCCGCTACCGCAGACAGATTTACCAGCGCCATGCGTACCGCTTCTTTGGCAAAAGCATCAGCACGCACATCACCATCGACGAGCTCGAGGAAGTATTCGTAGCCAGAACGACCACCGCCGCCGCTTGAACCACGCTCACGGCGACCATCCTCTTCTACCAGCACGCTGACAGAAAGACGAACCAATGGGCGAACATCTGCCGCCAAGGTGCCATCGGTTGCGGCCACTAGAATTAATTCATACACCCCAGTAATGCTGGCAGACACTTCCTGCACGCGGGGATCTTCCGCACGCGCGACATTATCAACGCGGTGCAGCAGAGCAATTTTTTCTTCACGCGGCAGGCTTTGCAGCGGATCAATGGCGGGATACAGCAAGCTATAAGGCACGTTGCCCAAGGTGTGAACTTTGCCATTGCCCTGTTCACGAACGATGCTGCGAGCCGCCTGTGCGCTTTGATTCAGTGCATTAAGGGTAATCTGGTCAGCGTAGGCGAAGCCGGTCTTCTCACCGCTAATAGCGCGCACGCCAACGCCCTGATCGATATTGTAAGAACCGTCTTTAATGATACGGTCTTCAATCACCCAAGATTCATGGTAACTGGACTGAAAATAGAGATCGGCGTAGTCAAGCTGACGTTCAGCCAGTGTACCCAATACTGAAAACAGATCTTGATGACTCAGTTTGTTAGCAGCCAATAGCTGCTCACTGACGAACGTCAGACTCATAGCGTTTTACTCTTCTTGATCCAAAGGATTAACCAGCTTCGGCTGGAATCGGTTGTGTTGCGCGACCGGCATTTGGGTGCGAATATTTTCAAGTGAGTGAGTATTCACCTTCACTTTAATCGGCATGACCAAATCGGCATTCTGTTCAATAACATTGCCCCAGCCATCCACCGCCATGGTATGTCCCCACGTGCGGCGCGTTGCGCCATGACGACCAACCTGAGCCGGAGCCAAAATATAGCACTGGGTTTCAATTGCGCGAGCACGCAGCAAGATTTCCCAATGAGATTCCCCAGTTACGCGGGTAAACGCCGCAGGCACGGAAATAATTTCGGCCCCTTTATCACGCAACGCTTGGAATAAACCGGGGAAACGCAGATCGTAGCAAATAGTCATACCCAATTTTCCCACTGGGGTATCGACTACGGTCAAATGTTCACCGTGCTGATAGGTATCAGATTCACGGTAGTGTCCGTGCGTATCTTTAATATCAACATCAAACATGTGCAGCTTATCGTAACGCGCCTTCAGCTCGCCTTGATCGTCAAATAACAGGCTGCTGGCGGTGATTTGCTTACTGTCTTCACGGCTAATTAACGGCATTGAGCCAATCAGGATCCACACCCCGTAACGGCGCGCCATATCGCGGATGGCATCTTGCAACGGGCCTTTGCCTTCTTGCTCGGCCTGCTCGTGATAGGCTTTCGAATCAGCAAACAACAGTGCATTTTCTGGCGTCATCACCAGCTTGATGTTGTTATTCAACTGCTTGATTTGCTGTTCTATTTGCGCCAGGTTCGAACGGGTATTATCTCCGCTGCACAGTTGCAATAAAGCAATATTTGCATTCCTCATCGTGCTATTTCTCCTTTGGCTGGCGTAAAACTTCGTTAATGGTTGGGTGATCCAAACTGCCTGTAATGTTGTAGCGTATCAGCGATATTTTATTCCACAACGGCGCCAATACTCTTGATGCAGCAAACACGGCGGCTCCAACGACAGGGTTGATGACAAATGCCGTTGCAACGCCGACGGTAGCCGAAATCTCTGGCGCAATGACCGCCTGCATGTCGATACGGCGAGTCACAAGATTCACGTTACCGTCCATCGCTATATCTGCGGCTAAGCCATCGACCAGTAAATCATTGGTGGATAGAATACCATCCTTAAACTTACCATTGCCGCGAATGCTGTCATAGTAGAAGCCCTGCCCGAAAGTATCGCTAAAATCGAGTTTTAGCTTGCGTAGCAAGGCGTCGAAGCTCACCAATCGCAACAGTTGCCCAGCACGGCCGCCGCCCGCATTATCAATTTCACCTTTACCCAGCTTACTGCTTAGCGTGCCATTAAGCGAGTTCACCTGCGGGCGCCACGGTTCGCCTATCCAATTCAAATCAAGATGAACATCAAACGGTGAGTTTTTCAGCGGCGAGCTAAAGCCAAAATAGTCACTACTGGTGGTAATGTTAGCGCCTTTAACCTGCACTTTCAGCCAAGTATGATCTTTGCTGGTGCTCTGATTCCACATGCCGCTCAGCGTGACTTTGGTATTTCCGGTATCAATTAGGCCATTTTTCAACATCAGTTGATCGCCGTTCGGCGTTAAATCGGCATTTACCTGACGTAGACGCTGTCCCATCATCCAGCAGTCTTGGCAACGCAGGATCATGCTTGGCCACTGACTAAAGGAGACGCGCTCAACGGCCGGTGGCGTTGCTGGCGTATCGCTGTTTGCTGAAGGCGCAGCACTTGGAGGCGTAGTGCTCCACTGCGGGTTGTAATATAGGTAGGCCACGTTGGCGCGTAACACATTGTTATTATCTAAATCAGCTTCGCCGTTAACTTCACGCCCTTTTGCGCTGATATGCGTGCCATTAGCCAGCTTTGAAGCCGAAACAGCTAGCTGATGCCAGGTTTGCCCCGCCAAAATTAACTGTGGCGTGGTTAGGTTAACCTGCTGCGGATAGCTGAAACTTGAACCTGTGGTTCCCGCCTTCTCACCCAGTGCCGGAGCCAGCGCCGCGAGCCACTCTTCACCATCGAGAGCAGGCAGATTCAACGTTAACGACTCACTTTCAGGCAACGCAGGTATTTTACGACTATTGTCGCTCCATGCGGCACGAGCCAGTTTCACACCGTGTTTCTGCAAAATGAATTGGCTATTAAAGTGGTTTTTCGGTCCCAGATTCCCTGTCAGCATGAAACCATTCAAATCGCCTTTGGCATTCACAACCAACGGCAGTGCCTGACCATGTGTTTTATCTAGTGGTGATGGTAAGTGACTGCTTACATTTTTCAGATCGGCATTAACCTGAACGTCATACGATGGACGGCCTTTATGCGGCAGCTTAATCGCCACTTTGGTATTCCAAGGCGCAGAACCGGCAACGTCTTTCGCTAATGCGGACGGCATCCACGGCAGCTTCGCGGGCAGCCAATCGGCATTCAGCGCAACATCTACGCCAAAGTCCTGTGCACCTTCCGCCGTTGAGAAAGTAAAGTTGACCGGTTGACCGAACCAAGCGGCGTTCATTGGGCTACTGGTTAAGTTGCCATTATCGAAGTGCAGTGAACCATTGAGCTGAGTAAAAGTACTATCCAGCGGCTTGATCAGCAAGGAGTTATTCTTAAAAGCAACGTCACCGGTAGCACGGGTTTCTTTGCCATCCAGCGGGATATCAAGATGTAAGCGCCCACTGACATCACCGCTCACTTCCAATTCATCCAAGGCCGCGCCCACAGAATCGGCTAATGGCGATGTTTTAAAGTATTCATGAACGGCCTTGCCAGAACCAGCCACCTTTGCGTCAACCAGCAGCTTTTCTTTCTGGTAAACAGGGATTACGGCGGTGATATCTGTGCCGTCAACGTCGCCAAGTTTAGCGTGCGGCGCATTCATCCACAGACCATCGTTGAGGAAATTCAAATCAATAGCGAGATTGTTCAGCGGCTCCCAGTTGGGCTGGAAACGGAAAGTCGCATCACGTAGAGGAACAAAGACTTGGAATTGACCTTCATTATGCTGATAAGGGAAATAATGCGGGTTCCCTGCGTAAACCAGCGTGGCATTGTCCACCTTCCCGCCTTCCAATGCGCCGGTGAGATAGTCAACCAAGTGCGTTCCCATCAAGGGCTCAGGGAAATAGCGCCATGCCTGTGCCGCGTCATACAGACGGATCCCTGACAAGATACTCAGCCATGGCTGACCTTCTTTAGGATGCTGATAATTAAACTCACCGGTCGCCCACAAAGACTTCGCCTGTACGTCAAGATTATCACCCGACAGCGACCAGCCTTTGTCATTGTTGATAAACGTGGCGACGCCGCTGGCGTGACTCACTTCGAGCGGCGCTCGGAACATATCGCCATACGGCAATAAGCTGTCTTTCAACGAGAATTGCAGGCCCGCGTTCATCGCACTGCCGGATACGCTACCGTTGAAATGATTGACGCCTGGCAGCAATTTCCACGGCTGCCAGCTGACGTCTTGCCATGCCCCAACAAATCGCGCTCGTTCAGGTTGTTGCAGGGGAATATCGACACCCGCGTAGGCAACATGGCCCTTAGGGCGAATATCGTCCCAGCGCCCAATGGCGTCAGGCGTAAGAAACGCTAGCGTAGGTAAAATCGGTCCAATGCGTTCTAACTGTAAATCTGTCGCTCGCAGACGCAGTTCTTCAGGCTGATCGGGGCCGATAAAATGGGTATTTTCGGGACGATACATGGCGCTCAACGAGCCTTTCGGCCATGCAACGCCATCGGTGCTCAAATTAAGCTGAGGAATATCAAACGTCCAACCGCCGGCAATGCGCCCAACCTGTAGCGTAAGATTATCCACCGTCAGTTCATGTTGCTTATCTGCCGTGCTCCAGTTGGCCTCCCCCTGCTTTAACAGCAGATGCCCACCTTGGATTTCGCCATCGGTCACGGTTAGCCAAGACGCTAAGCTGAATCGCGCGCTATGCAAACCAGTATTGCGGTTTACCCAGCGACTCAGCCACGGCTTCATCTCTATTTCATCGGCCTGCAAATAAACGGTGCCATCACTGAGCAAGCCGTTTTTGTCATGCAGATCCATTCTGACCTGCATATTGCCGTGCTGACCTTCCGGCGTGGAGAACATGACCTGACCTTCAGCGCGATGGCGCGTCGCGGTGTTTAGCCAAGTCAGATTAGGGATTTCAAGCTGGATACGCGGGCCCGACGGGCTTGGAAAGGTGATCTTGCTGTCGCGCAGAATAAAGTGGTCAAACTGGTAAAGGAAGATGTCCGTAATACCGTCACTTTCGATGCCCTTGGAATCGGACGAAGAACCGCTTAAAGGCTCATTGCTATCGGCCTGTAGGTGGTAAAAAGTGAGATCGCGGAACTGCCAGCGCCAATGCAGCAGAGATTGCCAAACATCCAGCGCAACGGTTACCCGCTGAATACTGATATTACCTTTTGGCTGCGCCACAGAAATATTGCGCACTTCCAGCGTGGGGCCAAATGACTGCCAGTTTGCATTCAGCGCGCCGATTTTTACCGGCACACCAGAATACTGTTCAATCTTTTCAACGATCTGCGGGCGAAATGTTTCAAGGTGAGGCAGAGCCAAGCGCAGGCCACTCACTATCAACGCCACCAGAACAATCAATGCCACCAGTGTCGCTAGTAAGTATCCAGACAGTCGCCTCACGCTCTTCTCCTTGAAATCATAATCGTAAGCTGAGCGTTCAAATCACATCATAACCACGTCGAATTGCTCTTGGTTGTAAAGCGGCTCAATCTGTACTTTGACCTGTTTACCCACAAAAATCTCCACCTCAGCCAAAGAATGAGATTCTTCGCTTTTCAGCGCTTCGCCAACGGCAGGTGACGCATAAACCAAGAACCGATCGCTGTCATAAGCATGGTGTACGCGGACGATCTCACGCAAAATCTCGTAGCATACGGTTTCAACGGTTTTCACCGTTCCACGTCCGCGACAGGTTGGACAATCGCTACACAGCACATGTTCAATGCTTTCGCGCGTTCTTTTGCGCGTCATTTCCACTAATCCTAGCTGGGAAAAACCGTTTATGCTGGTTTTCGCACGATCTTTGCTAAGCGCCTGTTCTAACGAATGCAGCACGCGGCGGCGGTGATCTTCACTGCTCATATCGATGAAATCAATGATGATAATCCCGCCTAAATTGCGCAGTCGTAGCTGACGAGCAATCGCCTGAGTGGCCTCAACGTTGGTGTTGAAAATGGTTTCATCCAGATTGCGATGGCCCACAAACGCGCCGGTATTAATATCCACCGTCGTCATGGCTTCCGTTTGATCGATGATCAGATAGCCACCCGATTTTAGCTCAACGCGACGATCGAGCGACCGCTGGATCTCGTTCTCAACGTCATAGAGATCGAAAATGGGCTGCTTGCCAGTATATAACTCAAGCTTAGACGTCATCTCCGGAATGTACTCACGGGTGAATTCGGTCAATGAATCAAAATTCAGGCGCGAATCAACGCGGATGCGATCTAACGCGGCGCCCGCAAAATCACGCAATACGCGGTGCGCTAAGGCTAATTCGCCATACAGCTTACATTTGGTTTTATTACGACGCTTGCGTTCCATTACTTTGGTCCACAAACGTTTTAAAAATGCGGCATCTTGTGCCAATTCTTCGTCATCAATACCTTCCGCCGCCGTGCGGATAATAAATCCGCCCTGCTCATCACAGTATTCAGAAACGATAGACTTCAGACGATTACGTTCGGCTTCGCCTTCAATACGTTGAGAGACGCCCACGTGGCTCGCTCCCGGCATAAAGACCAGATAACGAGAAGGCAACGTGATATCCGTGGTTAGGCGTGCGCCTTTCGTACCGAGGGGATCTTTGACAACCTGAACCATCAGGTCTTGTCCCTGACGAACCAGCTCAGCGATATCACGTACATGGAAGTTTTTTTGCTCATCACCCGCCACACATTCGGTGTGCGGCATGATGTCCGAGGCATGTAAAAATGCCGCTTTATCTAACCCAATGTCGACAAAAGCCGCCTGCATGCCGGGTAGTACACGGCTGACGCGCCCTTTGTAAATATTGCCCACAATGCCACGCTTAGATTCGCGCTCAATATGGATTTCTTGCAGGATCCCCCCGTCAATGTAGGCGACCCGTGTTTCTGAAGGTGTAACGTTAACTAGCAATTCAGCTGTCATGGTCTCTCCTCACGTCCCGTAACGCCATAAACTGTTTAAGTAGCTCTTGTGTTTCTACTAACGGTAGTCCCATTACGGCATGATAACTACCGGTAATAGATCTTACGAAGCAGCCACCTTTTCCTTGTATTCCGTATGCACCCGCTTTATCCATGGGTTCGCCGCTAGCGATATAGTCGTGAATATCTTGTTCGCTGAGAGATCGAAATGTCACGTCGGTTACCACATGACAATATAACTGATGCTGCCTATCTGCCAATGAAACCGCGGTAATCACCTGATGAGTTTGCCCTGATAGCTGGCGTAGCATCTGTGCTGCATGAGCCTCATTTTTAGGTTTTTCTAGAACGGAACCCTCTAACACCACGATCGTGTCGGCACCCAGCACCGGTTTATCTTCTGGCGCAGCGGCAACACCCGCACGCGCTTTATCTTGTGCCAAACGGCAAACGTATTCCAATGGCGCTTCTTCTGGCTGGCGCTGTTCTTCCACATCGATAATCAGGCGCTCAAATGGAATATCCATTAACGCTAATAATTCACGACGGCGCGGCGATCCAGATCCCAGATAGATAGAGTCCATTGAAAATTCTCGTTATATATCGTTATAAATGAATGAGCTTTACCCTAAGGTAAATTATTGCACCGCAAAACGACGGCGAACTTTACGCATCAGCAAGAATAGCCACGGCCACAGCACACCGTTAACCACACTACTCCAGAATACCTCTGGACGGAAAGAGGCATTTGCCACAACAAATTCGCCCCAGAAAACAACAACGTCCATAGCAGCCGTGAGTAATACCACCATCAGAGCCTGCTGCCAGAGTGCCATATTGCGGAATAGTTGGAATTTGAATGCGACCAGATACGCCAACAGGCTAAACGCTAACGCGCGAACGCCAAGCGTTGAACCTAAAATAAGATCCCAGATCAGGCCCAGAACAAAACCAGTGCCAACGTTAACCCGATGCGGTAACGCCATCACCCAGTAAATCAGAAATAAAGCTAACCAATTAGGCCGGAACATCATCAGTTCGTCCGGCCACGGCATAACCTGCAATACGAAAGCCAGCAGAAAGAACAGCCAAATAATCCACCGTCCTTGGCTACGATATCCCGACATTAACGGCCTCCTTGCGCACGAGCAGGAAGCGTTGTGGCTGACGGTGAAACGACCGGATTCGCGGGACTGGTCGCGTTATTAGCAGGCGCTGCGGGCGCAACCGTCGTTGTTCCCGGTGGCGTAATACCGGCGGCTGGCGCAGGTTGTTGAGGCCCCATTTCTGACGGCGTCGGTAACACCTGCGGCATCATCTGCATTAAACGCTCATTGGCAACGCGATGCACTTCATCTGGCGGCAACGGCATGGTGCCATTACGATCGGCCCCCCACAGCAGCAGCAGATAGCGCAAGCGCTGTAGCCCTGCGGTTGGACGCGCTTTGATCACGGTGTAAGCACGTTGGTTATCCACTTTAACCGAAGAAACCACAGCAACCGGATAGCCTTCGGGGAAGCGTCCACCCAAGCCGGATGTCACTAAAACATCGCCGACGCGAATATCGGTATTGGCAGGAAGGTGCTCAAGTTGGAGATCGTCAGTACAACCGTTACCCGCAGCTAACACGCGAATGTCATTGCGTAATACCTGAATAGGTAAAGCATGTGAGGCATTACAGATCAGCAGCACTCGGCTCGACATTTTGCCAACGGCAACCACCTGACCCACTACGCCTTTATCACTGATGATAGGCTGGCCAAAATAAACGCCGCTGTTGCTGCCTTTATCTATCACCACCTGATCGCTATACGGATCGGGCAATGTGGAAATAACCTGCGTCACCATTTTGTGCTCATCTTGACGCAACGGCGATCCCAGCAGCTCACGCAGACGGGCATTTTCTTGTTTGAACTGACCGAGTAACAGGGTATCGCTATTTTTTAATAGGAGTTCTTGGCGTAATGCCCTGTTTTCCAATTCCAATTGTTCGCGAGTGGCCAACGTGCTTGAGACGTTGTCCAGGATCTGACGAGGTCCATTTGACAGATAATAAAAAGGACTAACGGCGGTATCAAGATAGCTACGAATCTGCAGAAAAGTGCCAAAACGGCTATCTGCAATCACTAATCCAATAGCAACAACCACCGCCAGAAAGAGTCGGAGTTGCAGAGAAGGGCCTCTGCTAAATATCGGCTTCATAAAATTGCGTTATCCTCGACAGCAGGGAAACAGGCAAGCGTTTCCCGAGCGGTTTTAGCGATTCCACGATGCACAACCACCGGCTTGGGAATTCCCAATCCGGTGGCAAACACGTGGCATCACCGGCAAGCAGGAGCCAAGCTCCTACCTACAGGCCGATTATTCTTCGCTGAACAAATCACCGCCATGCATATCGATCATTTCCAACGCTTTACCACCACCACGCGCCACACAGGTCAGCGGGTCTTCGGCAACAACAACTGGAATACCGGTTTCTTCCATCAGCAGACGGTCTAAGTTGCGCAGCAGTGCGCCGCCGCCGGTCAGAACCATACCGCGTTCAGAAATGTCAGAAGCCAACTCTGGTGGACACTGTTCCAGAGCAACCATCACCGCGCTTACGATACCGGTCAGAGGCTCTTGCAGAGCTTCCAGAATTTCGTTGGAATTCAGCGTGAAGCCACGAGGAACACCTTCAGCCAAGTTACGGCCACGAACTTCGATTTCGTGAACTTCATCACCTGGGTAAGCAGAACCGATACCGTGTTTGATGCGTTCGGCGGTTGCTTCACCAATCAGTGAGCCATAGTTACGACGCACATAATTAATGATAGCTTCATCGAAGCGGTCACCACCGATACGAACAGAAGAAGAGTAAACCACGCCATTCAGGGAGATAACGGCCACTTCAGTCGTACCACCACCGATATCCACCACCATTGAGCCGGTCGCTTCAGAAACAGGCAAGCCTGCGCCAATGGCCGCTGCCATTGGTTCTTCAATCAAGAAGACTTCACGTGCACCTGCACCCTGCGCAGATTCACGGATTGCACGACGTTCAACCTGCGTTGCACCCACTGGCACACATACCAAGACACGCGGGCTTGGACGCATAAAGCTGTTGCTGTGCACCTGTTTGATAAAGTGCTGAAGCATTTTTTCAGTCACGAAGAAATCGGCAATTACGCCGTCTTTCATTGGACGAATCGCGGCAATATTACCTGGGGTACGGCCCAGCATTTGCTTAGCTTCATGCCCTACCGCAGCAACGCTTTTCGGGGAGCCTGCGCGGTCCTGACGAATCGCCACTACGGACGGTTCGTTCAATACAATGCCTTGTCCTTTCACATAAATCAGGGTATTGGCTGTACCCAAGTCGATGGACAAGTCATTTGAAAACATGCCACGAAATTTCTTAAACATAACTGAAGGATAATCCTGAAAGCTGGGGGCGAAAAATAAAATCCGCCTACTTTACCAACCACGCGAAGCAGCGACAAGGCGCAAAAACGTCCTACTTCGGTGAAAATTTACACCATGTTTGAGATTCAATGAATTAGGCCTACAGGTCAGAGAAATAACAGCACAATCTCACCTTCAGCGGCCACAGAAACACCACGCCGGTAATTCGTTGAACGGTAAAACACAGCACACATGAGCTTTAAAACTGACCGACAGACAATATTTGACCAATAGACAACCTATTGCTGAACAGTTTCGATGCATTAATGCGTCGAATACTGCGGACGGTCTTTTGTATCAATCGGCAGGTGGTCACTAACGTTAGCACCTACCAACTATGAATGACTTGGTCGCGCGCTATTCTACGTGGATTTCACGCGACAAAAAGGCCAATTTATTGCCGATGTGAATATTTTTTTTACACACGACTAACAGGCCTTGGTTTTGCAAAAAAATCTCCTTGGCCACCGGCGATCCCTTTGTCTTTTAGTACCTGCCATTCTTCTTTAGTTCGCACTCCCGCGGCAAAAACCTGCGCCGACGTGCCTTCACACGCGCCCGTCAAGCTCTGAACAAACAGCTGATTTTCTACGCGCTTATGGATATTACGAACCAAGCCAGGATGAAGTTTTACCAACGTCACCTGTAATTGCTTGATATAAGAAGTGCTAACCACTTTGAGTCCCGCCTGAGAAATAACAATGTGGCAACCCAAACCTTGCAGCAAGCGCACGACAGGCCGCAAACGGTCAATATGCTGGCTCACATCCGCTTCAGTCAGTTCAAAGAAAATACGCTGGCGAAGCGATTTTTCACTTTGAAGCAGCGTGTCACGCAGCCACCGTTGAAAACTGCGCTGCAATAATGAGTCAATACTAACCGGAAAGGCCAGTTTCTCAGCAGAAAAATGACGTAATAAAGGAATAATCTGAAGCAACATCTGTCTGTCATAGCTTTCAGCCATGCCAAGCTGTTGAACCAGCGGATAATATTCAGCGCTTGGTAATGCCTGACCACCGTCGTAAATATAAGGAAGAATATCGTGATGATGCACTTCGCCACTCACGCTGACGGCTTCTTTTTGCAATAGCGTTGGGCCACCTCGAGCAAGCGTTTGTTCTAACAATGTGCGCCACTTCACACTGCCGCGCACCACTTCCGGCACGGGGTTACTGTCAATAAACCAGCCGTTACTCCCTTGCAGCACCGCGTTGCGCGCTGCCTGCTCAGCCTGATCCATCACCTGTTCGGTACTTTGCCCATAATGATAAAGACTAATGCCGATATGCAGCACTTCTTCACTATCAATACCGTTGGCAGGAGGGATGGCGCTGACCGAGTTAATAAGCTGAGATGCAAACCCTTCGGCTTCTTTTAACGATCGATGAGGCAGCAACACGGCAAAATTATTTTGGAAATAGCGGGCTAACAGCCCAGATGGATAACGCATGACCGACGTCGACAGCATATTCACCAGCGAATATCGGTACTCTTCACGCTCGCGTTTGCCTTGCAAACCCGCCATCGATTCCCAGTCCGGTACGCGGATCACCATCACTACGCCGTGCGCACCTTCATCTTCTAACTGCGTCGTCAGTTGATTATCAAAAAAGAGGCGGTTATTAAGGCCAGTGCGGGAGTCCTGCGCCGCAAAAGCACGGATCAAGGTATCGACTCGCCCGCGCTCTTCGCGCGCATCCGCGAGATCAGAGAGCAAACGATCGATAGCGCTGCTCGCGTTAGGTGGAAACTCATGCACGTCGCCACGAATCGCATTTTCTCGCTCACCGCCCAAGATTTTACGCGCCCGCCGCTCTAGCTTCTCGAGTCCCAGCGTTTGTTCACGTAGCCAACGATAGCTAAATAGCAGCACCAAAATCATCAGACCGATAGAAACCGTTACGGGAAACATGGTTTCCAGCGAGCGTGTATAGCTCGCCGTGGGATCGATATACACCATTTTTAGGCTATAGCCTGGATGATGCATTAAAGGCGCGTCAACATAACGCTGGTTGGTTAGCGTATCCCACGCGTTGTAGCTGGTCGGTAATTTAAGCTGATAAACCTGATGAGAATTATTGTGGACGATGATTTCATTTACGCCAGATGAGCGCATAACCACCGGCAGCCATTTTTTGATATTGCTGCGCTGCTCGGTCAACAGCAGTTGATCGATAGTCGTAGCGAGGGCATTAAGCTGGTTTTCAGCCCGATGATGGCTTTGATTGAAAAAACTGTATGTACTTCCCAGCAACATCAGCAACATCGCCAATGCCACTAAGACCGTAATAAACGCAAACAACTTGGTTGTGATACGCATCCCTGTCAGTACCCACCTATATAATGTAACTTAGCCGTAAATTTGGCTCCCAAGCGCCTTTCCATTGCGCACACCGACATCCTAAGAGCTTCATTGCTCTATATCAAAGACAACTTTTGAAATTATTCACACACTGATTAATCTATTAGCATAGCGAATTCCTAATTAATCCGAGACGATTTTTGTCAATGAATGAGGCGTCTCGCGGTATTTTCTCGATCTTTTGGCAATTTAATGACCTCAACGAGGGCTCCCGAATGAAAGCTTTAGTGCTTGAACAAATTGATGGCAAAACCATTGCCAATATTCAGACTCTGAAAACTGACGATCTCCCCGCAGGAGATGTTCTCGTTGATGTCCAGTGGTCCAGCCTTAACTACAAAGACGCGTTGGCGATCACGGGTAAAGGTAAAATTATCCGTAATTTCCCAATGGTTCCCGGCATTGATTTTGCGGGTACCGTCCATCACAGCGAGGATCCGCGTTTCCATATTGGTCAATCCGTGATCCTCACCGGCTGGGGCGTGGGAGAAAATCATTGGGGCGGTTTATCTGAGCAGGCTCGTGTTAGCAGTGAGTGGCTCGTGGCATTACCTCAGGGGCTGGATGCGCGTAAGGCCATGATTATTGGCACCGCGGGCTTTACCGCCATGCTGTGCGTTATGGCTCTCGAAGATGGCGGCGTGACGCCAGAAAGCGGTGAAATTCTGGTTACAGGTGCCAGCGGCGGCGTGGGAAGCACCGCCATTGCGTTGCTGACTCGCTTGGGCTATCACGTTGTTGCCGTGAGCGGCCGTGACAGTAATGAAGCGTATTTAAAATCACTGGGAGCAGAACGTGTTCTGCCACGCAGTGAGTTCACCGCCGACAGCCGACCATTAGAGAAGCAAATTTGGGCAGGCGCGATTGATACCGTTGGCGATAAAGTGCTGGCGAAAGTCTTGGCTCAGATGGACTACAACAGCACGGTTGCCGCCTGTGGGTTAGCCGGTGGCTATCAGTTGCCTACAACCGTGATGCCGTTTATTTTACGCAATGTACGCTTGCAAGGCGTTGATTCCGTTATGACACCGCATGAGCGCCGCACCCAAGCATGGGAGCGTTTAGCTGATTTACTGCCAGAAAGCTTCTATGAAAACGCATCAACAGAAGTTGCACTGGAAAAAGCCGCAGAAACCGCAGCGGCCTTAATCGATAACAAAGTAACAGGTCGCACCTTAGTGAAAGTTCGCTAAGCAGCGTCTTGCTCGTTCGCGCTAAAACTTCCCTCTCCTGCGAAGGAGGGGGAACCTTCAGGCTAAGTATGACGAGTTTATAACAATTTCGTGATACTCCTCCATTACGCGCAATTCCTGCCATCATGTTTTTCAACAGCGACGATAATTAAGAAAAACACGAGGCATCGATCATGGCTAAATTTCCAAGATTCACTGAATCAGATGTCACGCCGGAGAGCGTGTTTCAGCAACGCCGCAGCGTACTCAAGGCGTTAGGCATTACCGCGGCATCTTTAGCGCTTCCCCATGCGGCTCAGGCCGATCTTCTTTCTTGGTTTAAAGGGCACGATCGCCCCGCCGCTCCAGCAGGCAAACCGTTAGAATTTACCAAACCCGCAGAATATCAAGCAAAGCTCGCACTCACGCCGGAAGATAAGGTGACGGGCTATAACAACTATTATGAGTTCGGCTTGGATAAAGCCGATCCTGCCGCCAATGCCGGAACATTAAAAACCGAAGGGTGGAAAATTCGCATTGACGGCGAAGTCGCCAAACCGCTCACGCTCGATATGGACGACATCTATAAACACTTTGCCTTGGAAGAACGTATTTATCGCATGCGCTGCGTTGAGGCTTGGTCGATGGTGGTGCCGTGGGTAGGGTTTGAGCTGGGAAAACTGCTAAAAATGGCGGAACCCACCAGCAAAGCTCGCTACGTGGCGTTTCAAACCATTTATGACCCTGACAACATGCCGGGGCAAAAAGATCGCTTTATCGGCGGCGGGCTGAAATATCCCTACATTGAAGGTCTGCGCTTAGACGAGGCCATGCATCCACTCACTATGATCACCACAGGCGTCTATGGCAAAGCGCTGCCGCCGCAAAACGGTGCTCCTTTGCGCCTCACGGTGCCGTGGAAATATGGCTTCAAAGGGATTAAGTCGATTGTCAGTATCCGTTTAACTCACGATGAGCCACCGACAACCTGGAATGCCAGCGCCCCAGACGAATATGGTTTCTACGCCAACGTGAATCCACATGTCGATCACCCGCGCTGGTCGCAGGCCAGCGAACGTTTTATTGGCTCTGGCGGCATTTTGGACGTCAAACGTCAGCCAACGCTGCTTTTTAATGGTTATGCCGAACAGGTCGCATCGCTCTATCAAGGCATGGATCTTAGGAAATTTTTCTAGCCATCTAACCCGATGTGCTCAAGAGCATCCATCAGAAGTCTAGAGTACGAGGTCAACAGCCAAACATGAAAAGACTCACGCTCAAACAGATAAAGATAGTCAAAGTGCTGATCTGGCTCGCGGCGAGTCTGCCGCTGCTGTGGTTAGTATTCGCGACTACACAGGGACTACTTAGCGCCGATCCCGCTAAAGATATTCAGCATTTCACCGGCAGAATGGCGCTGAAACTGCTGCTGGCCACCCTTCTCATTAGCCCACTGGCTCGCTACGGAAAACAACCGTTGCTGATTCGCTGCCGCCGTTTGCTCGGGGTTTGGTGTTTTGTTTGGGCATCAATTCACTTAGCCAGCTATACAATTCTGGAACTTGGGTTAGACTTCACCCTGCTGGGCAGTGAGTTGATCAAGCGACCTTATCTCACCTTAGGTATCATCAGTTGGCTGATTTTATTTGCTTTAACGGTGACATCCACCCAGTGGGCAATGCGAAAAATGGGTTCTGGCTGGCAGAAATTACATAATTTTGTCTATATTGTGGCCATCCTAGCGCCGATTCACTACCTATGGTCGGTGAAAACACTCTCACCATTGCCTGTTTTTTATGCGATTGGCGCGATTATATTGTTAGCATTCCGTTATCAGAAAATTCGCCAATGGTGGCGGTAACGGTTGGAACTTATTAGTATTTTTCTATCCAAATTCATTCAACGTGTTTCTATCTAGCGAAGTTGGTAGTTGAATATCTTCGCTGATTCGACCAGTATTTAGCTGCTAATTGCCACGAAATCATTATAATGCCCGACCTTATACGCAGATCTGTGCCACAAATTGACACAGAAAAGGTGACAAGTCGGTGACATAGGGTTATTTTGACGATGATCGTCTGATTGCCGGAGATAGCAGCACAATGGCAGATAAGTTCAACATTTTGCTTTTAAACGGACCTAACCTAAATTTGTTAGGAACGCGTGAGCCAGACAAATACGGCAGCACCACGTTGCCAGAAATTGTTAGCCATTTAGAACAGGCCGCCGATGCGCTGAACGTTTCGCTCAGTCATTTGCAGTCTAATGCCGAATTTGAGCTTATCGATCGCATTCATGCTGCCCGAGGCAACACTGACTTCATTCTGATCAACCCTGCGGCATTTACGCATACCAGCGTAGCACTCCGCGACGCACTGTTGGCAGTTCAAATCCCGTTCATCGAGATCCACCTGTCGAACGTGCACGCACGCGAGCCTTTTCGTCATCACTCCTATCTGTCTGATATCGCTGTTGGCGTTATCTGCGGCTTGGGTGCAGATGGATACGAATTCGCCCTGCAGGCGGCAGTTAACCGCCTGAAAAAATTTAACTAAGGATGTCATCCCGGTCGATCCGAACCCAGTGTTCAGATTCAGACAGATGAGCATCTATATTCTACGTAACAACAAAGAGTACGGAATCACACATGGATATTCGTAAAATCAAAAAACTGATCGAACTGGTTGAAGAATCTGGCATTTCTGAGCTGGAAATCTCTGAAGGTGAAGAATCAGTACGCATTAGTCGTGCCCCAGCAGCAGGCAGCATGCCTATGATGCAGCCTTACTATGCAGCAGCACCTGCGCAAGCGGCAGCTCCAGTAGCAGCAGCGCCTGCGGCAGCACCTGTAGCAGAAGCTCCGGCAGCGATTAGCGGTCACATTGTACGTTCTCCGATGGTCGGTACTTTCTACCGTACTCCAAGCCCAGATGCGAAAGCGTTTGTTGAAGTGGGCCAAAAAGTGAATGTTGGCGATCCACTGTGCATCGTAGAAGCAATGAAAATGATGAACCAGATTGAAGCCGACAAATCCGGTGTGGTGAAAGCCATTCTGCTGGAAAACGGCCAACCGGTTGAATTTGACGAGCCTCTGGTCGTCATCGAATAACGAGGCGAGTCATGCTAGATAAAATTGTTATCGCCAACCGTGGTGAAATTGCCCTGCGTATTCTACGCGCTTGTAAAGAGCTGGGAATTAAAACCGTAGCAGTTCACTCCACGGCTGACCGCGATCTGAAACACGTGCTGCTGGCAGACGAAACCGTCTGTATCGGCCCTGCACAATCAGTCAAAAGCTATTTAAACATCCCTGCGATTATCTCTGCGGCCGAAATTACTGGCGCAGTGGCGATCCACCCGGGTTATGGCTTCCTGTCTGAAAACGCTGATTTTGCTGAGCAAATCGAGCGTTCTGGCTTTATCTTTATCGGCCCACGCGCTGAAACTATCCGCCTGATGGGTGATAAAGTTTCTGCGATTAGCGCGATGAAAAAAGCTGGTGTCCCTTGCGTACCGGGTTCTGACGGCCCATTAGGCGACGATATGGTGAAGAACAAAGCCATCGCCAAACGCATCGGTTACCCAGTGATTATCAAAGCTTCTGGCGGCGGCGGCGGACGCGGTATGCGTGTTGTTCGCGGCGATAAAGATCTGGAACAATCCATTATCATGACGAAAGCGGAAGCCAAAGCGGCTTTCAACAACGACATGGTTTACATGGAGAAGTATCTGGAAAACCCACGCCACATCGAAATTCAGGTGCTGGCAGACGGTCAAGGCAACGCGATCTATCTGGCTGAACGTGACTGCTCAATGCAGCGCCGTCACCAGAAAGTCGTCGAAGAAGCACCAGCACCAGGCATCACGCCTGAACTGCGTCGCTACATCGGCGAACGTTGCTCTAAAGCTTGTGTAGACATCAACTACCGCGGCGCAGGTACTTTTGAGTTCCTGTTCGAAAACGGCGAGTTCTATTTCATCGAAATGAACACCCGTATTCAGGTTGAACATCCAGTGACCGAAATGATCACCGGCGTCGATCTGATTAAAGAACAGCTGCGTATCGCTGCGGGACAGCCTCTGTCTATCAAACAGCACGAAGTTCAGGTTCGCGGTCATGCGGTAGAATGCCGTATCAACGCCGAAGATCCTGATACCTTCATGCCAAGCCCGGGTAAAATTACGCGCTTCCACGCACCGGGTGGCTTTGGTGTTCGTTGGGAATCTCATATCTACGCGGGCTACACTGTACCTCCGTACTATGATTCCATGATTGGTAAGCTTATCTGCTACGGTGAAAACCGTGACGTGGCTATTGCTCGCATGAAAAATGCGTTGGCGGAACTGATCATCGACGGCATCAAAACCAACGTTGAGCTGCAACAAAAGATCATGAGTGACGAGAACTTCCAACATGGCGGTACTAACATTCATTATCTGGAGAAAAAACTCGGTTTGCAGGAAAAATAACTGCGCGTGAGTTTTAGCTCCCTAAAAAGGCCGGGTAACCGGCCTTTTTGCTTTTTAGCTGCCGAATCGTCCAGAGAAACGATAACGCTGCATAAAAAGTAGGGTTGCCGTAAAATCCCGTACCTTCTGACTTTTATTCAAACAGGGGAGATCCCCATGGATGCACGCTTTTCGCAGGCGAACCGTGAAGCACGCTGGGCTTTGTGGCTAACGATTGCTTATATGGTGCTATGGATCGCTGCCGCATATATCCCAAACAACTTGCAGGGCATAACAGGATTACCACATTGGTTTGAAATGGCCTGTTTACTGTTGCCGCTGGTGTTTATTTTGCTGTGCTGGGCGATGGTTCGCCTGATTTTTAAAGACATACCTTTAGGGAACAATGATGCAGACTGATGTCATTTTACCGCTGGTAGGCTACTTATTATTGGTATTTGGTTTATCGGTGTATGCCTATCGTCGCCGCCAAAAGGGCAACTTCCTGAACGATTACTTCATTGGCGATCGTTCAATGGGTGGCTTCGTACTCGCAATGACGCTAACCGCCACCTATATCAGCGCCAGCTCGTTTATCGGTGGACCCGGCGCGGCCTATAAATATGGGCTAGGATGGGTGCTGTTAGCGATGATACAGCTGCCTGCTGTTTGGCTTTCTCTTGGCATTCTCGGCAAGAAATTCGCTATTCTGGCGCGCAAGTATAATGCCGTTACGCTTAACGACATGCTGTATGCCCGCTATAAAAGCCGTTTATTAGTTTGGGTGGCGAGCCTGAGTCTGCTGGTCGCTTTCATCGGCGCCATGACCGTGCAATTCATTGGTGGTGCACGCCTGCTGGAAACCGCTGCGGGTATTCCTTACGACACCGGTCTGCTCATTTTTGGCGTTAGTATTGCGCTCTATACGTCAGTGGGCGGCTTCCGTGCTAGCGTGCTTAATGATGCCATGCAGGGCCTCGTGATGCTGCTCGGCACCATTATTCTGCTGGCCGGTGTTATCCACGCCGCTGGCGGTTTGCACGCCGCCGTAGATACCCTGAAAAATATCGACCCTAAACTTGTTGCACCGGAAGGGGCTGACGATATTCTGAGTGCGCCGTTTATGGCGTCATTCTGGGTATTAGTTTGCTTTGGCGTGATTGGCCTGCCGCACACCGCCGTGCGTTGTATTTCATACAAAGACAGCAAAGCGGTACACCGTGCCATTATTATTGGCACCATCGTGGTCGCCATTCTGATGTTTGGCATGCACTTAGCCGGTGCGCTCGGCCGTGCGGTTCTGCCCGATCTCAAAGTGCCCGATCTGGTTATTCCAACGCTGATGGTGAAAGTCCTGCCGCCGTTTGCCGCAGGTATCTTCTTGGCTGCGCCGATGGCCGCGATCATGTCCACCATTAATGCTCAGCTGTTACAATCATCGGCGACCATCGTCAAAGATTTGTACTTGGGAATGCAGCCTCACGCGCTCAAAAATGAAAAGCGTTTGGCAAGAATGTCCAGTCTGTCTACGCTGATTTTAGGTCTGCTATTGCTGCTGGCCGCATGGCGTCCACCTGAGATGATCATCTGGCTGAACCTGTTAGCCTTTGGCGGCCTTGAAGCGGTATTCCTATGGCCACTGGTTCTGGGCCTGTACTGGGAACGCGCTAATGCGCACGGGGCGCTTAGCTCAATGGTTGCTGGTGCCGTTTGCTATACCGTTCTTGCCACCGCCGACTGGCATATTTTCGGCTTACATCCGATCATCCCGTCACTGTTAATCAGCTTGGCGGCATTCTGGATCGGAAACTTTTTTGGCGAACGTGGTACGTCCACGCCCGCTGTCACTGAATTAAATTCCAAATAGAGACTTCGAGATGCCTTGGATTCAAATCAAAATCAATACAACCGGCAATCAGGCAGAATCACTGAGTGATGCGCTGATGGAAAGCGGCGCGGTATCCGTTACATTCCAAGATACTCATGACAACCCAGTGTTTGAGCCGCTGCCGGGTGAAACCCTGCTGTGGGGCGATACCGACGTTATCGGCCTGTACGACGCTGAAACAGACATGAAAGAGATTGTCGCAATTCTGGAAAACGATCCCGCACTAGGCAAAGGCTTCCACCACAAAATCGAGCAGATCGAAGACAAAGACTGGGAACGCGAGTGGATGGACAACTTCCACCCAATGCAGTTTGGTCGTCGCCTGTGGATCTGCCCAAGCTGGCGCGATGTTCCCGATCCAACCGCCGTGAACGTTATGCTCGATCCGGGCTTGGCATTCGGTACGGGTACGCATCCAACCACCGCCCTTTGCCTACAATGGCTGGATGGTTTGGATCTGGAAGGCAAAACCGTGATCGACTTCGGCTGTGGCTCAGGCATTCTGGCGATCGCCGCGCTGAAATTGGGTGCGGCACGGGCAATTGGGATCGACATCGATCCGCAGGCAATTCAAGCCAGCCGCGATAACGCCCAGCGTAACGGTGTTTCTGAACGTTTGGAGCTCTACCTGCCAAAAGATCAGCCAGCCGATCTGAGTGCCGATGTGGTTGTCGCTAATATTCTCGCAGGTCCATTGCGTGAACTGGCACCGCTGATCAGCGATCTGCCAAAATCAGGCGGCCATTTGGGCCTATCTGGTGTATTGGCAACGCAGGCACCAAGCGTTGCAGAAGCCTACGAAGATAAATTCATTATCGATCCGGTAGCGGAACGCGAAGAGTGGTGCCGTATTACCGGCGTTCGCCGCTAAGCGATATTCCCACGTTCGCAACGAACCACCGTTAAAAACAGCGCCTTATTCAGGCGCTGTTTTTGTTTCGGCAATACCCAACAATCGAAAATACTCACAGACCAACCACATATCCTCAGTGAAACTTTTATCTATCGCTGCAAGGGATGTTTCAAAAAATGTCTGATGAGCCTGCCGCCAATAAGCCAAAGACTTATCCCCTTCTCCTTCTGCCGCGGCTAGTACAGCGTCTACATCACGAAAGCGACGCAAAGACACCTGCGTTGTTTCTATCGCCGCCACGGGCTTTTCACGCCCATCTAGCACGATAGTCAGGTAACCCACGTGAGGAATGGTGCCTCCTTGGTGCTGATACTCCACCAAAGAGCCGCAGGTAGCATATTTTTCGCCGCTGACGATAAGGTCTGCAAGCTGCTGCGCTAACTCACCCGGCGAACCAAACTGTTCAGCGTGATAAGGACGGCCAGCTAAATCTGGGTGTGCTTGTACTATTTTCGACCAAAATAATGCGATTTCACTGTCCATATCATCCTCTAAAATGCGATATGTATCCCATTTATAGCGCCATTATTGCTGCTTTAATCAGCAATTAGTTTGACTGCCGCTGCCAAAAACACCTTAAAACCGCGAATACTAAAGGTAAAAAACAAAAGAGCATTTTTTAACCATTGCACTATAACCATATGTTAAACAACAAAAATAATCAAACACCAGCCCTCAGCCCGCGATTTCATTGATCTACAACAGAGGATTGTTCAAAGTTTGGCCTTTCATATCCAAGCAAAAATGCGTAATATACGCGCCCTTGCGGACACAGTATGGTCAGTCTTTGTCTATGCGCATTGGACACATTGAACTTAAAAATTGCCTTATTGCTGCGCCTATGGCCGGCATAACCGATCGCCCTTTTCGGACGCTTTGCTACGAAATGGGTGCAGGGATGGCTGTCTCTGAAATGCTCTCTTCCAATCCGGAAGTATGGCAGACAGATAAGTCGCGTCTGCGTATGGTGCATTTAGACGAGCCTGGGATCCGAGCCGTGCAAATTGCCGGGTGTGACCCTGATGACATGGCTGCTGCGGCCAAAATCAACGCTGATAGCGGCGCGCAGATCATTGATATCAATATGGGTTGCCCAGCGAAAAAAGTGAACCGCAAACTCGCGGGTTCTGCGCTTTTGCAGTATCCCGACTTGGTTGAAAAAATCCTCAGCGCGGTGGTTAACGCTGTAGATGTACCGGTAACGCTTAAAATTCGCACGGGCTGGAGCCCAGAACACCGTAACTGTGTTGAGATTGCCCAATTGGCTGAACGCTGCGGAATTCAGGCCCTGACTATTCATGGCCGAACACGTGCTTGCTTATTCAACGGCGAGGCGGAGTACGACAGCATTCGGACAGTTAAGCAGAGTGTTTCCATCCCGATTATCGCGAATGGAGACATAACTGACCCGCATAAAGCCAGAGAGGTACTCAACTACACTGGAGCCGATGCTCTGATGATAGGACGTGCCGCTCAGGGGAGACCCTGGATCTTCCGGGAAATCCAGCATTATCTGGACACAGGGGAGCTGCTTCCACCCATGCCGTTGGAGGAAGTTAAGCACTTGTTATTAGGGCATGTACAAGAACTGCATAATTTTTACGGTTCTGGTAAGGGATTTCGCATTGCCCGCAAGCACGTATCTTGGTATCTCCAAGAACACGCCCCATGTGACCAGTTTCGGCGCACATTCAACGCCATAGAGGATGCCAGCGAACAGCTGGAGGCGTTGGAGGCATATTTCGAAAATCTTAGCGTAAAAAAAGAGCTGACAGAACTATGTTCGAACAACGCGTAAATTCTGACGTACTGACCGTTTCTACCGTAAACTCCCAGGACCAGGTGACTCAAAAGCCACTGCGTGACTCGGTTAAACAAGCCCTGAAAGGCTATTTTGCTCAACTGAATGGTCAGGACGTTAATGATCTGTATGAGCTGGTACTGGCTGAAGTAGAACAGCCACTGTTAGACATGGTGATGCAGTACACTCGCGGTAACCAAACCCGCGCTGCGCTGATGATGGGAATTAACCGCGGAACTCTGCGTAAGAAATTGAAAAAATACGGCATGAACTGATACTAATCAGTTAACGTATTGAAAAAAGGCGCTTTTATCGCAAGATAAAGCGCCTTTTTGCTATCTAGTCATCTCTAACATCTTCATTTCTCACCAATATCCCCTCAGAAGTAACAATGCTAAGATAGCGCGAGCATGATGTTTATCCCGTTCAATCTAAAATCTATTTCTACTTACAGTGGCCACCGAGAAAGTCATGAGCAAACCAACGTCTTCTGTTTCTGAATCAATCACTCGTGATCTCGCTATTCGTATCATTCGTGGCGAGTTGGCAGAAGGTATGGCGATCCCCGGCGAGCATGAACTGGCGCAGCAGTACGACGCCTCAAGAACGTCGGTAAGAAATGCGCTTCAGGTGCTGGGAGCCAAAGGTATGCTGCTGATTCAGGCTAAACGCCGCAGCACGGTCACACCGCGTGAGCAGTGGAGCTTTCTGGATGCCGAAGTTCTCTCTTGGTTAGAAGACGTTGGCATTGAATCCGAACTGGTTGAGCAACTGATGCTAACTCGCCTCATCTTCGAACCCGACGTTGCGGCAATGGCAGCGCTTAACGCTAACGGCCATGATTTAGCCGCCATCGAAGATGCTTGGACTACCATGCAAGCGGGGCAAAAAAATAACTCCGCAGAGCAGTTTGAGCGCGGCGATTTGGCCTTTCATACTGCGGTGCTGCGCGCCTGCCATAACCCTTTTCTCGCCTCCGTAGGCAACGCGCTTTCTGCCGCCATGCTGTTGTCATTCAAACAAACGCTGGAAGACGATCTCCAATTAACCCAAGACGCCGTCCAGCAGCATCGCGATCTGTTTGAAGCTATCCGCTTAAAACAGGCAGATACAGCTCGCCAATGCATGCGCCACATCTTATTGAGCGCAGCCCATAAGCATATTTGGCGTGAAATCCCAGAAAAGTATCAGCACTTTTTCTAGGCTTTTTTCATCATTCTTCCTCACGCGTAGCTAACTTTCGATCTCCTTCACAGATCTAGGGTTATTTTTTCGCCATTATTCTTGTCATACAAGAATTGATATGTTGTGAGTCAAGAATGGATAACCACTGGATTGCGATCGACTGGGGAACCTCAAATTTTCGTGCGTTCCTGATGAACCATAACCAATGCATTGATAGCGTCAGCGCACATTGCGGGCTGCTTAGCGTGCCCAATCGCCAGTTTGACGCTGCGCTTTTACCTCTGATTGCCCCGTGGTTGGCACAACACCCTAACCTTCCTTTGCTCATGGCGGGAATGGTCGGCTCACAGCAGGGTTGGCAAGAAGTGCCTTATGTTGAATTACCCGCCGGTGGCCAACGTTTTGCTCAGCAAACCGCACAGGTTGTTACCTCATGGGGAAGCCCTTGTCGGATTGTCGCCGGAGCCTGCGGTGTGAACGACTTCGGTTTACCGGATGTCATGCGTGGCGAGGAAATCCAGCTGATTGGATTGGCAGCCCAATATCCGCAGGAACGCCATCGGGTTATTTTGCCGGGTACGCACAGCAAACACGCCACGCTTGATCACGACCGTATTCTGCACTTCAACACGTTTATGACCGGCGAAATCTACGCCGTAATGCTGAACCATTCACTGCTAGGCAAGGATTTACCGGAGCCTCGTGAAGATAATTCTGCCTTCGTCCTTGGGGTGCAGAATGCACAAACTGCCCCGTATCTCAGCAACGCCCTCTTCTCTGCGCGCACGTTAAAACTCGGCGGCGTCATCAACGCGGCTCAGGTTGCTAGCTATCTATCTGGATTGCTCATTGGCTCAGAGCTAGCTGCTTTATCAGAAACCCAAGCGTGGATCGTCGGTTCACCAGCACTTTCTGAGCGCTATATGCGCGCAGCCAGCCTGCTTGGCATCACGTTGATCTCTGTCGATGGCGATAGCTGCTTTATCCACGGCATGAACAAAATCTATCAATCCTTAGACGGAGCATTCGCATGAACTACCTTAGCTTTGCATCTCGCTGGCAGCAGTGTTCATTGCCGCTAATCGCTATCTTGCGCGGGGTTACGCCTGAAGAAGCGCAGGGCGTGGCGGAAACGCTGCTTGAATGCGGTTTTACCTATTTGGAAGTGCCGCTTAATAGCCCTCAGCCATTCGAATCTATTGCGATTATGGCGAAGACCGTCGGTAGTCGTGGATTCGTTGGGGCCGGAACGGTACTCACCGAGCATCAGGTTCATCAGGTCGCTGATGCCGGTGGGCAGTTGATTATCTCACCGAATATGGACTCTTCGGTTATCCGCGCCAGCGGTGAGTTAGGGCTTACCAGCCTGCCCGGCATCGCAACGCCGAGTGAAGCATTTACTGCACTGCGTGCGGGAGCCAGTGCGCTCAAGCTCTTTCCCGCGGAGCTGATAACGCCCGCGATCGTTAAAGCGATGCGAGCTGTTTTACCCGCAGAAGCTGTTTGTCTTCCCGTGGGCGGGATTCATCCTGACGCCGAGCAAATGCGTAGCTACAGGCAGTCTGGCGCGCGTGGTTTTGGCTTAGGTGGCGGCTTATATCAGCCGGGAATTTCGCTAACCACGCTACGTGAACGAGCGAAGGCCTATCACGACGCTTGGCATCAGGCTGATAAAAAATGAACCTCAACGCGCTGCAAAATCCGTCTATTGTCGGCGATTACCGCGCCACGCTCGGGGAGTCTCCAGTGTGGTGTTTCCGCTCTCAGTCGCTGATCTGGGTGGATATTTTGCAGCACCGCCTGCTGCGCTTTTGGCCGCAGCAGGATGAACGTATCGAGATCCACACATTACCTTTTCTCTGTAGCGCCGCGCTGCTTACGACCGAACCTGAACAATTTCTGCTGGTCACCACACAGGGCGTGATGCTGTACGACTATCGCCAGCAAAGCTATCGCGCATTGTGCTGCTGGCCTGAAGATAACCGAACACGCCCGAACGAAGCGGCCATTGCACCAGATGGCTCGCTGTGGTTCAGCACCATGGATAAAACCGCTCAGTTAGCCATCGGCAGCTGGTATCGCTTTCGCTACGGCTGCGCCCAGCCAGAAAAAATGCTCAGCGGGCAGCATGTTCCCAATACGCTGGTCTGGCACGGCAGACACGCTTGGTTTGTCGATACTTTTCGCCATTGTTTTTGCCGTAGTGATGCTCAGCACATGAGCGAAAGCACGCTCCACGAATGGCCGATCACTTCATTGCTGGCCGACGGTTCAGCGCTTACGCATAACGGAATATTGCTCAATGCCTGCTGGGGAAGTGCCTGTATTACCGCCTACCGCTTGGGCGATGCCGCACCTGAATGGCTGGCAACCTATTCACTTCCCGTCACTCAACCGACAAGCGGTGCCTTCGGCGGGCCAGATTTCCACGATCTCTATATCACTTCAGCGTCTGATGGGCTCGTCGAGCCTGCAAACACTGAGGGCGCACTTTTACGTTATCAAACCTCCTACACCGGGCAGCAAGCCACGCTGTTCACCCTAAATAATCATTAAAACAATTAATTATTTTAGAGGCTTACCATGACTACGCATTCAATTCCGCAGTCTGTACCCCATACCAATCGGCAAACATTGCTGATCTGTTTTTTAGCTGCACTGGCTGGTTTGCTCTTCGGCCTCGATATGGGCGTGATTGCCGGAGCGCTCCCGTTCTTAGCCAAAGAATTCGCCCTTAGCAGCCACCAGCAAGAGATGGTTGTCAGCATCATGATGTTAGGCGCGGCGCTCGGCGCATTATGCAGTGGCCCGCTTTGTACCCGAATTGGACGTAAAAAAACGTTGCTCATCGGCTCTGTTTTATTTGTTGTCGGTTCGATTGGCTGTGCGCTGGCGGGTGATTTGCAGATGCTGATTATTTCGCGTTTTTTACTCGGCGCGGCGGTTGGCGTGGCTTCATTTGTGGCCCCGCTCTATCTGTCTGAAATCGCACCAGAACACATCCGCGGCAGCATGATTTCCCTGTATCAGTTGATGATCACCATTGGGATTTTAGCCGCCTTTTTATCCGATACGGCGCTCAGCGCCAGCGGTAACTGGCGTTGGATGCTGGGCGTTATCACCATTCCTGCCCTGATTCTATTTATCGGCGTGCTGACGCTGCCTGAAAGCCCTCGCTGGCTGATGATGAAAGACAAACATGCGCTGGCGGAAAAAGTTCTGCTATTGCTGCGTTCCACCCACACAGAAGCCCATGCCGAACTCGAAGCCATTCGCCAAAGCGTGCAGATAAAGCAGCGCGGCTGGCAGTTATTCCGCGCCAATAGCCATTTCCGCCGCTCCACCTACTTGGGCATTTTATTGCAGTTTATGCAGCAGTTCACCGGCATGACCGTGATCATGTATTACGCACCGAAGATCTTCGCCATTGCTGGATTTGCCTCTACCGAGCAGCAAATGTGGGGAACCGTTATTGCTGGACTCACCAACGTGCTCGCCACCTTTATTGCGATTGGCTTGGTCGATCGCTGGGGACGTAAACCGATCCTCAAACTCGGCTTTAGCGTGATGGCGATCTGCATGGCAGCAATGGGCTATATGTTCTTTGTTGGCATCACCAGTGCCACAGAGCAATACACCGCCGTCACGCTATTGCTGATCTTTATCGTCGGCTTTGCCATGAGCGCAGGCCCGCTGATCTGGGTGCTCTGTTCCGAGATCCAACCGCTGGCCGGTCGTGATTTTGGTGTCACGTGCTCCACCATGGCCAACTGGATCGCCAATATGATCATCGGCGCCACTTTCCTCACGCTCATCGACACCATCGGCAGCGCTGGCACCTTCTGGCTCTATGCCGGGCTCAACGTGGTTTGCATCGTGCTTACCCTGCTGTTTGTCCCTGAAACTAAAAATATCTCTTTGGAAAACATCGAGAAAAAGCTAATGGCTGGCTCACCGCTGAGAAGCATCGGCAGCGCGCTCTAACTCATGATTAATTTTTAATTCACGATTATTTTTGTTTCGTCGAGGTCACCCATGACAGCTTTGGACATCAGTAATACCTCTGAAAATGAAAAAAGGATCGCCGCGGTATATAACAAAATTACCCGCCGCCTCATTCCGTTTTTGATCCTGTGCTATTTCTTCGCCTATTTAGATCGCGTGAACGTCGGTTTTGCCAAACTGCATATGCAGGATGCACTCAGCTTCAGCGATACCGTGTATGGCGTCGGCGCAGGGATCTTCTTCATCGGCTACTTTCTGTTTGAGCTGCCAAGTAATCTGCTGATGCAGCGTTTTGGCCCGCGCTTTTGGATCGCACGGATCATGATCAGTTGGGCAGTACTATCGGCTGCGATGATCTTCGTAAAAACACCCACTCAGTTCTACGTACTTCGTTTCCTGCTAGGTGTGGCAGAAGCAGGATTCTTCCCCGGCATCGTGTTTTATCTCACGCTGTGGTTTCCGTCGTGGCGTTCGGCGCGCACGCTGGGGTTGTTTATTCTCGTCACACCGCTATCCACCATCATCGGCAGCCCGCTGTCTGGTTTTATTCTAAAAGCGTTTGAAGGCGTTGAAGGCCTGCATAACTGGCAATGGCTGTTTGTGGTCGAAGCAATCCCCTCATTCTTGTTGGCCTTCGTGGTATTACGCTATCTCGACAACGACGTGAAATCCGCCCGTTGGCTTAGCGATGATGAAAAACAGGTCGTCACCGACGATCTTGAGATCGACCGTCAACGCAGCCTGAAAGCGAACGAAGGTAAGCCACCACAAAGCCTAAAAATGATGTTTCGTAATGGCTATGTCTGGCTACTGGCGCTGATTTTTTTCAGCTTCAATATTGGCTACTACGGCATCAACTTCTGGCTTCCTTCAATCATTAAAAGTTCTGGCGTGAGTGACGATTTCCATATCGGTTTACTCGCCGCGCTACCTTATGTTTTCGGTGCCATCTTCATGGTGTGGAACAGCCATCACTCCGATCTGCACTGCGAGCGGCGCTGGCACATTGCTATTCCTGCCGTACTCGGTGCGGTGGGACTTACGCTCAGTGCATATTGCAGCGGCTCAACCGTATGGATGATGGCGTGGATATGTTTGGCGATGTCCGGCACCTTGGCGCTGATCCCAACCTATATCAGCCTTCCCGGTACGTTGCTGTCTGGCACCGCTGCCGCTGCGGGTATCGCATTAGTTAACTCAGTCGGCAATCTGGCTGGATTCTTTGGCCCTACGGTTCTTGGTTGGCTCAAAGACAACACCGGCAGCACCAATGTCGGGCTGTATATCCTCGCCGCATTTTTATTGCTGTGCGCTCCCCTGATGTTTTTGTTACCAGCCAAGCTGGTTAATCCCCGCCGTGATGCAAGCAGACCCTAAATGCAAAGCGCAGTAGGCGTTGTATCGTTATTGAAAAGAGGCAGTTTATGAGTGGATGTAAAAGCTGTGGCACCTGTGGTGATGGTCATTTTAACCCAGTACTGAGCGGCGATGACGGTGCGCTTAAACGCGCGCTGTACAAATCAATGGGGCATACGGACGAACAGTTGCGTCGTCCGGTTATTGCGGTCGTGAACAGCTATACCAACGCTACGGCTGGTCATGCGAACCTCAATGAGCTTACCGCCGAAGTGCTGAAAGGAATTGATGAAGCCGGCGGCGTTGGCATGGTCTTTGGCACCATTGCACCCTGCGACGGTATTGCCGAAGGGCATTTGGGCATGCGCTACATTCTTGCGGCCCGCGAAGTGATCGCCAGCTCAATCGAAGTGATGATGCGCGCCCACCGTTTTGACGGCATGGTGCTGCTCGGCTCCTGTGACAAAATTGTTCCCGCCATGCTCATGGCCGCAGCACGTCTGGATATTCCGGCCATTCTGGTTAACGGTGGTCCAATGTATCCGGCGGAATATCACGGCAAACATTGGGACGGCAATATCGTTACCGAGGCTATCGGCTGGAAAAAACGTGGTGAAATCGACGAAGCTGAGTTCCGACATATTGAAGATATCGCCGAGCCCGGCCCAGGCTCCTGCACCATGTATGGCACCGCCAATACGATGTGCAGTATCTCAGAGGTGTTAGGCATGAGTTTGCCGGGTAGCGCGATGCTTCCCGCCATCTCTCAAGCGCGTCGTGAATGCGCTTTCCGCACCGGCCAAACCGCCGTTGACTTAGTCAAACGCGGCGTCAATGCGCGGCAAATTATCACACCGCAGTCGATCCGTAACGCCATGATTTATCTGCTGGCAACCGGCGGTTCAACCAACGCGATCCTACATTTACAGGCGATTCATTACGAAGGGGAATACGGTCATCTACCGCTGTCAGACTTCGATAAGTTAAGCCATCAGGTTCCGCTCGTCGCGTCGCTCTACCCCGCATCGGAATACGACATGATCGATTTCTGGGAGGCAGGCGGCGTGGCCGCAGTTGAAAAAGAGATCGCGTCGCTGATGGATCTCAACGCGCTGACCGTCAATGGACAAACCAAAGGCGAATGGCTGGCTCAGGTTCCAGTCAGTCATCGCCCTGAAGTCATTCACACATTGGCCATTCCGGTACGCAATGAGGCAGGGGTTGCCGTCTTACATGGCAACTTATCGCCGCTCGGCTGCGTAGTTAAACCAGCTGCCGTACCTGAACACCTGATGACGTTCAGCGGCCCTGCGGTCGTGTTCAACAGCGAGCAAGAATCGGTTGATGCCATTCTTTCCGGCGATATCGCCCCGGGCAGCGTGCTGGTTCTGCGCTATGAAGGCCCCAAAGGCGGGCCGGGTATGCCAGAAATGTATAAGCCCATGAAACATCTAGAAGGTATGGGGCTTTCTGATAGCTGTGCGTTGATCACCGATGGCCGCTTCTCCGGCTCCAACCGCGGGCTGTTTGTTGGCCACATTTCACCCGAAGCCAGTGACGGCGGCGATCTGGCATTGGTCGAAAATGGCGACATCATCACCATCAATATTCCTACCCGCGAACTCACGCTGAACGTTGACCAAGCCACGTTAGCAAAACGCCGTCAGCATTGGGTACCGATTGAAAAACAGGTACCACGTGGATTCCTGCGTTTATATCGCCGCTGGGCACTGCCTGCGGCGCAAGGTGCCGTGCTTGCAGACCGAGATGAGGAGTAATCATGTATCAATCAACAGACATCTGCGGCGTCAATCCGATTGCAGCCATGCCCTTCACATCGCAGGGCGAACTGGATTACTCAAGCTTTAGCCGTATGTTAGAGCATCTGGCCACAGCCGGTATTCAGGGATTAACCCTATTCGGCATCGCCAGCGAATTTCCTAAGTTGGATGACAACGAACGCTTACTGCTTTCCAATCAGTTTTTATCCGACCTTCGCGGCAGCGGCGTTTTTCGCGCTATTTCGGTCACCGACCACAGCACTGAGGTTGCCATGAAACGCGCTCGCGACTATCAAAAACGCGGTGCCGACGCTCTGATGCTACTGCCGCCCTTCTTTCTACAGCCGAGCCCTGAGGCAATTTTACATCATATTTTCTCGGTGCTAGAAGCGGTCGATATTCCGGTTATGGTGCAATACGCACCGGGTGAAACTGGGCTGGCCATCACGCCTGCACAGCTAGCCGAGGTCGCCACCCGCTATCCACACGCGGTGTTTAAAATTGAATGCAATCCACCGGTGGCTTACACCCGTGAATTTTTACAACAAGCGCCGCAGGCCAGCGTTCTTAACGGTTATGCAGGGCTTTATATGCTGCAAATGCTCGAGGCGGGAGGTAAAGGCGTGATGCCGGGTTGCTCCTTCAGCGAGATCTATGTACAGATTTATCAGCGCTGGCAGCAAGGGGAAAAAGCCGCCGCACAGGAATTACATCAGCAGCTGCTGCCGTGGATCCAGCGCTGGATGACACACTGCGAATACATTATTCAGGTGGAGAAAACGATCCTGCAACGCCGAGGGATCATCGCCACTGATTACTGTCGTCACCCTGGCTGGTCACTGACGGAGCAAGATCGTCTGATGATCGACAGTTTCATTTCAACATTTGCTCTTTAAATTGACGGAGTATTTATGTCTACATCAGCCCAGCAGCCACGCGTTGTCATCGTGACCGGCGCCAGCCAAGGCATCGGCCACGCCATCGCACAAACATTCTTAAAAAACGGTGATATCGTTATTGGCTGCGCTTTTTCATCATTGGAAAAAGCCCCGCATGCCAAAACGTTGTTAGAGCACTTCCCCGAGCATTTTTGCTACTACTCAGTTGATATCACCTGCACCGAAAACATCAGCGAATTTGTTGCCGCCGTTGAGCAACGCTTTGGCCGTCTTGACGTACTGGTTTCCAACGCAGGCAAAAACGTCTTTAAAGGCATTGATTGCGAACTAGAAGATTGGCACCACAATCTCGATCTTAACCTGCGCTCGCATTGGTATATGGCGAAGTGCTGCCGCGGGATGTTAGAGAAATCACGAGGCGTTATTCTGGTGATGACCTCCAATCATGCCTTTTCAACCATGCCAGGCTGCGCGCCTTACAACATCACCAAGCGCGCGTTGCTCTCGCTGGTACAAAGCCTCACCATTGAATGGGGTCCAGCTATTCGCAGCGTGGGAATAGCTCCAGGCTTCATTGATACTGCGGGAAATCAGGTTTGGTTTGACTCACACGGCGACGGAGAAAAAGCACGGCAGGAAACTATCGCCAAACATCCTGTTGGCCGTATCGGAACGTCTGAAGAAGTTGGCGAACTGTGCCTGTTCTTATCCAGCCCCGCGGCTGGATTTATCGCGGGAACCACCATCGTGATGGACGGTGGGCGAAGTGCTCTGATGCAGGACTGATGATCTGATAACTCAATAGAAAAGCGCATTACCTTTATAGGTAGGCGCTTTTTGCTATGAGCACCATATTGAAAGTCATTGATTCCTAAAAAGTGTTGCTGATATTTTCAATTTGAAACGTTCAGACAATAACGTTAATTTCCACATCACTTTGAATTATAAATGATTTATATATCTTTACCTTCGAAACCACGAGAAAAGCTTCCCAATCCCCTACCTCTAGACATAAATTCTTGCAGTGCAAATTGGACAGATACCGAAGGTTTTATAGAATCTGTTGTCCAAGCTACTGTCCAAATAAAAGCGAATTAGCTTAACACGCTGAATAGTTTAATTTTTAACCATTGAGAACAATTTCATGAAGAAAACACTGTTAGCCTTATTCGTTCTCTCACCGTTCGCCAGCTTGGCCGCAGCGCCAGCACAGCCGATGATCGGCAACTATCATGCGGTAGGCTATACCACCTGCGGCGGGTTTAAAGTGCTCTCCAGCGCCATCAGTAACGAGAATGTGATGGTGTTGCAAATCACCGACCCTATCAGCAAGGCATCGCAGATTTATTACGGGAATCGTACTGACGACGAGAGTGAGAAAGTGCAGTATGTGCTGTCTAATTACGATGAGAAAACCAAACAGTTCACGCCTGATCCATCGAATACCACCATCAATTTCGGCATCAAAATGGGCCATCCAGGTACACCGGGCAATGACTTATACAATCTGACGATGGCTGGACAGACCTATATTTGTAAGCAGTTCACCATCTTCAATTCATTAAGCAAAAAATAACATCGTCTGATTAAAAAACGTAAAAAAGCCATCGCTATTCGCAGATGGCTTTTTTGTTTTTTATTTAAATCAAACGACTACAACTTCTCACCATTGCTCTCAATCACTTGCTTATACCAATCGAAACTCTGTTTTTTCGACCGTTCTTGCGTGCCAGTGCCATCATCATGTTTATCAACGTAGATAAAGCCATAACGTTTACTGTACTGGCCGGTTGTGAAAGAAACACAATCGATGCAGCCCCACGGGGTATACCCCATCAGCTCAACGCCGTCGTCAATCACCGCCTTTTTCATCTGCTCGATGTGGGATTTTAAATACGCGATGCGGTAATCATCGTGAATTTGCCCATCGGCACCGGCTTTGTCGACCGCGCCAAAGCCGTTTTCAACGATAAACAGCGGCTTCTGGTAACGCTCATACAAAATGTTCAGCGTATAACGCAGACCTACAGGGTCGATCTGCCATCCCCACTCTGATGCTTTCACATGCGGGTTTGGTACCGATCCCTCAAAGCCCGCCAGCGCCGTTCCTGTTCCCGCTGAGTTTGCCTGTACCGCATTACTCATGTAGTAGCTCAGGCCGATATAATCCGCACATCCATCTAACAAAATCTGCTTGTCATTCGGTTGCATTTCAATGTGATAGCCTTTGCGCTCCCACTCTTTAAGAATGTATGAAGGGTAATAGCCACGCATATGCACATCGCCAAACAGGAAACGCTCACGCATCGCTTCCTGCGCATACATTACATCATCGGGATGGCAGGAGTATGGGTAGAGCGGCACCATCGCAATCATGCAGCCGATTTGTAGCGCAGGATTAATATCGTGCCCTAATTTCACCACCTGTGCGCTGGCAACAAACTGGTGATGCAGTACTTGGTACATGCACTCTTCAGGGTTAGGCTCATTGGTGTAAATCACCCCTGAACAGCAATAACCAAACAGCGGTGTTTTCCAGTTACGCTGGTTGTTGATCTCGTTGAACGTCATCCAGTATTTCACTTTGTGCTGGTAACGCTTGATCACTACTTCGCTAAAGTGAACAAAGAAATCAACGACTTTACGGTTTTTCCAGCCGCCATACTCTTTCACCAAATGCCACGGCATTTCGAAATGCGACAGCGTAATCACCGGCTCAATGCCATATTTCAACAGCTCATCGAACATCTCATCGTAAAACTGTAACCCTGCTTCATTTGGTTCTACTTCATCCCCCTTCGGGAAAATGCGCGACCACGCAATCGAGGTGCGAAAACATTTAAAGCCCATCTCAGCAAACAGCGCGATATCACCCTTGTAGCGATGATAAAAATCGACCGCGTCGTGGTTGGCATAAAGGTAACCGTCTTGGATGCCATCGGTGATCACGCGATCGACGCCATGCGATCCGCTGGATAAGACATCAACGATGCTTGGCCCTTTGCCGCCCTGATCCCAGCCGCCTTCAACCTGATGAGCCGCGACCGCGCCGCCCCACAGAAAATCATCCGGTAACCGTTGTTGTTTCATTCTGTTGCTCTCTTCTTTAATGAATTTTGTTGCGTAATCAAGCGACTTCAGGCTGCGCCGCTGCTTTGGTATCTGTCACTGCTGCTGGAATTTCTTCTTTAAATCCGGCAAACCAGGTGAATACGGCACCGAGGACAAAGGCCACGCTTATCGACAGGACGAAACCAAGGAACTGAGGCAGATGCCCTTCTTTGAAGAACACCGGCAGCACCGCGATCCCTGGGATACAGTAGCTCCACGATACCGCATTGAAGGAACCGGCAATGGCACCGCCGACCGCACCCGCCATGCAGGCACAGACCATCGGACGCTTTAAGCGCAATGCCACACCATAAATTGCAGGTTCAGTAATCCCGAACAGACCCGTCATCCCCGCAGACAGCGCAACGCGTTTCATCTCGGCATCTTTAGATTTCAGGTAAACGCCCAGAACGGCGCCCGCCATAGCAAACACGGCGGAGGCTTGCAGGCCAGTAAAGGTGTCGTAGCCCAAAGTCGCGTAGTTGCCCACGGTGACCGGAGTAATCCCCCAATGCACACCCAAGGTAACTAACGGCGTCCACAGCGCGCCAACCACAAAACCGGCTACCGCAGGACTGAGGTGATAAAGCGTGTTGTAAACCCCGCCGATGGCACCGCCAATCATGTTGCCAATCGGGCCAAATACCAGCAGTGTCAGAGGAACAATAATCGCCAGACAGAACATCGGCGTGAACAGATTGCGGATCACCAGCGGCAGAATTCGTTCAAAGAAACGCTGCACATACGACATCATCCACACCATCAAAATGATCGGAATAACCGCCGAGGTATAGCTCAAATACTCCACAGGCATACCTAAAAACGTGAGCGGATCTGCGCTAAGCGGGATCCCCACAACTTCCGTTAGCACACGGGCAATCTGTGGATTATTCACCGCTTCTTTCATCAGCTCCTGCATTGCAGGATCGGCTGAGTTAACCAGCAGGATCTTGTTGGCTGTCAGCATGCTCATGTAGTCAGGGCAAACCAGCGCACAGGCGGCAATCACGGCAGTAAATGGATTAACGTTAAATTTCTTCGCAGCGGTGTAAGCCACCATCACCGGCAGGAAAGTAAATCCGGTCCATGAAACGAAGTTCAAGATACGGTAGGTTCCGCTGGCAGGATCCATCCAGCCTAAAACGGCAAACAGCGAAATTAGCCCCTGCAAAACACCACATGCAGCCAGCGGATAGAGGAAAGGCGCAAAAATACTGGAAATGATATCCATCAGACGGCTAACAATGCCGACGTTAGGTGCGCTGACGGCGGCATTTTCATCCACCTGAATCAGCTTTAGCACTTCTCGATAGGCATCACCCACGTGGTTACCAATCACCACCTGTAATTGCCCGCTAGACTCAATAACTGTAATAACGCCTTTAACACGTTTAAGGGTTTCTTTATCTACCTGCGAATTATCTTTTAATACAAATCGTAGACGCGTTGCACAATGTGTGACATTAATCACATTATTATCGCTACCAATTAATTTTACAATTTCCTTGGCCGAGTCCGCATAATTAATTGCCATAGAATGAGTCCTTCTGTAGGAACAGAAACCCCTTTTAATAAACGGAAGGGGAATATTTATGATTTATAATTTGGATAGTAGCAAAGAATTAATTAATGTCACGATATAACAAAAAAACACAAATGTGATTTGTCACACCGTGAAAACACGCTGTTTTTTATCAGATCAATGTCTCAATTATTAACTAGAAATATTCTTTTCCAATTTATTTCCTATTGCCTCTAGCATATAAATTACCGGAACCTGGGTGGTGATATTATATTCACTAGCAATCAGAATTTGTGGCATGTGATAGGAGAGATTGAAGTCCGCCATGCGCGCTAAAGAGGAGGTTTCGCTGTTGGTAATGCTGATGATTTTACAGTGATGCAGGCTAAACTGGCTCGCCAATTTTAATATCTCTGGGGTTTCACCAGAAACAGATAAAATAATTGCGATCGCATTTTTGTACATGTCTGTACTAATAGGATAATAGGGATCGTCAATATAATTACTAAATTTCCCTACGTTAGAGAAAAAACGCGCGCCATATTTCCCGAGCGTACCCGAAGTACCGGCACCAACAAATATTATTCTTTCCGCTTCAGCGATTTGCTTCGCCGTGCGCGTAATAAGTTCTTCAAACTCATCATTATGAATACTTTTAAAGAAACTCATTATTTCACTCGCTCCGGAGGTCAATAATAATTTCTCTTCTTGCTCAAGATAAAGTTTAAAACGAATACGAAATTCAGAATAGCCACTGCAATTCATTTTCTTGCAAAAGCGTAATATGGTGGTGGTGGAAACATCCGCTTCATCCGCCAACTCGCGGATAGTCATATACATCACCTTATCTTTATTTTTGATGACATAGTTATATACCATCAATTCCAAGCCATTCAGCGTCGATAAGGCGATATGGGTAAACATGCGAGTATCCAGTAACGAGTTATCGTGACAAAGTATCAGAACATCATAGCGATGACAAAGTATCTCAGATTTGAGTGGCGAAACGTTCCTCAAACAAGCTTAACGCCTGAGCACGGCAAATATGCGCGGTGCTCAGGCAGATTATCTTTACTGTCCTTGAATATCTTTCGCTATCGCGGTTTTAAAATCATCCATTGGGCAGAAACCGTTGGCATCAATTTTACAACCATCGATTTGTAAAACCACACGCTGAGCCGGTGATGACAATGATAACGGCGTAGCATTACGGATTTGATCGGTTGACTGATATACATATTCAATCTTCATCAAATCACGATTGTCGTTTTTATCATGCCAACGTTGGAAAACAATTTTTCCGCTGATCGGGGTTTTCTCATACTGCTTAGGCAATTCATATTCGGCCGTTTTCATGGCTGCTAATAAAGACGCAATGTTGGAATCATGCCCCACCAGTACCGCAACCTTCGCTTTATGAGCGTCTGCCGCCAGCGCATTGTTATCTGGCGTTCCCACCAGCGTTGCGCTAACGAAACGCATCAAAGGTGCCGCCGCATTTTGGGCTACCGCTGACGAGCCAAACAGGGTTTCATGATAAAGATTCTTTATCTCTTCCAATTGCTCCCACTGTTTTTCATCGGTGATTTGTCCCCAAGCCACCTCTTTCAGCGGATATCCTTCGTAAAACTGCAGCATAAACCCATCAGATGCGCCGGTTCCTACACGTAGCGGTCCCGTAATACCGGGCTCTTTGTCCTGGACGATGTTGACCGTATTTGGCTGTTCCGCCAAAGAGCAGGTTTTTTTCTCGGTACAAACTTTCGATTGCCCGTAGTCCATCACCTGCTGAAGTACCGCATAGTTAGGTTTCAAGCGCTCGTTAAGACCGTCAATCCCCCCCGGTCCCGCATGTTGGTTAATCGACTCAATGGCTTTTTGTTTGAACTCATCAGTGACTTTCGCGGTAATTATCGGGTTAAACGTTGGGTCCATGGTGCCAATTTTGGCCTGATGATTCACCTTGAGTGAACACTCGGGAAATGCGCCGTTGACAAAGCTTTTCGCGGTATCAATGGTGCGAGGCAGGCTGTTAGCGTAAACAAACACAGTACCGTCGGTTGGACAACCATTCGCAGACAAAATACCGCTTTGGGCGAGCCAATCTCGCATATATTTACCAAAGAGTGTTTCTACCTCAGCCCCTTTAGGCGTCAGCAATCCCCCTTCCGTTTTCCATATAGGCCATTGATGTGGCGTCGATTCTGCCAAGATATCGCCGTATCCCACCAGCGGTGCACGAATACCATGACGGCTAAAAATGAGAACTTGTTCTAGCTGGTAACCTTCAGGCGCAGCGGGAGAAACATCCGCAGACTGAGCCGCCAGCGGAATGAATAACGCCAATGCGCTCAGCGAGAAAAAGCCCTTAGTTATTTTTTTCATTTGCTCGTTTCCTTATACAAATTGAAGGGTTACCAAATGGAATTCACGAGGCTTAGTGTAGATAGGTATCTCCGTTATGTTCTTGTCACGCTTCACATAACAGGGCTAATCATTCTCATTGCGCAGAGTACCATGCGGGATCTCTCTTCCAGAAAAGTCCGGTTGTCCCACATTTTCAATCCGCTATGGTCTGTGCCTATAAGAGAGAACAATGGGAGAGTCAGCATGTATTTACGCCCTGACGAAGTCGCACAGGTACTTGAACGAACTGGTTTTATTAGAGATTACGTGACCGATAAAGCCTATGGTTTTCATAAAGGCGATCACTATGTGTATGTTAACCGCGAGGCCAGAATGGGCCGAACCGCGCTGGTTATCCATCCGGCGCTCGGACAGAAAAGTCTGAAATTTGCACACCCCGCGGAGCCGCTACGCAGCAGCGTGGCCTATACGCGTTTCCCTCAGGATCCCCATGCCGTAGATACCGCGTTCGTCGGAATTCCCCATGGTTTTACCTCGCGTGCGCGCCTCAGCCAGTATTTGGAAAAAATGTTCCAATAGCAGCGCTGAAAATAGAGCAAAAAAAACCTCTGCCGTGCGGGTGCTAGGCAGAGGCAAACTCTTGCAGTTATAGCGCTGTTTTATACAGGCTTATTATTGAAATTCATGACCACATCACATGGCCGATCAGCGGGGCTAACACCACGGTCACTACCCCCGCTAACATCATAACTAAACTTGAAACCACGCCTTCGGTCTGCCCTATTTCATAAGCTTTTGCGGTCCCTGCACCATGCGACGAGGCACCTAATCCGGCCCCTTTCGCCATACCGCTGCGCACCGCCAAACGTAGGAATAAAATATCCCCCACGGCCATGCCGAATACGCCGGTAATCACCACAAACAGCGCGACCAAATCGGGTTGTCCACCCAGCTGTTTAGCCGCTTCCAACGCAAATGGCGTGGTAATTGAACGCACAGCCAAACTACGCTGTACTTCCTCCGGCAACGTTAACAACCGAGCCAGCCAAACCGAGCTGCTCACCGCAACGACCGTTGCCGTAATCACGCCCGCACTCAACGACATCCAGTGGCGGCGAATCACGGCCATATTTTCATAAACCGGTACCGCAAACGCGATAGTCGCCGGGCCCAATAGCCAAAGCAGCCAACGACTCTCTCCCATGTAATCCTGATAGGAAACATGTGTGATCACCAAAAACAGCACTAGAATCAGCGGCGTTAAAACCAGCGGCATCATCCAAATGGTATGAAGGCGACGGTAGATTTTCTTATTGGCAAAATAGAGCGCTAACGTCATCAACAGGCACAGCACACTAATACTTAAACTGCTCATGCGCGATCTCGCTTATAGGCCGCAGATTGCTTTTTACGCTGTAGGTAAATCTCTAAACGATAAACCCTGTCCACCACCAGCGCCGTCAAACCGAGCGTCAGCGTGGTACTCACCGCAATCACAGCAAAAATCCGCCAACCTTCTACCATTAATAGCGAAGCGTAATTCACCACCGCAACCACGGCAGGAACAAAAAACAGCAACATTTCAGCCAATAACCAACGCGAACCCGCCTTAACCCACTTGATAGGTAAAACACGTAAAACGATCATCGCCAGCAGCATCAGCATACCCACGATATTGGCGGGAAGAGGAAGGTGGAATCTAACCACTGCCCATTGTGCAACCAAAAACAGTGCGGCATACAAAGCAACCTGAACAGGCACCTGTAAGCGGCTTAGGACGAACGGTGCGCGAGAGCGCAACGCCAGAGACATGATAACCTCAGAATGAGCAAAAGTGTGAATGAGCGCACAGTATAGGCAGTAAACAATACCTGCATAAAATGAATTAATATTATTGCCTTTATGCCAAATTGGCATACTTTGTTATTCCATCAACAAAACGCTCTTATGGAGACACCATGGACGTCAGAACGCTGCGCTATTTCGTGGAAGTGGTACGCCAACAAAGCTTTACCCGCGCGGCGGAAAAACTGTTTGTTACCCAGCCAACCATCAGCAAAATGCTGCGCCATCTAGAAGATGAGCTGGGATGTACGCTGCTCATCCGCGAAGGGCGTCGTTTACATCTTACCGACAGTGGACAAGCGGTTTATCAACGAGGCCTCACCATACTGGATCAATTTAGCCAATTAAGATCAGAGCTAGAAGATATCAGCACGGTGAAACGTGGCCAGCTTAAGTTAGGTATTCCTCCGATGGTCGGTACCCAAATGGCCGGATTGATTAATGAATTTCGCCATAACTATCCGGGAATCGAACTGATTATCTCTGAGTTTGGCGGGCTTACCGTTGAACAGGCCGTATTGTCAGGTGAACTCGATCTTGCCTTAACGGCGCTTTCAGGAGATACCGATGGTGCCATCGCGTCGCTGCCGCTGTTCAGCCATCCGCTATGCGTTTTACTGCCCCGCACCGAAGAGTGGCTATCGCGCACCAGCATCGCTATGCCCGAACTCGCCGAGCAAAATATCCTGATCTACAACGAAGATTTCGCGCTTTATAAACAGCTGATGCAGGCTTTTGCAACCCACAACGTAACGCCGCAGATTGCGGTTCGCAGCGGACAGTGGGACTTTCTCGCCGCCATGGTTCAGGCTGGCGTAGGCATCGCGATTTTGCCCGAACCTATCTGCCAACGCCTCGATCCAAAGACCCTACTTTGGCTGCCGTTAGAGCCAAAACTGATGTGGGAACTGGGTTTGATTTGGTGTGAAGGGCGATACTTGTCGCACAGCGCTCAAGCGTGGATCGCGCGCTGCCGAGAATATTGGCCGAACGGGGAAATGCATCCAGAGTGGATAACGTTGAAGTAGTTAGATGACCCCACCCTAACCCTCCCCTTCGCAGGGGAGGGAATCGTTCAGCGTTAATTGAAAGATTCTCGATCGGCTCCTCCCCCTGCTAAGGGGGAGGCTGGGGGGGGGTCATGTTCCTACGAGGCGAAGTAAACCTAAAACACCTTACCCACTCTTCTCCACCAGCAACGCTTCCAGCAAATCAAGGTCGTGCAGCAGCTTCTGCAACGTTTCATTGCTGATTTTTTGTGTGGCGCGCAGATGGTAAAGCTCACCGCGTTCAGCGCGTAGCGCGGTTAAACGGAAGCGACGTTCAAGGTTTTCCACCTTGCGCATCTCTTCGGCGTTTTCCTTGGTGCTAATGCGCCGACGCAGGCTCCCTATCACACGCGAACTCACCTCTGTCAGCAACTGAGGATCGATGTTTTCCTCGGTATCGACTTCCAAGCGTTCCTGCATTTTCTTCAGGCTTTCAATCGCGACTTCTGCCGTAACCGATTTGGCCATCGTCTCTTCTTCACGATAGGTATTCGTATCGTTGACCTCCATGCCTTTCAGCAGCAATGGCAGCGCCACAACCCCGACGATAAGCGAGAATAAAATCACTCCGGTGGCGATAAACACGAGCTGATATCGCCCTGGGAACGGCGTGCCATCGGTCAAGAACAGCGGGATAGAGAGCACACCGGCTAAGGTAATCGCACCGCGCACACCTGCAAACGACGCAATCCACAGGTCACGCAGGCTGTAGCTGGCGAACTGAAGTGGATTACGTTTGATGAAGCGCAAACTTAAGCGACGCATGCACCATAGCCACAGGAAACGTAATACCAGCAGCACGCCGTACACTAACGCAACATCAGTGAACAGGAACCATGTCTGGATGGTAGGATCGCGCTCTGCCTGAATAATGGAGCTTTCCAAAATCCCCGGCAGTTGCAGCCCCAACATGATAAAGACCATGCCGTTAAACACGAACTCGAGCATTGCCCAAACGCTGTTAGCGCGTAGACGCATCGTCAACGGTGCATTACGAATCACGCCCGACTGGCTGATGGTCATCCCCGCCGCAACCGCGGCCAAAATACCGGAAACGCCCACGTGTTCAGCAATCAGATAGCTAGCAAACGGCAGCAGCATCAAGAATACGATTTGCGTGGCAGGATCATCGCCCGCCCAGCGGCTTATAAGGCGCAGTGATTTACTGTATAACCATGTCACGGCAACACCGGCGAGCAGACCACCAATCGCGACTTTAAGGAACTCAAGCGTCGCACCACCCACGGTGAACACCATCGTGCCCATCGCAACGGCGATAGCAAACTTCAGCGCAACCAGACCAGACGCATCGTTCATCAGGGCTTCGCCTTCCAGCACGCCCATAATGGTTTTCGGAATGCGGCCTTTGCCCACGATCCCACCTAACGCCACGGCGTCAGTTGGCGAGAGCACGGCGGCCAGAGCAAACGCAGCCACCAAAGGAACTTCAGGCAACAGGATATGCAGGAAATACCCGACGCCAACCACCGTGATGAGCACCAGCACCAGCGCCAGACCTAAAATCTCACGCCCATGGTGTAAAAATTCTCGCGTTGGCGTTTTCCACCCGTCAGCAAACAGCAGCGGAGGGATAAACAGTACGAGGAAAAGTTCAGGGTCAAAATCGACGTGCAGGCCAAAATGCGGCCATGCCAGCAGAGCCCCGATAGCAATCTGCATCAGCGGCAACGGTATTTGGAACGGCAACATACGCGTTACCACCCCAGATAAAGACACCACTAGGATCAGGATCAGAATAGTAAAGAAGATTTCCATGCTTTCCTTAGTCTCACTACAAAATACAACCGCGTTTTGCTTATAAATACCCTTTCAAACATATCACCTTATGATTTTTGTCCTAAAGGAAAAAGTGTGCAAAAAGGCTGAGAATTACCTGAAAGTAACCAATGGTATTATTTCTGTTGAAGATAGCGACCGCAAGCGCTCATCCTATAAAAACAAAGAGCGCCCTAAGGCGCTCTTATAAACGTTATCGGTTTTCACCCGGCGAACTTAAATTGCCCAGCCGCCCGCATAAAATGCCACTAACGCAATCGCGATAATTACCGTTCCCACATTCAGCTTGCGCCACTCATTGGAGAAGATACGGCCAATCACTAAGGTGGTGAAGCCCAACATGATACCGGTCACGATATTACAGGTCAGTACGATAAACACCGCACATACCAGACCTGACATCGCATCAACGAAGTCATTGAAGTCTAACTTGGAAACGTTGCTCAGCATCAGCAAGCCAACATACATCAACGCCGGTGCCGTTGCGTATCCAGGAACCAAATAAGACAACGGAGACAGGAATAAGATCAGCAGGAATAGCACGCCGACAACGGTAGCCGTAAGCCCAGTTTTACCGCCTGCTGCCGTACCCGCCGCCGATTCGATATATACCGCCGCAGGGGAAGCGCCAACAAAACTCGAGACAATGCTGCTCACGGAGTCAGCGGTTAACGCCTTGCCACCGCTGATGATTTGGCCGTCTTTATCCAACAAGTTTGCCTGACCAGCCACCGCACGGATCGTACCGGTCGCATCAAAAACCGCCGTCATCACCAGCGCTAGAACGCTTGGCAGGACTACCGGCTTCAATGCCCCCATAATATCGAGGCTGAAGATCAGCGATGAACCATCGGCAGCAGACAGGCTTGGTAATGCGAACAACCCCTGATATTTCACGCTTGGGTCAAAAATCAGCCCGACGATTGAAATACCAATGATCACCAGCAAGATACCGCCTGGGACTTTCAGTTTTTCCAAGCCGAAGATAATGGCAAGCCCCAGCAAGGACATCATCACAGGGAAAGAAGTGAATGCGCCCAGCGCAACCGGCAGCCCTTCAAGTGGGTTTTTAATCACGAGGCCCACGCCGTTCGCGGCAATCAGCAGCAGGAATAGACCAATACCAATCCCCGTTCCGTGAGCAATCCCCATCGGCAGGTTATGCAATATCCACGAACGTATTCCCGTGACCGAAATCAGGGTAAACAGAACGCCCATCAAGAATACGGCGCCCAAAGCCACTGGAATACTGATGTGCTGCCCAAGCACCAAACTAAACGCGGTAAACGCCGTCAAGGAAATCGCACACCCGATAGCCATTGGCAAATTCGCCCACAGCCCCATGAGCAAAGAACCAAAAGCCGCCACTAAACAAGTTGCAACAAACACGGCTCCTGGGGGGAATCCAGCCTTGCCCAACATGCTCGGCACGACAATAACGGAATACACCATGGCAAGGAAAGTCGTCACACCCGCCAACACTTCTTGGCGAACGCTGCTTCCACGAGCCGAAATTTTAAAGTAAGCGTCAAGCGAACCGCCCGATTTACCCGCTGACCCTTCTTGAGATGAATTGCTAGACATATTGATGTCCTCTGAGTGTTTTAACATTGCGCATGATGACAATAATGTTGTTCAAGATTGCTAACGCCTGAACCTGCGTTTTTCTTATTACCGTAACTTTGCGATATCCATTTGCGGTATCTATAACTTGCGACGAAACCACAAAGCAAACGATTACCCCATCAAGCACATCAGTCATAAAAATGGGACGGTTATTTAAGGCAAACGATTATCTGGCCTATAAACCGTCATTTCAACTAAAGATATCGACATTTTAGGTGCGTTCGTACACTAATTGTCCATCCACGTAGGTTCTGTAGATCGAACGGTCATCGCCAAGCGTCATCATCACGAATAATTTGTCCATGAGAGTCACAGAGTTATCGTAACGAAGCTGCTGTAACGGCGTTGCCGTTGGCTCTAAAACTACAAAGTCCGCCTCTTTGCCTATGTTGAAATTCCCGATGATGTCATCAAGCCCTAATGCTTTGGCACCGCCGAGGGTCGCCAGATAAAACGCCTCATAGGCTGACATTCGCCACCCTTGAAGCTGCATCACTTTGTAGGCTTCATTCAGCGTTTGCAGCATATTGAAGGTGGTTCCAGCGCCGATATCCGTTCCCATGCCGACTTTAATCTGCTTATGCCACGCTTTTTTCAAGTTGAACAAACCGCTGCCGAGATACAAATTCGACGTTGGACAAAACGCGATAGACGAGCCGGTGTCGCGCAAACAGTCCCATTCAGGCTCTTCTAAATGCACGCAGTGCGCAAAAACGCTATTTTTACCGGTTAATCCATAGTGATGGTAAACGTCTAAATAGCCCTTTCGTTCGGGATACAGAGCTTTAACCCACTCAATTTCGTCTTTATTTTCACAAAGATGGGTATGTAAATAAGTATCGGGATACTCTTCCCGCAGCCGCTGCGCCATTGCCAACTGTTCTGGCGTTGACGTTGGGGCAAAGCGCGGCGTAATGGCATAGAGCAAACGCCCGTTATGGTGCCAGCGTTCGATCAGCGCTTTGCTTTGGCTATAGCTGGTTTCCGCCGTATCGAGCAAATAATCAGGGGCATTGCGATCCATCATCACTTTGCCCGCAATCATTCGCATATTGATGTTATGCGCGGCCTCAAACAGCGCATCAACCGATTCGGGGTGAACGGTGCCAAATACCAGCGCCGTGGTGGTGCCGTTGCGCAATAGCTGCTTGATAAAGAAAGCTGACATTTCGCGCGCGTATTCAATGTCGTTGTAACGCCGCTCGGCGGGAAACGTGTGTTTATTCAGCCATTCCAGCAACTGTTCACCATAGGCCCCCACCATTTCGCTTTGCGGGTAGTGAATATGGGTATCCACAAAACCGGGCACGATCATTTTTCCGCTGTAGTCACGCACGCGGATGCCCTCAGGGATCAGATGCTTCCCTTCCTGCCATGTACCAAACCACTCAACTTTCCCACTGCGGAGCAGCATTAAGCCGTCTTCAATAAAGCGCAGATGAGATTCAATTTCCTCAGGCTGCTCTACTGTTTTGACAATATCTAAAAAATTACCGCGTATCGCTTTCAAAGAATGTTGTTCAGACATGATGTTTTCTCCATTCGCATGTCAGAGTGACAAACCGCTATTTCGCTTGAGTAAAATTCTCAGTTACCGGCTTAATCAGTTCTTCCAACTCATCTTCTTGACCGCGCTTATTCACTCTAGGGATCAGCAGGTTAAGAATGATGGCGGTTACGCCACCCGCACAGATGGGGTTTTCGAACAGCACATAAATAGAATCAGGAAGGACACGGAAGATTTGCGGATCGTAGGAAACGCCCAGCCCAATCCCCAGCGCAGTTGCCACAATCAGGGTTTCACGCCGATCCATACCGCCGCACAGAATGATTTTTATCCCGGCGAGGGCAATCATCGAAAACATCAGAGTCATTGCGCCTCCTAAAATAGGCGCGGGGATGGTGGTAAAGAAACGTCCAATAACCGGAAACAGCCCAAGGATCACCAATATCGCCGCGATGTATTTCCCCACGTGCCGAGAGGCCACGCCGGTCATTTGGATCACGCCGTTGTTTTGCGCAAACGTGGTCAGCGGCAGAGAGCCCAACGCACAGGCAATCACCGAAACCAAACCATCGGCCAGCACCCCACCGGATAACCGCCGGTCGTATTCCTCACCCACGATTGGGCGTTCAGAAATGATCGCCGTTGCGGTGATGCTGCCCACCGCCTCTAGGATGCTTAAAAGGTAGATGGTAGCCGCAACCAAAAAGGCATGAAAATCAAATGAGAAACCATATTTAAACGGCTGAGGAATAGTGATAATCGGCAGATCTTTTAGAGGCGAGAAATCAACAATGCCCATAAATAACGCGCAGACATATCCCACGATTAAGCCGATGGCGATCCCACCCATCCGCAACAGCGCGTTCTGGCAGCAGTTAAAGCCAATCACCACGCACAGCACTAAAAATCCCAGACCGAGATTTTGATAGCTGCCAAAGGAGCCATCGCCTTTGGCTGGCAAGCCTCCGCCAAAATCAATAATCCCAACTTTGATCAGGCTAAGGCCAATCATCAGAACCACAACGCCGCTGACGGTCGGCGTGATCACGCGTTTGAGATACGGGAGAACCTGTGACGAGGCAACAACCAGAAACGCGCCGACAAAGGCCACGCCGAGTAAGGCGGAGATAATCGCCTGTTCGTCGAGCCCGTCTTTTTTCATCGAACCCCCCAGCGCAATCATGACGGTCACGAACGAAAAATTGACCGACTGAATGGAGAGTAATCCTGAACCTACGCGACCAAATCGATTGACCTGGATGAACGTACCAATCCCCGAGGCAATCATCGCCATAGAAACTAAATAGGCGGTGACCTCTGAAGATAGCCCTAGCGCAGTGCCGACAATCAACGCAGGAGCAACCATGGGAACGAAAATAGCGAGGAGATGCGTCACCGCGCCGATCAACATTTCATGCAACGGCGGTTTATCATCAAGATGGTAAATAAGCTCTGAATCCTCAGAATATAAGGACTCATTTTTAACGGTTTTATCTGCAACTTGCTGTACATCAGACATTTTCTACTCCAGTGAGAAATTGAATATCTGATTCAATAAATGCGGGAAAAACCATGCAGAAACCCTGCCCAGATTAAATTGAATCCAGACTTAAGCTCATGCTTAGTTAACTATTGAATCGTAGAGGCGCGAGAACGATCTCCTCGCGCCTTATTACGCTTACGCCTCGAGCTTATTCAGTCCTCGGAGGATTTTTTCCGGTGTAAAGTGCCACTCTCGTAGCCAAACACCGCAGGCGTCGTGAATCGCCGTCGCTATTGCAGGCGCAGCGCCGTTCACACCGATTTCAGAAATGGATTTAGCACCGAATGGGCCAACCCTATCGTCGCTGGGCACCAGAAATGCGCGGAAATCTCGTGGGATATCACCAATTTTTGGTGCCCCATAGGTCTGTAGATCGCGCGTTATTGGGCTACCGTTTTCATCGTAAAACAGCTTTTCTGTCAGGCTGTGTCCAATGGCACGCATAGAGGCGCCGTAGATTTGCCCTAACGCCAGTTCTGGGTTAACCGGCGTACCGCAGTCGAGCAATGCATAGAACTTATCGAGCCGAATCTCACCGGTTCGCACATTGACCGCAACCTCGGCAAAGTTCGCGCCAAACGGGAAAGCAAAATCAGGCGTGATATAACACGCGGTCGCAACCAGCGTACCAAAGCCCGTCCCCGTTTCAGCTTTATGTGCAATTTCAGCAAAGCTCACTTCGCCCTGTTTACCTCGCACGATGCTTGGGTGGACGATCACTACGTCGTCGATAGGTTCACCTAACATCTGGGCTCCGTGGAAACGGATTTTTTCTTTCAGATTTTCAGCCGCTTTCTTGGCAGCGTTGCCGGAGAAACACGTACCTGAGGACGCATAAGCCCCCTTATCAAAGAGCGCATGATCGGTATCACCCGAAATAACATGCACATCAGCCAGTGAACAACACAACACTTCTGCGGTAAGTTTAGTGACTACCGTATCCAATCCCGTACCGATGTCTGCGCCGCCAGAATGAACGATAATCGTGCCGTCAGATTCCAGCTTCACCATGCAGTTTGCTTGGTCGATATCTGGAATGCCGGATTTCTGCATGATAATCGCCACACCTTGTCCGATTCGCCAATCTCCCTGCGGTGCCTTATTAGCCCCCCAGTTCATCAGCTCGCGTCCCTTACGCAAAATCGGTTCTAACGCACAGCTCGCTGCGGTGGGTACCGACGTTGGCATTTTACCTTCGCCAATTGCGCCCAGTATTTTCAGCTCTTGCCCTTCGATGACGCGGTTTAGTTCGATCATATCCAGCAGATCGATATTGAGCTGTTCAGCTAACTCAGCCAACGCCATGGTTAGCGCAAAGTTTCCTTTCGGCGCGCCGTAGCCTTGGTAAGCACCAGTTGGGCAGATATTGCTGTAGTACGTCGTCACTTGGAAATTAACGTTGTCGCAAGGATAGAGGGGCAATGAAAGCGCGGGGCCATTGCTGGGAACCGTTAAAGAATGGTTGCCATAAGGGCCGGTATTGGCACGGAAATCCATATCAATGGCGGTAAGCTTACCTTCTTTCGTTGCCCCAATTTTCACCTTCACTTTGGCAACGTGTCGCGTGGTGTTACTGATAAATTCTTCTTCGCGAGTGTAATGGAAATAGACCGGACGCCCCGTCACACAGGTCGCCCATGCACAGACTTCTTCTAACAGAATGTCCTGCTTAGAGCCAAATCCACCACCCACACGCTCTTTGATAACATGGACTTTATTTTGCTTCAGCCCAACCAAACGCGCAACCTGACGACGAACATGCCACGGTACCTGTGTAGACGCGTGGATCACTAATCGCTCACCGTCCATATAGGTGAAGCAAACATGAGTTTCTGTCGGGCATTGCTGAGCTTGGGTCGATTCATACGTGCGTTCAATCACGACATCCGCCTGAGCGAATCCCTTCTCAACATCCCCAATACGGCCGTGAACGCCTGCGGCAATATTGCTATGTGGTTTTGCACCAATCGGGAAGTTGATGATCATGTGCTCGCCCCGCGTCGCCGAGCCCCGATTCTGCACCTCAAGGTCAGCCGGTGCGCCGTTCACATAAACAATAGGTTCATCGTGAACAAGCGGAGCACCGTCGGCCATTGCCTCATCAATCGACATGACCGGTTTCAATACTTCAAAACTGACGTCTATCAACGCTAATGCCGCCAACGCAATCTCTTCGCTTTCGGCCACGACCGCAGCCACACGATCGCCCACATGGCGCATCTTCTTACCAAACATACGGCGATCGAGCGGAGAAGGTTCAGGCGCACTTTGTCCACCCGGCGTGTAATAAATATCAGGGCAGTTCAAATGCGTAATCACATGTACTACGCCCGGCAATGCTTCCGCCTTGCTTACATCTAAATGCGTAATCAGCGCGTGCGGATGGGGGCTGCGCAGCATCTTGATAATACAAGCATTGGCAGGGACGCGATCTTCTACATAGCAAGGTTTAGCCTGCACCATTTTGGCAGAATCGACCTTTGGGCACAGCTTGCCCACCACCTGCAAATCATCGCGAAACTCCGGAGCGATCTCCTGCTGGCAGAAAGGATCGGCCATGCGCGCCTGGGCTAATTCAACCACCTGATAAAACTGCTGATAGCCCGCATCACGGCTAAATAATCCCGATAATGCATCATCGATCTGAGCACGCGTTGGCGATGGAATACGCTCAAGCAGCTCGGTAAGAATTAGCGCAGCAGCAGGATCATTATAGCCTGATTGCACAATCCCCACATCAACCATCGCCTGTTGTACTGGGCTAAGTTGATTCCACGTGCCCAGTGATTCTGCGGTGCGTACTACCGATCCCTCAAGTTGAGCGGCGATCAACAGCGAAGCGTTAACCACCACACCATCGAAAATAATGGCATCTGAACCCGCAAATCCAAACCCATCGTCACTGTTGCGTACAGAATGCAGGCCTAGATTGAACAAGACTTTCTGCACGTTATCCCCCGCTTCGCATGACAACGTGCAAGGGGTACCATTTAGCGTAAAGCGAATATTCATATCACTTTTCCTCACTCATCTGCTGACAGTCAGCCAACAGTTCTGCAACGACAACACCCGCGATATAGCGCTTGTATGCTTCGCTGCCTCCGATATCAGCACGTGGGGAAATGGCATCGCTCACGGCCTTCTCTAATTCGTCATCACTCAGACCACGAGACTCCACGTCACGCAGCCGTATTGCTCGTTCTGACACGCCATCTAGCGCAATTTTCATTTCACCATTGGAGCCAGCTGCTACCGCCGCGGTTATCACGGCCAAGCCTGCCGCAGAACGTGCGATCTTACGCGTTGAACAGTTTTGATAAGGATCGGGGAGGATCACCTCAAGCAGAAGATCGTCACGATCGTTATCCAGATATTCTTCTAAGCTGATCGTTTCACCTTTTGCCGTCACCACCAGTGCATCAAGCACTAACAACACGGGAAGTAGAACGCGCTCTTTCTGCTTGGCGACAATTTCGCCTGCTAGAGTGGCTTGATTACGGAGATGGCGGGAATAGATAAATCCCAGAGCATGACGCAGCGCATCGGGGATCAGCGGGGTATCAATCAGCCGCTGTAGCGTTGCCTGAGAACCAATGTGTAGTTTTCCCTGCTGCAAACTCACCTTATCAAGCCCGAGTTTTGATAAAGCGATACCAAACTTCTTTGTCGTTTTGGTCGGCGTCGCGTTTAACTTGCTACCCCCGCCAAAATAGACTGCCTCATCCTGAAACTGGCGCTTGAGTTCAAGCGCCTGCTTAACGGATTCTGGCCAGAAAAATTGCTCAATCATTTTTCATCCTCTTGTTATTTGCCCCTAGAAGGACAAACCGCCCCTAATAAGGGGCGGTATAACAGTTATGCTAAGTCATCCATCCGCTTCCATAACCGTGCCGCCACCCTGCTGGCTTCGGCATAAATTGGCGTTACATCAAATGGGAATTGACCGTTTTCATAAACGAAGCGCCCTTCAACCATCACACTGCGGACGCTGCCCGAGCCCATACCAAACGCGAGATGCCCGCCAATATTTTGGGCCGCCAGCGGCGTTGGCTCTGGATAATCACACACGGTAAGATCGGCTTTATAACCTGCGGCTAAGCAACCGAATTTCGCGCCGAAGTTACGTTCCAGTAAGCGATTACCATTCCATAAGAAACGCGTGAAACTATCTGGCCACATTGGGCCGCCAGCATCACGGTGTTTAAAGAAGGCGAATTTCAGCTCTTCAAACATATCTGAGCCTATGCCGTCCGTGCCTAAAGCCACGTTCTGGTATTCGCCAATGCGATGGTTATAGCCAACGTGATTGTTCATATTGGAACGGGCGTTATGCACCAAAAACGCGTCCTGCTGATTGATGATCTGAATATCAGCCTCAGAGAGATACAGACCGTGCGCCACCAGCGTTTTTGCGTCTATCAGATCGTGTTCGGCCAAGCGTACAATCAGATCTTTGCCATATTTATCGTGGCTGTGGGATACGTCATAACTGTCTTCCGCCGCGTGAATATGCAGGCCTCGCCCCGTAGCTTTAATGGCTTCACGCAGCATATCTAGCCCCGCATCCGACACGGTGAAAGGCGCATGAGCACCAATATGCGCTTCGACGAGATAGGGCTCATTCCCCTGCTTCTTCGCGTTATCAATTAACTGGGCAAAGGCAATGTTCTCTTCCACACCCGCCTGCAGCTCTTTATTACCACCGTTACGATCGGTGGTTTCAAAGCAGGTCATGCCGCGCAGCCCTGCTTTAATAAAGCCTTTACGCAGCGTATTTAACGATCCCGCGATGTAGTTAGGCGAAGCATGGTGATCGATAACGGCAGTACAGCCGCTTTTGATGGCCTCCAGCGAGCAAATTAGCCCACTGTAATACAGTGATTCCTCATCTAAGGCGCGGTCCAAGCGCCACCACAGGTTTTTCAACGTGGAGATAAAATCAGGGCTAGGCGCAATATTGGCCATAATCCCGCGTGATAATCCGGAGTAAAAATGGTTATGTGCACACACAATGCCCGGCATAACCCATTTACCCTGCATATCTTTCACATCCGCCTGCGGATATTTGGCAACCAACTGGCTGCCCACTTCTTTGATAAGCGAACCTTCAATCGCAATATCAATACCGTGTTGTACCGAAGCCGGTTCGAACTGAACCGCCGTAACATTTTTTAGGATCAGCATAATTAAACCTCCACTCGGCCAAGCAGGTAGTGATGATGGTTGTGAACATGGCTAATGATGCGACACATGTCTTCCAGCTCCGGCGGAACATCATCAAGCTGACCTTGTTTATCGATATGCAGGTGCCAGATTTGCTTACCTTGTCGAACGCTGACGTTATCGTTATCGACAAAGAATCCTGGGTTGGTGCTGTTGGTAAAATCTTCTGGCAGGCTGTAGATGGTAATTTTGTCTTTGTAGGGTTTTCCCTGCCACGGGCAGAACTGCGCACAGTTGCCGCATTCGTTGCAGTAAGCATCTAAATGCAGGGTTTGGAAACGATCGTGGAAGCCAGGAACGGCGATAGACACGTTGGCGCGGTTTGGGCAAACGTCGACGCACTTGCTACAGATATAATTACACTCCAAGCAACGCTGAGCTTCCTGAGCCACAAAGGCCTCACGCTCTTCTTTATCCACCATCAGCACGCTGATCGCGCCTTTACGTTGATAAATCTCCGCCGGATCGACGTTAGACCACTGCTTATCGCTGTGATGAGTACGGATATTTTCACGCTTGAGCACTTCGTCTGTCGCACGGCGAGCGGTACTGATAGCCGCAACGATGGAGGATGGGCCACTTTGCACATCACCAATTAAGAACACGTTAGGGCGTGGGGTTTCACCCGTCTCCGCGTTTACCGCAGGCCAACCCTCGGCATTTAATGGCACACCCATCGCGCTAAGCGCCGCGCAGTCGGCCTGCTCACCAATGGCGGTAATCAGCGCGTCCATGCGTAGTTTGATGGTTTTATCCGTTGCCACTGGGCGACGGCGGCCTTTCTCATCGGGCTCGCCAAGCTCCATCACCCGCGCAGTGAGCGTGCCGTCGGCATCAAACTGTTCTGGGTTCGTCAGGAACATAAACTTCACGCCGTCTTCAACCGCCTCTTCATACTCTTCGCGGTAGGCAGGCATTTCATTCAGGGTACGACGATAGATAACGGTCACGTCTTCTACGCCGGGAACCTTCAGCGCCGCACGTGCGCAGTCCATGGCGGTATTCCCCGCACCAACGACGGCAACATGACGACCTAAAGAGAGTTTATCGCCACGGTTATAGCTACGCAGGAACGGCAGCGATTTATAAACATTGCGGTTGTCACCCGCCAGTTTCACGCCGCTGTTTTTATCGGTTCCGACCCCAATAAAAACATAGCGGAAACCTTGCTGAGTAAGCTTATCGACGGTTAACTCCGGATCGCAGCCGAACTCAAATTTCACTCCGTGTGCGGCAACAAAATCGATATCATGCTGGATAGTTTCAGCCGGAATACGGAACTGAGGAATAATGTTTTTCACCACCCCACCCGCGTTGGCTTCACGCTCAAACAAGGTGACCTGATAACCAGCTCGCGCCAAGAAATATCCCACGGAGAGTCCTGCTGGCCCTGCGCCTAGCACCGCAACCGGATGCTTAGAGCCAGAGCCAGCAGGTTTATGCCAGCGTTTCTGATATTCATCCCAGCCTTTTTCCAAGGCCACCTTTTTCAGCTCACGAATGTTTAGCGCGCTGTCATAGTCCATACGAGTACAGTTGTACTGGCACTGATGATCACAGATGTGTCCGGTGATGGCAGGCAGCGCATTGCGCTGATAAATCAGCTCTAATGCATCGGCGTAGCGTTGTTCACCGAGCAAACGAATATATTCAGGAATATCCTGCTTGATCGCACAGGCCGTTACGCACGGTGCCACATAGCAATCGGTCATCGGCAGTGGGCCGCCAGCATCAATACGATCCTGCGCTTTCCAATGTTTCTGGGTGTATTCCATGCTAACGGCTTTCTTCGCCAGCGCTTCCAAGCGCTCAACGTCAACTTTGGTCATACCCCACGTATCAGACTGATCCAGCTCACGCATGCACTCTAGCTGGCGTAAGTACCCGCCCGGCTTGAGTAAATCCGTTGCCATCGTGATAGGACGAATACCGGTATCAAAGATATCGCGAATATTAAATTTGCTCGCGCCGCCGGAATATGAAATCGGCAGCTTGCCGTCGAACGCACGCGATAAAACGGCTGCCACGTTAATAGACAGTGGGAACAGTGCACGCCCAGACATATACATCTCTTCACCCGGCAGCGCGCCTTTATGATTGATGGTGCCAAGCGTGTTGGTGAGTTTCACCCCGAAGCAAAGCTGCTTTTGCTGACCTAAAGCCGTTAATCTTTGCAGCATAGAAATGGCCTGTTCTAGCTTCAAATCATGCTCAAAAGACTCTTCTTTCAGACCAATATAGTCAAAACCGCAGGTGTCGAGAATTTCACGCACGCGAGGATAGCCAAGCAGCGTAGGGTTTAACTTAACAAAGGTATTGAGCCCTTTTTCCTCGAGCATGTAGCGGCAGATAGCCTCAATTTCATTGGGCGGGCAACCGTGCATGGTGGAGAGCGTGACCCCATGAACCATTTGCGCGGGGATTTGCTGTGGTAGTTGGCTGAGCTGCGCTGAACGCGATTCAAACTGTTCACGAATGAAATGAGACAGAATAGACTGATATTCGACATATTTCGGATGCTGGCCTGAATCCATCATACTATGAATAAAGTTCTGCATAGCGGGCTGCTTGATGCCTTCAAGGTTATAGCCAACGCTCATATTGAAGATGAAGGACTTGGCTTCACCCTGCGTGCGAGGGTCAAAAAGAGCTTCGAGTAAATGCAAGACAAACCAGGCTTTCAGGTATTCGTCATGGGCTTTTTGCAGCGTGAATTCCGTTGACCATTCGGTATTAAAGCATTCGTCTTCAGCATCGATACACGGCTTGTCTAATTCTAAGCGGTCAAGAATTTGCACCGTTTTCAACTCAATAAAGCGCCCACCGGTCAACCAAGACACAATGATATTTTGCGCAAGCTGTGTATGTGGCCCTGCCGCAGGCCCCATAGGCGTTTCACAGGTTTCGCCAAATACCTTGATGAGTCGGTCATTATCTTTGCGATAAAATTGCTTTTCCGGTATCCCGAAGATTGAGTGGCTTTCGTTATACTCGTCGAAAACACGCGTCAAAAGTTCCTCGAAAGGAACGGGGCGCATAATATCTCCCATGACTATCTCCTTGCTGCGACATGCTCAAATGTAAAATGGCAGAGGATTCTCAATCCTCTACGGATAGGAGATATGGGAGCAACAATCGAGCCAAAGGTTTTCTAGCCATAATAAAAAAGCTAATTTCGTGAGCTAACTCGAATAGTGATTTTTATTTGTGAAATTGCTCACTAAACAAATGAGAATATAAATCAACGCGGCAGCAACACATAATTAGCCAATTATCTAACTCAGAAATAAATTATCAAATTAGAATCACACGATATCAGTTTGATAAAAAATAATGAACGTTACTTTTAAAAGTGAGAGCGCAATCGATAAACAGAATTAAAACATCTATTCCTTACTAAATATCCAGCAAGGAATAAAATAATAAATAGCCGCAAACATTATATTTTTAGCAAGCGCTGATATGCCTCTGGCGTATCTATATCCATAACCGTTTCCGGTTGCAGCATATTAAGATAGCGGTACTCCCCTGCGAGCAAAAACTCGCGCATTGATGATACAGCCACATCATCTTGGCAAGCTCTTTTCATGATGCTTTGAGGCAGCAAAACCGGGTGTCCAGGCGTTCCTTGGTGGCAGGGCAACAGCGCGTATGGCCCACGTTTAAGCCAAACCTGATGGAAAATCTCACGGTTCAAACAAGGAATATCACCGTGAGTGATAAAGCAATAATCTGTTTTCACGATCGGACCTGCTGCCTGTATGGAAGAAAATAATCCGCTGGCGTAATTATTATTTACAACAACTGTGATATCACTCTCAGTATTATAACGTTCATACAGTTCATCACCGCGATATCCAACCACTAATATAATATGGCTACAAAACTGCCTCGCATTTTCTATACTTGAATCAAGAATCGTTCCTTCTTTATAAGGTAGCATCATTTTCCATTGCCCCATTCGAGAGGAAAGGCCCGCAGCGGTAATGATACAGTCAACATTTTCACGCGGCTTCAAACTTCCAACCGGAGATATATTCGCGTTCAGATGTTTTCCTCTTTTCTGATTCATCATTCCCTCTCTGCATAACCTTTAATGAATGCTTATGAATTCTGACCTAGACGTACTATTTAATGATGTACTTTCAAGCGTGAAAAATAATAAGTCATACTTGATAAGCCTCATTGGTGCCGGTGGTAAAACCAGTACGCTATTTTGGCTTGCCCAGCGATTTTCTCAGCAAGGCCTGAGCGTATTGATCACCACCACCACGCATATGTACCGACCTGAACCGTCACAGGCCCAGACTATCATTGAAAAAGAGGATTGGCATGCTCTCCTTACCCACCAAAAAGCATCATCCTCCACTTCCAAGATCGTAGCACTATTCACTGAATATAACGCGGCCACTCATAAAGTTTCAGGTATTACGCCTGAGCAGGCCGACATGCTTCAAGCCACCCAGCTCTTTGATGTCATCTTAGTGGAAGCTGACGGTGCCCATCAGCGATTACTCAAAGCGCCAGCAGGGCATGAACCTTGCATCCCCCAAAGCAGTAAATGTGTCATTGCACTGACTGGAGGCCTTGTCATTAATAATCCTGCCGACCCTGAACAGATCCATCGTTGGCCTATTTTTGCCGAACTTTGCGGCATAAAAGCCGGAGATAGCTTAAATATTTCAGTATTTGAGCGATTCATCGCTCACCCCGATGGGATGTTCAAAGGCGCACCGCAGCAAGCGCTTCGGGTTTGGTTTATTAACCGACTTTATCAGATTGATAATGCGCTATTGGGCTCACTGACTGCTCTGCTAGATGCACGGCCCGAGCTCAACGCCATTTGGGTTGGCGCAGTTCGAGAGTCACCTCCGATTACACACCAGTTATGTCAGTCGCAAACCACATAAAGGAATTGACGAACAATTACGGGGATCTTGAGGTTGCTATGAACATTTTTGCACAAGCAGCACGACTGGAAGAAGAGAACAAACCCTTTGCTTTGGCACAGATTATTGAGAGTCGAGGATCAACGCCGCGTCACTCAGGCCAAATGCTGGTATTGGCCGATGGCAGCATCGTTGGCACTATCGGTGGCGGCATGGTTGAGCGCTTGGTCATCGATCAGGCACTAGAAGCCTTATCTGAACGCAAAGCACGTGTTTTTCATGGACGAATGGCGCGTAACGGCCAAGATGCAGTCGGCTCTGACTGCGGCGGGGCGATGTCGGTTTATATTGATGTGCATGGATTACGCCCACGCTTAATTTTAATTGGTGCGGGCCATGTTAACCGCGCAATTGCTCAGGCCGCAGCCCTGCTCGGTTTTGATTTGCACGTTGCTGATACCTACGCTTCCAGCCTTGATCCATCACTGTTTCCAGCAGGCACTACGCTGGTTCATGCCGAGACTTTCAGCGCGGCTATTGAAAAACTGAATATCGAGAAAGAAAACTTCGTCATCATTGCAACCAACAGCCAAGACAAAGAAGCCCTTGATGTCTTGATCGAAAAACCGGTGAGCTATCTTGGTCTGCTTGCGAGCCGCAGAAAAGTACAAACGTTCACGCAGGCATTGCGTCAGCAGGGCATCGCGCAAGAGCATCTTGAACGCCTGCATGCCCCGATTGGCTACAACATCGGAGCTGAAACGCCTGAAGAAATTACCGTCAGTATAATGGCTGAAGTCTTACAGATAAAAAATCATGCCGCTGGCGGGTTAAAACAGGATGATGTGAGATTGAAGCGCGACAAACTCGTCGTCATTCGCGGGTCTGGCGATATCGCCACCGGCGTCGCGTTACGGCTTTATCACGCCGGTTTTCATGTCATCATGTTAGACATTGCCAAGCCCACCGTCATCCGCCGAACCGTCGCGTTTGCTCAGGCTATTTTCGATAACGAAATGACGGTTGAAGGCGTAACGGCGAGAAAAGCGAGCAGCGTCGACGAGGCCTTTAGCATCCTTGATCGCGCTGAAATTCCCGTGCTTGTTGATGAGCAAGCCAGCTATCTCAGCGAACTCAAACCGCGTTTTTTAGTGGATGCTATTTTGGCAAAGCAGAACTTAGGCACCCACAAAGATATGGCGCCGGTGACTGTCGCTCTGGGCCCCGGATTTAATGCCGGACATGACTGCGACGCCGTTATTGAAACTAATCGCGGACACTATCTTGGCCGCGTTATCTATCAAGGTTACACCCAACCCAATACGGGTATCCCAGGCAATATTGCCGGTCATACCACGCGCCGCGTTATTCGTTCGCCAGCTTCAGGCATCATGCATTGCTGCGTTGCGCTGGGTGATTTAGTTAAAGAAGGCGAGGTAATGGGGCATATCGGAGAAACACCGGTGTTTGCTCCGCTGTCGGGAATGGTGCGCGGTTTATTGAGTGAAGGATTAGAGGTGAGTGCCGGATTTAAAATTGGCGATATCGATCCGCGCGGCGCTGAGGCTGACTACACCACCGTTTCAGATAAGGCGCGTGCCATCGGTGGAGCGGTACTGGAAGCCATGATGAAACTGGATCGTAAACACTAAGTTCTTCTTTCTTACTTATTCGCTCGCTCCATCTCTTTTCTTTAGTTTGGCAAGGCATCAAGAAAAGAAAATGGAGCGAGTTCACTACCTCACAACTTAATGAGAAATCACCGTTCCGGTTTTTCCCTCAATGCCCTGCTGGGCTTTACTCAACACGGTAATCAGAGCTTGGCGACCAGGGCGAGACTCCGCAAATGAAACCGCCGCTTCGACCTTAGGCAACATCGAACCTTTGGCGAAATGCCCCTCTTCAATGAAGCGCTGAGCATCAGCGATGCTCAATTGATCAAGCCATTGCTCATTAGGCTTACCAAAGTTAATCGCCACTTTTTCTACCGCGGTTAAAATAATCAGCATATCTGCGTCAATCATTTCAGCCAGTTTGGCACTCGCCCAATCTTTATCGATAACCGCGCCCGCACCGCGTAAGTGGTTACCTTCACGCAGAACAGGAATACCGCCGCCGCCGACCGTAATTACGACTTGTCCCGCATTCAACATCGCGGCCACGGTTTCTTTCTCAACGATATCAACCGGTTTTGGCGAAGCCACAACTCGACGATAGCCACGGCCTGAATCCTCTTTCATGGTGTAGCCATTTTGCGTCAGCAGTTTCGCCTCTTCTTGTGAGAAGAAAGAGCCTATTGGCTTAGTTGGGTTAGCGAAAGCGGGATCTTTGGCGTCAACAATGACCTGCGTAATAATCGTGGCCACCGGCGTATGTAATCCACGATCGAGCAGTTCTTCACGCAGCGCATTTTGCAGATCGTAGCCAATGTAGCCCTGACTCAACGCGACACAAACAGACATCGGCAACATAGGCGTATGCGCTTCTGTTCTCGCCGCTGCTTCAAAAGCCTGATTAATCATTCCCACCTGTGGGCCATTGCCGTGCGTCACCACCACTTGATGACCATGGGCAATCAAATCCACAATCGCTTTCGCCGTCGATTTCACCGCCTGCATTTGCTCGGCGAGTCCTTCACCTAACGCATTGCCGCCCAGCGCAAGCACAATTTTCTTTTTCATCCTATCCCTCGCAAATATTGGTGACGTAAGTTAAACGATTAAATAATGGTGGGTTGAGCAAAAGGCTGGCGGTGAATAAAGCGACCAAAGCCAGCCTGCCCGATAAATTTTTTGTCCTGGTATACGCATTCACCCCGGCAAAGCGTGGTGATAATTTCACCTTGGCAGCGATAGCCTTCATAGGGTGAATAGTCCGCATTATCATGAAGATGAGCGTGTTCGATGGTGACGTTTTTCAGTGGGTCAATAATGATGACATCAGCATCAGCCCCCACCGAGAGATTGCCTTTCTGTGGCCACAAGCCAAACAGGCGAGCAGGATTGGTACTGGTTAGCTGCACAAAACGTGAAGGCGAAATCCGACCTGTCATCACCCCTTCAGAGAACAGCAACTGCATACGGTTTTCGACGCCGGGCAAGCCGTTTGGGCAGCGGGTAAAATTCCCCTCAGACATGGCAATACGCTGTTGATAAGGGAACGTACAGTGATCAGTTGCAACCGTATCGATGGCGCCGTCAGCAATGCCGCACCACAATTTGTCTTGCTCTCGATGGTTACGTAGCGGAGGGCTGAGAATAAACTTCAACGCGTCTTCTCGTTGATAGCTACGTTCATCTAGCAGCAAATATTGCGGGCAGGTTTCCACCCAAACAGGCTGGTGCCGTTCTCGTGCCAATCGTAAATAGTCCAACCCCAACCCGTTCGAGAGATGGACGATATACAGCGGTGCATTTCCCGCGAGCTGGGCTAGATTAATCATTCGGCTAATGGCCTCAGCCTCGCACTCGAGCGGACGGCTCAATGCATGGTACATCGCCGATGTTTTACCTTCGGAGATAAACTGTTCGCGCCGCAACGCAATCGCAGCGTCATTTTCAGGATGTACCGTCGCCAACGCACCGACCTTATGTAGCTGCTGCAAAGCGCGCAGCACATCGGCATCGCCTAGCTTGTAGTTGTACGTCAGATAGAGCTTAAAACTGCTAATCCCTTCGTCATGCACCATGGATGACATTTCATTGAGAATGTCGTCGTCGATATGCTGGATCACCCCGTGAAAGCTGTAATCAACGACGGCTTTTCCCGCCGCATATTGATGATAAGCATTTAGCTGATGATGCAAATTGCATCCCGCTGGCCCAAATCCCATATGGTCAATAATGGTTGTTGTACCGCCGCAGGCTGCTGCGCGTGTGCCGGTAAAAAAATCATCACAGCTACGGGCTATTCCAACATCAATATTAAAATGCGTATGAACATCAATTCCTCCGGGCATCACGTAGCACCCATTGGCATCGATCACCTCTTCAGTCTCATCGTCGGAGATGTGTGCCGCTACGCGTGCAATCACTCCGTTCTCAATCAGCAGATCCTGACGAACTTCGCCGTTTTCGCTAACGACTACGCCATTTTTAATCAGCTTTTTCATGGGATCAGTTTCCTTGAATGCCATACTGAAAAAACCACTCCAGCCAAATTTCGGCGGGAGTGGGTTACGCAATAAACGCTAATTATTTTTTCAGTTCACCAAGGTAAGACAGAGGGATAGCAGCGTACATGGCAGCACAGGTCACCAAATGGTCTTTCCAGGTTTTTTCATTTGGCGCATGCGCTTCTGGCTCTTTGCCTGGGCCAAAACCGATAACCGGAATGCCATGACGCCCCATGATAGAAACGCCATTTGTCGAGAAGGTCCACTTATCTACAACCGGTTTTTTGTTAAACAGCCCTTCGTAGGCTTTGCTTAGGGTTTTCACCGTGATGTGGTCTTCTTCCACTTTCCATGTTGGGAAGTAGCACTCGGTTGGATAGACCAAGCCGGTGTAAGAAGGTCGTTCATAGTTGTACATTGATACCACGGCGTTTGCCGCTTTCACCGCTGGCAGCGCACGGATCTCATCCAGTGCCCCTTCCCATGTTTCACCCCAGGTTAAGCGGCGGTCGATGGAGACTGCGCAGCTATCAGCAACGGCGCAACGGCTTGGCGAGGTGAAGAAAATTTCAGATACGGTTAATGTCCCCTTGCCCAAGAAATCATCGTTACCGAGATGGTTCGACAGCTCTTTCAATTCGTTAAGAATCGGGCCCATTTTGAAAATGGCGTTGTCACCGCGTTCTGGCGCAGAGCCGTGGCAGCTGATACCTTGTACGTCCACGCGAATTTCCATGCGTCCACGCTGGCCGCGATAGATTTGGCAGTCTGTAGGTTCAGTACTAACGACAAACTCAGGGCGGATTTTGGATTGCTCAATAATGTACTGCCAGCACAGACCGTCGCAGTCTTCTTCTTGAACAGTACCGGTCACCAGCAGCGTGTATTGATCTTCCAGCCCCAGATCCTTAATGATCTTACCGGCATAAACCATCGATGCCATGCCGCCTTCCTGATCCGATGCACCACGTCCACCGATCAGCTCATCATCTTCCATCCCCTGATACGGATCGAAGTTCCAGTTTTTAATATTACCAATCCCAACGGTATCGATATGGGCATCCATTGCAATCAGATGCGGCCCGTGGCCGATATACCCTAAAATATTACCCATTGGGTCAATTTCGACTTTATCGAAACCGACTTTTTCCATCTCTTTTTTAATGCACTGTACAACCAGTTTTTCATCACAGCTTTCACTTGGGATCGCGATCATATCGCGCAGAAAGCGGGTCATTTCATCTTTGTACTGATACGCTTTTTCCAACACCATTTCGAAAGGAACTTGCTTAGCCATTTTTCTTAAACTCCAATGTGTTAGCTCGCTTACGGCGAGAAAATAAAGGTCAGAAAGTCGTTAATTTCATCGCTTTCAGCTACAGGCGGGATGTTTCCCTTCCCAAACGACTTCTCGGTAATGTTTGACGTCGGTATCGCCTTCCGTGCTGATCAGCAACACAACGGAGTCATGATTTAAACCCAGCTGTTGCATCAGCTCTTCACGTTTTGGATGGTGATGAACGGCGGCCAAGACGCCCAGCCCTACGGCACCAGATTCACCAGAAACAATGCGCGGATCGCTTCCCAGCGGATTGCCGAGAACGCGCATACCTAACGCAGCGACTTTGTCTTGGCAGGAGATAAACTGAGTGGCGCAATTGCGCAGCAGTGGCCATCCGAGCGGATTAGGCTCACCGCAGGCTAAACCGGCCATAATGGTGGCCATATCGCCGCCCACATTGACGATTTCACCTTTTAAACCTGAACGGAAAACACAGTCGGCAAGATCGGGTTCAACAATCACGGAATGCAGTTTTTCAGCACCGAAGACATCAACCAGATAACCCAAAACACCGCCGGCCATTGCGCCAACGCCTGCCTGTAAGAAGACGTGTGTTGGTCGCTGAATGCCCATGGCCTGCATTTGCTCGACCGCTTCATCGGCCAGCATGGAATAACCCTGCATAATCCACGTAGGGATCTTGGTGTACCCTTCCCACGCCGTGTCTTGCACGATTTCCCAGCCGCGTTCTTGGGCGGTTTTCATGGTTAAACGCACCGTGTCGTCGTAGTTCATATCGGTCACGATGCATTCCGCACCCAGATTGCGGATATGATCTACGCGCTCACGTGCGGAGCCTTTCGGCATATAAATAACGGCGTTTTGGCCCAGTTGCTGAGCGGCCCATGCCACGCCACGCCCATGGTTACCATCGGTAGTGGTGGCGAAGGTCATTTTTTCCGTCAGCGTCGACTTCAGCTTTTCGAAAGAAAACGTATTGATGTCGATCTGGTATTTTTCACACAGCAAACGCGCAATCGCGTAAGCCCCACCCAACATTTTGAAAGCGTTCAAACCAAAACGCTGAGACTCGTCTTTGACTAAAATTTTATTAACGCCAAAAAGCTGAGCCAGTTCGTCTAAAGAACAGAGCGGCGTAGGCTGATAACCCGTTATTTTTTTGTGGAAGGCACGAGCCTTTTGCGCTTCTGCGCGAGAGAAAAGTGGAGACGTTTCACCGTTGAAAAAACGGTTTTGCGCAATATCCACTTTCATAGAGAAAACAGACATAACCCATCCTCATCAGGAGAGTATCCGCCAGAGGCGGAAATACCGACGCATCGACAGATGCGCCGGTGCAGACAGTATTACTTGATACGTTTTTGCGCTTCTTTCAGCAGTTGTTCTAACACCAGACCTGGTTTCGAGAATTTACGCGCGACGATCATGGCGGCGATGATATAAGGCTTCCAGCTGGCTTCTTTGTAGGTAGCAATACGATATTTTTCAAATACGCCTTCGGTAACTTCGCCTTCCTTACAAGACACGCCTGAAATATCCGCTGGCAGGCAGTGCATGTAGAGCGCTTCGCCACCTTTGGTGTGCTTCATCATCTCTTCGGTGCAGTGCCAATCTTTGTGCTTAGCGTTCTCAGATAAACACTGTTTTTCCAACGCTTTTAGACCGTCATGATCGTTCGCACGCAGCAGTTCGGTACGCTCTTCCATGACTTTATAAGGAGCCCAAGATTTCGGATAAACGATATCAGCGTCTTTGAACGCTTCAGCCATGGAGTTCACCTGACGGAAACTGCCACCAGAGGATTCCGCGTTTTGTTTTGCTACCGCAACCACGTCTGGAATGAGGTCATAACCTTCTGGATGAGCCAGCGTAACGTCCATACCAAAGCGGGTCATCAGACCGATGATGCCCTGTGGCACAGAGAGCGGTTTACCGTAGCTTGGTGAATACGCCCACGTCATCGCAATTTTTTTGCCTTTTAAGTTTTCTAGGCTGCCGAAATGTTCTTGGAGCCAAGCCAAATCGGCCATCGACTGCGTTGGGTGGTCGATGTCACATTGCAGGTTTACCAATGCCGGACGCTGCGGCAGAACGCCTTGTTCATAGCCTTCATCCAGCGCTGCGCCCACTTCGCGCATATAAGCGTTACCAGCGCCAAGATACATGTCATCACGAATACCAATGGCGTCGGCACAGAAAGAGATCATGTTCGCGGTTTCACGCACGGTTTCACCATGCGCAATTTGTGATTTGCCTTCATCCAGGTCTTGTTGGGTTAATCCCAGCAAGTTCAGGGCTGAAGCGTAAGAAAAACGAGTTCTTGTGGAGTTATCGCGGAAAACAGAGATGCCTAAACCGCTGTTGAAAATCTTGGTCGCAATGTTCTCTGCGCGCATGGTTTTTAATGCTTCGGCCAGATCCAGAACCAGTTTCAGCTCATCTGGGCTTTGCTCCCAGGTCAGCAGAAAATCTTTTTCATGCAGATTCGACTTAAGCGCGTTGATATCCTTGATTAATTCGTTAACTGTTCTCATCTCATGGCCCTACAAAGTAAGTGATTGGCGTTTGATTTAATCTGCTATGGCGCACGTATGGCGGGTGGTTCAACGCTCGCCGTGAATAGCGACTGTTAACTCTTAAACAATAACTATGCCAAGCTGTGATTAATGGAGAGAGAACGGATGAAATAGGGGGAATAATGTGAGCCAAGCCTCATTATTTATTCAAAATCAGCGTGTGCAGTTATGAATATCAGTAATAGTTACATTATTAACTCACTAAGAAAGCTATTTCACTTTGCAAGCAACGCAAATAAAAACGTTATTCTCAGTTTTGTAACAACCCAGAATGATAACAAAAACCATATTCTTATCAGTTTGATAATAAAGTGTGATGCCAACAACAGAAACTCATCCTAGTGAAGAAAAGGCAATTGATGTTTATCAAACCACACTTTCTATTCATGTATTATCGTAAGGTGAAAAGGACATAATTCCCGTTAACCATAAACGCGAATAATTTAGCGTTAGAGAAAGGTTCTGATTATGACACCCGTAAATGCTCAGTCCATATTGATGCAAATTCAGCCGACGATCTTACGCTTCACAAAAATGCTCGCCAGCGTCTTACAATTGGAAGTCGAAATCGTGGATGCCAATATGACGCGAGTATCGGGCACCGGCCCCTACGGGAAATTTTTTGGCCGAAAGCTCAATAGCAACTCAAGACTTCTTAGATATGTTCTTGATACCAAGCAGGAAAAAGTTGTTATCCATTCACGATTCGATCCAGTTTGTGACGGCTGCACTAGCAAAGACAGCTGCAAAGAAAAAGCCTTTCTTGGGATCCCCATTATTTTTCAAAACGCCTGCATCGGAGTGATCAGCTTGGTGGCATTTACGCCGGAACAACAAGAGAGAATAAAAGATAATATTCATGAGTTCTCTGACTACGTCCGCCATATATCCAATCTTTTTGTCTCTAAGCTGCTAGAAAATCAAGGGGGCAGCGATGGAATAAATAAAATACTCATGAGTCTCATTGAGAATATGGACCAAGGCGTACTGGTTATTGATAATGAGAATAGAGCTAAGTTTGCTAACCCCACGGCATTAAAACAGCTTAATGCGTCTCAAGATCAAATTATGGGTAAAACCTTTAATATCAGACCGCTTACTTTTCAACAAAATTATACCAGTGGCCATCTGCAACATATTATTTCCTTTGATGAACAACAGGAACTTATTATTGGTCAGCTGCATGATATTCAAGACCACCAGCTTTTTTTAATGGCATTTCATCAATCTCATTCACCGATGAACGTTGATTTTAATCCAGACGACCCACGCATTGAACATTTGGTCGGTGAATGCCGCCCAATTCGTACCTTAAAGCGCCTGATCACCCGCGTTGCACCTAGTCCATCCAGCATTCTCGTGGTTGGTGAAAGCGGAACCGGTAAAGAAGTGGTGGCGCGTGCGATACATCAACTGAGCGATCGTAATAACAAACCTTTTATTGCCATCAACTGCGCGGCTATTCCAGACCAACTGCTAGAAAGCGAATTATTTGGCTATGTTAAAGGCGCATTCACCGGAGCTTCGGCGAATGGGAAAATAGGCCTGATTCAAGCGGCCAACAATGGAACGCTTTTTTTAGATGAAATTGGAGATATGCCCCTGACGCTGCAGGCTAAATTACTGCGTGCGATTGAATCACGAGAAGTTCAGCCAATTGGTTCTAGTAAGCCAATCCCTGTCGATATCAGAATTATTTCCGCGACTAACCAAAACCTAGAGCAATACATTGCCGACGGGAAATTCCGCGAAGACCTCTACTATCGTTTGAACGTTATTCCAATGACGCTACCGCCGCTGCGTGAGCGCCAAGGCGATATTGAGCTCCTAGTGCATTATTTTTTAAATCTGCACACCAAGCGTATCGGGATTGTTTATCCGGGCATGGCGCCAGAAGTGATGTCTTTGCTCAAGCTTTACCGCTGGCCTGGCAACGTGCGCGAACTCAGCAACCTGATGGAATATTTGATTAACGTGGTTCCAAGCGGAGAGGTGATTGATATCTCGCTGCTCCCTCCGAACTTGGTTAATGGGCAGGTGATACGCAGCTACCGAGAGGATGTCCCTTATCAAAGCGCGGCAGCCTGTGAAGAGCACGGCGCAACAGGGCTTGAAGACATGGAGCGACAGATGATCCGCGAAGCGCTGAGCCGCCATAATAATAAAAAGCAGGCCGCCGACGAGCTTGGCATTGGTATCGCAACGTTGTATCGAAAAATCAAAAAATACGAACTTACGTCACTTTAGGCACTGAGCCCCTTGCGCTAATGCTGCGCAGGGGCTTGCCCGCATCCCACATTTGGCTCGATAGCCAATGCGCAGATTGTGTTAACCGTGAACCAACAGCATGCCCATAATGAACAGACATAACATCATCGGCAGAGCTAAAACCAGTAATTCCAGCATGCGCTTGCCCGGATGCAAAACCTCATCCTCTTTCGTTTTGGCTAGCGCCATCGCCCCCAGTAGCACGGCCAGTAAAGACAGGGCACCAGCAAAACTAAAATCGGCAAATAGCACAGACATCTTCCATGCATTATAAGCTTCTGGCGATACCGTCGCCTGATGCTGCCCTTCAGCCATCCATTGCCACAGTAGCAATACCAGCGGCAGCAGCCATGAGCCTGCGCCAGCGATCCATGAAATACGTCTAATCATTGCCTTCTCCCTAAAACTAAGACCGAGATATAGCTAAATCTCGATTTCCACTCAAAAAAAAGCCCCGCAATGCAGGGCTATGAGCTGATTTCTTTAACAGAAATCAGAATGGAATATCGTCATCGAAATCCATTGGAGGTTCATTGCTTTGTGGCTGAGCTGCAGGCGCATTCTGTGGGCGAGCCGCTGGCTGAGAACCGCCGCTAAACTGATTGCCCTGTGGCTGCTGAGGCTGACCCCAACCGCCCTGCTGCCCTTGTGCCTGACCGCCGCCCATAGGAGCGCCGCCGCCTTGACGTCCACCCAGCATTTGCATGGTGCCGCCAACGTTTACGACGATTTCAGTGGTGTATTTTTCAACGCCAGCCTGATCGGTCCACTTACGAGTCTGCAAAGCACCTTCGATGTAAACCTGAGAACCTTTACGCAGATATTCACCTGCAACCTCTGCCAGCTTGCCAAACAACACTACACGGTGCCATTCGGTTTTTTCTTTCTGTTCGCCGGTTTGCTTGTCGCGCCAAGTCTCGGAGGTGGCCAGAGTAATATTGGCTACAGCACCACCATTCGGCATATAACGGACTTCTGGATCTTGACCCAGATTCCCGACAAGAATCACTTTGTTAACGCCTCTGCTGGCCATTTCGATTCTCCTGATGAAGTAAATTTGTACACACTAAAAATAATTATAGCGCGTAGTCTAAACCGTTAATTCTATCACGCTAGAGCCCTAACAGCATCACTGTTCGCTTCTGTGAAGTGGATTCCTTAATTGTTTAAGCATAGAACAATTTTGCATTCATATACTGGATATTCATTCAGGTTTTATTGTGCCATAATTGATCGTTTCAAGCATCGTTGTGTACTCCTAAACCCGCTAAATATCGCAGCAGGCCGCGCCGTTACTGGCCTCAGCGCATTTTACCGACCGAGAGCACAACGCTGGGCCAAGATTATCCAGAGCCTATCCCAATAGGTACTCCGCTGTTGCCTGCTGTGTACGATTTATCAGCAAACTGCGGTAGGTAAGCCTAATGAGATGGGTTCTTCATCCGGGAAGTCGTTAATGGATAAAATAGAAATACGGGGTGCTCGCACCCACAACCTGAAAAATATCAATCTGATCATTCCTCGCGACAAGCTGATTGTTGTGACCGGTCTGTCAGGCTCAGGCAAGTCCTCTCTGGCGTTTGACACGCTGTATGCTGAAGGTCAGCGTCGGTATGTCGAATCGTTGTCTGCCTATGCGCGTCAGTTTCTTTCTTTGATGGAAAAGCCAGACGTTGACCACATTGAAGGTCTATCTCCGGCAATTTCCATTGAGCAGAAATCTACCTCGCATAACCCGCGTTCAACCGTGGGGACAATAACTGAAATCCATGATTATCTGCGTCTGCTGTTTGCCCGCGTTGGTGAGCCACGCTGCCCGGATCATGATGTTCCCTTAGCCGCACAGACCGTCAGCCAAATGGTTGATAACGTGCTGACGCAGCCGGAAGGCAAGCGTCTGATGTTGCTGGCGCCGATCGTTAAAGATCGCAAAGGTGAGCATACTAAAACGCTGGAAAATCTGGCGGCACAAGGCTACATCCGCGCCCGTATCGACGGCGAGGTCTGCGATCTTTCCGATCCTCCTAAGCTGGAGCTTCAGAAAAAACACAGCATCGAAGTTGTGGTCGATCGTTTCAAAGTGCGTGATGACATGGCTCAACGCTTGGCGGAATCCTTTGAAACCGCGCTAGAGCTGTCTGGCGGCAGCGCCATTGTTGCCGACATGGATGACGCTAAAGCGCCTGAGCTTCTGTTCTCCGCTAACTTTGCCTGCCCAATTTGTGGCTACAGCATGCGTGAGCTTGAACCACGTTTGTTCTCGTTTAACAACCCGGCAGGCGCTTGCCCTACCTGTGATGGCTTGGGTGTGCAGCAATATTTCGACCCCGATCGCGTGGTACAAAACGCTGAGCTGTCGCTGGCCGGCGGCGCAATTCGCGGTTGGGATCGTCGTAACTTCTACTATTTCCAGATGCTGAAATCGTTAGCAGACCATTATCATTTTGATGTGGAAGCACCGTTCGGTAGTTTGGATGCTAAAACGCAGAAAGCCGTGCTGTATGGCTCCGGCAAAGAGTCGATTGAGTTTAAATATATCAACGACCGCGGTGATATTACGGTGCGCAACCATCCGTTCGAAGGCGTGTTGCACAATATGGAGCGCCGCTATAAAGAAACGGAATCTTCTGCGGTACGCGAAGAGCTGTCGAAATTTATCAGCAACCGTTCATGCGCATCGTGCCACGGCACCCGTTTGCGTGAAGAAGCTCGTCATGTGTTCGTTGAGAACACTACGCTACCTGTGATTTCAGATCTCAGCATTGGCGATGCTCTGGCGTTCTTCCGCGATCTTAAACTGCAGGGCCAGCGTGCGCAGATTGCCGAAAAAATCCTGAAGGAAATCGGCGATCGTCTGAAGTTCTTGGTTAACGTGGGTCTGAACTATTTAAGCTTGTCTCGTTCTGCCGAAACACTTTCCGGCGGGGAAGCGCAGCGTATTCGCTTAGCGAGCCAGATCGGTGCGGGTCTGGTTGGGGTGATGTACGTGCTGGATGAGCCTTCAATCGGCCTACATCAGCGCGATAACGAGCGACTTCTGGAAACCTTGATCCACCTGCGCAATCTGGGTAATACCGTGATTGTGGTGGAGCATGATGAAGACGCCATCCGCGCCGCAGATTACGTGATTGATATCGGTCCAGGTGCGGGCGTGCACGGCGGTGAAGTGGTTGCGCAAGGTTCAGTGGATGAAATCATGGCGGTGCCTGAATCGCTCACCGGCCAGTTCCTTAGCGGTAAACGTGAAATCGCGGTGCCTGCGGAACGCGTTCCTGCCGACGCAACCAAAGTACTTAAGCTGATTGGCGCCAGCGGAAATAACCTGAAGGACGTTACGCTGACGCTGCCTGTAGGTCTTTTCACCTGTATCACCGGCGTTTCTGGCTCCGGCAAATCAACGCTGATTAACGATACCCTGTTCCCGATTGCGCAAACCCAACTAAACGGTGCAACGCTTGCGGAACCTGCGCCGTATCGCGCAGTGGAAGGGATGGAACATTTCGATAAAGTTATCGATATTGACCAAAGCCCAATCGGCCGCACGCCACGCTCTAACCCTGCAACCTACACCGGCATCTTTACGCCGGTACGTGAGCTATTTGCTGGCGTGCCAGAGTCACGCGCACGCGGCTATAACCCCGGACGCTTTAGCTTTAACGTTAAGGGCGGACGCTGCGAGGCCTGCCAAGGTGATGGGGTTATCAAGGTTGAAATGCATTTCTTGCCGGATATCTACGTGCCTTGCGATCAATGTAAAGGTAAGCGTTATAACCGTGAAACGCTGGAGATTAAATACAAGGGCAAGAGCATCCACGAAGTGCTGGATATGACAATTGAAGAAGCACGTGAGTTCTTCGATGCAGTTCCGGCGCTGGCGCGTAAGCTGCAAACGCTGATCGATGTCGGTCTGTCCTATATTCGCTTAGGTCAGTCAGCAACCACGTTATCTGGCGGTGAAGCGCAGCGTGTGAAGCTGTCTCGCGAACTCTCCAAACGCGGAACCGGCCAAACGCTGTATATTCTGGACGAGCCAACCACCGGCCTGCATTTTGCCGATATTCAGCAACTGCTGGCGGTATTGCATCAATTACGCGATCAGGGCAACACCATCGTGGTCATTGAACATAACTTGGACGTGATTAAAACGGCTGACTGGATCGTTGATTTGGGCCCAGAAGGCGGCGGCGGCGGTGGTCAGATTCTGGTATCAGGCACACCGGAAACGGTGGCTGAATGTGAGCAATCACATACTGCTAGGTTCTTGAAACCGTTACTTAATAAAAAATAGAGTATCGTCACAAGCCTAAAATTAATGCGCCCCGATGAGAACGTTCATCGGGGCGTTTTATATTTTGGCATTCGCGATCCGCTTACCGATTAAAAAGAGATTACAGCCCTTGGCGAGTTTGTTCACCGATATGGTTAAGCGCTAAAGAATAAGAGCCATCAACCAGTTTATAGAGCAAAGAATCCTTGAGGGTGCCGTCGAGGAAAATCGTACTCCAATGCGCTTTATTCAGGTTAGGGCTTGGGACGATATCTTTATGCTCGCTGCGCAGTTGCGCTGCCTGCTCACAGCTCATTTTAAGCGCCACGGCTGGACGGCCTTCAACATGGTCAACCATCGCAAACATCACGCCGCCTACTTTAACCTGATTGGCTCGCCAACGATTTTGAACGCTTTGCTCTGCTCCCGGTTTAGCCATGCAGTATTGCAAAAATGCCGAATTATTCATGAACAATATCCCCTTGTATAGTTGCGACGATCCGGCGCGTACCGCCGTGCACGCGGTGTTCGCCAAACCATATCCCCTGCCAGGTTCCCAACTGTAGCTTTCCCCGACATATCGGTAACGTTAGGGAAGCCCCTAACAGCGAAGACTTAATATGCGCAGGCATATCATCATCGCCTTTATAGTCGTGCTCATAGGGAGCATCTTCGGGGACCGCTCGCATGAAGTGTCGCTCCATATCGTAACGGACAGTGGGATCACAGTTTTCGTTGAGGGTTAACGACGCGGAGGTGTGCTGCAGCAGCAGATGCAATATCCCGACCTCGACAGAGGCTAACTGAGGGAGTTTCTCGATAATTTCATCGGTGACCAGATGGAAACCACGCGGCTTTGCATGCAAAACAATAGTGTGCTGATACCACATCTTCAGACGTCCTTAACTAGTATATTCTTTGTACAATAGTCAGCAACTTTTGAGCATCAAAAGTTATGTAAAGAAGGGTTCAGGTTACTCTTCGAACTGCGTGTTTTCAGCCAAAAAGTTATTTATTCTTGGTGAAAAAATGAAAAAGCCTATGCGTATCAGAGCATAGGCTAAAAAAGATAGGGTTAAGTGGTTATACAGCAGCAAATGACTGAGCAACGCGCTGCGCATTAGCGTGATTCATGCCCGCTACGCACATGCGACCGCTGGCGATTAGATATACGCCAAACTCTTCGCGCAGTCGCTCAACCTGCTGAGCGCTGAGGCCGGTATAGCTAAACATACCGCGCTGCGACATCAGATAGTCAAAGTTGCGCTGTGGTAATACGGTTTTCAAACCATCCACCAGCGTGCGACGCATTTCAATGATGCGCAGGCGCATACTTTCAACTTCTTCTAGCCATAAGGCTTTAAGCTTCGGATCGTTAAGCACCGTTGCCACCACCTGTGCGCCGAAGTTAGGCGGGCTGGAGTAAATGCGGCGCACGGTCGCTTTCAACTGGCCCAATACTCGACTTGCGGCTTCTTCGCTTTCACACACGACGGATAACCCACCAACGCGTTCACCGTAGAGGGAGAAAATCTTCGAAAACGAGTTACTCACGAGGCAAGGCAACTCTGCCTGCGCCATCGCGCGGATGGCATAGGCGTCTTCTTCCATACCTGCGCCAAAACCTTGATAAGCAATATCGAGGAAGGGAATAAGTTCACGCGCTTTCGCGATTTCAATCACGCGATCCCATTGCGCATTGGTGAGGTCTGAGCCCGTTGGGTTGTGACAGCAAGGGTGCATTAACACAATACTGCGCGCAGGCAGTTGATTGAGCGTGTTGAGCATCGCATCAAAATTCACACCCAGCGTTTCAGGGTCGAAATAGGGATACTGATGCACTTTGAAACCCGCACCCGAGAAGATCGCAATATGGTTTTCCCACGTTGGATCGCTGACCCACACCTCAGAATCAGGGAAATAATGCTTTAAAAAGTCAGCCCCAACTTTCAGCGCACCGGAACCACCAATGGTTTGTACCGTCGCAATTCGCTTTTGAGCAACCATAGGATGAGTATCGCCAAACAATAGGCTCTGAATGGCGTTACGGTATGGCGCTAATCCTTCCATCGGCAGATATAACGACGCGGCACCCTCGCGAGCATTCAGGATTTCTTCCGCCGCAGCAACGGCTTTCAACTGAGGAATAGTTCCCTTTTCGTCATAGTACAGACCGATACTAAGGTTAACTTTATCGGCTCGAGGATCCTGTTTGTAGGTATCCATCAGCGAGAGAATCGGATCGCCTGCATAGGCGTCTACATGCTGAAACACGGGTGCTCTCCTTGAAATCACGGGGGGTAAAAATGGCTTTAACAACACAATAACCTTGTCACAGGTCATAAAGCTAGAGCCAATTACTTCGTCCATACCGATCTTTTTGGGCTAGGCTTAAAGGATACGTTTCACCATAACGGATGAGGCTTTCTGTTTAGCCTTACCAGCAGATGTATAGGAGAAAACGATGTCCACACAACCTCTTATCAAACTGAGCGACGGAAATACCATGCCACAGCTCGGTTTAGGCGTATGGCAGGCCTCGAATGAGCAAGTCATCACCGCTATCGAAACAGCGTTAGAGACAGGGTATCGCTCAATCGATACTGCGGCTATTTATGCTAATGAAGAAGGCGTCGGTAAAGCGTTAGCGAACTCGTCAATTGCTCGCGATGAGCTTTTCATCACGACTAAACTATGGAACACAGACCAAGATAATGCGGCGAAAGCGCTGGAAGAAAGTCTGAAAAAGCTACAGTTAGATTACATTGACCTGTATCTGATTCATTGGCCTGCTCCTGCGCAGGATAAATACGTTACCGCGTGGAAATCGCTGATTGATCTCAAGAAGCAGGGGCTGATTAAGAGCATCGGCGTATGTAATTTTAATATCCCACACCTACAGCGCCTGATCGATGAAACCGGGGTTTCACCCACAGTGAACCAAATTGAGCTTCATCCTTTGATGCAGCAAAAACCCATGCACGCATGGAATGCCACGCATCATATTGCCACCGAGTCTTGGAGCCCGCTGGCGCAGGGCGGTGAAGGCGTTTTTGATACCGAAATCATTCATAAGCTGGCGCAGAAGTATGAGAAAACCCCGGCTCAGATTGTTATTCGCTGGCACTTGGATTCAGGATTGATAGTGATCCCTAAATCCGTCACGCCAAAACGCATTCAGGAAAACTTTGGGGTGTTTGATTTTAGGCTGGATAAAGATGAACTGAGTCTGATTGCCAAACTTGATAGCGGAAAACGTCTGGGCCCTGATCCGGATACGTTTGAAAAGCTTTGATTAATCGCTAAAAAAATCCCCGCGGTGCGGTAACGCCGTTAACAAAGCTCGATTTTAGGGGGAGCACACCGATGGGGTCGTAGCGGCGTTAGCCGCCGGAGCGCCCCGCGGTGTGGTAGACCCGTGTATCTCGATCTTTTAAACGAGCGGCGTAACACCGCGGGGATTTTTTATCGTTATTTACCTTTGGTCACTCGAGGTGCCTTGCGCCCTGATGGCTTCGCCGCAGTTTTTCCAGCTGGTGTATGCGCCGTTGGTTTAGTTGCTTGCGGCTTGCCTTTAACAGGCTTGCCCGCCGGAGAAGCCTTATCATGCGCTTTTCCATTGCGCTCCGCTGATGGCGCTTCACCGCGAATTGTTTTAGGTTTTGCACCACGCTGTTCAGGCTTCGCCGGAGCACCGGTATGCTTAGTCATCGCTGGGCGCATATTTCTCTGGTATCCACGACGCGCTTCGCGTTGTTCTTCCAACGTTGGGGCAGGAACTAAACACTCACGGCGTGAACCGATCAAATGCTTCATCCCCATCTCTTCCAGCGCACCACGGATCAGCGGCCAGTTGGCCGGATCGTGATAGCGCAGCAGCGCTTTGTGCAAACGGCGCTGACGATCGCCTTTCGGCACCACAACGTCTTCGCTTTTATAATCGACTTTACCCAGCGGGTTTTTGCCCGTGTGGTACATCGTGGTGGAATTCGCCAACGGCGATGGATAGAAGTTTTGCACCTGATCCAAACGGAAACGGTTTTTCTTCAGCCACAGCGCTAAGTTGACCATATCTTCATCTCGCGTTCCCGGATGGGCTGAAATGAAATACGGGATCAAATACTGTTCTTTGCCAGCCTGCTTGGAATAAGTATCAAACAGCTCTTTAAAGCGATGATAACTTCCCATACCCGGCTTCATCATCTTAGACAGCGGCCCTTCTTCGGTATGCTCTGGCGCAATCTTCAGGTAACCGCCCACATGATGGGTTGCCAGCTCTTTGATATAACGCGGATCTTCAACCGCCAGATCATAACGAACCCCAGAGGCAATGAGGATTTTCTTCACGCCATCCAGATCGCGCGCACGACGATACAGTTTGATGGTCGGCTCATGGTTGGTGTCCATGTGCTGACAAATCTCTGGGTAAACGCAGGATGCACGACGACAGGTTTGCTCGGCGCGCGGTGACTGGCAGCGCAGCATATACATGTTAGCCGTTGGGCCTCCCAAATCGGAAATCACACCGGTAAAGCCAGGGACTTTGTCGCGGATCTCTTCGATTTCCCGAATGATTGAATCTTCTGAACGGCTCTGGATGATGCGGCCTTCGTGTTCGGTAATCGAACAGAATGAACAGCCGCCGTAGCAACCGCGCATGATGTTGATGGAGAAACGGATCATCTCATAGGCAGGAATACGGGCGCTGCCGTAGGCCGGATGAGGAACACGCTGGTAAGGCAGCGCAAATACGCTGTCCATTTCTTCCGTGCTCAACGGGATCGCCGGAGGGTTAATCCAAATATAGCGATCGCCATGTTTTTGCATCAAAGCGCGCGCACAGCCGGGATTGGTTTCATGATGCAGAATACGTGACGTGTGCGCATACAGCACTTTGTCATTTTTAACTTTTTCATAAGACGGCAGCAGCACGTAGGTTTTTTCCCACGGCTTAGGCTTCGGCGCACGCACGGTGATGGTTTGTACGCTATCGTCTTTCTTCTTATCGGCATCTGGCGCACAGGCCAAATCGTCGCCGTAAGGGTTTGGAATCGGTTCGATACGGCCCGGCTTGTCTAAGCGTGTAGAGTCCACGCCGCTCCAGCCCGGTAGCGCCTCTTTGCGCATGACCGCGGTATTACGCACGTCGATAATGCTGGCAATTGGCTCACCGGAGGCTAAACGATGCGCAACTTCTACCAGCGGACGTTCGCCGTTGCCATACATCAGCATATCGGCTTTAGAGTCCACCAGCACCGAACGGCGCACGGTATCAGACCAATAGTCGTAGTGAGCAATACGGCGCAGGCTGGCTTCAATCCCACCTAAAATCACCGGAACATCGCTGAACGCTTCTTTACAGCGTTGGGTATAAACCAATGTTGCGCGATCTGGGCGTTTACCGCTTTCATTGTTTGGCGTGTAAGCATCGTCGTGGCGCAGTTTGCGATCGGCGGTATAGCGGTTAATCATCGAATCCATGTTGCCCGCAGTGACGCCATAAAACAGGTTCGGTTTCCCCAAACGCATAAAATCGGCTTTGCTGGTCCAGTCCGGCTGCGCGATGATCCCCACGCGAAAACCCTGAGCCTCCAGCATACGGCCAACGATTGCCATCCCAAAACTTGGATGGTCAACGTAGGCATCACCGGTAACGAGAATGACGTCACAGCTATCCCAGCCGAGAGTATCCATTTCCTCACGCGACATCGGTAAGAACGGGGCCGTGCCGTAGCACTCTGCCCAATAGGGCGTGTAGGAGAACAAATCACGTTCTGGCTGGATCAGGCTGATACTACTCATGACATCACTCTTTTCTATTTATCTGGGGAAGTTTGCGCTGAAGCGGAACTGCAATACGTTGTGCCGTTAACGATTCGGGTGGTTAACAAAGCATCAATATCAGGGCGGCGATTATACGCATTTGCACACGTAAAAGAGAGGGATATCTGAGATTGGCCTGTTATCACCCTTATCGTTCCCTGAATGAGCTGCGGCAAAGTTCATGACAGGGGCTTGCCTTAGCGGCTTTTACCCACAACAATAGCATTCTTATCACTGACTCTGCGTGGCGTTACGTTATGTCCGAACGATTGACGATTAAAGATATTGCTCGCCTCAGCGGCGTGGGTAAATCCACCGTTTCTCGGGTGATCAATAAAGAATCCGGCGTGAAACCTGAAACGCGCGCACGGATAGAAGAAATCATCAATCAACATAACTTTGCCCCATCAAAATCGGCTCGAGCCATGCGCGGGCAAACGGATAAAGTCGTCGCCATCATTGTTTCGCGTTTAGATTCCAACGCTGAAAATCAGGCCGTGCGTGCCATGTTGCCCCTATTGTACGCCCAAGGCTACGATCCTATTTTATTGGAAAGCCAGTTTGAACCTGAGCGAGTGCGGGAACATTTAACCGTTCTGTCGCGCCGTCACGTTGATGGTATTTTGCTGTTCGGCTTTACCGGTCTGGATGAATCGATGCTGCTGCCGTGGCGAGATAAAATCGTTGTTCTAGCATGGGAGTATGAACAGCTGACCTCGGTACGTTATGACGATAGCGGCGCAGTCACCTTGCTAATGAACGCGCTAATCGCCAAAAAACATCAGCATATCGCTTTCGTTGGGGTCAAACTTTCAGATGCCACCACGGGCGGACGTCGTTACGACACCTATCACGCGCTCTGCCAAAAGCACCAGATAACGCCCTGTGCCGCGCTCGGGGAGCTTACCTTTCAGAGTGGATATCAGTTGGCTCAGCAGGTTATCTCTGCGGATACCAGCGCTATCATCTGCGCTTCAGATACCATTGCCCTCGGCGTAAGTAAGTACTTACAGGAGCGGTCGCAAAACGATGTAATTGTCTGCGGTATGGGGAATAACTCGCTGCTGGAATTCTTGTATCCCAAGACCTTTTCTGTCGACTTAGGCTATGCCGAAGGCGGACGAATGGCAGTACAGCAGTTACTCTCCCTGCAAAACGCGCCACAGCCCGGCAAGCACATTACGGTGCCTTGCACATTGCGCAGCCCAAACTAATTAGCGCTGTGCAAATCGGCGCTTGCGTCGATAGGCAAAGACATCATCAACCACGCCATGACTGATCCGCTGCTGTAAACTTCGCCAATAGTTTGCGGTAAATAAATCACCGTGCATTTCGGCAAACAACGTTCTGATACGCGCATCCCCGCATAAAAAATGCTGAAACTCTTCAGGGAATACATCATTAGGCGATACGCTATACCATGGCTCGCTGGCCATTTCGTCCTCGGGATATCGTGGCGGTGGAATATCGCGGAAGTTAACCTCGGTCATGTAGCAAATTTCGTCATAATCATAAAACACGACTCGCCCATGTCGGGTCACACCAAAGTTTTTAAACAGCATATCGCCGGGGAAAATATTCGCCGCAGCCAGCTGTTTGATCGCATTGCCATACTCTTCAATGGCATCATGTAGCTGGCGTTCATCTGCCTGCTCCAGATAGATATTGAGCGGGATCATGCGGCGCTCAATATACAGATGGCGGATCACGATACGATCGCCTAAATCTTCCAGTTTCTCAGGAACTTCCCTGTGTAATTCCTCCATCAGCTCAGGACTGATGCGCCACTTTTCAATCACAAAGTTTTCATATTCTTGGGTATCAGCCATGCGGCCAACGCGATCGTGTTCCTTAACCAACTGGTAGCAGGCTTGAACCCGTGCAGGATCGACCTCTTTTTGCGGCGCAAACTTGTCTTTTATGATCTTAAATACGCGGTCAAACGAAGGCAGCGTGAAAACCAGCATCACCATTCCTCGAATGCCAGGAGCAATAATGAATTGCTCTTTGGATTCGGCAAGGTGCTTTAAATACTCGCGGTAATATTCTGTTTTCCCATGCTTTTGGCAGCCAATTGCCATATATAGCTCAGCGGTTGTTTTCCCCGGTAAAATCTCGCGCAGCCAGTCAACCAGTGCGGCAGGCAAAGGCGCATACACCATGAAGTACGAACGAGCGAAGCCAAAAACAATGCTGGCCTCGTCTAAACGCGTTAAGCAGGTATCGACAAACAGCGCGCCTTGTTCGTTATGATGAATCGGCAGCAAAAAGGGATAAATGCCTTCTGGCGTGTGCAGTTTTCCCACCAGCCAAGCTGCTTTATTGCGATAAAACAGCTCATTGGCCACCTGTAGGCGGCTGTGATTCAGCGTATTTTCACCGAAGGTACTTTCTAAATGGCTGACGATATAGTCCACATCGCGGGCGCGATCTTCCCACGGCAATCGAAGTGGGAGTTCGCCGAGTAAATCATTGATTAGCGCATGCCAACCCGCCTCAGGCTTAAAGGTTCTGGCTAATGGACGGGGGAATTCGCGCCAATGACGCTCTGGCTGGGAGCTAAAAACAAATAGCTTATCTGGGGTTAACTCACGGTGATTAAACAAGCGGCAGTACACGGAATTAAAAAAGCTCTCGGCAATTTCAAAACGCGGATATTCAGGCAGCATGTCGGTGTAGACCGTCTTCACTCGAGCCAAGAATTCAGCATCATGGCATAAAGGCCCTGTCATTCTGCGTAGCTGCTCAACTACCAGCCCCACATGGTGATCGTAGAGATGAATACGTTTTTTCATCGCCAGTTGAACAGCGCCCCAGTTAGCTTTCTCAAAACGCTGCTGCGCTCCAGCGGTCACTTCGAGAAAACGACCATACTGAGCATCAAAGCCCTGCAAGATCGTCTGCGCAATCAGTTGTTCCATACCAATAGCCATCTCGCTCACCTCGCTGACTCTCAGACAAAACGGGCAGAGCGCATTGCCCTGCCCGTTTTAGCGTTCATGCTTACCCGTGTTTTTAGAATTGCTGCTCTTCGGTTGATCCGGTCAAAGCCGTTACCGATGATGCGCCGCCCTGAATCACATTCGTCACTTTATCAAAGTATCCAGTGCCCACTTCTTGTTGATGAGAGGCAAAGGTATAACCTTGTTTCTGTGCCGCAAACTCGCGCTCCTGCACTTTCTCAACGTAGTGCTTCATGCCCTCTCCATTGGCATATGCATGTGCCAGATCGAACATGTTGAACCACATGCTGTGGATGCCCGCCAAGGTGATGAACTGGTATTTATAGCCCATCGCAGAAAGCTCATCTTGGAAGCGCGCAATAGTTTGATCGTCGAGGTTCTTTTTCCAGTTGAAGGAAGGTGAACAGTTATAGGCCAGCAGCTTGCCCGGATACTGGGCGTGAATCGCATCGGCAAAACGCTTCGCGGCGTCTAAGTCTGGCGTAGACGTTTCGCACCAGACTAAATCTGCATAAGGGGCGTAGGCGAGGCCACGGCTGATAGCCTGCTCGATACCGGCATGAGTACGGAAAAAGCCTTCCACGGTACGCTCACCGGTGACGAAAGCGCTGTCGTAGCTATCGCAATCTGATGTGATCAGATCGGCAGCGTCGGCATCGGTACGCGCAATCACCAAAGTTGGCACACCCAATACGTCTGCGGCTAAACGTGCGGCGACTAATTTTTGAATCGCTTCCTGTGTTGGAACCAGTACTTTGCCACCCATATGGCCGCATTTTTTCACTGATGCCAATTGGTCTTCGAAGTGAACTCCACCGGCACCGGCTTCAATCATCGATTTCATTAATTCAAACGCATTCAGTACGCCACCAAAACCGGCTTCAGCATCGGCAACAATCGGCAAGAAGTAATCGGTAAATTTGCTATCACCCGGCTCTACGCCGTTCGACCATTGGATTTGGTCTGCGCGACGGAATGAATTATTGATACGTTCAACCACCGCTGGCACCGAATTAACGGGATACAGTGATTGATCTGGATACATGCTAGATGCCAAGTTTGCATCCGCAGCTACCTGCCAGCCAGAGAGGTAAATGGCTTCGACGCCGGCTTTTGCCTGCTGTAATGCCTGACCACCGGTTAATGCGCCAAGGCAGTTAACATAGCCTTTGCGTGAACCGCCATGCAGCAGCTCCCAAAGTTTAGCTGCGCCCTTTTGCGCCAAAGTGCATTCTGGATTTACCGAACCACGCAGATTAACCACGTCATTTGCGCTGTAAGGACGGGTAATGCCCTCCCAACGCGGGTTAGTTTTCCAATCCTGTTCCAACTGCTGAATTTGCTGATTACGTGAGGTAGACATGGCAAGCGCTCCTTGGCTTTTTTCTCTATTTTATGGTTTCGGTGTAGGGTTAGTTTTCGTACTTAATTCAACAGTTCATAGCCGGGTAGTGTCAGGAAATCGATCAGCTCACTGCTGGTTGTAATACGTTCCATCAGACTGGCAGCCTCAATAAAACGACCGCTGTCGAAACGTGTATCACCAAGCTCTTGACGAATAACCTGCATTTCTTCTTTCAGTAACTGACGGAAAAGATCTGGGGTAACCTGCTGGCCATTGCTAAGCGTTTTCCCGTGGTGGATCCACTGCCAGATTGATGTGCGAGAGATCTCAGCCGTAGCCGCATCCTCCATCAAGCCGTAGATGGGTACGCAGCCATTACCCGAAATCCAAGCCTCAATGTATTGAACGGCAACGCGAATATTGGCACGCATTCCCTCTTCGGTACGTTCACCAGGGCAAGGCTCCAGCAGTTGAGCCGCGGTAATAGGCTCATCCTGCGAACGCGTTACCTCAAGCTGGTTGCTGCGTTCACCCAACACGCGGCCAAAAACCTGCATCACTTCATCAGCTAAGCCCGGATGTGCAACCCAAGTGCCGTCGTGGCCGTTGTTTGCTTCAAGTTCTTTATCCGCACGGACTTTATCCATCACCCATGCATTGCGCTCAGCGTCTTTGCTCGGGATAAATGCCGCCATTCCGCCCATCGCAAAAGCGCCGCGTCTGTGGCAGGTTTTGATCAGCAAACGTGAATAAGCACTTAAGAACGGTTTTTCCATCGTCACGGACTGGCGATCGGGTAAAACGCGGTCGCTATGATTTTTCAGCGTTTTGATATAGCTAAAGATGTAATCCCATCGGCCACAGTTCAAACCAACGATGTGATCGCGCAGGCTATGTAAGATCTCATCCATCTGGAATACCGCTGGCAGGGTTTCGATCAATACGGTGGCCTTAATTGTTCCACGCGGTAGATCAAAACGATCTTCGGTAAAGCTGAAGATCTCACTCCACCACGCAGTCTCATGGTAAGACTCCGTTTTAGGCAGATAGAAATAAGGGCCGCTGCCTTTTTCCAAGAGTGCTTGGTAGTTGTGGAAGAAGTAGAGCGCGAAATCAAACAGCCCACCGGGGATAGGCTCACCTTGCCATGTCACATGCTTTTCAGGCAGATGAAGACCACGCACACGAGCAATCAGCACCGCAGGATTCGGTTTCAGCTGGTAGATTTTTCCTGCTTCATTGGTGAAGTTGATCGTGCCATTCACCGCGTCACGCAGGTTAATTTGGCCCTCAATCACTTTGTCCCAGTTTGGAGCAAGTGAATCCTCAAAATCGGCCATAAAAACTTTAACGTTCGCATTAAGCGCGTTAATCACCATTTTGCGTTCGACCGGCCCCGTGATTTCAACGCGACGGTCTTGAAGATCGCGAGGAATGCCGCGAATTTTCCAATCGGAATTTTTAATGGAATTAGTTTCCGAAATAAAATCTGGCAGTTCACCACGATCTATTTTTTGTTGTTGCACCTGACGAGTAGCAAGTAACTGCTTGCGTTGAGGTGCAAATCGAGCGACTAAGTCAGTTAAAAACTCAATAGCCTCTTCGGTAAGAACCTGCTGCTCCTGATTGCCAAATTGCTGGGTAAATTCCAGCTCAGTATCAACGATCTGTTGTGTCATATGTTTGTCTCCGCCCTCTGCTAGGGGTACAACCAGAACCCCACTCCTGTCATTTAGCTCACTTTCGCACTTCTCATCAGCGACTAAATTTCGTACCAACAGATTAAAGCGTAGACAGTGATTCAACAAAATCAAAAACAATTTCCATTTTTATTATAATTATTTTTATATTCTTTAGATTTCATATGGATAGGTGAATATATTAATAACAACAAGAAGAAAACCGGTTCCATTAGATTGTTTAAACACAATAGGCTGTTAATTAAGAAAAAGAATTGAGGGGAGAGATAAAATTTGAGGATGCTGCTAAACAGACATTCAGCAGCATTAGGGAAAAGTTGAAAATATAGTGAGGTGGTCTTATTCCAGCGTAGGGTTCATATAACGCAGGTCAAACGGCGTTATCTGGTAAACATAGTAGTTCAACCAGTTAGTAAACAGTAAGTGCCCATGGCTACGCCATGACGCTTTAGGGCTATGTTCTGGATTGTCATCAGGGAAGTAGTTCACAGGAACATCTGGAGACAAACCTGCCGCAACATCACGGAAATACTCTCCCGACAACGTATGCGCATCATACTCAGGATGCCCCGTCACAAAAGCCATCCGCTTATCTTTGGTCGCAAATAGGTATGCCCCAGCCTGCTCAGACTCTGCCAAAATATCGAGGTCGCTACATTCACGCAGCACATCCGCTGGGAAGTCAGCATAGCGAGAATGTGGAGCCAAGAAGGTTTCATCAAAACCGCGGGTTAGAAGCGCTAACGGCTGTAACGTTTGATGATGATAAACACCCGATAGCTTGGCTTCACGCGTCAGTTTAGGAATGCCATAGAGAACGTTTAGCGCAGCCTGAACCGCCCAACATACAAACAGCGTAGAGGTCACATGCTCTTTAGCCCAGTGAACAATTTGTTCAATCTGCGGCCAATATGCAACGTCACAAAAATCAACCAGACCGAGAGGTGCACCGGTGACAATCAGCCCATCAAAATTTTGGTCTTTAATATCTTCGAAATTACAGTAGAAATTATCCAGATGCTCGGCAGGCGTATTTTTCGACTCACGGCTATCTATGCGCAGCAGCTGTATATCAATTTGCAGCGGAGAATTGGAAAGTAATCGAAGAAATTGATTTTCCGTCTCGATCTTTTTAGGCATCAGATTGAGTACCAAAACTTTAAGCGGGCGGATCTCCTGTGTTGCCGCTCGTGAAGAGGGCATGACAAAGACATTTTCATTCCGCAAAAAGCTTACGGCAGGTAATTCATCTGGCACCCTGATTGGCATAATCGCTCGCTCCTAGACTCTGTTAAGAAAGCATCCATATAAACGTTTAGACTTCTAGATGCCTGACGATAACGAGTTTTCACTAGCTTGTACAGCATGCAGGATGAAGTTGAAAATCTTTCATCCTGCATTTTGCGAGCAATAATGCTTACATCCTGATTTCTTGACCCTTTTTATGTAATAGCAATGAAACCAGCATCGCCATAAAGCACATACCTGAAACGTACCAGAAGAAGGCCGTTTCAATGCCAGCCGCTTTCATCGATAGAGCAACATATTCCGCCGAGCCACCAAACAAGGCATTACCAACGGCATAGGAAAGGCCAACGCCTAACGCACGAACCTCTGGCGGGAACATTTCGGCCTTCAGCAGCCCACCGATTGAGGTGTACAAGCTCACAATCGTTAGCGCAGCAACGATGAGGATAAAGGCAAGGTAGGGATTCGTCACATCTTGTAGCGTCGTGAGTATCGGTACCGTCAGCAATGAGGCCAAAGCGCCAAAAGCGATCATTGAGTTTCGACGGCCAACTTTATCTGATAATCCGCCAAAAATAGGCTGCAATAGCATAAAGACGAACAAGGCGGCCGTCATTATTCCGCTCGCCATTTTGGCATCCATACCTGCGGTGTTGACCAGATACTTCTGCATATAGGTTGTAAACGTATAGAAACTCAGCGAGCCCCCTGCGGTAAAACCCAGCACCATCAGAAACGCTTTCTTGTTATTCCACAATCCAGACAACGTCCCCGCATCCTTACGCGTTCTGGTTTCTTTGGTTGATGTCTCATGCAGTGAACGGCGCAGATAAAGTGCAACCACCGCTAATAACGCGCCAAGCACAAACGGGACTCGCCAGCCCCACGAGCGTAGCTCTTCAGTGCTCAGCGTCTGCTGTAAGACCACCAAAACCAGCAGGGCTAGCAGTTGTCCGCCAATCAGCGTGACATATTGAAACGATGCATAAAATCCGCGCTTACCTTCTACCGCAACTTCACTCATATAGGTGGCACTGGTTCCATACTCACCGCCGACGGAGAGCCCCTGGAATAATCTAGCAAGCAACAGGAGTGCCGGGGCCCAATTCCCTATTGCGGCATAGGTTGGGAGGCAAGCGATCACTAACGAGCCGCAACACATCATGCAGACCGAAATCATCATTGATGTCCGACGGCCATGTTTGTCGGCAATATAGCCGAACATCCACCCACCGATTGGGCGCATCAGAAAACCTGCGGCAAACACGCCAGCGGTTTGTAGGAGTTGAGTCGTGGAATCTCCACTGGGGAAGAATACGGGAGCAAAATACAACGCACAAAACGAATATACGTAAAAATCGAACCATTCGACGAGGTTGCCTGATGATGCACCAACAATCGCCAATATACGCTTACGCGTGTCATGATCGTCAGGTTGTTGTTCCGTCAGCGACGGGGTCGTATCTGCCATAACAATATTCCCTACAGAGGTAAAAGTGCGAGGTGGTCATGTCGCCACTCGCTTCAATGTAAGTTAATTGTTATATATTGGTTAAATAAAGACTTCAATAGCCAACTAACCAATGAAAAAATCATCGGTCACTTGCAGAGTTTTTTGTGATATTGGATGGGAAATAGCCGCGTTAGCGGTTATTTATTGAATCAAATGTTCAAATTCCCCATAGCAAAAAACCCCAGTCTTTCGACTGAGGTTCTTTACTTTAATTAAAGCCTGGCAGTTCCCTACTCTCGCATGGGGAGACCCCACACTACCATCGGCGCTACGGCGTTTCACTTCTGAGTTCGGCATGGGGTCAGGTGGGACCACCGCGCTATCGCCGCCAGGCATATTCTGTTAATTAACCCGTGCTCCGTATTCCTACAGCTCACCAGTCAATCCAATCTGTTCACAAGCCTACTCTTTGTGTTTCGCGTCTCTGCGTCTTAAAACACCTTAGGTGTTGTAAGGTTAAGCCTCACGGATCATTAGTACTGGTTAGCTCAACGTATCGCTACGCTTACACACCCAGCCTATCAACGTCTTAGTCTTAAACGTTCCTTTAGGAGACTCAAGGTCTCAGGGAAGACTCATCTCGAGGCAAGTTTCGCGCTTAGATGCTTTCAGCGCTTATCTTTTCCGCATTTAGCTACCGGGCAATGCCATTGGCATGACAACCCGAACACCAGTGATGCGTCCACTCCGGTCCTCTCGTACTAGGAGCAGCCCCTCTCAATCTTCCAACGCCCACGGCAGATAGGGACCGAACTGTCTCACGACGTTCTAAACCCAGCTCGCGTACCACTTTAAATGGCGAACAGCCATACCCTTGGGACCTACTTCAGCCCCAGGATGTGATGAGCCGACATCGAGGTGCCAAACACCGCCGTCGATATGAACTCTTGGGCGGTATCAGCCTGTTATCCCCGGAGTACCTTTTATCCGTTGAGCGATGGCCCTTCCATTCAGAACCACCGGATCACTATGACCTACTTTCGTACCTGCTCGAGCCGTCACTCTCGCAGTCAAGCTAGCTTATGCCATTGCACTAACCTCACGATGTCCGACCGTGATTAGCTAACCTTCGTGCTCCTCCGTTACTCTTTAGGAGGAGACCGCCCCAGTCAAACTACCCACCAGACACTGTCCTCAATCCCGATTAGGGACCGGAGTTAGAACATCAAACATTAAAGGGTGGTATTTCAAGGTTGGCTCCATGCAGACTGGCGTCCACACTTCAAAGCCTCCCACCTATCCTACACATCAAGGCTCAATGTTCAGTGTCAAGCTATAGTAAAGGTTCACGGGGTCTTTCCGTCTTGCCGCGGGTACACTGCATCTTCACAGCGAGTTCAATTTCACTGAGTCTCGGGTGGAGACAGCCTGGCCATCATTACGCCATTCGTGCAGGTCGGAACTTACCCGACAAGGAATTTCGCTACCTTAGGACCGTTATAGTTACGGCCGCCGTTTACTGGGGCTTCGATCAAGAGCTTCGCCTTGCGGCTGACCCCATCAATTAACCTTCCAGCACCGGGCAGGCGTCACACCGTATACGTCCACTTTCGTGTTTGCACAGTGCTGTGTTTTTATTAAACAGTTGCAGCCAGCTGGTATCTTCGACTGGCTTCAGCTCCATCCGCAAGGGACTTCACCTACGCGCCAGCGTGCCTTCTCCCGAAGTTACGGCACCATTTTGCCTAGTTCCTTCACCCGAGTTCTCTCAAGCGCCTTGGTATTCTCTACCTGACCACCTGTGTCGGTTTGGGGTACGATTCAATGTTACCTAGAGCTTAGAGGCTTTTCCTGGAAGCTTGGCATCAACTACTTCATCACCGTAGTGACTCGTCATCACGCCTCAGGGTTAATAAAAGCGCGGATTTACCAACGCTTTCCCCCTACACGCTTAAACCGGGACAACCGTCGCCCGGATAGCCTAGCCTTCTCCGTCCCCCCTTCGCAGTAACACCGAGTACAGGAATATTAACCTGTTTCCCATCGACTACGCCTTTCGGCCTCGCCTTAGGGGTCGACTCACCCTGCCCCGATTAACGTTGGACAGGAACCCTTGGTCTTCCGGCGAGCGGGTTTTTCACCCGCTTTATCGTTACTTATGTCAGCATTCGCACTTCTGATACCTCCAGCAACCCTCACAGGCCACCTTCAACGGCTTACAGAACGCTCCCCTACCCAACAACACCTAAGTGTCGCTGCCGCAGCTTCGGTGCATAGTTTAGCCCCGTTACATCTTCCGCGCAGGCCGACTCGACCAGTGAGCTATTACGCTTTCTTTAAATGATGGCTGCTTCTAAGCCAACATCCTGGCTGTCTATGCCTTCCCACATCGTTTCCCACTTAACTATGACTTTGGGACCTTAGCTGGCGGTCTGGGTTGTTTCCCTCTTCACGACGGACGTTAGCACCCGCCGTGTGTCTCCCGTGATAACATTCTTCGGTATTCGTAGTTTGCATCGAGTTGGTAAGTCGGGATGACCCCCTAGTCGAAACAGTGCTCTACCCCCGAAGATGAGTTCACGAGGCGCTACCTAAATAGCTTTCGGGGAGAACCAGCTATCTCCCGGTTTGATTGGCCTTTCACCCCCAGCCACAAGTCATCCGCTAATTTTTCAACATTAGTCGGTTCGGTCCTCCAGTTAGTGTTACCCAACCTTCAACCTGCCCATGGCTAGATCACCGGGTTTCGGGTCTATACCTTGCAACTTGACGCCCAGTTAAGACTCGGTTTCCCTACGGCTCCCCTATTCGGTTAACCTTGCTACAAAATATAAGTCGCTGACCCATTATACAAAAGGTACGCAGTCACCCCATAAAAGAGGCTCCCACTGCTTGTACGTACACGGTTTCAGGTTCTATTTCACTCCCCTCGCCGGGGTTCTTTTCGCCTTTCCCTCACGGTACTGGTTCACTATCGGTCAGTCAGGAGTATTTAGCCTTGGAGGATGGTCCCCCCATATTCAGACAGGATGTCACGTGTCCCGCCCTACTCATCGAACTCACAACATATGCATTTTCAAGTACGGGGCTATCACCCTGTATCGCCGGACTTTCCAGACCGTTCCTCTGACACATACGCTGATTAAGGTTCTGGGCTGTTCCCCGTTCGCTCGCCGCTACTAGGGGAATCTCGGTTGATTTCTTTTCCTCAGGGTACTTAGATGTTTCAGTTCCCCTGGTTCGCTTCGTTAAGCTATGTATTCACTTAACGATAGTGCAACGAATTGCACTGGGTTTCCCCATTCGGAAATCGTCGGCTATAACGCTTCATATCAGCTTACCGACGCTTATCGCAGATTAGCACGTCCTTCATCGCCTCTGACTGCCTAGGCATCCACCGTGTACGCTTAGTCACTTAACCTCACAACCCGAAGGTGTCTCTTTAGTGAACACGGTTACGAACCGGTTCAAGACAGCATTCAAGATTGCAAAAAATTGAGAGACTGCTTAATACAAACTGTGTCAGTGTGTCTCACAGTTGCTTAAGCTTTCAAATTTCAGCTTGTTCCAGATTGTTAAAGAGCAAAATACTTCGCAGCATACTGTTTCCAATACACTCTGAAGTATGTTTTTGAGACTGAATACTTATTATTTATTAAAAACAAAAGTAATGGTGGAGCTATGCGGAATCGAACCGCAGACCTCCTGCGTGCAAGGCAGGCGCTCTCCCAGCTGAGCTATAACCCCATACAGTCAACAGTTTACCTTTGATACCAACTCCTGACACACAGGCGTAAGAATTGGTAGGCCTGAGTGGACTTGAACCACCGACCTCACCCTTATCAGGGGTGCGCTCTAACCACCTGAGCTACAAGCCTATATAAAGGTATTCTGCTCGTTATTCTTCATCAGACAATCTGTGTGGACACTGCACTTAACGCTATCTTTAGGTAAGGAGGTGATCCAACCGCAGGTTCCCCTACGGTTACCTTGTTACGACTTCACCCCAGTCATGAATCACAAAGTGGTAAGCGCCCTCCCGAAGGTTAAGCTACCTACTTCTTTTGCAACCCACTCCCATGGTGTGACGGGCGGTGTGTACAAGGCCCGGGAACGTATTCACCGTAGCATTCTGATCTACGATTACTAGCGATTCCGACTTCATGGAGTCGAGTTGCAGACTCCAATCCGGACTACGACATACTTTATGAGGTCCGCTTGCTCTCGCGAGTTCGCTTCTCTTTGTATATGCCATTGTAGCACGTGTGTAGCCCTACTCGTAAGGGCCATGATGACTTGACGTCATCCCCACCTTCCTCCGGTTTATCACCGGCAGTCTCCTTTGAGTTCCCGCCATTATGCGCTGGCAACAAAGGATAAGGGTTGCGCTCGTTGCGGGACTTAACCCAACATTTCACAACACGAGCTGACGACAGCCATGCAGCACCTGTCTCAGAGTTCCCGAAGGCACTAAGCTATCTCTAGCAAATTCTCTGGATGTCAAGAGTAGGTAAGGTTCTTCGCGTTGCATCGAATTAAACCACATGCTCCACCGCTTGTGCGGGCCCCCGTCAATTCATTTGAGTTTTAACCTTGCGGCCGTACTCCCCAGGCGGTCGACTTAACGCGTTAGCTCCGGAAGCCACGCCTCAAGGGCACAACCTCCAAGTCGACATCGTTTACAGCGTGGACTACCAGGGTATCTAATCCTGTTTGCTCCCCACGCTTTCGCACCTGAGCGTCAGTCTTTGTCCAGGGGGCCGCCTTCGCCACCGGTATTCCTCCAGATCTCTACGCATTTCACCGCTACACCTGGAATTCTACCCCCCTCTACAAGACTCTAGCTGACCAGTTTCAAATGCAGTTCCCAAGTTAAGCTCGGGGATTTCACATCTGACTTAATCAACCGCCTGCGTGCGCTTTACGCCCAGTAATTCCGATTAACGCTTGCACCCTCCGTATTACCGCGGCTGCTGGCACGGAGTTAGCCGGTGCTTCTTCTGCGAGTAACGTCAATCACTGTGGTTATTAACCACAATGCCTTCCTCCTCGCTGAAAGTACTTTACAACCCGAAGGCCTTCTTCATACACGCGGCATGGCTGCATCAGGCTTGCGCCCATTGTGCAATATTCCCCACTGCTGCCTCCCGTAGGAGTCTGGACCGTGTCTCAGTTCCAGTGTGGCTGGTCATCCTCTCAGACCAGCTAGAGATCGTCGCCTAGGTGAGCCATTACCCCACCTACTAGCTAATCCCATCTGGGCACATCTGATGGCGTGAGGCCCGAAGGTCCCCCACTTTGGTCCGAAGACGTCATGCGGTATTAGCTACCGTTTCCAGTAGTTATCCCCCTCCATCAGGCAGTTTCCCAGACATTACTCACCCGTCCGCCGCTCGTCACCCAGAGAGCAAGCTCTCTTGTGCTACCGCTCGACTTGCATGTGTTAGGCCTGCCGCCAGCGTTCAATCTGAGCCATGATCAAACTCTTCAATTAAAAGCTTGATTTGCTTAAACAAGTTAAGCGATGCTCGAAAATTAACTTTCGTAATAATTCAACTAAATGAATTACTGCTTGGTCACTCTTCAAGACTTTAATATTTTATCGTCCGAGGACGTTAGATATTGTCTTGTGAGTGCCCACACAGATTGTCTGATAAATTGTTAAAGAGCAGTGAGTTAGGAGACTAAGCTTGCTAACTCGAGGTGGCGTATAATACGCTTTCCTCTTTCAGAGTCAACCCTAAATTTCAGGATTTTTTCTCTTGCGATTTCTTATCGAAACCGCCGATACGGTGTGAAGTGATTCACATGTTCCGTGTCGATGGAGGCGCATTATAGGGAGTTCTCGCGGGCTGACAACCCTTAATTTCCATTAAATTGATCGTTTGCTGCATTCCACAGCAAAACCCCGCCTTATACCCTTTTGTACACAAACTTATCCACAGATATAAGGATCCATCCGTTGAGTTTTCACTTATGCGCGATAGTATTGGCTACATCCATTCTTCTTTTGGCGTCCTTTTTATGTCTTTTTCTATTCGTCCCTATCTCTCTTTACACCCAAAGATCGCAAATCGCGTATTTATTGATCCCACCAGCACAATAATTGGCGCAGTAGATCTGGCAGATGACGTAAGTATCTGGCCTCTGGTCGCGATCCGAGGAGATGTTAACTATGTTTCCATTGGTGCACGCACCAATATTCAGGATGGGGCGGTAATTCACGTCACTCATAAATCGGCGAACACTCCTGAAGGCCTACCTACGATCATCGGAGAAGATGTCACCGTAGGTCATAAAGCCATGCTTCACGGCTGTACCCTCGGCGATCGAGTGCTTGTTGGTATGGGGAGCATCATTTTGGATGGTGCAATAGTAGAAAACGATGTAATCATTGGTGCGGGAAGTTTAGTTTCGCCAGGCAAGCGTTTGGAGAGTGGGTATATGTATTTTGGCAGCCCTGCTCGCCAAATTCGCCCATTAACAGAAGAAGAGAAAGCAGGATTGCTGTATTCAGCGAATAACTATGTTCGTTGGAAAGATGACTATCTGTCTCAACCTGAGATCCATACCCAGCCATCGTCGCTGTAGTCTTCATTTAGGATCTTGTGCTCTGCTATATCCTCAAGATCCCAACGTAGCGATCTGAAAAGAACCAGAGGATCAACATTCTGTCGATCCTCTGACATGCGTTTAAGTTCTTCTATATAGATAGCACAGCATATTTGAAAACCGTTTAGCGTTGCTGGGAATAATACGGCCTTCTTGTTCGCATCCCATTCTTCTTGATCGGGAAACTGTATGGCTTGATTCATAACGTCGATTCTTCACGCATGATTTGCAGCACCGGCGAGATTTCGGGCATCACACCATTCCACAATAAGAATGCATGGGCAGCCTGCCCCACCAGCATGCCAAAGCCATCGGCTAGCTGAGCCGCACCTTGCGCTTTTGCCCAAGACAAGAACGGTGTAAGCCCTTTCTGATAGAACATGTCATAGCAGGCCGTATGCTCATCAATAACCTCAGCGGGTATTTGCGGAATTTCGCCATGAATACCTGAAGCTGTCGCATTGATAATCAGATCAAAGCGTCTTGTTGATAGCGCACCAAACTCCACGGCATCAATATTTCCCAAATGGCTAAACACGTTTGCCAGCTCCTGAGCACGGCTATCGGTTCTATTAGCTATCGTGAGATCACAGTCTAAAGAGAGAATCGGCTGGATAACGCCTCGAGCTGCGCCACCGGCCCCTAACAGCAAAACTTTTGCCTGAGGAGCGATCATGCCTAAACGTTCAAGATCGCTAAGCAAACCTATACCGTCAGTGTTATCACCGACTAATCGGCCATCGTCTAATAACTTAAGCGTGTTAACCGCCCCCGCCAATGAGGCTCTTTCCGTTAGTTCATCGGCGAGTTCATAAGCTTGTTCTTTGAACGGGGTAGTAATGTTTGCCCCACTAGCGCCACCAGCAAAGAACAGCTGGATGCTTTTCTGAAAGTCATCAAGTGGAGCAAGCCGAGTTTCATAGCTAAGCTCAATCCCAGTCTGTTGGCTAAACAGATGATGAATGCGTGGCGACTTGCTGTGTTTAATCGGATTACCGAAGACGGCAAACTGCTTCATCACCATTATCCTTGTCTGAACAATTCGCCGGTCAGCGCATCACGGATTTCGGATGGGTTCAAACGCCCGCCCACATCAGCGTCAACGACGGGGAAAGCGTCACCGAACTGCACACGAACCTCTTGGGCCGTGCGACAAGGTTCTAAACCACTAAGGTTGGCACTTGTCGATACCAGCGGTTTACCAAACTGCGTACATAATGTTTGAACCAATGGGTGATCGCTAACTCGAACCGCTATTGTTGAGAATCGACCAGTGAGCCACTTTGGCGTGGAGCTTTTGGCTGGCATCACCCATGTGACGGGACCAGGCCAATAAGAAAAGACCTCTGCACGTCTTTCACCCGACAATTTAGCATCATCGACATACGGCAATAGCTGCTCATAACTTGCGGCAATTAGGATTAGCCCCTTTTCCCACGGACGTTGTTTTAGGTCGAGTAATGCATGCACGGCACGTTCACTATCAGGATCGCAGCCCAAGCCAAAAACAGCCTCGGTTGGATACGCTACGACTTTTTCATCTTTTAGCGCCTTCAGTACATTTTCTAGCGATGTATTTTGTTCTTTATTCATTATCTTCTATTCGTTTACCACGGCTTTGCCGCAGAGTTTGCTCGCACAAAATAGTTTAACGCCCTGTGCAGTTCGTTTTTCTACTAACAGAGGATAGTGACAATAGCCACACACACCCTCGATAGGTTTTAGATTTATCGCAAACTGACACTCTGGATATCGATCGCAGGCGTGAAAAATTTTGCCATAGCGGGATTTTCGTTGAAGTAGTTGCCCTTGCTGGCACTGAGGACAAGTAATCGAGGTGGTATCTGGTTTATCAATCACCTCGGTATGGTCACAATCAGGATAGGCGCCACAGCCAATAAACATTCCATAGCGCCCCTGCCGCAATACCAGCGTTGTGCCACATTTTGGACACAGTTGACCATCCAGAACTTTAACGACATGTCCATCCGCCTGCGGTTTAAGCGGGCGAATGAACTGGCATTCTGGATAACGTGAACAGCCGAGAAACGGCCCATGTTTACCGCTGCGCATAACTAACTCAGCGCCGCACTCGGGACAATTTTCCGTATTTTTAACCGCAAGCAATGTTGCCTGACTCATAAATAGTTTCTTAATTCGTAGGGCATCCCTTTAGTGCAGGTAGCCCTCGTTAACTTCAAACAGCAGTTCTTCCATCTGTTCATAGGCGTGCTCATGGCCGGGTACATTAAACAAAACCATCAGCACTACCCACTTCAAGTCTTCAAGATCGAACTGATCCGCATCCAGCGCCATCACACGATCAATGACCATCTCTCTTGTTTCTGGAGTTAACACCTGTATTTGTTCAAGAAAAAGTAGAAATCCTCGGCAAGCACAATCAAGGCGTATAGCCTCATCATCCGTATAAATACGCATGACATGGGGGTCTGCGCATGAAATATACGGCATAGCATCAGCTTCTTGCATCATAGCAAGTTTTTCTAACCAATCGAGGGCACTATATATATCTTCCCGCTCAAACCCCGCACGCGTTAAATCATCGGTTAACTTATCTTGATCAACCTGCATCCCTGATGCTGTGTGTATATAGGTTTCAAACAGGTACATTAATACGTCGAACATGGCTAGCCCTCTTCAGTCGGACATAGCCGCCGGACACAGCTTTAATCCATCCTGCTAACTCCAGATCGAGCAAAGCCACCGCTATCTCTGGCACAGGTTGGCCGACACGTTCGGCGACGACGTCAACAGATGTCACCTCATATTCTACGTTAGCCAACACCTCGGCAAATGGCAATTCCGCAACGTCTTGCTCAGGATAAATAATTTCTGGACTAGGGCTTGGTAACCAACGCAGGCCGCCAATTTGTTCAATAATATCCTTAGGATGCGCTACTAAATAAGCGCCCTGCTGAATCAGCCAATTGGAGCCTGCGCTTTGCAGGCTATCAATAGAACCAGGGACAGCAAATACGTCCTTTCCCTGCTCGAGGGCACAACGCGCTGTTATCAATGTGCCACTTTTCTCTGCGGCTTCAACTATCAGCACTCCCTCACTCAGTCCGCTAATAATACGATTCCGGCGCGGGAAATACTCCGCTCTTGCTTTGGTACTAGGAGGGAATTCAGAAACAATCGCACCGTGGTTTGCCACAATACGCGACGCAAGATGCTCATGACAGGCAGGATAAATCTGCGCTATTCCACAACCCAATACCGCAATGGTTGTGCCCTGAGTTTCTAGACAGGCACGATGCGCGATACCATCAATCCCTAATGCAAGACCACTGGTTATCACCAGACCCGCCGCTGAAAGTTCACTGGAAAAATAGGTCGCGCACGTTTCGCCGTAGTCGCTATAACGCCGACTGCCGACGATAGCAATTTGGGTTTGAGAGAGACATTCGGTGTTTCCCTTCACAAACAACACCGGCGGTGGGTTAGCAATATTTTTCAGTTTTTCTGGATAGCGAGGATCATCACAGGCAATTAGCGCGTTTTCCTGCTGGCCAAGCCAACGCAGATCGCTTTCAATATGTTCAGCCGCTAGAAATTTCTGCGCTTGAGTCTGAGTTAATCCCAGTTTTCGCAGCAAGAGAACGTTTGGTTTGCTTTCAGAACAATGCTGCACAATAACAAGACACTGCGGCAAAGAGACTTTTTGCAATCGACTTATCCGAAGCCATATTTCCTGAACATCCATGTTTGCCCCTTGTGCAGCCTGCACCTATGTGTTCAATAGGTGAACAATACTGTCAATCAGGGCCGGAAATGTCTAGAATAGTGAGTGACAATCATTCCACTACTCAGAGACAGATCGAATAATTTATGGCGGTATTGCAGGTATTACATTTCCCCGATGAGCGGCTCCGCACAGTGGCGCAGCCGGTAAAAGAAGTCACACCAGAAATTCAGCGTATCGTTGATGACATGTTTGACACCATGTACGCAGAAGAAGGTATTGGTCTGGCTGCCACCCAGGTAGACGTTCACCAGCGTATTATCGTCATTGATGTGTCTGAAAACCACGATCAGCGCTTAGTTCTGATCAACCCAGAATTGCTCTCCAGCGACGGTGAAACGGGTATTGAAGAGGGTTGCCTCTCCGTTCCTGAGCATCGTGCATTGGTTCCACGCGCTGAGCGAGTCAAAATTCGTGCTCTCGATCGTGAAGGTAAACCTTTCGAGCTTGAAGCAGACGATCTGCTCGCTATCTGTATTCAGCATGAAATGGATCATTTGATCGGAAAATTATTTGTCGATTACCTCTCGCCTCTGAAGCGTCAGCGTATCCGTCAGAAACTGGAAAAGCTGTATAAACAGCAAACCAGAGGCTAATTAGTTCATCATTAGCAGGAAACAACATTGTCTGATTCTTTGCGTATTATTTTTGCGGGAACTCCCGATTTTGCAGCGCGTCATCTTGACGCGCTTTTGTCTTCCCAGCATCAAATCGTTGGCGTGTTTACTCAACCCGACCGTCCTGCTGGACGCGGCAATAAACTCACACCAAGCCCAGTTAAAGTATTAGCTCAACAGCATGATCTGCCCATATTCCAACCTGCATCTTTGCGTCCTGAAGAAAACCAGAAATTGGTTTCCGACCTTAACGCGGATGTGATGGTCGTGGTTGCCTATGGTTTGATCCTGCCTAAAGCCGTATTAGACATGCCTCGTCTTGGCTGTATTAACGTGCATGGTTCTCTACTTCCGCGCTGGCGTGGCGCAGCGCCTATCCAGCGCGCACTCTGGGCGGGTGATGCAGAAACCGGTGTCACCATTATGCAAATGGACGTAGGTCTAGATACCGGCGACATGCTGCATAAAGTCTCTTGCCCAATTACCTCTCAAGATACTAGCGCAACGCTGTACGATAAGTTGGCAGATTTAGGTCCACAGGGCCTTATCACCACGCTGACTCAATTAGCCAACGGAACCGCGGTACCAGAGAAACAAGATGAAGCATTAGTCACCTATGCTGAGAAACTCAGCAAAGATGAAGCTCGTCTGGATTGGACTCTTTCAGCCGTTCAGCTTGAACGCTGCGTTCGCTCTTTCAACCCATGGCCTGTCAGTTTCTTTATGATTGATGAGCAACCGGTAAAAGTGTGGCAGTCTCAAGCATTGGACGCGGAGCATAATCAAGCGCCGGGAACAATCATCAGTGCTGATAAACAGGGCATCGCCGTGGCTACCGCCGAGGGTATCTTACTGATGACTCAGCTACAGCCTTCTGGCAAAAAAAGCATGTCCGCACAGGATTTACTGAATTCTCGTCGCGAATGGTTCACTCCGGGCAATTGTCTCGAGTAAGCGATTTACGATTACGTAAAGGGCCCATTTGGGCCCTTTTTGTTTGAAATTGACGCAAAATAGTCTCTAAACTTCAAACCAGCCCCCTATTCGCGGTAAACTTCGCGTAATTATTCAAATTCTTAATTTATGCTGCAATGGTCAGCCTTACGCTATGAAAAACACTCCTTATAATTTGCGTGCTATTGCTGCTAAAGCTCTCAGTTCGGTACTCGATCAAGGGCAATCCCTCAGCACGGTTCTTCCAGCGCTGAGCAAAGAAGTCAGTGAAAAAGATCGCGCACTGCTGCAGGAACTTTGCTTCGGGGTGCTGCGCGTGCTACCTCAGCTTGAATGGTATATTCAGCAATTGATGGCCAAGGTTCTTACCGGCAAGCAGCGCTCACTGCATTACCTCATCATGGTGGGCATTTACCAGCTGGTTTATACCCGAATTCCGCCTCACGCCGCTTTGGCAGAAACGGTAAATGGTGTGGTAGCGTTAAAGCGTCCGCAGTTGAAAGGATTGATCAACGGCGTACTGCGTCAGTTCCAACGCCAAGAAGATCAGTTAAAAGAGCGGTCGCAAAATAACGAATGCCGTTTCCTCCACCCGTCTTGGTTACTTAAACGCTTGCAGCAGGCTTATCCAGAGCAGTGGGAATCTATCGTTGATGCCAATAATCAGCGTCCTCCAATGTGGCTACGCGTTAATCGTCTTCACCACACTCGCGATGAATATCTGGCATTGCTGACAAACGCTGAAATTAATGCTTTTGCTCATCCACAGTTCCCTGATGCTATATGCCTTGAAGAAGCTTCTCCTGTCGGGCGCCTGCCAGGATTTGAGCAAGGATGGGTCACCGTGCAAGATGCCAGCGCCCAGCACTGCGTCGATCTCCTTGATCCGCAAAACGGCGAACAGATCCTCGACCTCTGCTGTGCACCAGGGGGAAAAACGACGCATATTCTGGAAGCAGCGCCAAAAGCACATGTGCTTGCCGTTGATGTTGATGAAAATCGTCTGAAGCGCGTAAAAGAAAACCTGCAACGCTTGCAACAGCAGGCCGAAGTGAAATGCGGCGATGGACGCTATCCTGAAAACTGGTGTGGCGATAAACAATTCGATCGCATCTTGCTTGATGCCCCGTGCTCTGCGACCGGCGTGATCCGTCGCCATCCTGATATCAAGTGGTTACGCCGCGATCGCGATATCGCAGAATTGGCTGCGTTGCAGAAAGAGATCATCGAAGCTATTTGGCCACGTTTAAAATCAGGCGGTGTGATGGTGTATGCAACCTGCTCCGTTTTACCTGAAGAAAATGCTCAACAGATGCGCGAGTTTCTTGCCCGCCATCCTGAAGCAAAGCTTGTGGCCACCGGAGATAAAGAAAATCCAGGGCAGCAACATCTTCCCCATGCACAGGATGGTGATGGGTTCTTTTACGCTAAGCTGATTAAAGCATGACAGTGTCTGCCTGCGGACGACACAGGCTTATAGATAGCGCAAAGCAGAGAGCACAATGAAGATAATTATTCTTGGCGCCGGACAAGTGGGCGGCACACTGGCTGAAAACCTAGTGGGTGAAAACAACGACATAACCATTGTCGATACAAATAGCGATCGCCTCCGCCAATTGCAGGATAAGTTCGATCTCAGGGTAGTTCAAGGCCACGGTTCTCACCCGCGCGTATTACGAGAAGCGGGTGCAGATGATGCAGATATGCTCGTGGCAGTGACAAGTTCTGATGAAACCAACATGGTTGCCTGCCAGGTTGCTTATTCACTATTTAATACACCAAACCGTATTGCGCGTATCCGCTCCACAGAATACATACGCGAAAACGAGCGTCTGTTTAATGCCGAAGCCGTTCCTATAGATCACCTCATATCTCCTGAGCAACTGGTGACTGATTATGTCTATCGCTTAATCGAATATCCTGGTGCATTGCAGGTTGTGAACTTTGCTGAGGGGAAAGTCAGCCTTGCGGTGGTAAAAGCCTATTATGGTGGCCCATTGGTGGGTAACGCATTAGCTTCTCTGAAAGAGCATATGCCGCACATTGATACGCGCGTTGCTGCTATTTTCCGTCAAGATCGTCCGATCAGGCCTCAGGGTTCTACGATCATTGAAGCCGGTGATGAAGTCTTTTTTGTTGCTGCCTCGCAGCATATCCGCGCCGTGATGAGCGAGCTTCAACGTTTAGAAAAACCTTATAAGCGCATCATGATTGTTGGCGGCGGGAACGTCGGCGCAGGTTTAGCGCATCGCTTAGAGAAAGACTACAGCGTGAAGTTGATCGAGCGTAATCAACAACGCGCTGCTGAATTAGCTGAAATTTTGCATGACACCATCGTGTTCTACGGCGATGCCTCTGACCAAGAATTGTTGATGGAAGAGCATATTGATCAGGTTGATGTATTTATTGCCCTAACTAACGATGACGAAGCCAACATTATGTCCGCGATGTTAGCTAAGCGCCTAGGTGCCAAAAAAGTCATGGTACTGATTCAAAGAAGTGCATATGTCGATTTGGTTCAGGGCAGCGTAATCGACATCGCCATCTCACCACAGCAAGCCACTATTTCTGCTCTGCTCGGGCACGTTCGAAAAGCAGACATCGTCAGCGTTTCCTCCCTGCGTCGTGGTGTTGCTGAAGCCATTGAAGCCATCGCGCACGGTGATGAAAGCACGTCAAAAGTCGTTGGTCGTAGAGTTGAAGAAATCAAGCTGCCACCGGGTACGACTATCGGGGCTATCGTTCGTGGTGACGACGTGATCATCGCCAATAGCGAGTCTAAAATTGAGCAAGGCGATCATGTCATCATGTTCTTAACCGACAAAAAGTTTATTACCGACGTTGAGCGCTTATTCCAACCAAGCCCATTCTTCTTATAGCAGTACAAATGAGTGATAGCGTGTATTCAGGTTTAGACGCAGTAGATACTGTTAATTTTGCATCTGAATTTTGTCAATTAATGCTATGTTTGTTAAACTTGTGTTATTGATTTTATAAGGGGTGATCTATGAGTTTATTAAAAGAGTTTCGTGAATTTGCCATGCGTGGCAACGTAGTTGATTTAGCGGTCGGTGTTATCATCGGTGCTGCTTTCGGCAAAATTGTTTCATCTTTAGTTGCCGATATTATTATGCCTCCACTAGGTCTGCTCATTGGCGGTGTTGATTTCAAACAATTCCATTGGGTCATGCGTGCCGCAGAAGGTGCAACACCGGCAGTCATCATGAACTATGGACAATTTATTCAAAATATCTTCGATTTTGTCATTGTCGCTTTTGCTATTTTCTTGGCAATTAAGCTGATGAACAGAATGCGTCGTCAAGAAGCAGATACCCCAGCAGCGCCACCTGCACCAACTACAGAAGAAAAGCTGTTAACAGAAATTCGCGATCTGCTAAAACAACAACAAAAATAGTTTGTTGGTGTTAATAAAAAAGCCGCTTAATAAAGCGGCTTTTTTGTTTCTGATAGAAAGCAGAAGGCTGTAGGTAAAATACATTATCATTAATGCAGTTTGCCTACAGCCTCCCAGCTGCCTTTTTTGCCATGCTTAGCTTTACGGCTATAGCTGCCTTTCCCTTTGCAATTTTTCTCTACACGCTGTTTGAACAATGGATCATGTAAAAGAGCCTGAATAGCATTATCGGCAATTACGCCTTTGGTATGTTGATATTTAGTCGTCATAACTTCCTCATTAACAATATGATGGTTTAGGGTAAACCCCGCGCAAATCTACACGCGTCAACCGCTCTGCCGCCCCTTGCTCCAAGGCCTCAAGAATGGAACAGTAGGTACTCGTATGCGCTTTTCCGCAACAGGCATCACTTAAGCGTTTTAAAGAACCACGCATAAGCTCCAACTCACTAATCTTACTTTCTACCTCAGCCAATCTGGCGTCAACGATTGATTTCGATTCTTGGCAAGTGTGGTGCATAGGATCGACTCGGATCGAGAGTAACTCACGAATCGACTCTAGGGTAAAACCAAGTTGTTTAGCATAACGGATAAAACGCAATCGTTGAAGATCATGATCGGTGTAGAGCCGGTATCCACCTTCTGTCCGCACTTCATGATCCATCATCTTCTGCTTTTCGTAATAACGAACGGTGTCTGGCGTTACGCCAGCAAGCTTCGCCAATTGTCCGATACGATACATAGTTTATCTCTACTCAGGGTCAAAATGCTGTATGAACTTATCCGCATACTCGGTATGCAAAAAATCAGTGCTCATGCCCGCCTGCTGTAAACGAAATTCTAATACGGCCAATCTTTTATTCAGTTCTATAAAATCAGGATGCTCATGAGACAGCCCCCGAAGTAGTGATGCTAGCGTTGCCGCCTCCTTCCTTTGCTCTATTTCTGGAGGTAAGCATCCCGCATTTTTTAAAAGACGATAACCAACACGTAAGTCTGCTGGAACATGAGAGTCATCATCCAGCACCAAAGGTTTGCCCTCACCGGACAGATTATCCAGCTCACCGCGTTTCAATGCTGAACTGATATGGCGCTCGGCCCATTCATCGACTAAAAACATAGCACTTAACCCAAATGAATCTATCTATAGCTTATAGCAGGATGGTAGTAAAAATGAAGGGATACGTAGAAGGCTAAATAAAGGTGATAAATTTTAGATATAAAAAAGCCGGGCCTAAGCCCGGCATTTTCATGCTTCTACAGATTACTCTGCAGTTGCTTCTGCATCAGATACAGAACGATCAACGAGTTCGATGTAAGCCATCGGCGCGTTGTCGCCTGCACGGAAGCCACACTTCAGAATGCGAGTGTAACCACCGGCGCGGCTCGCGAAACGCGGGCCTAGCTCGTTAAACAGTTTTGCCACGATCTCGTTATCACGAGTACGGGCGAATGCCAGACGACGATTAGCAACGCTGTCGGTCTTGGCAAGAGTAATCAGCGGCTCAACCACGCGACGCAGCTCTTTCGCTTTCGGCAGGGTCGTCTTGATGATTTCATGACGAACCAAAGAGCCGGCCATATTGCGGAACATAGCTTGGCGATGGCTGCTGTTACGGTTCAGTTGACGACCACTCTTACGATGGCGCATGACCTTATCCTTCTCAGTAAAACCTTAACCTGTGACCTAGTTACTCGTCAGCAATGCTAGCTGGCGGCCAGTTTTCGAGGCGCATGCCCAGAGACAGACCACGTGAAGCCAGCACGTCTTTAATCTCAGTAAGAGATTTTTTACCCAAGTTCGGCGTTTTCAGCAACTCAACTTCGGTACGCTGTACTAGATCACCGATGTAGTGGATAGCTTCTGCCTTGAGGCAGTTAGCAGAGCGGACAGTCAATTCCAGATCGTCAACAGGGCGCAGCAGGATCGGATCGAACTCCGGCTTCTCTTCTTTAACTTCCGGCTGACGCACATCACGTAGGTCAACGAAAGCTTCAAGTTGTTCAGCCAAGATAGTTGCCGCACGGCGGATTGATTCTTCCGGATCAATCGTACCATTGGTTTCCATCTCGATAACCAGCTTGTCCAGGTCGGTACGCTGTTCAACACGAGCCGCTTCAACATTGTAAGCAATACGCTCTACAGGGCTGTAGCAAGCATCGACTAACAGACGGCCGATCGGGCGCTCATCTTCTTCCGAATGAATTCGGGCAGAAGCCGGCACATAACCACGACCACGCTGAATTTTGATACGCATACTAATTGATGCATTTTCATCAGTCAGATGGCAGATCACATGCTGCGGCTTGACGATTTCGACATCACCATCATGGGTGATATCGGCTGCAGTCACAGGGCCAATGCCAGACTTATTCAGGGTAAGAATAACTTCATCTTTGCCTTGAACTTTCACCGCCAGCCCTTTCAGGTTGAGCAGGATTTCCAGGATATCTTCCTGTACACCTTCTTTGGTGCTGTACTCATGTAGTACACCATCAATCTCAACCTCGGTCACCGCGCAACCCGGCATAGATGAAAGCAGAATACGGCGCAGTGCGTTACCAAGAGTATGGCCAAAGCCACGCTCTAACGGCTCAAGGGTCACCTTGGCGTGCGTCGAACTCAGTTGCTCGATATCTACCAGGCGCGGTTTTAGAAACTCTGTCACAGAACCCTGCATTGTGTCCTCTCTTTGGTACTAAGCTTTACTTAGAGTAAAGCTCGACGATCAGGTGTTCGTTAATGTCCGCAGACAAGTCGGAACGTTCAGGATTACGTTTGAACACACCTTCCATCTTAGCAGCATCAACTTCCAGCCAAGTCGGCTTTTCACGCTGCTCAGCCAGCTCCAGAGCGGCCTTCACACGAGATTGCTTTTTAGCTTTCTCACGCACGCTGACTACGTCATTAGGAGATACCTGATAAGAAGCGATGTTAACAACGCGACCATTTACTACGACTGCTTTATGGCTAACCAGCTGACGTGCTTCTGCACGAGTGGCGCCGAAGCCCATACGGTAAACGACGTTGTCCAGACGACCTTCCAGCAGTTGCAACAGGTTTGCACCGGTGTTGCCTTTCAGGCGGGCTGCTTCTTTATAATAGTTACGGAACTGACGCTCCAGAACGCCGTAGATACGACGAACTTTTTGCTTTTCACGTAACTGAACACCATAGTCAGACAGACGCGGTTTACGCGCACCGTGCTGGCCAGGTGCCTGCTCAATTTTACACTTGGTATCGATCGCACGAACGCCAGACTTAAGGAATAAGTCTGTGCCCTCACGACGGCTCAGCTTGAGCTTAGGACCCAAATATCTTGCCATTTTCTTTCTCCAACAATCCGAGGAACGACGTTATACGCGACGTTTCTTCGGCGGACGACAACCGTTATGAGGGATCGGAGTCACATCAGTAATATTAGTGATGCGGAAACCAGCCGCGTTCAACGCGCGGATAGTAGACTCACGGCCAGGACCAGGTCCTTTAACCATAACTTCCAGATTCTTAATTCCGTACTCTTTTACTGCTTCGGCGCAACGTTCTGCTGCTACCTGTGCGGCAAACGGAGTGGATTTACGAGAACCACGGAAACCGGAACCACCGGCTGTTGCCCAACCCAGTGCGTTACCCTGACGATCAGTAATGGTAACAATGGTGTTGTTGAAAGAAGCATGGACGTGAGCCACACCGTCAGAGACTTGCTTTCTTACACGCTTACGTGCACGAATAGGTGCCTTTGCCATTATTCAATCACCCCGATTATTTCTTGATCGGTTTACGCGGACCCTTACGGGTACGTGCGTTGGTCTTAGTACGCTGACCGCGAACCGGTAGACCACGACGATGACGCAAACCACGATAGGTACCAAGATCCATCAGACGCTTGATGCTCAGGGTTACTTCACGACGCAGGTCACCTTCTACAGTGTACTTGGCAACTTCGTCACGCAGCTTATCGATTTGCTCTTCAGACAGCTCACTGATCTTAACATTTTCAGCAATGCCCGTTGCTTCACAGATAGCCTGTGAACGGGTCTTGCCGATACCGAAGATCGCAGTTAATGCGATTACAGTATGTTTTTGATCAGGAATGTTAATGCCTGCTATACGGGCCACTATGCACTCCTAAATTTTTATACAACAGCATCACTCTGAAAAGCCCGTTTTCAGGATACTCAAATGATACTGTAGCAACATACAAAAGATTGGCTGGCTAATCTAGCCAGCTCAACCCAACTTTGCAAGAAAAATATGCGAGATAATCAGCCTTGACGCTGTTTATGCTTCGGTTCTACGCTGCAAATCACACGCACAACACCGTTGCGCTTAACAATTTTACAGTTACGACATAATTTCTTGACGGAAGCACGAACTTTCATTTTACTCTCCGTAACTTCTCAAACTCACCAAGATTAGCGGTTATAGCCTTTCAGGTTCGCTTTCTTCAATGCAGACTCGTACTGACTTGACATCATCAGAGTTTGCACTTGAGCCATAAAGTCCATGATGACCACAACTACGATGAGTAGTGATGTACCACCAAAGTAGAATGGTACTTTCATTGCATCACGCATGAACTCCGGGATCAGGCAGATAAAGGTAATATACAACGCACCAATTAAGGTTAAACGAGTCATTACTTTATCGATATACTTCGCCGTTTGCTCTCCCGGACGAATTCCTGGTACGAATGCACCGGACTTCTTCAGGTTATCAGCTGTTTCTCTTGGGTTGAAAACCAACGCCGTATAGAAGAAACAGAAGAAGATGATTGCAGACGCATAGAGTAACACATAAAGCGGTTGCCCAGGCTGCAAATACAGCGAAATTGTAGTCAGCCAGTTCCAACCGGTGCCGCCCCCGAACCAAGATGCAATCGTGGCTGGGAACAGAATAATGCTGGAAGCAAAGATAGCAGGGATTACACCGGCCATATTCACTTTCAACGGTAAATGTGTGCTCTGTGCTGCATAAACACGACGACCTTGCTGACGCTTAGCATAGTTAACGACAATACGGCGCTGACCACGTTCTACGAAAACAACGAAGAAGGTTACTGCAAATACTAACACTGCAACCAACAGCAACAGGAGGAAGTGCAGGTCGCCCTGCCGCGCTTGCTCGATAGTATGGCCAATTGCCGGCGGTAAACCCGCTACAATCCCCGCAAAGATAATGATTGAGATACCGTTACCGATACCACGCTCAGTTATCTGCTCACCTAGCCACATTAGGAACATTGTCCCTGTAACTAAGCTCACCACTGCGGTGAAGTAGAACGCAAAGCCAGGGTTAATAACCAGGCCTTGCATTCCTGGCATATTCGGAAGACCGGTAGCAATACCGATCGACTGGAATATGGCTAAAACTAGCGTACCGTAACGGGTGTACTGGCTAATCTTACGACGGCCAGCCTCCCCTTCTTTCTTAATTTCCGCTAACGCCGGATGAACCACCGTCAGTAACTGGATAATAATTGACGCAGAAATATACGGCATAATACCCAGAGCAAAGATAGAAGCACGGCTGAGAGCACCACCAGAGAACATGTTAAACATTTCAATGATGGTGCCTCTCTGCTGTTCGAGCAGTTTGGCAAGTACAGCGGCATCAATACCAGGGATCGGAATGAAAGAGCCAATACGGAAAACTATGAGCGCCCCAATTACAAACAATAGTCTGCGCTTGAGTTCGCCAAGTCCACCCTTGGCACTTTGAAAATCTAATCCTGGTTGCTTAGCCATCTGCTACTTATTCCTCAATTTTACCGCCAGCAGCTTCGATAGCAGCACGAGCGCCTTTGGTGACACGAAGGCCACGCAAAGTCACAGCACGATTGATTTCACCAGAAAGCATAACTTTCGCGAATTCAATCTGTGGGCCAACTACGTTAGCGGCTTTCAGAGTGTTCAGGTCGATAACATCGCCTTCAACTAAAGCGATCTCTGACAGACGAACTTCTGCAGTGATCATTGCTTTACGAGAAGTAAAGCCGAATTTCGGCAGACGACGGTACAGAGGCATCTGACCACCTTCGAAACCACGACGTACGCCACCGCCAGAACGAGACTTCTGACCTTTGTGACCACGACCGCCGGTTTTACCCAGGCCAGAACCGATACCACGACCCAGACGCTTGGAAGCGTGCTTGGACCCTTCGGCCGGAGACAGAGTATTTAAACGCATCTCTTACTCCTCAACTTTAACCATGTAGGAAACCGCGTTGACCATACCACGTACAGCAGGAGTATCCTCGCGCTCTACGGTGTGGCCAATACGACGCAGACCCAGGCCAAGCAGCGTTGCCTTGTGTTTCGGCAGACGACCGATTGCACTGCGGGTTTGAGTTATTTTAATAGTCTTTGCCATGGTCAATTACCCCAGAATTTCTTCAACGGATTTACCACGCTTGGCAGCGACCATTTCTGGGGACTTCATGCTAGCCAGACCATCGATAGTTGCACGAACCACATTAATTGGGTTGGTGGAACCATAGGCCTTAGCTAGAACGTTGTGCACCCCAGCGACTTCCAGGACGGCGCGCATTGCACCACCGGCAATAATACCGGTACCTTCGGAAGCCGGCTGCATGAACACACGAGAACCCGTATGAGCACCTTTAACAGGATGCTGCAGGGTGCCGCTGTTCAGCGCGACATTCATCATGTTGCGACGGGCTTTTTCCATCGCTTTCTGGATCGCTGCTGGAACTTCACGCGCTTTACCGTAACCAAAACCTACGCGACCATTGCCATCACCCACTACAGTTAGTGCGGTGAAGCTAAAAATACGGCCACCTTTTACAGTTTTAGATACGCGATTTACCGCGATCAGCTTTTCCTGCAGTTCGCCAGCTTGTTTTTCGATGTGAGCCATCTTACACCTCTACCTTAGAACTGAAGGCCAGCTTCACGGGCAGCATCTGCCAGTGCCTGGACACGACCATGATATTGGAAACCAGAGCGGTCAAAAGATACGCCTTTGATGCCCTTCTCCAACGCGCGCTCAGCAATAGTTTTACCTACAGCGATTGCAGCATCTTTGTTCCCAGTATATTTCAGTTGTTCACTGATTGCTTTTTCTACAGTAGAAGCAGCGACCAGAACTTCAGAACCATTCGGAGCAATTACCTGTGCGTAAATATGACGCGGGGTACGATGTACCACCAGGCGAGTTGCACCCAGCTCTTTGAGCTTGCGGCGTGCGCGGGTCGCACGACGGATACGAGCAGATTTCTTATCCATAGTGTTACCTTACTTCTTCTTAGCCTCTTTGGTACGCACGACTTCGTCGGCGTAACGGACACCCTTGCCTTTATAAGGCTCAGGACGACGGTAAGCGCGCAGATCTGCTGCCACTTGTCCGATCAACTGCTTATCAGCGCCTTTCAGCACGATTTCAGTCTGGGACGGGCATTCAGCAGTAATACCTGCTGGCAGAGCATGTTCAACTGGGTGAGAGAAGCCTAAAGCTAAATTCACAGAGTTGCCCTTAACTGCTGCACGGTAACCGACACCTACCAACTGAAGCTTCTTAGTGAAGCCATCGGTAACACCAACAACCATTGCGTTAAGCAGCGCACGAGTGGTACCCGCTTGGGCCCACGCATTTGCAAAACCTTCGCGTGGAGCGAAAGTCAGTGCGTTATCAGCATGCTTAACTTCAACGGCGTCGTGGACTGTACGAGTCAGCTCGCCGTTTTTACCCTTAATCGAAATTACCTGACCGTTGAGTTTGACCTCTACGCCGGCAGGAATGACGACGGGTGCTTTTGCAACACGAGACATTCTTTCCTCCCGATTAAGCTACGTAGCAGAGAATCTCGCCACCAAGACCAGCCTGGCGAGCTGCACGATCAGTCATAACACCTTTAGAGGTAGAAATAACAGCGATACCCAAACCGGCCATAACTTTTGGCAGCTCATCTTTTTTCTTATAGATGCGCAGACCTGGACGGCTGATACGTTGAATGCTTTCTACCACTGCCTTGCCCTGGAAGTACTTCAGTACTAATTCCAGTACAGGCTTGGTGTCGCCTTCGATTTTGAAATCTTCAATAAAACCTTCTTCCTTCAGCACGTTGGCAATTGCCACTTTCAGCTTGGAGGAAGGCATGGTGACCGCAACTTTGTTCGCGGCTTGACCGTTACGGATACGGGTCAGCATATCCGCGATCGGATCTTGCATGCTCATCTGTCTTTACTCCCGTGATTCAATTGGTGACAATTACCAGCTAGCCTTTTTCAGACCCGGGATTTCACCGCGCATAGCGGCTTCACGGACCTTAATACGGCTCAACCCGAACTTACGCAGGAAAGCGTGCGGACGGCCAGTTTGACGGCAGCGGTTACGCTGACGGGACGGGCTGGAATCACGCGGCAGAGTCTGCAGCTTAAGAACAGCATCCCAACGATCTTCGTCAGAAGCGTTCACGTTAGAGATGATCGCTTTCAGTTCAACGCGTTTGGCAAAGAACTTATCAGCTAATTTCACGCGCTTGACTTCGCGTGCTTTCATGGATTGCTTAGCCATTAGTAACCCTACCTTACTTGCGGAACGGGAAGTTGAAAGCAGTCAGCAGCGCACGGCCTTCATCATCGGATTTCGCAGTAGTGGTAATGGTAATATCCAAACCACGAACGCGATCGACTTTATCATAATCGATTTCCGGGAAGATGATCTGTTCACGCACGCCCATGCTGTAGTTACCACGACCATCGAATGACTTAGCGGACAAGCCACGGAAGTCACGGATACGAGGTACAGCAATGGAAATCAGACGCTCAAAGAACTCCCACATGCGTTCGCCACGCAGAGTTACTTTACAGCCGATCGGATAGCCCTGGCGGATTTTGAAGCCTGCAACTGATTTGCGTGCTTTAGTGATCAACGGCTTTTGACCGGAGATTGCTGCTAAGTCAGCTGCTGCATTATCCAGCAGTTTCTTATCAGCGATCGCTTCACCAACACCCATATTCAGGGTAATCTTCTCGACCCGTGGGACTTGCATGACAGAATTGTAGCCGAACTCAGACATGAGTTGCTTGACTACTTCGTCTTTGTAGTAATCATGCAGTTTCGCCATCGTACTACTCCAAATTACTTGATAGTTTCGCTGTTAGATTTGAAGAAACGGACTTTTTTTCCGTCTTCGAATCTAAAGCCTACACGGTCAGCCTTACCGGTTGCCGCATTGAAGAGAGCAATGTTAGAAACCTGAATAGCAGCTTCTTTTTCAACAATGCCACCTGGTTGGTTCAGGGCCGGAACCGGCTTCTGATGTTTCTTAACCAGGTTAATACCTTCAACGATGACCTTGCCAGAAGACAGGACATTTTTTACTTTACCGCGCTTACCTTTATCTTTACCGGTTAGCACGATAACTTCGTCATCACGACGGATTTTCGCTGCCATGGTTCGCTCCTTAGAGTACTTCTGGTGCCAGAGAGATAATTTTCATGAACTTTTCATTACGCAGTTCACGAGTTACCGGCCCAAAAATACGCGTACCGATAGGCTGCTCAGAGTTATTGTTTAAAATAACACAAGCATTGCCATCGAAGCGAATGACAGAACCGTCCGGGCGACGAACACCCTTCTTGGTGCGCACCACTACCGCCTTCAGCACATCGCCTTTCTTGACCTTGCCACGAGGAATTGCTTCCTTGATGGTGATCTTGATGATGTCGCCGACGCCTGCGTAGCGACGGTGCGAGCCACCTAGAACCTTGATACACATTACGCGACGTGCACCGGAGTTGTCGGCCACGTTCAGCATAGTCTGTTCTTGGATCATGTTAGTGCTCCGCTAATGTCAACTACAACTTTGGACCCAGAATGGGTCGTTTGAAATCCCCACAATTGAGGGCGCAGCATTATAACACCGCTTCCAGAATATGGGTAGAAAAAATAAACGGCTCAGTTTTTGAGCCGTTTATAGTACTCGAGATGCGTACTGTATTACAGAACGGCTTTCTCTACAACGCGAACAAGTGTCCAAGACTTAGTCTTTGACAGTGGACGGCATTCGCGGATTTCTACCACGTCACCGATACCACATTCATTGTTCTCGTCGTGTACGTGCAGCTTGGTCGTACGTTTGATGAATTTACCATACATTGGGTGCTTCACCATACGCTCGATCGTAACAACAACGGATTTCTCCATTTTGTCACTAACTACTCGACCTTGCAGAGTACGGATTTGATCAGTCATTACGCACCCGCCTTCTCAGTCAGTAAAGTCTTAACGCGTGCGACATCACGACGCACTTGCTTCAACAGGTGAGATTGTTGCAGCTGACCGCTTGCTGCTTGCATGCGCAGGTTAAATTGCTCACGCAGCAGGCTCAGCAGTTCAGTGTTCAGCTCTTCAACACTTTTCTCACGCAGCTCTTGTGCTTTCATTACATCACCGTCTTAGTTACAAAGGTGGTTTTGATAGGCAGTTTCGCTGCTGCCAGCTTGAAGGCCTCACGGGCCAGCTCTTCAGGCACGCCGTCCATTTCGTACAGGACTTTACCCGGCTGGATCAAGGCAACCCAATACTCTACGTTACCTTTACCTTTACCCATACGAACTTCAAGCGGCTTTTCAGTGATCGGCTTGTCTGGGAACACACGGATCCAGATTTTACCCTGACGCTTAACTGCACGAGTCATCGCACGACGAGCTGCTTCGATTTGACGAGCAGTCAGACGGCCACGGCCAACAGCTTTCAGACCGAAAGTGCCGAAGCTAACATCCGTACCTTGCGCCAGACCACGGTTGCGGCCTTTGTGCACCTTACGGAATTTTGTACGCTTTGGTTGTAACATTCAGCGACTCTCCTTACTTGCGGCCTTTACGCTGCTGCTTTTTAGGTTGAGCAGCCGGTTTTTCCGGTTGTTCAACTGCAGCCATACCACCCAGGATCTCACCTTTGAAGATCCATACCTTAACGCCGATTACACCATAAGTGGTGTGCGCTTCAGAGGTGTTGTAATCGATATCCGCACGCAGAGTATGCAACGGAACACGACCTTCACGGTACCATTCGGTACGCGCGATTTCAGCACCGCCGAGGCGGCCGCTTACTTCAACTTTAATACCTTTAGCGCCCAGACGCATTGCGTTCTGTACAGCACGCTTCATAGCACGACGGAACATAACACGACGTTCCAGCTGTGAAGTGATACTATCAGCAACCAATTTTGCGTCCAGTTCTGGTTTACGAACTTCGGCGATATTGATTTGCGCAGGAACGCCAGCGATATCCGCTACGACCTTACGCAGTTTTTCGACATCTTCACCTTTCTTGCCGATAACGATGCCTGGACGAGCAGTGTGAATAGTCACACGGATGCTCTTCGCAGGACGCTCGATAACGATGCGAGAAACGGAAGCCTTCGCCAGTTCCTTAGTCAGGAATTGACGAACTTTAAAGTCGCTGTCCAGGTTGTCAGCGAACTCTTTGGTATTCGCGAACCAAGTAGAGTTCCAAGGTTTGACAATACCCAGGCGAATACCATTAGGATGTACTTTCTGACCCATTGCTAGTCTCCAGAGTCTCAGCGATCGGACACAACCACTGTAATGTGGCTGGTGCGCTTCAGGATACGATCTGCACGACCTTTAGCACGCGGCATAATGCGCTTCATGCTTGGGCCTTCGTCGACGAAGATTTTCGTCACTTTCAGATCATCGATGTCAGCGCCATCGTTGTGTTCTGCGTTAGCAATAGCAGACTCAAGTACTTTCTTAACCAGACCAGCAGCTTTCTTGTTGGTGTAGGCTAAAGTTTCCAGAGCTTGCGACACTTTCTTACCGCGGATCAGGTCAGCAACGAGGCGAACCTTCTGAGCAGAAGAACGAGCGTGGCGATGTTTAGCGATAGTTTCCATCTCTTCCTCCTACCTTAGCGCTTTTTAGCTTTTTTATCAGCCGCATGGCCGCGATAAGTACGAGTCGGCGCGAATTCACCTAACTTGTGACCGACCATTTCATCGGCTACAAATACTGGAACGTGCTGACGACCATTATGGACAGCGATGGTCAAACCGATCATGTTTGGAAAGACCGTTGAACGACGGGACCAAGTCTTAATAGGCTTTTTGTCTCCGCTTTCCACCGCTTTCTCTACCTTCTTCAGCAAGTGCAGGTCAATGAAAGGACCTTTCTTGAGAGAACGTGGCATGGCTTATCCTCTAATTATTTTTTACTACGGCGACGTACGATGAATTTATCAGTACGCTTGTTGCTGCGGGTCTTCTTACCTTTGGTCTGCAGGCCCCATGGGGAAACAGGGTGCTTACCAAAGTTACGACCTTCACCACCACCGTGTGGATGGTCGACTGGGTTCATCGCAGTACCGCGAACGGTAGGACGAACACCACGCCAGCGGCTTGCACCTGCTTTACCCAGAACGCGCAGCATATGCTCAGCGTTACCAACTTCGCCTAAAGTAGCACGGCAGTCGGATGGGATTTTACGCATTTCACCAGAACGCAGACGCAGGGTGACATATGCACCATCGCGAGCAACGATCTGAACGTATGCGCCAGCAGAACGAGCTAGCTGACCACCTTTGCCTGGTTTCATTTCTACGTTATGAACGGTAGAACCAACCGGGATGTTACGCATCGGCAAGGTGTTGCCAGGTTTGATAGCAGCATCAACACCAGACTGAATCTGGTCACCCGCTTTCAGGCCTTTAGGCGCCAGGATATAACGGCGTTCGCCGTCTTTGTACAGAACCAGTGCGATGTTCGCAGAACGGTTCGGATCATATTCCAGACGCTCAACAACAGCAGGAATACCATCTTTGTTGCGTTTGAAGTCAACCAGACGATAATGCTGTTTGTGACCACCACCGATGTGACGAGTGGTGATGCGGCCATTGTTGTTACGGCCACCGGATTTGCTCAGTTTTTCAAGCAACGGGGCATACGGTTTGCCCTTGTGCAGCTCAGGGTTAACCACTTTAACAACGTGGCGACGACCCGGAGATGTCGGTTTACATTTAACAATTGCCATTGTTCGCTACTCCTCCGACTTACTCTGCGCCGCCGATGAAGTCCAGATTCTGGCCTTCTTTCAGGGTGACGTAAGCTTTTTTCCAGTCGCTACGACGACCAACACGCTGACCGTGACGCTTCACTTTACCTTTAACTACCAGGGTGTGAACTGCATCAACTTCAACTTCGAACAGTTTCTTAACTGCGGCTTTGATTTCTGCTTTAGTTGCGTCTTTAGCAACTTTGAGAACGATGGTGTTGGTTTTTTCCATCACCATAGACGCTTTTTCAGAAACGTGCGGCGCGCGCAGTACTTTCAGCAGACGTTCTTCACGGATCATGCCAGCATCTCCTCAACTTGCTTCACAGCGTCAGCGGTCATAACCACTTTGTCGAAGGCGATCAAGCTAACTGGGTCGATACCTGTAACGTCACGCACATCAACCTTGTACAGGTTGCGAGCGGCCAGGAACAGATTTTCGTCGACTTCGCCGGTTACAATCAGCACGTCTTCCAGCGCCATGTCTTTCAGTTTCTGTGCCAGCAGCTTAGTTTTAGGCGCTTCTACAGAGAACTTCTCAACGACGATCAGACGATCTTGACGTACCAGTTCGGACAGAATGCTTTTCAGCGCGCCGCGGTACATCTTTTTGTTAACTTTTTGACTGTGATCCTGAGGCTTCGCAGCGAATGAAACGCCACCGGAACGCCAGATCGGGCTCTTAACAGAACCAGAACGAGCGCGACCAGTACCTTTCTGACGCCACGGTTTTTTGCCTGAACCAGTTACTTCAGCACGGGTCTTCTGAGCACGAGTACCTTGACGGGCACCAGCTGCATAAGCAACTACAACCTGGTGTACCAGCGCTTCGTTGAAATCACGACCGAAGGTAGTTTCGGAAACAGTCAGCGCGCTTTGCGCGTCTTTCAATACTAATTCCATTCCTATCTCCTCACGCCTTAACAGCTGGTTTAACGATCAGGTCGCCACCGGTTGCACCCGGAACAGCACCCTTAACCAGCAGCAGGTTGCGCTCAGCGTCAACACGTACTACATCCAGGCTCTGAACGGTTACGCGTTCGTTACCCAGTTGGCCTGCCATTTTCTTGCCTTTGAACACTTTGCCCGGAGTCTGGTTCTGACCGATAGAACCCGGAACGCGGTGAGACAAGGAGTTACCATGGGTAGCATCTTGGGTACGGAAGTTCCAGCGCTTAACTGCGCCAGCAAAACCTTTACCTTTAGAAGTACCGGTAACGTCAACTTTTTTAACGTCAGCAAAAATTTCAACGCTAATGCTCTGACCTACAGTGAACTCTTCGCCTTCGTTCAGACGGAATTCGCGCAGGGTGCGGCCAGCTTCTACGCCAGCTTTAGCGAAGTGACCAGCTTCTGGCTTAGATACACGGTTTGCTTTTTTAGCACCCGTAGTTACCTGTACAGCGCAGTAGCCGTCGTTATCCAGGCTTTTCACCTGAGTAACACGGTTTGCTTCGATTTCGATAACGGTTACTGGGATAGATACGCCATCTTCAGTGAAGATGCGGGTCATACCCACTTTTTTACCGACTAAACCAATCATTGTTTCAACCTCTCAATCGTTCAATGACCTGATTAACCCAGGCTGATCTGCACGTCTACACCAGCAGCCAGATCCAGACGCATCAGAGCATCAACGGTTTTCTCGGTTAGCTCAACGATGTCAACCAGACGCTTGTGAGTGCGAATTTCGTACTGATCGCGCGCGTCTTTGTTGACGTGCGGAGAAATCAGAACGGTAAAGCGCTCTTTGCGGGTCGGCAGCGGGATCGGACCACGGACTTGCGCACCAGTGCGCTTAGCAGTCTCGACGATTTCCGCAGTTGATTGATCGATCAGACGATGATCAAACGCTTTCAGGCGGATACGGATTCTTTGGTTCTGCATGAGACCAGAGCTCCAATTATTTTATAAACGTAAAAAATTACTCCTCGCACCCATTTCGATTGATGGGGGAGTGTAATCGTTCAACATATAACCCCCATATCGGGAGTATTGTTCGATAGTCTAGGACCATCTCTGATTCAGAATCAGACTTACCAAGATTAGGTAAGCCCGCGCATTATACGTAAACCAGCTCAGGAAGCAACCTAAATGCGTAAAAATAGTGGAAAGGTTCTTACCCTATCCTGCCTGCACGATTTGATTTTCTTCAAATACACACGAGTAAAATACGCGCCCTAGATCTAATTTGCATAAAATTCATACAATCGTGTGACATTGATTCCAATAAAACCGCCTCTATAGCTCGATGTGCCCGGATATGATGTTGCGTATATCGAATGGAGAAAACACAGATGGAATTGTTTACGGAAATCTATTCTTGCGTGATGTCAGATCGTGGAGCGCGTGTAGCACTAAGCCTCGTATTTGCCTGTTGCGGTGGTTGCGCCACTCACATCGCAAGGAGTGCCATACTTAGACGATTTTGTTCAATAGATGCAGTTACCACTTTTAACACTCTGGCTTTGCCTTCTATTTGCAAAGGTAGCCTAAGGGAACAAGCCAGCTATACTCTGCTTTTTCTAAGCATATCCATTTGGCCCCATATCAGCCTAACAATTTTACCCATTATTTGGCTAATCAGCTGGTTTCTCATTACTTTGTCCCTTTTGGATATTCAACATTACCTCTTACCCGATGTACTTACCTTCCCCCTACTTTGGCTCGGTCTTTGTTTTAATGCTTACACTAATGCAATCCCTATAGAACACGCCGTTGTAGGTGCCATCACGGGTTATATCTTTATTTGGTTTCTAGGCTGGGCAACTAGACATTTGGCAGGAAAGATGGGGATCGGATTAGGCGATGCCAAACTATTGGCCGCACTTGGCGCATGGGCTGGATATGAAAATTTGGCGCTGATATCTGCTATTGCATCATTTGTAGGAATTATCTGGTGGGGAATTCGGCAACTACACTCAGTGACAAAAAAACCACCCTCTGCCTTTTGGACCTTGTTTGGCCATCGCCGGCTGGGTGGTTATTTTCGATATATTGCACTCATGGAAATTAAGCTTCTTCTTTCACCTGAGCTAACAGGTAATTCTGGATACCCAAACGTTGAATAAGCTCAAGCTCAGTCTCTAGCCAATCAATATGTTTTTCTTCATCAGACAGGACTTCAATCATGAGATCACGACTGACATAGTCATGGACTGAATCCGCATAAGCGATACCTTCACGCAAGTTCTTCGCGCCGTCGAGTTCTAACTTAAGATCGGATTTCAGCATTTCTTCCACATCTTCTCCGATATTGATTTTCCCTAGATCTTGAAGATTTGGCAGTCCTTCTAAAAAAAGAATTCTTTCGATGTAACGGTCGGCATGCTTCATCTCATCGATCGACTCGTGGTACTCAATATCATTGAGTCGTGTGAGTCCCCAATTTTTAAACATACGGGCATGAAGGAAATACTGATTGATGGCTACGAGTTCATTACCAAGTAGCTTATTGAGGTGGCCAATAACTTTTTTATCGCCTTTCATAAACAAAACCCTCCGCTTCCAGTTCTTTTAGTGTAGAACCAGAGTCTGAAGAGTCAAAAAATAACCATACTTTTATGCCACGTTTATGAAGTTGCTTTGAAGTACCGCGTTTTCCTCATCAAAAATCTCGCGAGCCTGACGAATACATTTGCCGCATTCAGATCCGAAAGGAACGATTTTGCGCAAATGATGGAGAGAGCTCGGCTGATATTTGCGGATTGCATGACGTATTGTTTTGTCCGAAATCCCATTACATAAGCAAACGTACATATTTTACTCTTTACTGATTTGATAATAATAGTCTAAATAATAAACGTTATCATTTCAATAAAGGTATCTAACTTTACTGCTTATAAACCGTACTAACTTGAATCAGTTCATGTTTTTCTTGTAATAAAAAAGGGCGCCTAAGCGCCCTTTTACTGCATTTGGTTCAGAAGCTAAATATTAGCTCATTACCTTAGCAACAACACCAGCACCAACGGTACGGCCGCCTTCGCGGATTGCGAAACGCAGACCATCGTCCATTGCGATTGGGTGGATCAGGGTAACGATCATTTTGATGTTATCGCCTGGCATTACCATTTCCACGCCTTCTGGCAGTTCGATGGTACCGGTCACGTCAGTTGTACGGAAGTAGAACTGTGGACGGTAGCCTTTGAAGAACGGAGTATGACGGCCGCCTTCATCTTTGCTCAGAATATAAACTTCTGATTCGAACTTGGTGTGTGGTTTGATAGAACCTGGTTTAGCCAGAACCTGACCACGTTCGATGTCTTCACGCTTGATACCACGCAGCAGAACACCAACGTTCTCGCCTGCACGACCTTCGTCCAGCAGTTTACGGAACATTTCAACGCCGGTACAAGTTGATTTAACGGTATCTTTGATACCAACAATCTCAACTTCTTCACCAACTTTAACGATACCGCGCTCTACACGACCGGTAACAACAGTACCACGGCCAGAGATTGAGAATACGTCTTCGATTGGCAGCAGGAATGGCTTGTCGATAGCACGTTCTGGTTCTGGGATGTAAGAATCCAGAGTTTCAGCCAGTTCTACGATCTTAGCTTCCCACTCAGCTTCGCCTTCCAGCGCTTTCAGAGCAGAACCACGGATGATTGGAGTATCATTGCCTGGGAAGTCGTACTGAGACAGAAGTTCACGAACTTCCATTTCTACCAGCTCCAGCAGCTCTTCATCATCAACCATGTCGCATTTGTTCAGGAATACGATGATGTAAGGAACGCCAACCTGACGACCCAGCAGGATGTGCTCACGAGTCTGAGGCATAGGGCCGTCAGTCGCAGCAACAACCAGGATCGCGCCGTCCATCTGCGCAGCACCGGTGATCATGTTTTTAACATAGTCGGCGTGGCCTGGGCAGTCTACGTGTGCGTAGTGGCGAGTCGGGGTGTCATATTCAACGTGAGAAGTGTTGATGGTGATACCACGAGCTTTTTCTTCTGGCGCGTTATCGATCTGGTCGAATGCACGTGCAGAACCACCGTAGGTTTTAGCCAGAACGGTAGTGATTGCAGCAGTCAGGGTAGTTTTACCGTGGTCAACGTGGCCGATTGTACCAACGTTAACGTGCGGTTTTGTACGTTCAAATTTTTCTTTAGACACGGCTTTATTCCTTACTCTTGTGCTCTCCCTTCATAGAGAGAGCACGGGATCAATGTTTTAAACTAGTAGCTTATTTGCCACGAGCTTCAATAACGGCCTGAGCAACGTTGTTAGGCGCATCATCATACTTCAGGAATTCCATGGAGTAAGATGCACGACCTTTGGTCAGAGAACGCAGCTGAGTTGCGTATCCGAACATTTCAGACAACGGAACTTCAGCATGAATCACAACGCCAGTAACGTTGGATTCTTGACCACGCAGCATACCGCGACGACGGCTAAGGTCACCGATAACGTCACCAGTGTTCTCTTCCGGAGTCTCTACTTCAACCTTCATGATAGGCTCAAGCAGAACTGGTTTCGCTTTCTTAAAGCCATCTTTGAAGGCGATAGAAGCGGCCAGTTTAAACGCCAGCTCAGAGGAGTCAACGTCATGGTAAGAACCGAAGTGCAGACGCACGCCGAGGTCAACTACCGGATAACCAGCCAGTGGACCAGATTTCAGCTGCTCCTGGATACCTTTATCAACGGCAGGGATGTATTCGCCAGGAATTACACCACCTTTGATGTCGTTGATGAACTCGTAACCTTTCGGATTCGAGCCCGGCTCCAGTGGGTACATGTCGATAACAACATGACCGTACTGACCACGACCACCAGACTGCTTGGCGTGTTTACCTTCGATATCGGTAACTTTCGTGCGAATCGCTTCACGATAAGCAACCTGAGGTTTACCGACGTTCGCTTCAACGTTGAATTCACGCTTCATGCGGTCAACGATGATGTCGAGGTGCAGCTCACCCATACCTGCGATGATGGTCTGGTTAGATTCTTCATCAGTCCATACGCGGAATGATGGGTCTTCTTTAGCCAGACGGCCCAGAGCCAGACCCATTTTTTCTTGGTCAGCTTTGGTTTTTGGTTCTACTGCGATGGAGATTACCGGTTCAGGGAATTCCATACGCTCAAGAATGATCACGTTGTCTGGATCACACAGAGTATCACCAGTAGTCACGTCTTTCAGACCGATCGCAGCTGCGATATCGCCTGCGCGAACTTCTTTGATCTCTTCACGCTTGTTAGCGTGCATCTGAACGATACGACCAAAACGTTCACGTGCTGATTTCACTGAGTTCAGAACGGTGTCACCGGAGTTAACTACGCCAGAGTACACGCGGAAGAAGGTCAGGTTACCAACAAACGGGTCGGTAGCAATTTTGAACGCCAGAGCAGCAAATGGCTCTTCATCGCTCGCATGACGCTCAGCCGGAGTATCTTTACCGTCGTCCAGCATACCGTTGATTGCAGGTACGTCAGTTGGTGATGGCAGGTAATCAATTACCGCATCCAGCATCGCCTGAACACCTTTGTTCTTAAATGCAGAACCACAGGTTACCAGAATAATTTCGTTGTTCAGAACGCGCTGACGCAGAGCTTTCTTGATTTCTTCCTCGGTCAGCTCTTCGCCGCCCAAGTATTTTTCCATCAGCTCTTCTGAAGCTTCAGCAGCAGATTCAATCAGATTCTGGTGCCATTCTTCAGCCAGTTCTTGCATGTCTGCAGGGATATCTTCATAAGTGAAGGTAACGCCAGCATCAGCTTCGTTCCAGTTGATGGCTTTCATTTTCACCAGGTCAACAACACCGGTGAAACCTTCTTCAGCACCAATCGCCAACTGCAACGGAACAGGGTTCGCGCCCAGACGGGTTTTGATCTGACCAACAACTTTCAGGAAGTTAGCACCCATACGGTCCATTTTGTTAACGAACGCGATGCGTGGAACTTTATATTTGTTAGCCTGACGCCATACGGTTTCAGACTGGGGCTGAACACCACCAACGGCACAGTAAACCATTACAGCGCCATCAAGAACACGCATAGAACGTTCTACTTCGATAGTGAAGTCAACGTGCCCTGGGGTGTCGATGATGTTTACGCGGTGTGGTTCAAACTGTTTAGCCATGCCAGACCAGAATGCAGTGGTCGCAGCAGAGGTAATGGTAATACCACGTTCTTGTTCCTGTTCCATCCAGTCCATGGTGGCTGCGCCGTCATGAACTTCACCGATTTTATGGTTTACACCGGTGTAGAAAAGGATACGTTCGGTAGTAGTAGTCTTACCGGCGTCGATGTGTGCGCTGATACCGATATTACGGTAGCGGGCAATGGGTGTTGTACGAGCCATTTGATTCCTCTATTCCTAGGACGTTCAAGTTAAGTTACCCACAGCGGGCGGCTTGCTTGAAGCGCCCGCTTGGTGACTAACACTATGAAGGGATTACCAACGATAGTGAGCGAACGCCTTGTTGGCTTCGGCCATACGGTGAACGTCTTCACGTTTCTTAACTGCAGTACCTTTGTTTTCTGCAGCATCAGAAAGTTCGTTCGCCAGGCGCAGAGCCATGGATTTATCACCGCGTTTACGAGCAGCTTCAACGATCCAACGCATTGCCAGAGCATTACGACGAACCGGACGGACTTCTACTGGTACCTGATAAGTAGAACCACCAACGCGACGGGATTTAACTTCGACGGTTGGGCGGACGTTGTCCAGGGCTACTTCAAAAGCTTCCAGTTCGTTTTTACCAGAACGCTGAGCCAGGGTCTCCAGCGCGGTATATACGATTGCTTCTGCGGTAGATTTTTTACCATCTACCATCAGGATGTTTACAAATTTAGCCAGCAGTTCTGATCCGAACTTAGGATCCGGCAGAATTTTACGCTGACCAATGACGCGACGACGTGGCATGGAAATACTCCGTTGTTAATTCAGGGTTGTCCAAAACTCTATAGTTCGAGTTTGACATTAAAGTTAAAACGTTTGGCCTTACTTAACGGAGAACCATTAAGCCTTTGGCTTCTTCACGCCGTATTTGGAACGTGATTGCTTACGGTCTTTAACGCCGGAGCAGTCAAGCGCACCACGAACGGTGTGGTAACGAACACCTGGCAAGTCTTTTACACGACCGCCACGGATCAGGATCACGCTGTGTTCCTGCAGGTTATGACCTTCACCGCCGATGTAGGAGGTAACTTCAAAACCGTTAGTCAAACGCACACGGCAAACTTTACGCAGTGCGGAGTTTGGTTTTTTAGGAGTGGTGGTATATACGCGAGTACATACGCCACGTTTCTGCGGGCAAGCTTCCAGCGCAGGAACGTTGCTTTTAGCAACCTTCATGGAGCGTGGTTTGCGTACCAGCTGATTAATTGTTGCCATTAATAGCTCCTGGTATTTGCTTCGTTTTTTGCTTCGTAAACAAGTGTGATAAATCTCCCCATAAAGCCATGGGCAAAATATGAGGACGCAGAATTTTATGGCTGCCCAGTATAGGTGTCAAGAAATATACAAGATCGCATTCTCACCAAGATACTTGCTGAGGGTGTTTGGCACTCAGTTCAACGAACTGATTATAGTCTAACAACACGATATTGGATGAAATTCGAGCACTCAAACCTCGAGCAATAACATCGACATTCAGCGCATATAGGGATGTGGAGGCAGAAATGAGCTTTTCAAGAGCGTGGGTATTTGCTAGCCCACACAGAACACCATCCTGAAGAAGCACGATAGCGTCATTATTGTCCACAATAGCGCAAAGAGTTGTCAGATCTGCTGAGGTTGGAGACTTTGCCAGCGTATGTAACATGTAAAGTATCACCAAAGGCTAAAAGGTTAGCACAACATCGCGTTGTTCAAGATTTTGTCGAATCTGTGCCGCAGTTCGCAGTTGAACGTCGATAATCCACTGCTCATTGTCATGTAAACCTCTTTCACGCAGTGACTCAGAACAGATATAAACGTCTTCAATATCGTAAAGCGGCATCACGCCAAAGGTTGAAACATAGTCTCGACAAAGAATTTCAGCCGGTTTTTGATTGGGCAAAAGTTGAAAAACACCATCCCCAACAAAAAACACCTGAATATCCTCGCTAAAGGCAGAAGCAGCCAATAAGGCATCCAATCCTTCACGTCCTGCGCTTGATGTATGCGGAGGCTGAGTAAAAATAAAAGCTAAACGTTTCATCCCATCCCCTCAGAATTGCATGATGCGATCGCAGGTCAATGCGGCTTCAGCCAGTGAACCTAGCCCACTCAAGACAAAGCCATCCTGCAAATTGGCGGCAGGTAAGCCAAGTTGTGCAGCCTCATCTTTTGAAACCACACCGCGACGCAGCGCTGCCGCAACGCACACATTCAGCACCACGTTATGTTCCTGCGCTAATTTCTGCCATGCACGAACCAAATCGAACTCATCACTCGCCGGAGATGTCAGCTGATTAGCGTTACTCACGCCCTCTCGGTAGAAGAACACGCTGACCAATTGGTGCTCGCTGGCCACCAGTGCCTGAGCAAACTGGTAGGCGCTACTCGCCGCCTGCGTGCCATAAGCAGGGCCTGTCACAAACAAGGAGTAGCTTAGCATTAGCGATCGCTGCCCTGTAGGTCGCCACTTTTGAACTGGCGAATATACAGATACACCGTGTGCTTAGAGATATTCAGACGGTCGGCAACCTGATTAATGGCGTCTTTGATATCAAAAATGCCCTTTTCATGCAGGTTCAGCACAATTTGGCGATTCTTCGCATTGTTTGATACAGAACGGTCAGCATTTACTTCTTCGATGGTGAACTCTAACGTCTGCGCCACCAAGTCATCCACGGAAGAGGCAAAATTCACTGAAGAAGCAACGTCTTGCGAAGCCTTAGGAATGAAGGTTTCCATGATCTGTGAGAAAGGCACATCCAGATTCATGTTGATACACAGCAGACCAATAACGCGCTGCTCTTTGTTACGAATAGCAATCGTAACCGACTTCATCAACACGCCGCTTTTTGCGCGAGTGAAGTACGCTTTTGACACGCTGCTATCTTCACCGGCCATATCGTGCAGCATGCGCAGGGCTAAATCGGTAATCGGCGAACCGATTTTTCGTCCTGTATGCTCACCGTTAGCAATGCGTACCGCTGAACATTTCAAGTCCTCAAGCGAATGCAAAACGATTTCGCAATGAGAGCCAATGAGCATAGCAAGACCATCAACAACGGCTTCGTATGATTTCAAAATTTCATGATCGGTCTGGCTGAACGGACGCTCATCCAGTAAATCGAGCTCACTGGTGTCACCAGGCATAAGCGTATTGGACATTGAAGACAACCCCCACGGAGGATTTAGCTACGCATCCATCTATGGATGCAGATTCAAGAAAACGTGCTAGTTAGCAAATAAAGTTTAGCAAAGCTGCCCTATTAAAATCCTTGAGGCCAGCGGGGTAAAAGTTTTTTTTACCTTCCAACGATAAAAAACAAAAAAGCCGTGGAATATTCCACGGCTTTTTTTAAACATTCAAGTTAATTACTTGCCTGCTTTCGCTGCGTCAGCTTTTGCTGGAGCTTCTGCTTTCGCATCAGCTTTTGGTGCAGCTTTAACGTCCAACAGTTCTACATCAAATACCAGCGTAGAGTTTGCTGGGATGCCTGGGACGCCAGTTTTGCCATATGCCAATTCTGGTGGGATGACCAGCTTGATTTTGCCGCCTTTTTTGATGTGTTTCAGGCCTTCGGTCCAGCCTGGGATAACGCCATCAAGACGGAAAGACAGTGGCTCACCACGGCTGTATGAGTTATCGAACTCAGTGCCATCGGTCAGAGTACCTTTGTAGTTAACCACTACGGTATCGCTGTCTTTTGGCTCAGCACCGGTACCTTCTTTATCAACTTGATACATCAGGCCAGTTTTGGTGGTTTTAACGTTTTTCTCTTTAGCGAACGCATCACGGAATTTTTTGCCCGCATCTGCGTTAGCTTTAGCATCTTGTTCCATCTTAGCCTGTGCAGATGCTTTTACGCGTGCTTCAAAGCCCTGCAGAGTGCCTTCGATTTCTTGGTCGGTCAGCTTGCTTTTACCTGCGAAAGCATCTTGAACACCGGCGATCAGCTGGTCTTTATCCAACTTGATGCCCAGTTTTTCCTGCTCTTTCAGGGAGTTTTCCATATAACGTCCCAGAGAAGCACCTAATGCGTATGCTGCCTGCTGATCGTCATTCTTGAATTTGCTGTTAGTTGCTGTCGGCGCAGCATCTGCAGCTTTAGCTGCGTCAGCGGCGAACGCTGATGCATTCAGAGCCAGAGCCATTGTGGTTGCCAGCACAGTAACTTTAAAAAAAGATTTCATCCATTTCTCCAAACTTTAAGGCAAATTACCTTAAATAACGATGAGCTAAATGTAGTTGGCTACTATAGCGGTCAGTTGACGCATAAAACAATCACTAAGCGTGCCAGTCTAATAAATTCAGACTACAACATGCCTAAAAAGTTTCACTCGCTGAGCCAATCAACAAGCGTAACGCGCAATTCGCCTGCTTTACGGGTAAAATAACGATTATGAGGTGAAATTTCACCTATGAAATTGTGAACAGAAACTACACCGTTTTCAGAGGAAAGATTATGCAACCATCGGCTTGGGATCGCGAAGAGCTTGAATCCCGATTTGAAATGCTCGAAAGCCGACTGGCTTTTCAGGAAATAACGATTGAGGAGCTTAACCAGACGGTTATCGCCCTTCAGCTAGAGATGAATAAATACCGCGAACAAATGCATTTACTGGTGGATAAGCTTAAAGCGGCACAGCCGTCGATGATGGCTCACCCATCAGAAGAAACACCGCCACCCCACTATTGAGCGATGATTCAACAACAAAAAAGCGGCCAAGGCCGCTTTTTTCATTCTGCTTATCAATCACAGAATTAATGACAGCCGCAACCACCGTTGCCTTTGCCATTACCACCACAGCAACCGCCTTCTTCACCATGGTCGTGACCGTGTTCGTGGCCGTGACCACCACAGCAACCGCCTTCTTCACCATGGTCGTGACCGTGTTCGTGGCCGTGACCACCACAGCAGCCTTCGCCGTGTTCGTGGTGATGATCGTGCTCGCCGTGTACGTGACCATGCTCCAGCTCTTCAGCTGTTGCTTCACGGATTGCGATAACTTCAACGTGGAAGTTCAGGTTCTGGCCAGCCAGCATGTGGTTACCATCAACAACAACGTGGTCGTCGTCAACTTCGGTAATTTCAACTGGAACTGGACCCTGATCGGTTTCAGCTAAGAAACGCATGCCAACCTGCAGTTCGTCAACGCCCATGAACACGTCTTTAGGAACGCGCTGAACCAGATTTTCATCGTAGTTGCCGTAAGCGTCATTAGCGCCAACGTGAACGTCAAAGCTATCGCCTTCAGCGTGACCTTCCAGAGCTGCTTCCAGCCCAGAAATCAGGGAGCCATGTCCGTGCAGATAATCCAACGGTGCACTCACCGGAGATTCATCAACTAAAACACCGTCTTCTGTACGTACCTGATAGGCCAAGCTGACCACCAGGTCTTTTGCTACTTTCATGATATCTCCTAGCGTTGGAAACTAAATTGGCGCAGATTGTAGCGGAATTTTGCGCCACTGTACCCACAAGGATAAAAAATCCCTCGCTGAAACGCCACCCTTGCCGCTTATTCTGGCTTAAAAATACCGATCATTTGGTTGTTATGCTGTACATGCTCGCTGACATCCGCCTCTGGCTGACTTAGCTGATGCCCGCACTTAACACACTCAGCATGCTCAATATTATTCTCTCGCCACACCACCAACGTATCCTGTGCCTTACAGGCGGGACAGGTTGCTCCTGCAATAAATCTCTTTTTCATTTTGTTACCTTATTCGTAGACCTTTTTCACAGGTCTTCTTCGTCCCAGTCATTCATCTGCCGCCGCTCATGCTGCATCTCACGCTGGAAAATGTCCTCCAGCTCGCGTCTGGCCTCTTTGACACGTGAAATTTGCGTCACATCGCCCTGATGATGAGGCATCAGCTCACGCAGCATGCGCATATCCAAACGGCGAAAATGCTGCTGTGCTCGATGCGCCTGATGAGGATGCATCCCCAGCTCCATCAGTGCCTTACGTCCTAGTTCCAGCGCACTAGAAAACGTTTCACGGCTAAATTGATTCACGCCAGCCATCAACAATTCATGTGCCTCAACGCGGCCACGCGCACGCGCCAGAATTTTTAAATGCGGGAAATGTTGTTGGCACAAGTGCACCACGGCGAGAGTGTCTTCTGGCTCATTACAGGTTACAACAATCGCCTCCGCCTTCTCTGCCCCTGCCGCACGTAGCAGTTCCAGCTCGGTGGCATCACCGTAATAAACTTTATATCCATAGCGACGCATCATACTGACGGCGCTCACATCACGTTCCAAAACCGTGATTCGCATTTTATTCGCCATCAACAAGCGACCAATAACCTGACCAAAACGCCCAAAACCGACGATAATCACCTGAGGATCATCATCCTCCACAAACGGCGCTTCCACGTCCTCTTCCTGCGGGTTGTAGCGTTTTTCCAGAATACGATCGACCAACTGCATTAGCAGCGGCGTAGTGACCATTGAAAGCGTCACAATCACCAGCAACAGCGCCATCTGATCGCCCTGCAATAATTTTTGCGTGCTGGCCGCAGAGAACAATACGAAGGCAAATTCGCCCCCTTGGCTCAGCACCGCGGCAAACTGCATGCGTACCGAACGGCGAATTCCGGCAATGCGAGCAAGCAGGTATAACACACCGCCTTTTACCGCCACTAAAATGGCGACGCCAGCCAATACCTCAGGCAGATGGGTGTAGAGAACACCTAAATTGAGCGCCATACCCACGGAGATGAAAAACAGCCCCAGCAGCAAGCCCTTAAACGGTTCAATCGCGATTTCCAACTCATGCTGGAACTCGCTCTCTGCCAGCAGCACACCCGCGATAAACGTCCCCATCGCCATCGAAACGCCTAACGCATCCATGAACATGGCTGAGCCAAGCACCACTAACAATGCGGCAGCGGTGAAAATCTCACGCACGCCGGTCGCGGCGATATAGCGGAAAATGGGGCGCAGTAAGAAACGACCACCAATCAGCATCCCCAGCAAAGCGCCCACTTTGATGGCAATAAACGTCCAATCCGTATCTTTATTGCTAGAGCCGACTAAAACAGGAATTAGCGCCAATGCGGGGATCACGGCCATATCTTGGAACAGCAATACTGAGAATCCGAGCTGACCGCCTTCGTTGCGGTTCATCCCCTTCTCGCGCATCATCTGCAAAGCCATCGCGGTGGAAGACATCGCCAATCCAATTCCGCCAATAACCGCAGCCTGCCATGAAAAATCCGTTAACAGCAATAAGCCACCCAGAATGGCGGCGGTCAGTAAAACCTGCCCGGCTCCTACGCCGAAAATCGAGCGCCGAAGCGACCACAGCTTGCTAGGATTAAGCTCTAAGCCAATGATGAAAAGCAGGAATACAACACCTAGCTCCGAAAAATGCAGGATCTCATCCACGTCGCGGATAAACCCTAACCCCCATGGACCAATTGCAATACCCGCAATCAAAAAACCCAGTACGGTACCAATCCCGATCCGCCGTGCAATCGGCACCGCCACGACGGCTGCAAATAAGAACAGCAGTATCGCTGGTAAGAGTGAGCCCTCTTCGGTCATAAGCTACCGCCTCCAGGCAAAGGTGATTCCAACCACTGCCCGTAGGCTTTGGCATGCGTTTGCAAAAGTCTGGCTTAAGTCGGCGAGCCCAATACACCACCATTGGCGTCATCCAATGCATATGGCACATGGCTGCCGTTAGCTCAAATGGACGCAAAACTTCATCCATGGTGTAACGGTTATAACCCCCCATTTGATAAGCCCCCTCAGGCTCACCGGTTGTGACGACGCTACGCCAATATTTTCCGCGCAGAGCATTTCCGCCAACGCCGCTGGCAAAACCGCGCGACAACACGCGATCCAGCCACTCTTTCAATAAGGCAGGACAGCTATAGGTATAAAGAGGATGTTGAAAAACAATGATTTGATGCTCACGCAGCAGCTTTTGCTCATGATGAATATCAATAAAAAAATCAGGATAGTGCGCGTAGAGATCGTGCACGGTGACATGTTCCAACTGCTGTGCCGGCTGCAGTAAAACTCGGTTTGCAACCGAGTCCTGTGATTCCGGATGGGCATACAGCAGCAATACTTTCGGTGGCTGCGACATCTATTCCCCTCCCCAAAGCGTCGTCATCGGTGAGCATTTCAGCTACCATGCAGCGCTAAGATTAAAATTAATAGTGTGCGTGTTCTGAAAACTTATTATTGTTCACGCAAAAACAACCGTAATTTAACACATTTCTAATAGACGGCGCTTTATGATTGTTTTCTCATCGCTACAAATTCGACGCGGTACCCGCGTTCTGCTAGACAATGCCAGTGCAACGGTTAACCCCGGCCAAAAAGTCGGTCTGGTGGGTAAAAATGGCTGTGGGAAATCAACGCTGCTGTCGCTGTTAAAAGGTGAAATGAGCGCCGATGCCGGCAGTTTCAACTTTCCTGGTAACTGGGCGCTGGCGTGGGTCAACCAAGAAACCCCTGCGCTCGACGTGCCCGCTTTAGAGTATGTACTCGACGGTGACCGTGAATTCCGCCAGCTAGAGTCTGAACTCAACGACGCGAACGAACGCAACGACGGCAACGCTATCGCATTAGTGCATGGCAAGCTGGACGCCATCCAAGCGTGGACAATCCGCTCTCGCGCTTCCAGCCTGCTACACGGTTTAGGCTTTAGCCAAAGCCAGCTCGAAGAGCCGGTAAAATCCTTCTCCGGCGGCTGGCGTATGCGCCTTAACCTTGCTCAAGCGCTGATTTGCCGTTCCGATTTACTGCTTCTCGATGAGCCCACCAACCACCTCGACCTAGATGCGGTGATTTGGCTGGAACGCTGGCTGAAAAGCTATACCGGCACATTGATCCTTATCTCCCATGACCGTGATTTCCTCGATCCGATCGTCGACAAAATCTTGCATATCGAGCAAGAGCAGATGTTCGAGTACACCGGCAATTATTCATCGTTTGAGCTGCAACGCGCTACCAAGCTTTCACAGCAGCAATCCATGCATGAAAGCCAGCAGCAGCGCGTTGCGCATCTGCAAAGCTACATCGATCGTTTCAAAGCCAAAGCCTCTAAAGCGAAACAGGCGCAAAGCCGCGTGAAGATGCTAGAGCGAATGGAGCTCATTGCGCCAGCTCACGTCGATAATCCATTCCACTTCAGCTTCCGCGAACCCGAAAGCCTGCCGAATCCATTGCTGCGGATGGAAAAAGTGAGCGCTGGCTACGGTGACAAAACCATTTTGGATTCCATCAAGCTGAATCTCGTTCCCGGTTCTCGCATTGGCCTGCTTGGCCGCAACGGCGCGGGTAAGTCCACGCTAATCAAGCTGTTGGCCGGTGAATTGGCACCGCAAAAAGGCGAAATCGGTTTAGCCAAAGGCGTGAAGCTGGGCTACTTCGCTCAGCATCAGTTGGAGTATTTACGCGCAGATGAATCGCCGTTGCAGCATCTTACCCGCATAGCCCCACGCGAAACGGAGCAGCAACTGCGTGACTATCTGGGTGGTTTTGGTTTCCGCGGCGATAAAGTCACCGAGCACACCGCGCGTTTCTCCGGCGGAGAAAAAGCGCGTCTGGTATTAGCACTGGTCGTGTGGCAGCGCCCTAATCTGTTACTGCTCGATGAACCGACTAACCATCTCGACTTGGACATGCGCCAAGCGCTGACCGAAGCCCTTATCGACTTCGAAGGCGCGTTGGTAGTGGTTTCCCATGACCGTCACTTACTACGTTCAACGACCGACGATCTGTACTTGGTACACGATGGTCAAGTTGAGCCGTTTGCTGGCGATTTGGAAGATTATCAACAGTGGATGATTGACCTGCAACGTCAACAGGCACAGCAAGTCTCCAATAAAAGCGAAGGCGAAACTAGCGGAAACAGCGCTCAAGCGCGCAAAGATCAAAAGCGCCGTGCGGCCGAATTCCGCACCCAAACTCAGCCGATCCGTAAGCACATCATGAAGATGGAACAGCAAATGGAAAAACTGAGCGCGCAGCTAGCCGTACTCGAAGAAAAATTGGCCGATAGCGAACTGTATGACATCAGCCGCAAAGCGGAACTGACCGAATGCCTACAGCAACAGAATCAAACCAAGGCTGCGCTCGAAGAAGCTGAAATGGAATGGTTAGATGGGCAGGAAAAGCTAGAAGCCATGACCCAAGCCTTTGAGGCTGAAAGCGAATAAACCTCGCAAAGAGGCTGTAATTGATTGCCAGCGATGAAATATTCGCTGGAATCCACTTCGCATAATCTCACAAACCCGCTGTTAAGCCCCCGAAAGCGCATTTACTCTGCGCTTGGGTGCTTAGGACTGTCTGTCTTAAGCATAGAGTGGTATGGCAGATAGGAAAAAGCCCCACCTGATATTAAATCAAGGTGAGGCCAACCCTCATACCCAACAGTGTGAGGTTAGCCTCTTCCCCGTTGCAAAACAAGGAAAAGGAAAACCAAAAAATGCCACAAAAAACTGTTATTTGGTGTCTATTGATCGTCTGTATAACACTTCTGGCGTTCATTGGGATCACACATGGATATCTGTGTGAAATACACATCAAAAACGGTAATAAAGAGGTTGCCGCCGTTTTAGCCTACGCATCTAAACGGTAAGTGGCCTTACGTCGAGGTATTCCACTAGGAATACCTCGTTCGTTGGCTGGAATCTGTTGTGTATCAGTCTCTAAGCACCCTTCGTTCGCTGCGATAAAACGGCTTATCCCCCAGAATAGTCGCTCGATGCATAATCCGGCGCTGAGGCAAATAGTCTGCATTGGCATAGTGCTGCGTCACGCGGTTATCCCAAATCGCGATATCGTCTTGCTGCCAACGCCAGCGAACTTGGAATTCAGGCTTCGTCGTATGCCGGAAAAGGAACTGTAACAGCGCACCACCTTCCTGCTGAGGGATACCCACCAGACGCGTGGTAAATCCTTCGTTTACAAATAGCGCCTGGCGCCCGCTCACAGGATGCGTTCGCACCACCGGATGCAACAGCGGCGGATGCTGACGTTTTGCCTGCTGCCAGCGTTGATGTTCCTCTTCCGAACGCAGATGCTTATATTCAGGGAACGACTTTTCAAAATCATGCTCGGCTTGCAGACCACTCAATAATATCTTGAGCTGAGGTGAAAGCGCCTCGAAGGCGGCAATGCCGCTCGACCACAGCGTATCACCGCCCACCTCTGGCAGACGTTTGGCGGCCAAAATTGCGCCCAGTGGAGGATTCTCGATAAAGGTCACATCAGTATGCCAATTATCGTTGTCCGGAGGATTATCGTTATGCGTGTCGAGCTCAATGATCTCCTCCACGCCCGCCGCATGCGGATAGACAGGATGTATATGCAGATCGCCAAAACGTGATGCTAGCTCGCGCTGCTGTAACGGCGTAATAGCCTGCCCACGCGCAAACAGTACCTGATGCTTTAGCAGCGAATGATAGAGCTGTTCAAACTGTGAATCACTCAGCGGGCGGGTGAGGTCTATATTGCTAACAACTGCGCCAATGGCAGGGCTTAAAGGCTGAATTGCGAGACGTTCATTCATTTTTTCACTCCATGCCACGGGGTTAAGCGGCGCTGCAAGGCTCTCAGGCCCAATTCCAATGCAAAAGCAATCAACGCGATAACGCTAATGCCAGCGATAACAACATCCGTAGCTAAAAATTCACCAGCGGACTGAATCATAAATCCTAAACCGCGCGTAGCGGCAATCAGCTCTGCGGCCACCAGCGTAGACCAGCCCACGCCAAGCCCAATGCGTAAGCCCGTTAAAATCTCCGGCAAGGCATTGGGAAGCACGACATACCACAACACCTGCCAGCGATTTGCCCCTAACGCTTGAGCCGCTCGCACACGCACCTGCTCGACGCTCCGCACACCCGCAGCAGCGGCCAATGTGACAGGCGCAAAAATTGCGAGATAAATCAGCAATATCTTGGATGTTTCACCAATGCCAAACCAGATAACCATCAACGGAAGATAGGCCAGCGGCGGCACCGGACGATAGATTTCAATAATGGGGTCTAAAATACCGCGCACGGTGGGATTGAGCCCCATCGCAATTCCCACGGGAACACCAATAACCACAGCGGCAAGCAGCGCGACCAGAATGCGACCAAGGCTAGCGGCTAAATGTTGCCCCAACGTCGCATCCATAAAACCTTGTGTACTGATGCTCACCAGTTGCTTAAGTACCTGCTGAGGCGCGGGTAAGAACAGCGGACTGATAAGCTGCATCGCGGTTACGCCCCACCACACCAATAAAATGGCCAGCAGCGTGAGTGCGCTGATGACCACGTTTGATGGGAGAGCGCTTTTCTTTTGGTATATGGCTGCTTTGTGCGTGTTATCGGCAGTATTACTCTTCAACGTGGAATGAAGACTCATGACCAAACTCCTTGCGCATGTGGTGTCCGCCGCTCGAAGACGCGACTAAGCACATATTCACGACGTTCAATAAACGCGGGATCGGATTTAATCGCTCGGCATGGCTCACCATCGGCATAGCGCTGGCCAAAATTCAGCGCCAAGCGTTCAACAATGCGTCCCGGCCCCGGCGACAACAGGATCAGTTCAGAGGCTAAAAACACCGCTTCTTCAATGTCATGGGTAATCAGCAAGATCTGTTTACCCGTTTTACGCCACACGCCCAGCAGCAACTCTTGCATTTGTTCACGCGTGAAAGCATCGAGCGCGCCAAAAGGCTCATCCAATAACAACAGCTGAGGGTTCGCCGCCAGTGCTCGGGCGATCCCCACCCGCTGGCGCATTCCGCCCGATAGCTGCCAGATGAAGTGCCGTTCGTAACCTTCCAGCCCAACCAAGCGCAGCATCCGTAGCGCGATAGCGCTTCGTTCATCGCGTGCTACACCTTGTAGCTGCAAACCAAACACCACGTTTGCTAAAACATTTCGCCACGGCAACAGGCCTTCATTTTGAAATACCACGCCGCGTTCCGCGCTTGGCCCTGTAACTTCGCGACCAGACAACGTTATTGAACCCGAATCTGGCTGACTAAAGCCCGCAACCAGATTCAATAACGTGGTTTTCCCACACCCAGACGGCCCGAGCACCACCACCAGTTGCCCACTCGCAATTTGTAATGAGACGTCTTCCAGAACAGGTTTCCCATCATAGGAAGCACTGAGATGATTCACTGACAGCATGGGTAACTCCTTATGACTGAGGCTCAGCCTGCACTTGCTTCACAAACTGGTTATTCACGAAGCTACGATAATCTGCTGCCACCTGAGGAATTTTGCCCTGCTGCTGTAAAAACACGGCGGTATCATGAATGGCTTTATCTACCGGCTGGCCCAACTCATTAACCTGCTCAGCAACGGGCAGATAACGGTTTCCCTTCACCAATCCTGGAACCTGATCTTGCGGAACACCGCTCAGCTTGGAGAGCTTGTCGACATTCTGTCCGTCTTGCAGCCACTGCTCGGGCGCGGCCAAATAGGCCTTCTGCGCCGCTAACGTCGTGCGCGCAAAAGCCGTTACTACATCGGGATGCTGTTGCGCGAAGTCTTTACGTACTACCCATACGTCCAGCGTCGGTGCGCCCCATTTGCCGACCTGTTCTGAGTCGGTTAACACGCTGCCGGTTTTCACCAATTCGTTAACCGCAGGCGCCCAAACATAAGCGCCATCGATATCACCGCGCTGCCACGCCGCAGCAATCGCCGGTGGCTGAAGGTTTAAAATGGTGAGCTGATCGGGTTTGATTCCCCAATGCTTAAGCGCCGCAAGCAGGCTGTAGTGCGTGGTTGAAACGAAAGGAACGGCAATACGCTTACCGATAAGATCCTGCGGAGATTTAATCTCTTTTTTCACCACCAGCGCTTCTGAGTTCCCCAACTGAGAGGCCAGCAGAAAAACTTCAATCGGCAAGCCTTGGCTCACCGCTGCGGCCAACGGGCTAGAGCCAATATTACCAATCTGCACGTCGCCGGAAGCTAAAGCTTTCACTACGCTTGAACCGCTGTCGAACTTACGCCAATCCACCTTCGCGCCTGAGGCTTTGGCAAAGGCGTTATCCGCCTGTGCCACTTTGGCCGGTTCTGCGGAAGTTTGATACGCCACGGTCACATCAAGTGCATATGCGCTCGTTGCGGCTAAAGAGAGGGTGAGAAACGCAGCCACGCTACGTAAAGAAAAAGGTTTGTTCGCCATCATCTGCTCCGCTTATTTTTCTGAGTCAGGAGCACAATGCCCCGCGTTGAACACAGTTTTAGCTGAGCGAAATTTAGTTAAGAAGGAATAAAAAATTATTCTTTATTCCAAATAGAGATAATTGAAGTTTGGCGTCTGAGCGGCTAGGGTCAATGTTATCGACGGCATATCACATTGAAGAAATGAACGCGTCTCCAGCGAGCTGGAGACATCTGAATCAGTGCCAAATGAGCAAGACACAGGCTGCGGTCAGCAATCCCATGGAGATGTTAAACGTAAACCAAGCGCGACGGCTGTTCAGCAAGCGACCAATCACGGTGCCAAAACCTAGCCAAATAATGCCGGAGACTAAATTAACCAAAAACATCGCGACGCTGATCGCAATAATGGAATGATTATATTCAGTACCCGCAAGGCTAAAACTGGCGACGGCACCTAATCCCATCAGCCACGCTTTGGGATTCAAGAATTGAAGCAACCAGCCTTGATACCAATTAACCGGTTTTTTAACTTTTACCGCCGTGGGGTCGAGTTTTTCATAGCTGGAGGTCGCGATTTTCCAAGCGATATACAGCAGATATAAGCTACCCAATATTTTTAGGGCGGTATGCAACGTAGGGTAAACCAGCAGCAGGCTACCAACGCCAAACGCTACTAAAAGCAGCAGCGACTGCATTCCAAGCATAATACCCAGCATCAACGGCACCGAGCGCATAAAGCCAAAGTTCGCCCCCGACGAGGTCAGCAGCATATTATTTGGCCCAGGCGTGATCGCCGCTACCCACAAAAACCCTAGCATTGAAAGAAATAGACCAAGTTCCATTTGTTGGGCACTCCCACCCCTTTATGTTTGTCGTGACCTTGAAGCTATCAGTGTGATATTGATCGCACAAGAACGATGACATGAAAATTAATCACCTTATGAATAATCAATTCTCTCCTATGCGCGGAATAAGTAATCCGCATCTGCAAACTATTTTGCCAAGGTTATTCCGGCGCAAGCCGCTATTACAGCCACACTGGCAGCGCTTAGCCTTACCCGACGGTGACTTTATTGACCTAGCGTGGAGCGAGCCGCCTGAACAGGCGCAGCATAAGCCGCGAGTCGTGCTGTTCCATGGTTTAGAAGGGAGTTTCTACAGCCCCTATGCACATGGTTTGCTGCACGCATGGAAAGAAGCCGGATGGCTGGGTGTGGTTATGCATTTTCGCGGCTGTAGCGGAGAGCCAAATAAAATGAACCGCATCTACCATTCAGGTGAAACCGAAGATGCGCGCTTCTTCCTCAACTGGCTACGCGAAACTTACGGCGAGGCGCCCACTGCCGCGGTGGGTATTTCACTCGGCGGCAATATGCTGGCTTACTATTTAGGCCAAGAAGGCGAAAATGCCACGCTCAATGCCGCCGTTATTGTTTCCGCCCCGCTGATGTTGGAGCCCTGCTCATATCGGCTAGAACAAGGTTTTTCACGGGTTTATCAAAGCTATCTCTTAGGCCAGCTCAAGCAGAACGCCCAGCGTAAGCTCGAACGCTACCCAAACACCTTACCGTTGAACTTAAAAACGCTGAAAGGTTTAAAACGCATTCGCGATTTCGATGATGTGATTACCTCACGTATCCACGGATTTGATAATGCAACGGACTACTACCGTCGCTGTAGCGCCCTACCGCTGTTGCCAAAAATCACCGTTCCGCTGCTCATCATCCATTCTAAAGACGATCCGTTTATGACACCGGAAGTGATCCCACGGCCGGAAGATTTACCGCCTAATATTGAATATCAGCTCACCGAATTTGGTGGACACGTTGGCTTCATCGGTGGCAGTTTTAACAAACCTCAGATGTGGTTAGAACAACGCATCCCTTCTTGGTTAACCCCATTTTTGGAGAACACGCAGTGATTATCCCTTGGGAAAATTTGGCCGCAGATACGCTGGATAGTTTGATCGAATCCTTCGTTCTGCGCGAAGGCACCGACTATGGCGTACATGAAAAGTCATTGACGCAAAAGGTTGAAGACGTGCGTCGGCAGCTAAAAAATGGTGAAGCCGTTTTGGTGTGGTCAGAACTCCATGAAACGGTGAATATCATGCCTAAAGGGCAGTTCCGAGATGCACCAGAAGAGTATGAGTAGCCTTTAAACATCCGGTTAATAAAACCAATATTAAGTAAAGGCATCCAAATATTTTGGCTGGTTTGATGTCAAAAGCGGCGCTTAAACAATCAGGAGAAGCATGGATGTCTCTACTTTCACAAAACGTCACCCAACATAGTTCCGAATCTAAAATATCGCCCTCTGATTTACCGTTCAACACTCGCATATTGATTATTATCGCGTGTCTCATGCAGGGTGCATTACTCTACCTATGCAACGACTTCAGCACTCAAGAGTGGAGGCTAGGCCATAAGACCACGCTGCTGTATGTGTTGGTATTATCACTATCGCTACCTTTGTTGTTCGTCTTGTCGGTTAATACATTACGCAACAAAACGCTCTGGAAAGCACTGCTTGCCTACGCCGTGATTTTTATCGCCATGACAACGTGGGTAAATTGGAACGATGTTGGTCTAAGAGATTATGGAACCGGCATTTTAGCGACATTTTATTTCTCTCTTGCCGCGATTATCTTTGTCACCCTGCCATGGCTGCAGGTGCGAATAGAAAACCCAAACTCACCAGCCAACTACGCTGATTTGCACAACTCTATTTGGAAAAATACCATCACAGTAGTATTAACCCTGCTTATTGCGGGCTTGATGTGGGGGATTTTGTCGCTGGGCGCAGGCCTCTTCAAATTGATTGGTATTGATTTCTTTTACAATCTTTTCTTTAAGCACCAAATATTCACATACTTTGCCAATAGCTTAGTTCTCGCCATCGGCGTTCTAATCTGTCGGACCAACCAAAAGTTAATCATCACGGTACGCAAGCTCCTCTCTCTGGTGGTGAAAGGCTTGCTTCCTCTACTGTCGTTTTTCGCACTGATTTTTATCTTCAGTTTGCCGTTTACAGGGATAAACACCTTAGCCAAGCAGTGGTCGTCAGCCACTACGCTGCTTACTACCATGTCTCTGCTATTAGCTCTGCTGGTTAATGCGGTATACCTCAGCGCCGACAATGCTGAGCAGAAACCCTATCCAAAAATCATTCGCTATATCATCAACGGCTCACTACTTGTTTTGCCCGTCTACGCAATATTAGCCACGTACTATTTAGGTCTTAGGATCGTGCAACATGGCTGGACACCCGATCGGATATGGGCCGCTGTCATTGTTGGCTTGTCGCTTTGTCTGAGCCTCGCCTATGCAACTGCCGTAGTACGCAAAAACACGATCTGGCTTCACTCGCTAGGCAACATCAACAAAAAGATGATGTGCCTGATCGGGGCTATTCTCATTCTTTGCAATTCACCAGTCATCGACCCGTATCGCATTAGCGTAAACAACCAGATGCAGCGTTATGCCGCAGAAAAGGTATCACCGGATAAGCTGGATCTCAGCATGCTACGTTTTGATGCAGGCCGTAGAGGCAACGACGCACTTCAAGCACTACGCCACGATGCCAAATTTATCAGCGATCCCGGCCGAAAATTAAAACTGGAAAAAATACTGATACAAACCAATCGCTGGGGGGGTTATGACAATGATGACAATCAACAAAAACCCGCGATACTTACGGTGGAGAACGCACGTAAAAACATACAGCTCGCCGCAGGCGTCACACCGCCAGATTCAAGTTGGTGGGCGTCGCTATCAGAAAATAACTTTCGGGAAGAGCGCATAGATGAATGTTACCTACAGGCAAATAGCTGTGTTTTAACAACGTTGGATCTGAACGGGGATGGTAAACAAGAACCTATCCTGTGCAGTTTCAGCGATCCTCAAGCGCCATTCTGCCAAGTTTATGCCCAGCGTGAGGGCAAATGGACCGTGATTAACAAAATGGACTTTGACGAGTATTTAGCTAAAAACAAGCACGATAGCGCTAAGCTCAAAAGTCTCATTTTGAATGGCCAATTAAAAACAAAACCAAAAGAGTGGAGCGATATCCAGATTCAGGATACAACCATAGAGATGAATTATTACGGTCTAAGATAAACCGTTAATCCCCAATCACTGGAGCCGTGTTATCTATGTCAGCCAAACACCCGATTATTGCAGTAACCGGCTCCAGTGGTGCCGGTACCACCACCACCAGCGTCGCCTTCCGTAAAATTTTTCAGCAATTCCATCTCAAGGCTGCTGAACTGGAAGGCGACAGTTTTCACCGCTATACGCGGCCAGAAATGGACGCGGCAATTCGTAAAGCTCGCGAACAAGGCCGCCACATCAGCTATTTCGGCCCCGAAGCCAATGACTTCTCTTTTTTAGAACAAAGCTTTCTTGAATACGGCCAGCACGGTCGCGGGCGTTCCCGTAAATATCTGCATACCTACGATGAAGCCGTTCCCTACAATCAGGTTCCGGGTACGTTTACCCCATGGGAAGCGCTGCCAGAACCCACCGATGTGCTCTTTTACGAAGGGCTGCACGGCGGCGTTGTCACCCAACAGCATAACGTGGCGCAGCACGTCGATTTACTGGTAGGTGTGGTGCCAATCGTCAATCTGGAGTGGATCCAAAAATTAGTGCGAGACACCGGCGAGCGCGGCCATTCACGTGAAGCCGTGATGGATTCAGTGGTGCGTTCAATGGAAGATTACATTACTTACATCACGCCGCAGTTCTCGCGCACCCACATAAACTTCCAGCGAGTGCCTACGGTTGATACTTCCAACCCTTTTGCCGCCAAAGCGATTCCCTCTTCCGATGAAAGCTTTGTCGTGATCCATTTTCAGGGCTTAGACAACATTGACTTCCCTTACCTACTGGCGATGCTGCAAGGCTCGTTTATTTCACACATCAACACACTGGTGGTTCCTGGGGGGAAAATGGGGCTGGCGATGGAGTTGATCATGACGCCGCTGGTGCAGCGCCTGATCGAAGGGAAAAAGATCGAATAACCGCGCCGATTATTCGGCCATTAATAGATACTGAATAAAGCCCAGATGTAGCTTCAAGCCGATACGCATAGCGTCTTCATCCAATTTAAATTTTGGATTGTGGACGCCATAAACTGCACCCAAATTTTCATTCCCGCTGCCGATAAACAGGAAACAGCCCGGTACTTTCTCCAGATAAAAAGAGAAGTCCTCGCCGCCAAACATCGGCGCGGGCATTTCAAGCACGGTTTCTTTTCCGAGTTGCCGCTCAATAACCTCACGCGCAATCCGGCTCGCCTCAACGTCGTTATTGCCGATGGTATAGCCTCGCGTCCAGCGAATATCATAATCCGCTCCGTGCGCCTGCGTAATTCCTGCGACGGTTTGCTCAACCAGCTGCGGCACTTTCTCACGCACGCTCGCCACATGAGTGCGCAACGTGCCAGCCAAAGCAGCCGTTTGAGGGATCACGTTGTAGCCGCCCTCTGATTTAAACGTCGCAACGGTTAATACCGGCGTCTGCAAAGGATCGATTTTACGCGCAACGATATTTTGCAGCGCAGTCACCACTTCAGCGCCAATAACCACCGGATCGATACACAGCTGCGGCATAGAGCCGTGGCCGCCTTTTCCTTTGATGGTGATATCAAAGTTGTCGCTGGATGCGCAAAACACGCCCGATTTCCAGCCCACAACCCCCGTTGGGAAATTCGGCATGACGTGCAAACCAAAAATCATGTCCACGCCGTCTAAAACACCGAGCTTAATCAGCTCTTGTGCGCCACCGGGCGGAACTTCCTCAGCGTGCTGAAATATAAAGCGCACCTGTCCACGTAATTGGCGGTGACATTGAGCTAAAACGCTGACAGCGCCCATCAGCATCGCCGCATGCGAATCATGCCCACATGCGTGCATCACACCAGAATGCGTTGAGGCAAAAGACTCTTCGCTCTCTTCCTGAATCGGTAATGCATCAATATCAGCGCGTAACGCATAGCGAGGGCCGCTCAATGCCCCCACTAAATCAACCACCACGCTGTTATTCGTCGGGCGTGATATCGAAATGTTCTCTACACGAGACAGTTGTTCGGCAATATAGTCGGCTGTTTTCTGCTCTTGGAAGGAGAGTTCAGGGTGTGCGTGAATATGCCGACGCCAACGAATAACATCCGGCATAACAGATAACAACATAGCATCAAGTTCAAATTTCATCGTACATCTCCCCCGTTACGCAGCTTCACGAACTGGGCGATAGGTTTTACCTGCCAACGGCAGGATCACCAGCCCAGAGACAATCATCACCACAACTAGAAAAACAAAAGTAGAAAAATAGCCTTGGCTCATCTTCACCAGGTACCCCATGGCAATCGGCGCGACAAAGCCGCCCAAGGTACCGCCGGTGTTAATAATCCCCATCGCGGCGCCCATTACGTCAGTCGGCAAACGTTTCATTGGTAAAGTGAAAACGGTGACAAACGACGCCATGAGGAACACATAACCGAAGAATAAAAACAGGCTGGCCGAAATAGCCGAAGACGTGGCGTAAACCAACCCAATACACACCGCGCTCAGCAACGAACAGCTGCAGACCACTTTGTGCTCTTTACCCTGCATGTATTTGCCAACGAAATAACCGGTGCACAAAGACGAAATCCACATCCCTAATCCGCCCGCCGCCGCCACTAAACTGGATACGCCCAGCGGCAGCCCACGATTTTGCACCAAGAATTTAGGCAGCCATGCCATCAGACCGTAGGACGGAATGTTCAAACAAAAAATGGCGATAAACAGCAAAATAACGATAGGACTTTTCAACAGCTGGCGATAAGGCACGCTCTGCCGCTGCGGAGAAGATATTGGCAATGCTCTTTGTGGATTTGGCACCAGCCATAAAATGCAGCCAGAGATTATAAATGCCAAAATCCCCAACGACGCAAAAGACCCGCGCCAGCCAATATGCTCAAGGCAATATACCGCCACCAGCGGGCCTAACGTCATCGCCAGTCCTGCCGAAGACAACAGAATAGACTGAGCAAAAGTACGCTGCTCAACGGGAAAATTCGCCGTCACCGCTTTCGCACAGGAGGTTGGATAGCCCGCATGTCCCATACCCGCTAGAAAACGAAACGTCAGCAATAAACCAAAAGTGAGCCCCAACCAGCCAAAGCACATAGCAAACCCGCCCAGCAGGAACAGTGAGCTACACAAGACTTTTTTGAATCCGAAGCGATCGTTAAGCCAACCGGCGGGGATCTGGAAAATAGAATAGGCGAGGAAAAAAACGCCGGTGATATAGCCTAATTGCTCAGGCTGGAGTGAAAACTCACGTTCGATAGGTAGCAGAGCAAACCCCACCACGGTTTTGTCGATATAAACGATGGCGTAACCGATAAACAGTAAAAAAATCATCAATGAACGGCGCTGAAATTGCATAGCCAAACTCCTCGCTGAACGGCGTCAACCCTGACAGAGGCTCAAACGCATAGGGGTGCTTATGTGATGTGCATCGCTTTCTTTTTATTAACTGCGCGCCAGATGGCATTGATGAAAATATCGTCTTTACCCACACCGTGTAAGATGTCATTTTTTTGGGGGTGATGCTTTTTATTGATAGGGGAAGCGCGGTGAAATATCTGCCAAAAATTCAGCAGTTAAAAACGTTTCAGGAAGTGATTCGTCGCGGAAGTATTCGCGCCGCCGCACGCGCATTAAACCAGTCACAGCCAGCAATAAGCAGAGCGATCAAAGAATTGGAACATACGCTGAATACGCAGCTTATCGTGCGCGGAGCCAAAGGAATGATGCTGACTGAAACAGGAAGCGCGTTTGCGGCACGCTCGCAGCTTATTTTGGAAGAACTACAGCGCGCGGCAGATGAAATTGAGCAGATAAGCCAATATTCTCAAGGATCAGTTTCTGTAGGCTTTTCATCGCTAATTGCGCTAACCGTGTTTCCTCAGGCCGCTGATACCTTTAAGTCTCAGTTTCCACAGGCCAATATACACGCCAAAGAAGCGCAGCTCTCGACGCTTCTACCGGCTTTGCGTGAAGGGCGACTCGATTTTGCCATCGGCACGCTAACAGCCGAAACCACGCCAATAGATCTGGTACGTGAGCCGTTATTTGAATCGCCCTTTTGCATTATCGCTCACCGCGACAACCCATTTTCTCAAGCGAAATCGTTAGAAGAGCTGAAGCACGCAAAATGGCTGATACCCGAAACCGATATGGGTTATTACCAGCAGCTAGAATCCGCCATGGGGAATTTTTACCACCAGCTTAGCCAATCACCGATCCGAACGGACTCCGTGGTTTGCGGATTAAGCATGGTGCAACAGGCACAATATCTGACCATCGTGGCTCGGGCGATGCGGACTCCGCTGGGATTAGGCAATACGCTCTGTGCATTGCCTATCGACGATTTACCCACCGCCCAATACTGCGTGTTCTATTCGCAAAAATCGCCGCTCACCTTAACGGCGCGGCGATTCCTGGATTTATTACGTTGGGAATGCCAAAACTATGCTTGGGAGTAAAAACGTTACTCAACCACGATAGTTTCAAAGCTGTGAGTAATATTCACCGCCTGACCCAACATCAGCGCTACCGAGCAATACTTCTCGGCCGATAAGGCAACCGCACGTTCAACGGCTTTATCGGTCAGCCCTTTGCCGGTAACCACAAAATGCAGATTGATATGAGTAAACAAACGAGGGGCTTCTTCACGACGCTCAGAGGTTAATTTCACTTCACAGTCGCGCACGTCCAGTCGCCCTTTTTGCAAAATTGAAACCACGTCAATCGCACTGCATCCACCCGCAGACATCAGCACCATTTCCATTGGGCTTGGTGCTTTGTCGCCAGCGTTTCCATCCATAAGAATCTGGTGTCCTGAAGCGGATTCACCCAGAAAAGTCATCCCTTCAACCCATTTCACTCGTGCCTGCATGTTTATCACCCCTTTGGTTAAATTTTGGCATCAGACTACGCTTTCTATAAAAAACAGGCAATCCGAGGCCTCACTTCTTGATGCTGAAGCGAGACAACACAAGACACCTGCACAAAGCTGTGCTACAAACTATGCCGAAATGGATCTTTATGGATTGAAACGGGTATAGATCAATAACTCTAGGAAATAATTACCTTAGCCTATTACTCTATATCTCGATTATGAAGTGCTATAACAAGTTAATAAGCAAAGCCCCGTGCCACGATAAGCACACTGTCAGGATCAGTATCCCGATATTAGGGCAGCGATAACAACAGAGGATAATAGCGAATGGTTCTCGGCAAACCGCAAACAGACCCGACTCTTGAATGGTTCTTGTCTCATTGCCATATCCACAAGTATCCGTCCAAAAGTACCCTGATCCACCAAGGTGAAAAGGCTGAAACCCTGTACTACATCGTTAAGGGCTCCGTTGCTGTATTGATTAAAGATGAAGAAGGCAAAGAAATGATCCTTTCTTATCTGAATCAGGGCGATTTCATTGGTGAACTAGGCTTATTTGAGGAAGGGCAAGAACGTAGCGCCTGGGTTCGTGCAAAAACCGCCTGTGAAGTGGCTGAAATTTCCTACAAGAAATTCCGCCAGCTCATTCAGGTCAATCCAGATATTCTGATGCGCCTTTCTGCTCAGATGGCTAGCCGCTTACAGGTTACCTCTGAAAAAGTCGGCAACCTTGCGTTCTTGGACGTAACCGGTCGTATCGCTCAGACCCTGCTGAATCTGGCCAAACAGCCAGATGCCATGACTCATCCAGATGGTATGCAGATCAAGATCACTCGTCAGGAAATTGGCCAGATCGTTGGCTGCTCCCGTGAAACCGTTGGTCGTATTCTGAAGATGCTGGAAGATCAAAATCTGATCTCCGCACACGGAAAAACCATCGTCGTTTACGGCACTCGCTGATAGATGACGCCCGTGTAGCCTTGCTGCACGGGTTTCTTTGGCTATGTGGCGGCGGTTCATCTACCACCCGGAAGTCAACTACGCACTGCGTCAAACGCTGGTGCTGTGTCTTCCTGTGCTATTCGGTCTGTTGATAGGTAATCTACAACTTGGGCTGATGTTCTCTTTAGTTCCCGCCTGCTGCAATATTGCCGGACTCGATACCCCACATAAACGCTTTATCAAACGCTTAGTCGTTGGCGGCAGCTTATTTGCCTTTAGCAGTTTTCTGCTACAGCAATGCTTACTTTGGCAAATTCCCCTACCGCTGATCATGCTCGGTTTGGCTTTATTGCTCGGCGTTAACGGTGAGATTAGCCCGCTACATGCGCGACTTATGCCAGCAGCGCTGGTTGCCTCTATTTTTACCCTGAGTATGGCGGGAAGCGTGCCGATCTGGCATGGGCCACTGCTGTATATTGTCGGTACTATTTGGTATGGCGCTTTCACCTGGTTTTGGTTCCTGCTGTGGAAGGGGCAACCGATCCGCGAAAACCTCAGCCAGCTTTACGTTCAGCTTGGCGACTACATGGAAGCCAAGTACAGCCTGCTAACTCAGCATATCGATCCTGAAACCGCACTGCCTCCGTTGCTGCAACGTCAGCAAAAAGTGATGGATCTTATTGCTCAGATATACCAACAAATGCACATGCTTTCGTTGGTGCATAATCCTGAATACAAACGCCTGCTGCGCTATTTTCAGGTCGCATTAGATTTGCAAGAACACATCACCGTTAGCCTGTCTCAGCCCGATGAAGTACAAAAGCTGGTCGAAAAAAGTCAGGCCGAAGCGATTTTACGCCGCAATGCTCAGGTCATTACAGAACGGCTCAAAACGGTTGCTGACGATATTTTATATCACCGTTATCCCCAACATTTCTCGATGGATAACGAGCTATCTGCGCTAGAAAAACTGTCTAATCAGCACCCAGATAACCCCGTTGGCAAATTCTGTTACTACCATTTTAGCCGCGTGGCTCGCCTACTCGAGCGCCAACGCCCATTATATCAACGCAATCTGATGTCCACTCAGCAACGGCTTCCCTTCTGGCCTGCGTTGCGCGCCTATCTTTCGTTAAAGTCAGTCGCGCTGCGCAACGCCGCACGATTAGGCATTACGCTGGCGGCAGGCAGTAGCCTCGGCATGTTATTTCATCTGCCAAAGCCCTATTGGGTTTTGCTGACGATCATGCTGGTGATCCAAAATGGCTATAACGCAACGCGCGTTAGGATCCAGCACCGTGCGCTAGGCACTTTCGTTGGGCTAATTGCTGCCGCAGGACTGCTCCAGCTCAACCTGCCGTTGAACGTCACGCTAAGCTGCATGCTGGTGATAACCATCGCGGCTTATTTAGTTCTCAGGAAAAATTACGGGCTGGCCGTGATTGGTTTCACCATCACGGCGGTGTATACGCTCCAGCTGTTACAGCTTAACGGGCTACATTTCTTAGTTCCGCGTCTCATCGATACGGTTCTCGGCTGTATTCTTGCCTTTGCCAGCACCATCTGGCTGTGGCCACAGTGGCAAAGCGGCTTGCTGCGTAAAAATGCGCATCAGGCATTAGAAGCCTATCAAGACGAGCTGCGCCTTTTACTGTCGCCTGAACCTAAAACGGCTGCGCTGGCCTATGCGCGCATGAAAGTGAATCAGGCACACAACGCCGTCTTTACTTCGCTGAATCAGGCGATGCAGGAACCGGGGTTTGATTCACGCTATTTAACGGATATGCGCCTGTGGATCACCCACAGCCAGTTTATCGTTGAGCACCTCAATGCCATGACGATCCTCGCACGCGATCACTACATGCTTACCGAGAATCTGGCACAGGATTATTTGCAGCGTTGTGAAATTGCATTGCAGCTTTGCCAGCAACGTTTGGAGCACGATGGTCCAACGCTCAATGACAACGCCGCCGTATTTCAGTCTGACGATCAAGAAACTAACGGGATGCCCGTTACGCAAATTGAAGTGCATCTGCGGCGCATCATTGCGCACTTACGCGCCATGCATACCATTTCGTCGATAGCATGGCGGCAACGGCCACATCACGGGATTTGGATGAGCCGTAAACTCAGGGATTAATGACCGCCTACGACTTTGGCAATGGCTTTTTCCAGCCGTGCCATGCCTTCATGGATATCGGCAAACTCGACAACCAGCGATGGCGCAAACCGTAGAATATCCGGCCCTGCATTCAGCAGCATCAGTCCTTCACTGGCGGCAGCATGTAAGATATCTCGCGCCTTACCGTGATAGGCAGGGCTCAGTTCAGCGCCCAACAACAGCCCCATTCCACGCACCTGAGTGAAGATATTGTATTGGGCATTGATCTTCTCCAGCGCTTCCACAAATAGGCCATGGCGCTCTTCAATTCCCGCCATCACCTCAGATGTATTGATCACGTCCAAAGCCGCCTCAGCAACCGCACAGGCCAGTGGATTACCGCCATAGGTGGTACCATGGGTGCCTACCTGCATGGCGCTGGCAATTTCATGAGTTGTTAACATGGCGCTAATCGGAAAACCGCCTCCCAGCGCTTTGGCGGTGGTGAGAATATCCGGCGTTACGCCGTAGTGCATGTAGGTAAAGAGTTTACCGGTTCGGCCCATGCCACTTTGTACTTCATCGAACACCAACAACGCCTGATGCCGATCGCAAAGCTCACGCACGCCTTGCAAGAAGCTTTGCGTCGCAGGCATTACGCCGCCCTCGCCCTGAACGGGCTCAAGCACCACTGCACAGGTATGATCGTCGATAACAGCGCGAACGGCGTCTAAATCATTAAATGGCACATGCACAATGTCGGCAGGCTTCGGGCCAAAGCCGTCTGAATATTTTGGCTGACCCCCCACGGAAACCGTAAATAAGGTACGGCCATGAAAGGCGTGGTGGAAGGCAATAATCTTGGATTTAAAAGGGCTAATTTTGCTGGAAGCATAGTAACGAGCCAGTTTAAACGCCGCTTCGTTTGCCTCCGCGCCGGAGTTTGCAAAGAAGACACGCTCGGCAAAGGTGGCATCAATCAGTTTTTGTGCCAGACGTAGCGCAGGCTCATTGGTGAAAACATTACTCACATGCCACAGCTTTTCGCCTTGTTCATGTAGCGCAGCAACCAACGCAGGATGACAATGCCCTAATGCCGTCACGGCAATACCGCCCGCAAAATCCACATACTCTCGCCCTTGCTGATCCCACACTCGGCTCCCTTTACCGCGCACGGGAACGAAATCTGCCGGTGCATAGATAGGCAACATCACCTTTTCAAATGTGTCTCTTGCAACTGCCTGCTGCTTCGCCATCACTTTTCCACCTTATTCACATCGCCAACAACGATTTGCCAGCCATTTAATGAAAATATAATCACAAAATATGCATAATAAATCATTTTATGGCAACCGTAATTTGCGTTTGTTTTGCTAAAACCTCCCCGCTCAATAACAACGGTTAAAGTTGAGACTAAGATTCAGCGTGCTTATACTTTGAACTTGGAAGTTACGTTCCGCCTCTTCACTTAAGGACTGACCATGAGCGCTCCGCTTACCATTGCTAAGAATCAAAAAGTCACGCTGCAACTTCTTCCGGCGCTGGCCAACCGCCACGGACTGATTACCGGCGCAACGGGTACGGGTAAAACCGTGACCCTACAAAAAATGGCAGAGCAGTTCTCTCGTATTGGTGTTCCCGTCTTCTTGGCCGACGTAAAAGGCGACTTGTCAGGTATCGCCGCTGCCGGCACGCCTTCCGATAAATTACAGAAAAGATTAGATGCTTTGCAGGTTACCGACTGGTCGCCGCAGGCGTGTCCGATTATTCCGTGGGATATTTTTGCCGAAAAAGGCCATCCTATTCGTGCCACGGTGTCAGATTTAGGCCCGCTGTTGCTGTCTCGCCTGCTGGATTTAAACGATGTGCAATCCGGCGTGTTGCAGCTGGTGTTTAAGATTGCCGATGACAGCAACCTGCTGCTGCTCGATATGAAAGACCTTCGCGCCGTGGTGCAGTTTGTGGGTGATAATGCCAAACAGTTCACCACCCAGTATGGCAATATTTCTACCGCGTCTATTGGCGCGATTCAGCGCGGATTACTGACGCTGGATCAGCAAGGCGGCGATCATTTCTTTGGCGAGCCGATGTTGGATATCAAAGATCTGATGCGCTGCGACGCCAATGGGCAAGGCATTATTAATCTGCTGGCCGCCGACAAACTGATCAATCAGCCGAAGCTCTACTCCGTATTCCTTCTGTGGCTATTGGCCGAGCTGTTTGAACAGCTACCTGAGGTTGGCGACGTTGAGCAACCAAAGCTGGTGTTCTTCTTCGATGAGGCTCATTTGCTGTTTAACGACGCGCCTAGCGCCCTGCTGGATAAAATAGAGCAGGTGGTACGACTAATCCGTTCTAAAGGCGTCGGGATCTATTTCGTCACCCAGAACCCACTGGATATCCCCGACAATGTTCTCGGCCAACTGGGCAATCGCGTTCAACATGCGCTACGTGCGTTTACCCCACGCGATCAAAAAGCCGTGAAAGCCGCAGCGCAAACCCTGCGCGCGAATCCCGAATTCAGCACCGAGCAGGCTATTACCGAGCTGGGCGTAGGCGAAGCGTTGGTTTCATTCCTTGATGAAAGCGGCCGTCCCACCATCGTTGAGCGCGCGATGGTTATCGCCCCCGAATCCCGCATGGGACCGTTAACCGCCGATGAGTTGAATCACGCTCTAAACCATTCACCGTTATATGGTCGCTATGACGAAGCCGTCGATCGCGAATCCGCCTATGAAAAAATCACCCAGCAGGGTTTCAGCACGGTGGAAAGCGGCGATGAAAAGGCCAGCGCTGACGACGTGAAAAAACCAGAAGCTAACGCGCAAGAAGGCGGCGGATTGATGGGCAGCTTGAATGAAATTCTGTTCGGCACCACCGGTCCTCGCGGCGGTAAGAAAGATGGCGTGGTACAAACCACCGCAAAAAGCATGGCGCGTCAGGTAGGAAGTTCGCTCGGCCGCCAAATTTTGCGCGGCGTTTTAGGCTCGATTATGGGCGGGCGTAAATAACCCCCTGCTTTCTTATGCTCTTACTTATGCCCCGCATGATTTATCATCGGGGCATCTGATGTCATTTCCGTACAAAGCGAACCTCTGATGCTGTTGCTGATCGATAATTACGACTCCTTTACCTACAACCTCTACCAATACTTTTGCGAACTCGACGCCGACGTCATCGTCCGCCGCAACGACGATCTCACGCTTGAGCAAATCGAAGCGCTGGCACCTTCACATCTGGTGATATCACCTGGGCCTTGCACGCCAAACGATGCTGGGATTTCTTTAGCCGCCATCGAACACTTTGCGGGGAAAATACCGTTGTTAGGCGTGTGCTTAGGTCATCAGGCATTGGGGCAGGTTTTCGGTGCTAACGTGGTTCGCGCCCGTCAGGTCATGCATGGCAAAACCAGCGCAATTCGCCACACCAACAGCGGCGTATTCCATGGCCTAAACAACCCGCTAACGGTAACGCGCTACCATTCACTGATTCTGGAAAAAGAGACGCTGCCCGACTGCTTGGAGATCACCGCGTGGAGTGAACGCAACGGCGAACCCGACGAGATTATGGGCGTGCGACATCGCACTCTAGACGTTGAAGGCGTGCAGTTTCACCCTGAAAGCATTTTAAGCGAGCAGGGCCACCAGCTATTGAAGAATTTTTTGCAGCGCTAGAAACAAAATTCCCGCCAACAGCGGCGGGAATCTCAGCTCATAACATCAAACCGAATGTCAGAGATTATGGCAGTACTTTTACCGACGTAATTACGATCGGCTTAGAAGGGACATTCTGGTATGGGCCGACGTTCTCAGTACGTACCTGAGCAATTTTGTCTACCACGTCCATTCCCTTTGTCACTTTACCAAATACCGCGTAGCCAAAATCACGCTGGCCATGGTCTAAGAAGGCATTGTCGGCCACGTTAATGAAGAACTGGCTGGTTGCGCTGTCTTTTTCCGCGGTACGCGCCATGGCGATAGTGCCGCGCAGGTTACGCAAACCGTTATCGGCTTCGTTTTTGATTGGCGCATTCGTGGTTTTCTGCTGCATATCCGCAGTAAATCCACCACCCTGCACCATAAAACCAGGGATCACACGATGGAAAATCGTGTTGTTGTAATACCCGCTGTTCACGTAGTCGAGGAAATTCTTCACCGACACCGGCGCTTTTTGACTATCCAACTCAATTTCAATATTACCAGCGGTCGTCGACAGTAAAACATGGCTGTTGGCAGCCAATGCGGCCGGAGCCAATACCGTCAGCGAAAATAGCGCGGTTAGGGTGACGAATACTCTCTTGAACATGACACATCCTTTCTCAGCGGGCTTTTTCAAAGCAGGTGAACAACAAATTAACTTATCGATTCTAATTAGGCGCCAGCCTATAAGCTACCCATTTACTCACATTTACTTAACGATGGGATAAGTCTGAAAAAATGCCGCCTCTTAGCGACGAAAAACACCTAATTTTGTAATCAAGATCACACTTCATCCTCCACCTAATTATTCAAAAATGAATTTTTGCGAACTGACTCGCAAACCAATTGATGGAAGTTGCTAGTCTTAAACCTAAATGAGAGCGCTCTCATTTTATGATTAACACAAAATACGCGATCTGATTTATCAGGTTTATGAGGCGGGTGATAAACCCCAACGCTATTTATCTCGCTGCTCCTCGTGTTGTCCTGATGATCATCGAAACCCTCATTGCCAGATAAAACGGAGAAACTCGCATGATCCCGATAAAAGTTGCCATCATCGGCGGAGGCAGTAGTTATACACCGGAGTTGGTTGAAGGCATTATTCAGCGGGCTAAGCAAATTCCGCTGTCTGAACTGGCATTGGTTGACGTTGAAGCAGGCCGTCACAAGGTGGAGATCATTGCCGATCTCACTCGTCGAATGCTGGCGCGCAATGGCTTTGAGCAGGTGAAGGTCAGCGTCCATTTCACCCCCGACGATGCCATTCGTGGAGCCAGTTTTGTATTAACTCAGCTGCGCGTAGGTCAGCTACCGGCGCGTGCGGCCGATGAACGTCTCGGCTTAAAGTTTGGATTAATTGGGCAAGAAACTACCGGCGTCGGCGGTTTTGCCAAAGCGCTGCGCACTATTCCGGTGATGCTAAACATCGCCCGCAAAGTCGAACAGCTGGCTCCCGATGCCTGGATCATTAACTTCACCAATCCAGCAGGCATCGTTACCGAAGCAGTTTCTCTCTATACCAAAGCCAAAATCATTGGCCTATGCAACGTTCCCGTCACCATGCACCACATGATTGCCAAAATGCTGCAACGGCCATATCGAGACGTCCAGCTACGTTTCGCAGGCCTCAACCATATGGTTTGGGTGCATCAGGTCACCGCTGATGGGCAAGACCAGACGCAACGGGTGATCGACATGCTCTGCGACGGCGCAGCACTCACCATGAATAACATCAAAGAAGAGCCGTGGCCGCCGGAGTTTCTGCGCGCGCTAGGTGCCATACCCTGCCCCTACCATCGCTATTTCTACCGAACCCGCACGATGCTGAAAGATGAAATCACCGAGGCTAGCGCCGAAGGCACCCGCGCAGAACAGGTGATGGAAGTCGAGAAAGCGCTCTTTGCGCTGTATGCCGATCCTCATTTAGACCATAAACCAGAACAGTTAAGCTTCCGCGGCGGCTCATTTTATTCAGAAGTTGCGCTCGAGCTCATGTGTGCAATCCACAATAATCTTGGCACCCGTTTAGTCGTCAACACGCCAAACCGTGGAGCCATTCACGATCTGCCTGCCGATGCCGTTATCGAAACCGACTGCATCGTAGATGCTCAGGGCGCGCACCCGCTCGCATTCGGTTCGCTACCCGTTTCCATGGTTGGCCTCACGCAACAGGTAAAGTCTTTCGAACGCCTGACGATCGAAGCCGCCGTACACGGTGACCGAAAATCTGCGCTGCTAGCGCTGGTCACCAACCCATTAATTGGCGATGCCGGACTGGCTTCACCTTTATTGGATGAAGTGCTAGCCGTAAACAAAGCGTATCTGCCACAATTTAATTAACCGCAATCCCCTCGTTGCTTCGCCGCAAGGAGGGTTTTAGATCCCATCATCATAAGGAATTTGACCATGACGACGCTTGAAGACGTTGCTGCATTTGCCGGTGTTTCTCGCGCCACCGTTTCACGCGTGGTGAATGGCGATAGCAACGTCAAAGAAAAAACGCGTCTCATGGTTGAAGCCGCCATCACCGAGTTAGGCTATAGCCCACACCCAGCCGCACGGGCGCTGGCGTCTAACCAAAGTCAAACGATCGGCTTAGTCACAACCTCTTATCGCGGTGGTTTTTTTGGCGCACTGATGGATAACGTGCAAAGCGAAGCCGAAAGCCGCCGTAAACAGCTTCTGGTGACTCAGGGAAAAAATAGCGCTGACAACGAATGGCAGGCCATTCAGCGTTTATACAACCTACGCTGTGATGGGCTGATCCTGCACGTGAGAGCGCTGAGCGATGAGCAACTCTGCACGCTGGCGCAAGAAGGCAAAGCCTTTATGATTTTGGATCGTTTGGTGCCAGGCCTTGAAGATCGCTGCGTTGCCTTCGATCATCACCGCGCCAGCCAAATGGCCACCAAACAGCTGATTGATTTAGGCCATACAAAAATTGCCTGTATCAGCGGCCCTTCCTCTCGTCATTCCAGCCAGCTACGCCGCCAAGGTTTTCTCGATACGATGAACGCCGCCGGACTGCTGCCCGTGGCCTGTTTAGAAGGTGACTATGATATGCAAAGCGGTTATCAGATGGCGGACAAACTTTTGCAAAGCCGCCGACCGACCGCGATCTATTGCTGCAATGAAGAGATGGCGATTGGCGCACTGCTGGCGATTACCGAACATCGCTTAACGATCCCAAACGATATCTCGCTGATTTGCTATGACAGCGGCGAACGGGCGGCCTTTGTGCGTCCTGCATTAACCAGTATTCATTTCCCTATCACCGATATGGCTCGCCACGCCACCGAACGCCTTATCGATCCCGAATGCACACCGGAAGTTTTTATGCCTACCATCATCGATCGTGGTTCGGTCATTGCCGCCAAAAGGTAATCAGTGACGATCTGAGTGCAATAATTTCTACTCAGATCGCTTTTGTAAGAAACTCATTCATATCGTTACAGCAAAAAATCGACATATATCACAAAAATCGCCTACAACTATGCTAGGATTCGCCGCCTTGTGGGATCGATTATTCTTAGTTTGATCCTTCGTAAATACTTTCCTATTTCTCAATACTACTGACACGGGCCTTGCTATGACCAACAGCAACCGCATTCGCCTAACATGGATCAGTTTCTTCTCCTATGCGCTTACCGGTGCATTGGTGATCGTCACCGGGATGGTGATGGGCAATATCGCAGAATACTTTAATCTGCCGATTTCCAGCATGAGTAACACCTTTACGTTTCTTAATGCCGGTATTTTGGTCTCTATTTTCCTTAACGCATGGTTAATGGAAATTATCCCTCTTAAACGCCAGCTGATTTTCGGCTTCGTGCTGATGATCTTAGCCGTTGCGGGCCTGATGGTCGGCCACAGCTTGGTGATGTTCTCCCTGTGCATGTTTGTACTGGGCGTAGTGAGCGGGATTACCATGTCTATCGGTACCTTCCTCATCACCCATATCTATGAAGGTCGTCAGCGTGGCTCACGCCTGCTGTTCACCGACTCCTTCTTCAGTATGGCGGGGATGGTATTCCCAATCGTTGCCGCTACGCTGCTGGCGAATCACGTGACGTGGTACTGGGTTTACGCCTGCATCGGCGTGCTGTATCTGGCCATTTTCGTCCTGACGCTGATGTCTGACTTCCCTATTTTGGGGCAGAAAAAAGACGACCAGAGCGAGCCTGTAGTAAAAGAGAAATGGGGTATCGGCGTTCTCTTCCTGTCGATTGCCGCACTGTGCTACATCCTCGGCCAGTTGGGCTTTATCCAGTGGGTACCAGAATACGCCAGCAAACATTTCAACATGAGCATCGAAGAAGCTGGCGCATTAGTCAGTAACTTCTGGACTGCTTATATGGTTGGGATGTGGATCTTCAGCTTCATTCTGCGTTTCTTCGATCTGCAACGCATCGTGACCGTTCTGGCTGCGCTCTCTACCGTGATGATGTATCTGTTCGTCACCACCGAGCAGGTTGGCATGCTGAGCCTGTACATTCTGGGTCTGGGCTTTGTCAGCAGCGCAATTTACACCACGCTGATCACGCTGGGCTCGCTGCAAACCAAAGTATCTTCACCAAAGCTGGTGAACTTCATTCTGACCTGCGGCACCATCGGTACCATGTTGACCTTCATTGTGACTGGCCCAATCGTGGCAAAAAGCGGTGCTCACGCAGCGCTGGCAACAGCCAATGGCTTGTACCTTGTGGTCTTCGTGATGTGTTTACTGTTGGGCTTCGTGACGCGTCACCGCCTGCACGGTCACAGCACTAAATAAATCGGGTTCTTCCTGATAAAAAAAACCGGCCTATAACAGGGCCGGTTTTTTATTGCCGCAACAACGCGATTAACGTTTAAAGTCGACGGTTTCAGACTGCCCTAAATGCAGGGTGGTTTTCGCTGGCTGGGTGCAGGCAATCACTGCGCCGTGACGAACGGAGTAGCGAACAGGAACCTGACGACGCACCGCATCAAAACCACTCTCTGCCGGTAATACGATCAGATTCGCACTGTTCCCCGCCGCAATACCATAATCCGTTAGATTCAACGTTTTCGCACTGTGGTGGGTAATCAAATTCACACCATCGTCAATTTGACCATAGCCCATCAGCTGGCAGACATGCAGCCCCATATGCAATACCTGCAGCATATTTGCCGTACCCAGCGGATACCATGGATCAAACACGTCATCATGGCCGAAGCAAACGTTAATGCCGGATTCCAGCATCTCTTTCACGCGGGTAATGCCACGGCGTTTTGGATAGGTATCGAAGCGTCCTTGCAGATGAATATTCACCAGTGGGTTCGCCACAAAGTTAATCCCAGACATCTTCAGCAAGCGGAATAAACGCGAAGTGTAGGCACCGTTATAGGAGTGCATCGCCGTTGTATGACTCGCGGTTACGCGTGCGCCCATGCCTTCTCGGTGTGCCAGCGCGGCAACCGTTTCAACAAAGCGAGATTGTTCGTCATCGTTCTCATCACAGTGAACGTCGATCAGACGGTCATATTTTTGCGCCAACGCAAACGTCTTATGCAGAGACTCCACGCCGTATTCGCGGGTAAATTCAAAGTGTGGAATAGCACCAACCACGTCTGCACCCAGACGCATCGCCTCTTCCAACAGCGCCTCGCCGTTGGGATACGACATAATCCCTTCCTGTGGGAAAGCAACGATTTGCAGATCAACCCACGGAGCCACTTCCTGCTTCACTTCTAACATCGCTTTCAGCGCCGTTAGCGTGGCGTCAGAAACATCCACGTGAGTACGCACATGCTGAATACCGTTGGCGATTTGCCATTTCAGGGTTTGCCATGCGCGCTGTTTTACATCTTCATGGGTCAATAGCGCTTTGCGCTCGGCCCAGCGCTCAATACCTTCAAACAGGGTTCCAGACTGGTTCCAGCTTGGCTGTCCCGCCGTTTGGGTGGTATCCAGATGAATATGTGGCTCAACAAAAGGCGGTAACACTAAGCCCTGCTCAGCATCCAAACATTTCGTTGAAGCAGGCATCACGTCAGATTGCGCTTCAATTGACGTTATTTTTCCGTCTTCAAGATGGATCTGCCAGAGCCCTTCTTTCCCCGCTAAGCGAGCGTTAATCACCGCCTGTAATGTGTTATTCGGCACCGTTTGCCTCCGCATTTGTTATTGTTGATCCTGCTGTCATTGCAGTTTTACGATTTAGAATTGGATTAAGCACCAGATAGCTCAGCGCTCCGCCCAGCACCGCGTTCACCGGAACCACACCCGGCAGCCAATGGCCGGCGGCAATCCCCAGCGCGACGGCCAGAATAGCCACCCAGTTTACGTTCATCATACGCGCGGTAGCAAAGTGCTCATAGCGGCGACGGTTCATCAGGTAGTCAGCGATGATAACGCCGCCAACCGGTGGGATAGCCGCAGACAAGAACGTCAACCAGCCAACAAAATTGTTATACAGCCACAGCGCGCAAATAGTGCCGATGATGCCGTTAATGATCGACAGCGTTTTACTCGACATACCGGTAATGTTGGCAAAACCCAAGCCCGAGGCGTAGAGCGCATTGTCGTTGGTGGTCCAGATATTCAGCCCCAGCACCACAATGGCGGGCAGCAACAGACCTTGAGCAATCATGACATCAGAGATATCCGCCATGCCCAATGCCGCCGCACCGGCCGCGCCAAAAATAAACATCAAAGAGTTACCGAGGAAAAATGCCACCATCGAAACCAGCACCGCCATTTTGGCATTACGCCCGAAGCGTACAAAGTCAGCGGTTAACGTTCCTGCGCTGACAAAAGAGCCCACCACCAGCGCCAAAGCAACGTTAAAATCTAAAGGCTCAGCCGGAACCACAGATTTCAGCGCATCTAACCCCCCCATGCCGTGCACCGCGAGCCAAACTGAGTAGCCCCCCAGGCAAGCAATAGCCGGAACCGCAACCACCGAAAGCACCGTTAACGCTGAAATACCAAAGAACACCGTTACCGTCATCAGCAACCCGGAAATCGCGATCAGCCAATTGATATCGAGCCCGGTGGCTTTTCCTACCGGAATAGCAAACATCGCCACGCCGACTCCAAACCACCCTACCTGCGTTCCGCCCAGCAGCAGTGATGGCAGCCAAGAGCCTTTAACACCAAAAGAGAATCGCGCAAGAAGATGTGTGGTGAGGCCAGTTTTAGCGCCGATGTAACCGAGAATAGAAGTGTAAATACCGAGAAGAAGATTACCGAGGAGTACTGCGAGGAAGAAATCATGATAACTAAGACCGGTTCCGAGAGCACCTCCGGTCCACATACTGGCAGAAAAGAAGGTTAATCCCAGCATGACGAACGTCAATGCTAATACCCCTTTCCGCGCCGACTGCGGTACAGGCCCCTGACTATAGTTGTTATCTTGCGACACGACATTCCTCCTTTCGCTGTTTTCAGGCCAAAAAATCCGCCGCATTCTATTCCTCTGCCTACAAAAAGCAATCGTTTTCGTATGGGTAATAAAAATTTTATATATTTCTCATCATTGAACCGCTCCACTTTCAAGATTGCTTAAAAATAAAACAAAATAGCATTTCACTTTTCATGGCTCTTTTATTATCAAACTGACACGTTTCAGCCAAAGTTGCGAAAAATCCGCAACTTAACAAAATATCAATAAAATCAGATAACTACCACCTTAGAGGTATATAGGGGTCAAATTGATTTACATCAATAAGTACAAACTACGGAGGATTATGGTAGGCGTAGGATTTTAAAATTTGAGGCAAAAATGAGCAAAATTAGACTCGCCATTATCGGTAACGGGATGGTCGGCCACCGCTTCATCGAAGAACTATTAGAAAAGGCTGAACCGAATCAATTTGAGATTACCGTTTTCTGTGAAGAGCCTCGTGTCGCCTACGACCGAGTTCATCTTTCTTCCTACTTCTCACATCACACCGCCGAAGAGCTGTCGCTCGTTCGAGAAGGCTTCTACCAAAAGCACAACGTCAACGTGCTAGTCGGTGAACGTGCGATTACGATCAATCGCAGTGAGAAAATCATCTATTCCAACTCTGGCCGTACTATCCAGTACGACAAGCTGATTATGGCAACCGGATCATACCCGTGGATCCCGCCAATCAAAGGCAGCGAAGGTCAGGATTGCTTTGTTTATCGTACTATCGAAGATCTTAACGCCATTGAGTCCTGTGCACGCCGTAGCAAACGCGGTGCCGTGGTCGGCGGCGGCCTTCTCGGCTTAGAAGCCGCTGGTGCGCTGAAAAATCTGGGCGTTGAAACTCACGTTATCGAATTTGCACCGGTATTAATGGCTGAGCAGCTCGACCCGATGGGCGGCCAGCAACTGCGTGAAAAAATCGAGCGTATGGGCGTGCGCGTTCATACCAGCAAAAATACCCAAGAAATCATTCATTCCGGCAGCGAAGCGCGTAAAACCATGCGCTTTGCCGACGGCACCGAGCTTGAAATCGACTTCATCGTTTTCTCAACCGGTATCCGCCCGCAGGATAAACTGGCGCATCAATGTGGCTTAGCCACTGCGCGTCGCGGCGGGATCGTGATTAACGATCAGTGCCAAACCTCCGATCCTGACGTGTACGCTATCGGCGAATGCGCATCATGGAACGACCGTACTTTCGGCTTGGTTGCTCCTGGTTACAAGATGGCTCAGGTCACCGTTGACCACCTGCTTGGCAACGAAAACGGCTTCCACGGCGCAGATATGAGCGCCAAGTTGAAACTGCTGGGCGTAGACGTCGGCGGCATCGGTGATGCACACGGCCGCACCGAAGGCGCTCGCAGCTACGTTTATCTTGATGAAAGCCAAGAAATCTACAAACGCATTATCGTCAGCGCCGACAACAAACGCCTGCTCGGCGCGGTGTTGGTGGGCGATACCAGCGACTATGGCAATCTGCTTCAGCTCACGCTCAACGATATTGAACTGCCAGAACACCCAGACAGCCTGATCCTGCCTGCACACGCGGGCAAAGGTAAACCGGCTATCGGCGTGGAATCATTGCCAGAAACGGCGCAGATCTGCTCCTGCTTTGACGTCAGCAAAGGCGACATTATCAAAGCGGTCAACGCGGGCTGTCATACCGTTGCAGCGATTAAATCGGCAACGAAAGCCGGTACCGGCTGCGGCGGCTGTATTCCGCTCGTGACTCAGGTGCTTAACGCCGAGTTAGCGAAGCAAGGTATTGAAGTCAATAACCACCTATGCGAACACTTTGCCTATTCGCGCCAAGAGCTGTATCACCTCATCCGCGTCGAAGAGATTAAATCCTTCAACGAGCTGCTGGAAAAATACGGCAAAGGCTACGGCTGTGAAGTGTGTAAGCCAACGGTCGGCTCTCTGCTGGCGTCATGCTGGAACGACTACATTCTGCAACCGGAGCTCACTCCGCTGCAGGATACCAATGACAACTTCCTTGCGAATATTCAGAAAGACGGCACCTACTCGGTGATCCCTCGTTCTGCTGGCGGTGAAATCACCCCAGAAGGCCTGCTGGCCATCGGCCAGATCGCACGCGAATACAACCTGTATACCAAAATCACCGGCTCACAGCGTATCGGTATGTTTGGCGCGCAGAAAGACGATTTGCCCGCGATCTGGAGCAAGTTGATTGAAGCAGGCTTTGAAACGGGTCACGCCTATGCCAAAGCACTGCGCATGGCAAAAACCTGCGTCGGCAGCACCTGGTGTCGTTACGGCGTAGGCGACAGCGTTGGCTTCGGCGTGGAATTAGAAAACCGCTACAAAGGCATTCGTACACCGCACAAAATGAAATTCGGTGTCTCCGGCTGTACGCGTGAATGTTCAGAAGCACAGGGCAAAGACGTCGGTATTATCGCCACCGAAAATGGCTGGAACCTCTACGTATGTGGTAACGGCGGGATGAAACCACGCCATGGTGATTTGCTGGCTGCCGATCTCGATCGCGAAACGCTGATCAAATACCTCGATCGCTTCATGATGTTCTACATCCGTACCGGCGATAAATTACAGCGTACATCTGTTTGGTTAGAAAGCTTGGAAGGCGGTATCGACTACCTGCGTTCCGTCATCATCAACGATAAACTCGGGATGAATGCCTTGCTGGAGCAAGAAATTGCCCGCCTGCGCGAAAAAGTAATCTGCGAATGGACTGAAACCGTAAACACCCCAGAAGCACAGGTACGCTTCGCTCACTTCATCAACAGCGATCAACGTGACCCTAACGTTCAGATCGTGTCTGAACGCGCTCAGCATCGTCCTGCACGCCCAGACGAGCGTATTCCTGTCACCCTGATCGCAACCGAGGAGGCTAACGCATGAGCCAGTGGATTAATGTTTGCCCGTTAAACGATATTCTGCCCGGCACCGGCGTGTGCGCTTTGGTGGGGACTCATCAGGTCGCGGTGTTCCGTCCTTACCAAGATGAGCAGGTTTTTGCCATCTCCAATATCGATCCTTTTGCCGGTTCAAGCGTGCTATCTCGTGGATTGATTGCTGAACATCAGGGCGAGCTGTGGGTTGCTAGCCCGCTGAAAAAGCAGCATTTCCGCTTGGTAGATGGACTTTGCCTCGAAGACGAAGCCCATTCCGTGCCGCATTTTGCAACCCGTTTGGTTGATGGGTTTGTGCAGGTACGTTCGGCGGATTAATCATCGCAAAATCCCCCTCCTAACCTCCCCCTTCTCAGGGGGAGGGACAGACGGTGCCATACCGAAACATAAATAGTTGCCCTCTCTTACCCAGATGAGGGCAGGTAAACGGTGCGCAACGCTTTCCTCTGCAAGGGGGAAAATGAGGGGGACATTCAAGAATTCGTTTTTTAACCTTAAATCATGGAAGCCAGTATGTTTACCGACACCATCAATAAATGCGCAACCAATGCGGCACGCATTGTTCGCCTGAACAAAGATAACCCGTTTGGATTTTGGATTAGCTCTGCGATGGCGGGGGCTTATGTTGGCCTCGGCATCATTCTGATCTTCACGCTCGGCAATATGGTTGAACCCGCGCTGCGTCCTTTGCTTATGGGCGCAACGTTTGGTATCGCCTTAACGCTGGTGATCATTGCCGGTTCTGAGCTGTTTACCGGCCACACCATGTTCCTCACGCTGGGCGTTAAAGCAGGCACCATTAGCGGAGGCCAGTGGTTAGCCATTCTGCCGCAAACGTGGTTGGGCAATCTGATCGGTTCAATCTTCGTTGCCGTTTTATATTATTACGGTGGCGGAAGTTTACTGCCTGTCGATAGCAGCTTAGTACACACCGCCGCACTGGCGAAAACCACGGCACCCGCTGCCGTGCTGTTCTTCAAAGGCGCGCTGTGTAACTGGCTGGTCTGTTTAGCGATTTGGATGGCGCTACGCACTGAAGGTGCTGGCAAATTCTTGGCCATTTGGTGGTGTTTGCTCGCATTTATCGCCTCTGGCTACGAGCACTCGGTTGCCAACATGACCCTTTTTGCCCTATCTTGGCTCGGCAACCACAGCGAATCCTTTACCCTGAGCGGTATCGGCCATAATCTGCTGTGGGTAACTCTGGGTAATACATTATCCGGTGCGGTCTTTATGGGCCTTGGCTACTGGTATGCAACGCCGCGCGCACAGCGCCCGGTAACGGAAGCCGCGGCACAAAAAAATCAGACTGCTTAATGATTTTATGGCGCATCGCTCAGGCGGTGCGCTATTTTTTGCCGAAGCAAATTTCCGTAGTGAGGATTGTTGGATGGACTATTTACCGATTTTTTGTCAACTGCAGCAAAAAGCCTGCCTGCTCGTCGGCGGTGGCGAAGTCGCTGAACGCAAAGCACGACTGCTGATGGATGCAGGGGCAGATATCATGGTTAACGCCAAAGAGTTCACCCCACAATTTGATCTATGGGCACAAGATGGCAAGCTAAAACAGGCACATGGCGAATTTTCTCCCGCGCTGTTGGAAGGCGTTTGGCTGGTTATTGCTGCAACCGATGATGAGAACGTTAACGATCTTGTCTATCAGCAAGCCAGTGAGCGTCAGATCTTCTGCAACGTGGTCGATGCCCCTAAACGTGCCAGTTTCATCATGCCTTCTATCATCGACCGCTCCCCGCTGATGGTGGCGGTTTCTTCAGGCGGTAAATCGCCGGTACTTGCTCGATTGCTACGTGAAAAGCTTGAAGCTATTTTGCCTCAGCATTTGGGTCAGCTAGCCCGCCTTGCCGGTGACCTACGCCAGCAGGTGAAAGATAAATTCTCAACGATTACGCTACGCAGGCGTTTTTGGGAGCGCCTGTTCGCGCACGATCGTCTTGCTCAGTCTTTGGCAAACCAAGACGCCGAGATGGTCGATAAGCATCTTACCGATCTGTTTGAACAACCATTGGAGCAGCGTGGCGAAGTGGTTCTTGTCGGCGCTGGACCAGGGGATGCAGGGCTACTGACGCTGAAAGGCTTGCAGCAGATCCAACAGGCTGACGTCGTGGTTTATGACCGTCTGGTTTCTGACGACATCATGAATTTAGTCCGCCGTGACGCTGAACGTATTTTCGTGGGCAAACGCGCGGGTTTCCACTGCGTACCTCAAGATGAAATCAACCAAATCCTGCTGCGCAACGCCCGCAATGGCAAACGCGTGGTGCGATTAAAAGGTGGCGATCCCTTTATTTTTGGTCGCGGAGGCGAAGAGCTGGAAGTGCTAGCAGATGACAGCATTGCCTTCTCCGTCGTTCCCGGGATTACTGCGGCGTCCGGCTGTTCAGCCTACAGTGGCATTCCACTCACCCATCGTGATTACGCTCAAAGCGTGCGTTTGGTTACCGGCCATGCCAAAAAAGATACCTCGCTCGACTGGGCAAATTTAGCGGCTGAAAAACAAACCTTAGTGTTTTATATGGGATTGAGCCAAGCCACTGAAATCCAGACACAGTTAATCAAACACGGAATGAGCGAGTCCATGCCTGTTGCCTTGGTGGAAAACGGTACTTCAGTGCAGCAGAAAGTGGTCACAGGCGAACTTGCTGCTTTAGGTGAGCTGGCACAACAGGTTGAAAGTCCAAGCCTGATTATCGTTGGTGCTGTCGTTTCCCTGCGCGACAAACTGAATTGGTTCAGTGGGACAACTAATAAATAAATCTTAATTATTGTCAGATAATTGGATTAATACCTCCGCAAAACCCCGCATCCAAATAAAGCCTTGAGAGCAGCAAGCTCAAGGCTTCACATCAATTAAAAACTAAAAATTCATATTATTCATCACAGAAGAAAATAAAGGATTCCTTCACATGGCGTAGGATAATTCTAACTCTTACACTTGAATTACGCCGCTTTGGCGTTTTCATCTGCGGAGTCATCCTATGAGCCAGAAAACTTTTGGCCGCCTAAGTACCATTGGGGTGGCAATAATTTTAGCGCTGTCGCTTGCTGCCTGTAGTGGCGGCGGCGGTGGCTCGCACAATACGGCAAAAAATGGTTCTCCCGGCACCGTTGGCGGTGGGTCTGATGGTGGCGGAACCGGCGGAGGCTCTGGTGGTGGAACCGGCGGGGGCTCTGGTGGTGGAACCGGCGGGGGCTCTGGTGGCGGAACCGGCGGGGGCTCTGGTGGCGGAACCGGCGGAGGCTCTGGTGGCGGAACCGGCGGAGGTTCTGGTGGTGGAACCGGCGGAGGTTCATCCTCACAAACGGCAGCGGCTAATATTATCAAAGATACTGGCGGTGCTCTCAACGGCGTAGGTAGCCAGATTAGTTCGCTGGGTACTCAGCTTCCTCTGCCCGCCAATAACCCAGTGACATCTACGGTGCAGATAGTCACCAGCACCGGCGGCGGCGCTGTCTCTAATATTGGTTCTGGTTTACAAAACGGGCTCGGTAACAGTTCAAATGCCAACGGATTAGGGACAACCGTCGCTGGTGTCACGAAAGCTACCGGTAACGTCGGATCAGGTGTCACAGGCATTGGCAACAATGTCAGTGCATTAGGTGGTAACACACCGCTCAATGGTGTGACACAAACCGCAGGTGGCTTAGTAAGCGGAACCGGAGGTCTTGTCACCAATGTCAGTAACGGGTTGACGACCAGCGTACAAACGGGAGCCCTTTCCGGCACAACTACCGGCGTAACTAGCGTGGTAAATCCTGTACTTTCTCAGACTCAAACCGTAACGCAGACCGTTGGCGGAGCCACTGGACTTGGCACACCGGTGAATGGGCTCCTTACCAGCGTTGGAAACGGTGTCAGCGGCGCTGGCTCACAGCTGAGCACCAGTGTCCCTGCCTTAAATGGTGCTGGCCAAGCAGTAACAAGCGTGGGTAATGCGGTGACCGATAGCGGTGGGTTAGTGAAGCCAACGACCTCTGGCAGTAGCGCTGGTGGCCTTGGTTCGATCACGGCAGGTTTAGGCGCTGGAGTTTCAGCGACAACGCCTGCTGGCAGTGCTGGCTTAGGTGGCGGATTAATCACCACGGTAAGCGGTATAACCTCTGGAGTAACGAGCGTCACTGGGGCTGGGGTTGGGGTTTCGACAACCGGAGCCTCTGGTGCAACAAGCAATAACGGCTCTAGTGGGTTATTGGGTGGAGTCTCTGGATTACTCACACCTAAGAATAAATAACATATCAAGTTATTATGGCGATCCCGTAGGTTTATTGCCAAGCGGTCCGGGATCGCCAATTTGCTCGTTGAGTTTCTTTGATTTTTCTTCATAAGGAACCCGCTATGAAATTAAAAACTCTGGCCGTTGTACTCTCTGGTATGACGATTGGCAGCAGCTTTGCGGAAATACTTCCTGCTTTTATCGATCCTAATAATCCAACAAAACTAGCAACTCAGGCAGGAAAACCGCTCCCTCAGCCTTCAAAGGTCGATGTTCCCAAAGTCTCCTCCCCTTCAAACAACATCCCTACGCTCACACCGAATACGCTGATTGATGTGAGGCATATCGTTTTTATTGGTGGAACCCGCTATCCGTTACAGGAATTGATTCAGCCTTATACCGGGGTTATTGGTCAGAAAGTGCCTTTGAGCACACTTATCTCCATCACCAACACCATAACCCAGAGATATCAAAAAGACGGCTATGTTCTTTCCTATGCCTATCTTCCCGCTGATAATTTTCACAACGGTAACGTGCAGGTTGGTCTGGTCGAAGGCTATATTGCTAATACAAGAATTCAAAGCGATAACGCGGCCGTTGGCGGCTGGCTGACAAAACTGTCAAAACGCATCATGGAAGAGAAGCCGCTCACACAGAAAACCTTTGAGCGCTATAGCATTTTGATGTCGAAAACCCCTGATACCAAAGTCACCGCCAGCGCCGCGCCGCCCAATAATATCTTTGGCGCAGCAGAAATGGTTGTCGACGCGAAGCACCCACGCAACTGGGATGTCAATACCACATTCGACTCACGTAAAGGCGAAAGCCTCGCTTTCGTGAACGCCACGTTCAGCGGATTTAGCAACTATGGCGAACAGCTTGCCGTTTCGACATTAGTCCCACTCGATAAAAGCACACGCAAAAGCCTGCTAGGGTTGAACTATCAGCAATATGTCAACGACAGCGGGCTGCTTATGCAGCTCAAAGGGAGCTTTGTTCAACAAAATCCTGACGATTACACCACGCTTCTTACAACAAGCAACGGTGTTTCTCTTGATGCTAAAGAGAAACAGACGCAGTACAACGGAGGCGTCGCATTCAGTTATCCATTGATGCTAACTCGTCAGCAGCAATGGACCGTGAATGGTGAACTCGACTATCTCGACAAACGCTACGACTACAAACTGCGGGTCAGAAATGCGACCCAGCAGGCTGCCTTGCCCGATGCCAATTTCCATACACGCTATCCAGCGGCAGAATTTTCTCTCAACGGCTATCGTGAATATACCCAGTCCTATTGGAGTACGCGATTTGGTATACGGCAAGGCATTAACGACTTCGGCGCAACCAATACCAATTCCCCCGCAGACCTATCATTTACGAGCTATAGATGGAATGGAGAAGCGGCTTATCTGTTTGATAAAAAGTGGCGCTTAAGCACTTCGCTTGAAGGTGATTGGACCGATAACACGCTACCTGAACCAGAGCGAGTCTCATTTGGTGCACAGCGCTATGGCCGAGGCTATCCAGATGGCGAAGCCAGCGGCGATTATGGCTATGGGGGACAAATAGAAATGCGCTATCTGCATAATAGAGAACAGGGAGAATGGCTAAAGACCGTGCAACCTTATGTGTTGATGGATACGGCACATACCCAGTTTAACCAAAGCGGCCTGCCCACTCAGAACCTTGCCTCCTATGCCGTTGGTGTTATGTTGGGTGATAACAAGCATTACTCATTGACCTTTGAAGGCGCACGTCCGATTGCTGACCTCCCCAGCGATAGCAATCGTCGAGATTGGCGTTTTAGCGCCACCTTTACCTATAACTTCAGAAATGACTAAACGCTATTGATAGCCAAAATTAAAATAATTACTTTAGACTCACTAAAAATATATCCTCCTTTATATTTAGGAGGATATATTAATTTTAGGCTAATCAGCACATACCAATCTATAAACAGCATCATATTCATAACAGTTTAACTTTGCTTAAATAAGCTTTCATTACTTATAGAGTAATTAAATAGCCAATTAACTTGTCAGTATATTTTTTATAACTTATAGTGCAGCCGTTCTATTTTACAGCCTAGTTTATATTTATAATTTTCATCCAAGTGGAATATATTTAAAAACTATCAATACGCATTTAAGATAAGGAATATCTAATGAACAACCTGATTAAAATTGCCATTGTCGCCGCAGTTCTTTCAACACTGACCGCATGCAGCGGACACATTGATAACAAAGCAAAAAACTGTAGCTATGACTATTGGTTCACCCCTGCTCTTTCTATTTCTAAAATGATCGGCGGCTGTGGCCCTGTGGAGAAACAACCATAGAATTATTTGGTTGAATGAACATATCAGAAATTAACCTATTTATGCTTGCCAGTTTATTACTGATGAGCATAAATAATATTAAGCTACGCCATCTATCGTTATAGTTTATTTCCTTTCTTATTTCCCCGAACAAACAAGCATAAATTTCTTAATATTATAAATTCACATTTCAATAAATAGAAAACTCATGGGGTTATTAGAAACAAAAAACCCGCCATCAATAAGCGGGTTTTTGATTACGACTAAGCGTTAGATATTATGGCTGAGCAACAAAGCCAATAGCATCATAGACTTTCTTCACCGTGTCTTGTGCACGCGCACGCGCTTTCTGAGCACCGTCACGCATGACCTGTTGCAAGAAAGCTTCATCATTACGGAAACGGTTATAACGCTCCTGTAGTTCTGTCAGCATTCCAGAAACTGCATCGGCAACGGCACCTTTTAAATGGCCGTACATCTTACCTTCAAACTCTTGTTCGAGTTCTGGGATAGTTTTACCCGTTACGCCAGCCAGAATATCCAGCAGGTTGGAAACACCGGCCTTATTCACGACGTCATAACGCACTACTGCTGGCTCATCAGAATCGGTGACCGCACGTTTGATCTTCTTAACAACAGACTTAGGATCTTCCAATAAGCCGATAACGTTATTACGGTTATCATCAGATTTGGACATCTTTTTGGTCGGCTCTAATAAAGACATCACGCGAGCACCAGACTTAGGAATAAACGGCTCTGGCACTTTAAAGATATCACCATAAAGTGCGTTGAAACGTGCTGCCACATCGCGGCTCAGTTCCAGATGCTGTTTCTGATCTTCGCCCACCGGTACCTGAGTCGTTTGATACAGCAAGATATCCGCCGCCATCAGCACAGGATAATCGAACAAACCCGCATTGATATTTTCAGCATAGCGTGCCGATTTATCTTTGAACTGCGTCATACGGCTCAGCTCACCGAAATAGGTGTAGCAGTTAAGCACCCAGCCAAGCTGAGCATGTTCAGGAACATGAGACTGAACAAAGATAGTGCTTTTCTCTGGATCAATACCGCAGGCTAAATACAACGCCAGCGTATCCAAAGTCGCTTTACGCAGCTGCTGAGCATCCTGACGCACGGTGATAGCGTGCTGGTCAACGATGCAATAAATGCAGTCGTATTCATCTTGCATCTGCACCCACTGGCGCAAAGCACCCATGTAGTTACCAATGGTCAGTTCACCAGATGGCTGTGCGCCACTGAAAACGATGGGCTTACTCATGTCACAGTTCCTATACGTCTTAGCTTAAAGGGGGCAGCCCGATCAGGGGCAACAAGTCAGAAAATTGGTTTAGCACACAGCTTGGCTCACTGCGTTCGATGGGTTCACCGTAGTTATAACCATAGGTCATCCCCACCGATGGACACCCAGCGGCATGCGCGGCCTGAATATCGTTACGAGAATCGCCGACGAACAGCAATTCACTCGCCAGTACGCCAGTTTTGGCCAGTACCAGATATAACGGCGCGGGATGGGGTTTTTTCTTCACCACGTCATCACCACCCACGATATGAGTGAAATAACTATCGATGCCAAGGGAGATCAACAATGGTCGAACAAACGGCGTAGGCTTATTGGTAATCAGCGCAAGCAAATAACCATGCTGAGACAACGAAGCGAGCGTTTGCGCCACCTCAGGATAAAGCTGACTGCCCGTTTCAACCGTGCTGGCATAATAAAAATCAAATGCGGCGCGGGTACGCTGACACAGTGCATCGGTTGGCTCTTGATCGGCCCAGACTAAGGCGCGATTCACCAGCATATCAGCACCGTTTCCGATCCAGTTTTTTACCCGCTCCAGTCCAGGAATAGGCAGGCCTAATTCCTTCATAGCTTTGTCCATAGCAGCCGCTAGGCCCGAAGCACTATCCACCAGCGTGCCATCCAAATCGAAGGCAATCGCCTGAATGCCTTCAAAACGTTTGGATATGAACTGGGTAGAGCCGGAGCTACTCATTACACGCCTTGGCAATTTCGCCACGCATCTGAGTGATAATCTGTTCGTAATCTGGATGACCAAAGATCGCGGAGCCAGCAACAAACATGTCTGCACCGGCGGCAGCGATGGCGCCAATATTATCGACCTTCACACCGCCGTCGACTTCTAAACGAATGTCGCGGCCGCTGGCATCGATAAGCTTACGTACCTGACGCAGTTTATCCAACGTTGCAGGGATAAACGACTGACCACCGAAGCCGGGATTCACCGACATCAGCAGGATCACATCCACTTTATCCATCACATATTCAAGATAGCTCAGCGATGTTGCAGGATTGAACACCAAACCGGCTTTGCAGCCCAAGGATTTAATCAGCTGTAATGAACGATCAACATGCTCAGAGGCTTCAGGATGGAAAGAGATAATGCTAGCGCCTGCCTCAGCGAAGTCTGGAATGATGCGGTCGACGGGTTTCACCATCAAGTGCACATCAATAGGCGCAGTGATACCGTAATCGCGCAGTGCCTTACACACCATCGGACCGATGGTTAAATTCGGGACATAATGATTATCCATTACGTCAAAATGAACAACGTCAGCGCCTGACGCCAAAACTTTGGCAGTATCTTCCCCCAAACGGGCAAAGTCTGCAGACAAAATCGACGGGGCAATTAAATACTGTTTCATCCGTTTCTCCATGTGCTCGGTTCAGACACTGTGCAAATTTCAGGAATACAGCGCCAGCAATTCGTCTACTTTGTTACGTCCACCGACTTTGCTGCTAATCGTTCGGCGTGCGCTCACAACAAACAGATCGGCCTGTGCATACCAGTGGCGTGTCAGCTCGGTGTCATGATTAGAGATCAGAACCGGGATTTTATGCTGCAACGATAAGTTTGATGCCACTTCAGCGAGCTTTAATTGATCTGTCATGCTGAAGCTGTTGGTGTGATAAGCCGTAAAGTTCGCAGTTGCAGACAGTGGTGCATAAGGCGGATCGCAATACACCACCGTTCCATCCACCGCCTGGCTCATCGACTGTGTATAGTGTTCGCAAACAAAAGTCGCTTTCTGCGCTTTCTGCGCAAACCAATACAATTCAGCTTCAGGGAAATAGGGTTTCTTGTAGCGACCAAACGGTACATTGAATTCACCACGAGAGTTATAGCGGCATAATCCGTTATAACAATGTCGGTTCAAGTACAGGAACAACACCGCTCTGCGGTACGGATCCTGGCTCTGATTAAACTCAGACCGCAGGGCATAAAACATCTCAGATTGATTAAACTCTCCGCTAAACATCACTTTAGCATCACGAACAAAGTTATCAGGCTGAGTTTTAACGATGTTGTACAGATTGATCAGGTCAGCGTTAATATCCGCTAACAGGTATTCCTCATAATCCGTATTCAAAAATACGGAACCGGCCCCAACAAAGGGCTCGATCAACCGCTTTCCGGCAGGCAAATATCGACGAATTTCGTCTACCAGTGGATACTTTCCACCAGCCCATTTTAAAAAAGCGCGGTTTTTCTTCATGCCGTCAGTAAGCTACTTTTACAATTCAAATCGGCGGATCAAACACTGTTCTAGACAGCACATCAGCGCGCATTTTATACCGTTCTTATTGGCAGCTGCGACGACCATAAGCGATCTCGCAGCTGCAATAACTTAGGTATACCACTGTTTATTTTTTAACGTCTTTTTGTACTTGGCTCATCGGACGTACCCAAGGGTTCTTCGCCTGAACATCAGCAGGCAGCGTAGACACCGCCCGTTTTGCTTCAGCCGAGCTTGAGTAACTTCCGCTCACCAGTACGTACCAAGGCTTGCCGTTACGGGTAGTTTCATAAACCCAATAATGAGCCAAATTCTGTTTTTTCGCATAGGCGTTCAAAGAATCTGAACGCGATGCGCTGCTCAACTGCAACGTGTAGTGGTTAGAAGGCGCACCTTTCAGTGACGCATTCGCACCGCTAACGGCAGAACTGACCGCGTGTGTTGCAGGTTTAGTGGCCGTCGTTGCTGGCGTCTTGGTGTTTGTTGGTTTAGCAGCGTTTGCCGTATGCGTAGGCGTTTTGCTAACCGTTGTTTTGCCTGAGTGCGGCTTGGTGACATTACTGTTTGCCGTAGACGCAGGCTTAGTTTGGATCGGACGGATATTTTGCGCAGTTCCGTTGTTGGTAGCAGGCTTAGAAACAGCAGCACCCGATCCCAAGGTAGCCGGAGCCGTTGGCAATGTTGAAGCATTAGCTCCACCATCAATACCCTGCACCGCAGAGTCAACCTGCCCTTGCTGTTGAGTCAACGCATCAGACATGTTGTTGCCAGCCAGATCAATACGCTGCTGCCCTTGCTCACCTTGAACAGGTGCAGCCTGAGTTGGCGTATTGGAAATCGGCGGAACAGACACGTCTTGTGGCTGCGCGGCTGGCGCGTTTCCAGCGTCAGCGGAATGATCAATCATACCGGAGTTGTTCACACCGCTGCCATCGTGGGCATCAGTGGTATTACTCGCCGTATTATTGGATAAGGAAGAAGATCCCGACAGGCTGATATCTTTGGTTCCACCGTTGCTAGCCTGCTGGCCTGCCTCACCTTTCGAAGGCGATTTCAACGCTGAACCAATGCCGATGATCAACACCAACAGCACTAAAATACCAATCCCCATCATCATATGTTGACGAGATACCGCTAATTTCGGTGCTGAAGGACGAGCCTTGCGTGTGCGCGTCGGGCGACGATCGCTTGCATCAGGCTTTAGATCTTCATCAGGTTTGAACTCTTCTTCTTCCATATCCACCCTCCAGTCAGAGGCAAAACCGGTGGGGCGTTTTGATTCTCACCGGTCAATTCAATATTCAATGATTCAACAACATCATCAACCGCGGCAATCCGCAATCGCAGCCAAGACAATCTCATGGGCTACGCCTGAACGTACTTCTGACTGACCAATCGCTGTTGGCAGCACCAGACGCAGTTCACCCGCCAGCACCTTCTTATCACGCATCATGTGTGGTAAATAAGATTCTGGAGTCATACTTTTTGGCCCAGTAACTGGTAGCCCAGCACGTGCAATTAACGTTCTTACACGAGCGACATCTGCCTCGCTGAATTGGCCCAGACGACGCGCAGTTTCAGCGGCCATCATCATACCCGCCGCAACGGCTTCACCGTGTAACCAATTACCGTAGCCCATTTCTGCTTCAATCGCATGGCCATAAGTATGGCCAAGATTCAGCAGTGCACGTACACCCTGCTCTTTCTCATCCGCGGCGACGACTTCAGCTTTAAGCTCACAGCAGCGGCGAATGCAGTACGCCATAGCTTTATTATCAAGCGCCAATAGCTCATCCAGATGCTCTTCTAACCATACGAAGAATTCACCATCAAGAATGATGCCGTACTTGATAACCTCAGCTAAGCCTGAAGCAAGTTCGCGCGCTGGCAGCGTTTTCAAACAGTCGATATCCACCACGACAGACGCGGGCTGATAAAAGGCCCCGATCATGTTCTTACCCAGTGGATGGTTAACGGCTGTTTTCCCGCCAACGGAAGAGTCGACCTGAGACAACAATGTTGTTGGCACCTGAATGAAACGCACTCCGCGCTGATAGCACGCAGCCGCAAAACCGGTTAGATCGCCAATAACACCGCCGCCCAAAGCGATAAGCGTGGTATCACGCCCGTGGGGCTTTTGCAGCAATGCAGTAAAGACTTGCTCCATCACAGACAACGTTTTGTATTGCTCGCCGTCCGGCAAGATCACCTGATCTACCCGAACACCGGTCTGCTCAAGCGCATGTTTGACACGTTCAAGATATATTGGCGCCAGTGTTTCATTGGTCACTAACATAGCCTGATCGCCTGCCTTTAAAGGCAGAAATGAAGCAGGCTCCTCAAACAAACCAGAGGCTATCGTTATCGGGTAGCTACGCTCCCCAAGAGTGACGGTAATCCTTTCCATGGTGTGCTCAGAACCTTTTTCAGATTAAGAATTCAGTGTATAGCCAAATTAGCTGGGATAACTGAAAGCCAGCACGTGAACGAACCCCGACCAACCTACATGAGTAAGTTATTCCGGCGAACGCACACAGCTAACGTCGCGATAACCCAAGTAACAAGGGTATTATTAGTTACTTTCCAGCATATGAATAATCTGGTTAGCAACAACTTTAGCACTTTGATCATCTGTACGGATGGTCACATCAGCAATTTCTTCGTACAGTGGATTGCGTTCTTTTGCCAACTCTTCCAGCACTTCACGCGGTGTATCTACCTGCAACAACGGACGTTTCTTATCACGCTGTGTACGAGCCAATTGCTTCTCGATAGTGGTTTCAAGATAAACAACCACGCCGCGAGCTGACAAGCGGTTACGAGTCTCGCGAGATTTCACGGAACCACCACCAGTTGCCAGAACAATGCCTTGTTTTTCAGTCAGTTCATTGATGACTTTTTCTTCACGATCGCGGAATCCTTCTTCACCTTCCACGTCGAATACCCAGCTAACATCAGCGCCGGTGCGTCGCTCAATTTCTTGATCGGAATCGAAGAACTCCATATTCAGTTGCTGAGCTAACTGACGACCAATAGTACTTTTGCCGGCACCCATAGGCCCAACCAGAAAGATATTGCGTTTCTCTGCCATGTTTTTCGGTACTACTAAGACAATTCGTTAATGATAACCCGCCCCGCCAATCAAATTAGCGACGGGACCTAAACTGAAACCTCATGAGCGATAGTGTGAGATCAGACGAAAAATTATCTCAACACTCTAGGTAGTTTGGCAACCGAATAAATCACAGCGCACGCCAAAGGTTACTTCACGGCGATAACGCTTTGGCCGGGGTACGGAAAAGCTCGGTGCTTAATTCGCTACCCTTGTAAGCTAAATCAAGCGCAGCGTCAAACGCGGAAACCATTCATGTGATAAAAATTTCTACCTTTTGAGCAAAAAAGTATCGAATGCTTAATTCCTGAGTAATGCAGTGGGCATTTCCGTTTTTACCAATCTTGGCGTGATAAAAATCACCAGTTCACGCCGTTTTGCCTCTTCCGTTGAGTCGCGAAACAGCGCACCAAGTAAGGGAACATCGCCCAATTTTGGCACCTGTGTTTTTCCATGCACAGTTTGCCGTTGAAAAATCCCGCCTAGGATAACAGTTTCGCCATCATTCAGGGTGACCTGTGTTTTGATCTCCTGCTTATCAATGGCCAAAGCTTCTCCATCACCCTGCTTAATACTCCTACCCGGCATATTTTGCGTGATCTGTAACATCAGCGTGATTTTTCCATTTCGCATCACCCGAGGCGTGACCTCCATCCCCAACACCGCCTCTTTAAATTCTATCGAGGTCGATCCACTGGCACCGCTAGAAACCTCATAAGGAATTTCAGTACCTTGTTTGATACTTGCCGTCTGTAAATTTGTCGCCATCAGGTGAGGACTGGCAATAATTTCCACGTTATCCTCTTTTTCCAGAGCCGAAAGCTCCAGCTCTAATAAGCGACCACCAATGCGCGCAACTTGAAAACCAGCGTTAAATGCACGCCCTTCCACCGGCAACCCCATGTTGAATTGGTTCAGCCGAAAGCCGCTTGAGTCAGACGTCGCGCTATCTTCAGGCTCTGTAGTTCCCCAACGAATCCCTAGCTCATTCAAGCTTTCACGATTGATGGTCACAATATGCGCGGTTAACTGCACCTGTGAAACGGGTTGATCGAGCTCTGCGATCCAAGCCTGAGCCGCTCGGGTATTTTCGGGAAAGTCCCGCACCAAAATCGTGTTGGTGCGCGGATCGGCGCTGATACTGCCCTGTGCGCTTAACAACCCACTTTTTTGTTGCGTCAGGCTTTTGACCACGGCATCCACATCCGCCTGCTGCAACGCAATGGAAACAGACGTTTTCTCCAGATCTTTCTCTTGCTGCTGTTTTTTATGCACCAACTCCAGGTGCCTATCAACGCTCTCCGCTGTCTGTACAAAGAGAATATTGCCCGTTTGTTCAATCGATAACTGATTCATACGTGCTATTGCTTGTAATGCCCGCTGCCACGGTACATCAACCAATTTCACTGAGGTATTTCCTTTAACCTCGTCACTCACCATTAAATTAAGGTGGCGATTATCCGCTAGCGCCTGCAGCACGTTAACCAAAGGCGCGTCAAAGAAGGTAAGGGTTATTGGGGTGCTATCACGCGACGGCGCAGAGAGTGCCGAAAAAGCGCTAAGCCAGAGCAAACAACCATACCAAAATTCCTTTTTCACCTTTTTCATTCCATGGACTCCCTTTCAGCGCTTATCGCCGGACAACTAAACGGATAAACAGCCGGTTTTTCGAACACCGAAAACTCATTATTTTTCGATGCATCTTCCACATCACTACGCGGCGAGAACAACGGCACAGCAACCATTGCGCCCCCGCTCGTTGAAGCCACCCACACTCGCCAACAGCGGCCATCACCAATCACGCCCAAAACCCGCCCAGTGTCAGTCTCAACGGATATTGATGGCGGTATCAAAGGATGAAAAGGATCTCTTTCCGCCTGAGAGGAGCTAACCGATATAACGCCTAGGCATACAAACACAGGAACTTGCCAGCCATGACTCTTCATATTCCCTCTCCCGCGAGTGAGAGCTGTCCTGAGATCGTTTCAGATTCCGACTCAAGCTCTAGCCGTGTGATGAACCGAGCACAGCTAGCCAGTTCATTCACTAACTGCACAAGCTGAGAGAAGCTTAGCGAGCCTTTGATCCCCCAACCGGCTCCCTTTTCGCCATGAACTTTCGGTTCTTTCTGTCACGCCATCTGTTGAGAAAAACGTTCACCAACGGGCAAATCAGCACACTGCGCCGCTAACGGTTTTATCGATATGGCATTAATAGAAAGCTGCAACAGTGAGGCCTGCTGGCTTAAGACATGAATACTCAATCGCTCCCACGCGGCTTGTGCATCTTGCTGACGTTGCCAAGAAGATGATTCAGCCCGTTGAGACAACGCGACCACGCCAAACCCACCTAGCGCGCTGCAAGACAGGAAGATGGCACAGACAACCGCATAAAAACGCTGTTGGCTTAACTCACATAACCAATCAATTACATACTCTGTAGCGCTATTCATGCTGACCACCTTCAAGCAAAAATTTTTGTAGCCCTGATTCGGCCACGCTCATTTTCATGAGTTGCAGCTCGGGCAAAACGGCGCTTTGATGCAGGTGTTGTGTAAAGGCTGAAACGGCGGCCGGTGTTGACGTCACCCCTTCAATGGCTAAGCGATTTGCATGCCATGAAAGACGTGTCAGCCACACCTGCGCCGGAATACGGCGTTGTAGCGCTAAAATAAAGGCTAGGATCTGCCGATCGTTTTCGCGGTTGCGCTCAGATTGTTGATTCTGGCGCAGCTGATTTTTTGCCTGTAGCGTCCACGCGGCGAGTTGAACCTGCTGATGCTGTAACTGCTGGCTCTGTCGTTGCGACACGGCTGTTGCAGCCTCCCAACGTTGAACTTGGCGATGCACTTGATAAGCGGAATAGATGGCTATCAATATCAAAATAGCCACCACAGCCGCGAAGCACAGCATACAAAGCCGTAGCCGCTGAGTGCGCAAAATCGAAAACCAAGGGCAAAGGTTTATCTGCTCCATGAAGTTCTCTCCTCGCACAACGCCAACCCGACGGCCAAAGCAAACATCTCCGGCTGCGAGGGCAAAGGCGGTTGTAGGTAAGTCAGCGCTCGAAATGGCGACCAGCCTGAGGCGTTGTTAGTTCCACAAGTGAGTACTTCTGGGCTGTCGATCCCTTGAAGCCCTGCATGCGCAACGGCTCGTTCGATCAGTTCAGGCATCGACTCACCGCTTTGGCGCGCGATAAACCCAAACGCCAGCGGCTGAGAGAAAGGCGCAGTCCACGTCAGCACATATTCCCCCACATGCAGCAATAATGCCGTTGGCGACTGCCCGCTGAGAGCCGCCGCTCGCCGTAGCGCGCAAGGGGTGATATCCGCAACGTTCGGTGTCAGACCGGCAGCAATCAATGGGGTTTGCCAATCGTGCATATCTTGCTGGCGCACAGCGGTCATCAGCCATGCTTTCGGGTGGGAGGGCAAACGCGTGTAGTCGCAGACAAACTCAGATCGAGGCAGCATAAGGCTTCGCTCGGCGGCTAAATCAAGAATGTTGCGCTGTAGGTTGATGGGCAAACTCATCTCGGGCGTTGAAATGCTTTGCTGCATAATGATTTCCGGCGATAGGCCGATACGTACTGATGTTCTACCGGGAAGCTGGCGGCGTAGGTCAGAAAGTCGATTATTCAGCCATTCCGATTGGCATAATCGTCCACTTTCGACCACATTTATGTGTGATGAAAACTGCCACCAACGCCTGAGCTGCCAGCCTTTACGCTGATAACTGACTGCCACGGCACAAAATGTCCGAGGCTGAATATCTATCCCTAACTGCCAAGTCCGTGCGAACATATGCAGCGATCTCCGTATCGTCAATGAAAGAAAAGAACGTATCCTCCGTGCTGGGTTGCCTTTATACTACTGCGCGTTTGTTTATAAACTGCCCAATTGACAAGTGATGGGAAATTCTAGGTGAAGTTCGTAAAGTATCTAATCATTCTTGCAGTCTGTTGCATTCTGCTGGGAGCGGCCACAGTATTTGGTCTATACAAATACGTTGAGCCACAGCTGCCCGATGTCGCGACGCTTAAAGACGTCCGTCTGCAAACACCGATGCAAGTCTATAGCGCCGATGGGTATCTCATCGCGCAATACGGTGAAAAACGCCGTGTACCTCTGCCGCTGAAACAAGTTCCGCCGCAGATGGTGAATGCCTTTATTGCGACTGAGGACAGTCGCTTCTTCGAACATCACGGTGTTGACCCGGTGGGGATTTTCCGCGCCGCTTCCGTGGCGTTATTCACAGGTCATGCCTCGCAAGGTGCGAGTACCATTACCCAACAGCTGGCGAGAAACTTCTTCCTGAGTCCAGAACGCACGCTGATGCGTAAGATCAAAGAGGCCTTCCTTGCGATCCGCATTGAGCAACTGCTGACTAAAGATGAAATTCTCGACCTGTATCTCAATAAAATTTATCTGGGTTACCGTGCCTACGGCGTTGGCGCTGCTGCACAGGTCTATTTTGGCAAAACCGTCGATCAGCTGACGCTGAGCGAAATTGCCATGATTGCCGGTCTGCCAAAAGCACCGTCAACCTTTAACCCGCTGTATTCTCATGACCGTGCCTTAGCTCGCCGTAACGTGGTACTGAGCCGCATGTTGGACGAGAAATACATCACTCGCGCTGAATATGACCAAGCACGTAGCGAGCCGTTAGAAGCGCGCTACCACGGGCCAGAAATCGACTTCTCTGCACCTTATCTGTCTGAAATGGTGCGTCAGGAGATGCTGAAACAGTACGGTGAAAATGCCTATACCGATGGCTATAAGGTTTACACCACCGTCACCAAGCGCCTGCAATTAGCCGCTCAAAGCGCGTTACGTAACAACGTTATCGCCTATGACATGCGCCACGGCTACCGTGGGCCGTCTAATGTGCTGTGGAAAGTGGGTCAGCCAACATGGTCGCGTGAGCAAATCATGAACTCGCTCAAAACATTGCCAACCTATGGGCCATTGCTGCCTGCGGTTGTCACTGAATCCAGCGCAGATGAAGCCACCGTCATGCTTGCCAACGGCGATAATGTCACGCTACCAATGGCGACAGTTCGCTGGGCGCGTCCGTTCAAAACCGATCGCGTTCAAGGCCCTACGCCGCGTCGCGTCAACGATGTGATTCAGCCGGGCCAGCAAATTTGGGTTCGTCAGGATGAAGAGCAGAAATGGTGGTTGGCGCAGGTTCCAGATGTGAACTCGGCGCTGGTTTCCCTTAACCCGCAAGACGGTGCCGTTAAAGCACTGGTGGGTGGTTTTGACTTCAACCAAAGTAAATTTAACCGCGTCACTCAGGCTCTGCGCCAAGCGGGCTCTAACATCAAGCCGTTCTTGTATACGGCAGCGATGGACAAAGGCTTAACGCTGGCATCGATTCTGAACGACTTACCGATCTCTCGCTGGGATGCGGGTGCAGGCACCGATTGGCGTCCTAAGAACTCACCGCCAACGTATGCAGGCCCAATTCGCCTGCGTCAGGGCTTAGGTGAATCGAAGAACGTGGTGATGGTGCGTGCGATGCGTGCGATGGGAGTAGATTATGCAGCGGAATATCTGCAGCGCTTCGGCTTCCCTGCGCAAAATATCGTGCATACCGAATCCTTAGCGTTAGGTTCTGCGTCGTTTACCCCAATGCAGCTGGTTCGCGGCTATGCGGTATTTGCTAACGGCGGTTACTTAATTGACCCTTACTTCATCACCAAAATTATCGACGGTGAAGATAAAGTGGTCTTCGAAGCTAAACCGAAGGTTGTTTGCGAAAGCTGTAATTTGCCAGTGATTTATGGGCAAACGCCAAAAGCCGTTGCGCTTACCGATGACAGCGTCGAAAACGTCGCCGTCTCTCAGGATAGCAACGCTAACGCGGCGGTGCCGATGCCTCAGCTTGAGCAAGTTACACCAGCGCAGATGAGTCAGGATTCGGATCAACAATACGCACCGCATGTGATCAACACGCCGCTGGCGTTCCTGATGCATGACGCACTCAACAGCAATATCTGGGGTGAGCCCGGTGGCGGCTGGATGGGTACCGGCTGGCGTGCAGGGCGTGATCTGAAACGTCATGATATCGGTGGTAAAACCGGTACGACCAACAGTTCAAAAGATGCGTGGTTCTCTGGCTATGGCCCAGATATCGTGACCAGCGTTTGGATTGGTTTTGACGATCATCGTCGCGATTTAGGCCGAACCACCGCGTCTGGCGCAATTAAAGATCAAATCTCCGGCGGCGAAGGCGGTGCGAAAAGCGCCCAGCCAGCGTGGGATGACTTTATGAAAGCCGCATTAGAAGGCGTTCCTGAGCAGAAAATGGCACCACCTCCGGGTATTGTTAGCGTCACTATCGACAAATACACCGGCAAACTCTCAGGCGGAGGCGCTGGCAGCAAGTCTGAATACTTTATCGATGGCACTCAGCCAACGGAGTACTCGGTACATGAAGCAGGCACCACGGTGACCGACAGCGGTGGCGAAAGCCACGAACTGTTCTAGTGCAGAACCACTGAAATGACAAAGGGGCCAATTGGCCCCTTTTTTATATTTCGCGCTGACGTAAATCAGCCAGCCTTAACGGCTCGCGCAGCCAAAAGCTCTCGCACTAAGAACAACGCGCTTACGCTGCGCGCTTCGCGGAAATCAGGATCGTCAAGCAGCTCCATCATGCGCGCGATCGGCCAGCGCACAACCGGCATCTGTTCTGGCTCATCCCCTTCCAAACGCTCAGGGAAAAGGTCTTCGGCCAAAACAATATTCATCCGACTGGAAAAATAGGAAGGAGCCATCGTCAGCTTATGCAAAAAAGTGAACTGCTCGGCACCAAAACCCGCCTCTTCCATTAACTCTCGATTTGCCGCCTGAAAAATGTCTTCGCCAGGATCAATCAGCCCTTTAGGAAAACCAAGTTCATAGCTCTCAATCCCGACAGCATATTCGCGGATCAGCAGTAGGTCGTCACCGAGGATAGGCACAATCATCACGGCTTCGCGCTCAGAGGGACGCATACGCTCATACACGCGGCGCACACCATTGCTAAACTCTAAGTCCACCGACTCCACATTAAACAGGCGTGAGCGTGCAATGGTTTCCACGCTGAGAATTTTTGGCTTTTGTGGGAGTTTTTCCATGATGGCCCCGAATTAATGGTTTCCCGTCGATTATCGTAATACTGCACTATCCAAATCATGGGAATGGCGACTGACAGGCGACATATTTTGATTCGATATTTTCGTTTATAGATGCAGATCACAGTAATTAGCTACTCTGCATTGTGCGCAGAAGGTGTGAGATTCGCAACAATTGTTGAGTATATTTTGCAGTCTTGTTTCCAGCCAGCCAGAGTCAAAAAATTCTACCCAATAAGCCGCTATTACTTGCCACACATGAGAAAAATCGGATAATGCCGATATAATCAGCAGGCTCCGACTGCTAACCTTTTTACTTAAATATGCGACAATCTTTGCAAAACTATAAATAAAATCATTTCATAACATATATTTATATTCGCTTTATAATTCATCAGTATAATGTCCTTTTGGACAAGGTGGAAAGGTGATGATTACCAAACGGGGTCGGCATGAGCGCACCAGCTATCGCATCAATCCTACTGATCCTTTGCCTGCTGATTGCCGGATGTGCCTATTGGTCTAAGATGAAAAAATCTGCCTTATTAACAACATCTTTCCCATTTCTTAAAACTAAACTGCGCAAACTGCAAAAAGATGAACTTCAGGCCATTGAGCAATATCTCAATAAGCTAGACTCTCCTTCAGGTTCTTCTCATGCACCCATGCCCGTAGCTCAACATCGCCTGATGCCTCAGGGGGATCGCGTTTACCCGCTCGTCCATGCGATAACCCGCTACGAACTGACCACCGACGATCCCAATAAAAGACGCTATTACCTTGATAATATTGAGGTTCACCTGCCCGTTTTTTGGGAACAATATATCGCCGACGATAACCAGCTTGAGGTGATCAAAACTCACAGCATTCCTTTGGTTATCTCCATCAACGGCCACTCGTTGGTTGACGCAGCACACGAGGATTTGCTTCCTCCTCCCGATAGCACCAGCAGCGCTTCAATTCGCCAAACCGAAAGTGAAAAAGTCGAGCTGCAAGGCGTTCGCAAAGAAACCCAGTTGGAGTACCAGCTCAGCCAGCAAGGCGGTATTCGCGAATCTATCGTCATCGTGGTGGCATTACTCATGCTGTATGCCAGCCTCATGAGCCCTAACGCCTTGATGCCGTGGCTGCTCACCGTTGCCACGGGGCTTATCGCATGGGGTATTTGGCGCTTGTACAGTCGCCCTTCCGAACGCGATCTGAAAGAAATCCACTGCATCCGCGGGATCCCCAAACGCTGGGGGTTATTTGGCGAGTCTAACGTTGGGCAAATCAACAACGTATCTCTAGGCACCTTAGATCTCATCTATCCCGCACATTGGCAGAACTATATTCAAAAAGATCTCGGGCATAAAACCGATATCGAGATGTATCTCAGTCGGCACGTGGTGCGTCAGGGGCGTTTCCTCTCACTGCACGATGAGGTTAAAAACTTTCCCCTGCAGCGCTGGGGACGCAATATCGTGCTGCTCGGTGGAGCGCTTCTTACGCTCACGTTGCTGCTCACGACTCAGCCTCTCAGCATCCCATTCAAACTCAGCTCCGCGTGGTTACATGGAACACACAGCGTTGATGTGAATAGCGTGAAATCGCTGGCTGCGCTGCCGCTGCACGTTGGGGATACCTTAAACATTCAAGGTACCGGCATGTGCCGTGTTCCCGCGTCCTATCAAGACGGAGTGCGCTATCCCTTTATGCCTTTTGATTGCTCGGCGATTTACTGGAGCAACGCAACCCCAATGTCTGCACCCGCGTCTGATATCGTAGATAACGCCGCGGCATTGCTTGCGACGGTGAATCGCCAGCTAAACGCGAACAATGAAGATCAGAAAGTTAACCCAGGACTGGCTAGCGCAATTCAAAAATCCGGCATGATCTTGCTAGATGACTTTGCTGATATCGTTTTGCGAACCGAAGATCTCTGTGCGCAACAGTCTGAATGCACAAGACTAAAAAATTCGCTGGTGAATCTTGGCAACAGCAAATCATGGAGCGCACTGCTGAAAAAAGCGCAAAACGGGGGGCTGGACGGCGTGAACGTGCTGCTACGTCCGGCGAGTGCCCAGCTATTATCAAACATCGTCAATAGCGCCGTCTCTTCGTTCTATTATCGCGAGACGCATCAGGCCGCACAGTCACTCACCGCAACGCCGCCGGGCGGGTTTTTGATTATCAGCGATGAAGGTAAGCAGTTGGTAAATCATCCACAGCCTGCCATTTCACTCTACGATTACACGGCTATCGATCAGTGGCGTGAGCTGGAGTCACTCTCACAGCAGCTACTGGCTACCCCGTTTAAAGCCAGCGGCGTGATCACCGAGCTAAGTACCGATGCCAACGGTACTCGGCATATTATGTTGCACAGCGAACCCGACGGCCTAACGCTATGGCGATACATCTTAACCTGCGCACTGCTGCTCGCTGTGACGCTGATTATTATCGTTAACGCACTGATGTTTATGTTCAGAATACAGAAATCGATGAATCGTATTCCTGAGATACAACGTTACTACGACCAGTGCATTAACCATAACATCATGCCTTTTGATACCGCCCCGCGCCGTTAATTTCAAGGGCTGGCATGACAAGCCACTCGAGTAAAAATATAATTCCTTAAGGCCAGCATCCGCTGGCCTTTTCGCCTATCTAGCAGGAGCCTGTATGTCCCCTACCCTGAACCATCAGCCGAATTTTAATTGGCAAGAAATCGAAACCGTATTGCTAGATATGGATGGAACATTGCTTGATCTGGAGTTTGACAGCTACTTTTGGCTTAATCTGGTGCCACAGACTCTGAGCGAGCGCCGCGGCATTACGCTTGATGAAGCCAAAAAACTCATCCGCCATGAATATAACGCGGTGCAACATACGCTGAATTGGTACTGCTTTGACTATTGGAGCGATCGTCTAGACTTAGATATCTATCAAATGACCTCCGAAGTTGGCGCTCGTGCGCGTTTACGCCAAGATACTCAACCGTTTTTAGAGGCACTTCGTGCCAGCGGCAGAAAAACTATTTTGCTGACTAACGCCCATCCACACGGGCTTGCGGTGAAGTTGCAGCACACCGGACTCGATCAGCATCTTGATTTATTATTTTCCACCCACACATTTGGTTATCCGAAGGAAGATCAGCGACTGTGGCAGGCGGTACAAAAACGTACTGGTTTTAATCCTGCAACTACGCTGTTTGTCGATGATGCCGAACCCATTCTGGATGCAGCCCAAAGCTATGGTATTCGCTACTGCCTTGGTGTTCGCAACCCGGACTCAAGCATGGCCGAAAAGCAATTCTCACGCCATCCGTCCATGAATGATTACCGTACATTATTGCCAGCCTTTCAGCCACAGTAGTTCGCTGCGGCAGCGAAAGCTCGGCACCTTGGGCGAACTCATACAGGTAGGAGCCGACATGAAAGGTAAGAACGAACAGGAAGACAGCGCCATTCGTTTGGATAAATGGCTCTGGGCCGCACGGTTCTATAAAACCCGCGCCATTGCCCGCGACATGGTCGACGGTGGCAAAGTCCACTACAACGGACAGCGCGGTAAGCCCAGCAAATCCGTAGAGATTGGCGCTGAAATTAAGCTACGCCAAGGCAATGACGATCGAACCGTTATCGTCACCGCGCTCACGGCACAGCGACGCGGCGCCGCCGATGCTCAGCAGCTTTATGAAGAAACAGCGGCCAGCATTGAAAACCGCGAAAAGGTTGCACTCGCACGCAAGATGAATGCGCTAACCATGCCGCATCCCGATCGCCGCCCTGACAAAAAAGAGCGTCGCACGTTGCTGAAATTTAAAAGCGAACAAGCTTCAAACGAATAAATTTAAAAACGGCTAGCTGGATAAACCGGCAGTCCTAAGAGAGAAAACCATGTCTAATCACGACCAATTACATCGCTATCTGTTTGAAAATATGGCCGTTCGCGGCGAGCTGGTCACCGCCAGCCACACTTTCCAGCAGATGCTCGAAAACCACAGCTATCCGGCACCGGTACAAACGCTGCTGGGCGAACTGTTGGTTGCCACTAGCCTTCTGACCGCTACGCTGAAATTTGACGGTGACATCACCGTTCAGCTTCAGGGCGATGGCCCATTGAAAATGGCCGTCATCAACGGTAACAACCAGCAGGAAATGCGCGGCGTTGCACGTTTGCAGGGCGATATCGCCGAAGGCAGCAGCATGCGTGAAATGTTAGGCAATGCGGTGATGGTTATTACCATCACACCAAGCGAAGGCGAGCGTTATCAGGGCGTAGTTGGCCTAGAAGGTGAAACGCTGGCTGAATGCTTAGAAGCCTATTTCATGCAGTCTGAACAGCTGCCAACCCGTTTGTTCATCCGTACCGGTGAGCACGATGGCAATGCATGTGCAGCCGGTATGTTGTTGCAAATCATGCCTGCACAGCCGAATAACGTGGAAGATTTATCGCATCTGGCTCAGCTGACCGCGACGGTAAAATCTGAAGAGCTGTTCGGTCTTCCAGCAAACGAAGTGCTTTATCGTCTTTATCATCAGGAAGAAGTCACCCTGTATGAGCCACAAGACGTCACTTTCCGCTGCACCTGTTCACGCGAGCGCAGCGCCAGCGCACTGCTGACCGTTCCAGTGGAAGAGCTGAACCACATGTTAGAAGAAGATGGCAACATCGATATGCACTGTGATTACTGCGGTAACCACTATGTATTTGATAAAATTGATATCGAATCATTACTGGCAGGTGGACAAAACCACAACGACGAGTGCGTTCATTAAGCATTAATGTCGTCATGCCAAACACGAAGCCCGCCATTGTGCGGGCTTTTTCATTGATCCTGCTCAGCATATATAGATTATCTACGCGCAAATTCCGTGGCATCCATCTCATAACTGAATGAAAGCCGGATGAAAATTGTTTTTTTTGATGGTTCTCTCGGTTAAACAGGCTCCAATCTTTGACACTAGACCTAGTAAAAAATCTAATCTTACAAGGAAAGGAGTAGTGTCATGCATACGAAAGGCTTAACCCCACAGGATTTAGCAGAATATGGAATTACTGACGCAGCTGAGATCATCTACAACCCTAGCTATGACCTGCTCTTCCAAGAAGAAACCGCTCCTAATCTAGAGGGATATGAACGCGGAACAGTAACAACGCTTGGCGCAGTTGCCGTTGATACTGGGATTTTCACCGGTCGTTCACCGAAAGATAAGTACATTGTGCGCGACGATGTGACTCGCGATACCGTTTGGTGGTCAGATCAAGGGAAAGGCAAAAACGATAACCACCCTCTTTCCGTTGAAACTTGGCAGCATCTGAAATCGCTCGTCACCAAAGAGCTTTCAGGTAAGCGTTTATTCATTGTCGATGCATTCTGCGGAGCAAACAGCGACACCCGCCTAAGCGTTCGTTTCATTACCGAAGTCGCATGGCAGGCTCATTTCGTTAAAAACATGTTTATCCGCCCTACTGACGAAGAACTGGCGAGCTTCAAGCCCGATTTCATCGTGATGAACGGCGCCAAATGCACCAACCCGCAGTGGAAAGAACAGGGATTAAACTCTGAGAACTTTGTTGCGTTTAACCTTACTGAACGCATCCAGCTGATCGGCGGTACGTGGTACGGCGGCGAAATGAAGAAAGGGATGTTCTCCATCATGAACTACCTGCTGCCGCTGAAAAATATCGCGTCTATGCACTGCTCTGCCAACGTGGGCGAAAAAGGCGACGTGGCGATTTTCTTCGGCCTGTCTGGCACGGGTAAAACAACGCTTTCAACCGATCCAAAGCGCCAGCTCATCGGCGATGATGAGCACGGCTGGGACGATGACGGCGTATTTAACTTCGAAGGCGGTTGCTACGCGAAAACCATCAAGCTGTCTGAAGAGGCTGAACCAGATATCTACCACGCGATCACCCGCGATGCACTGCTGGAGAACGTGGTCGTGCTGGAAGATGGCACGGTCGATTTTAACGACGGTTCAAAAACTGAAAACACCCGCGTTTCTTACCCGATTTACCATATCCAGAACATTGTTAAGCCGGTTTCAAAAGCGGGCCACGCGAAGAAGGTTATTTTCTTAACCGCCGACGCATTTGGCGTGCTGCCACCGGTTTCTCGCTTAACCGCAGACCAAACTCAGTATCACTTCCTGTCTGGGTTTACCGCCAAACTGGCTGGTACCGAACGTGGCGTAACAGAACCAACGCCTACCTTCTCCGCCTGTTTCGGTGCTGCATTCCTGTCTCTGCATCCAACCAAATATGCAGAAGTGCTGGTTAAGCGCATGCAAGCGGCGGGCGCTCAGGCCTATCTGGTGAATACCGGGTGGAACGGAACCGGCAAACGTATTTCTATCAAAGATACGCGCGCCATTATCGATGCCATTCTGAGCGGCGAGATTGATAACGCTGAAACCTTCACGCTACCAATTTTCGATCTGGCAGTACCCACGGCGCTGCCGGGTGTGAATCCTGACATTCTGGATCCACGCGATACCTACGCCAGCAAAGAGCAGTGGCAGGAAAAAGCGCAAGATCTGGCGCAGCGTTTTGTCACTAACTTTGATAAATACACCGACACGCCAGCAGGTGCGGCACTGGTGAAAGTCGGCCCTAAGGTTTGATTTAGCGGTAAAAATACAAAAGGAGCCATTTGGCTCCTTTTATTTTTCTAGCGTGTTTATCTCAACTTATTCACATCGGCAAAGACGATGAATCATCAGTGATGAGACTCTTTGTCTTTCTTTTTATGACTTGATTTTGAGTCATGCGCTGTAAGAGGATCTGACTCAGGCATCAATAACAATGCGCGGATACGCAGCCCACCGCGTTCGCTGGTGCCGATATCCAAGCTACCAGAGTGCCCGTCGATAATACGTTGCAGGATCGCCAGCCCCAGCCCTGTTCCGCTGGTTGTTCGGGCACTTTCGCCCCGCACGAAAGGTTGGAAGAGATGCGCTAACTGCTCTGGAGCGATACCAGGGCCGTCATCTTCCACTTGGAACCATGCCCTTTTGCCTTCAGTGCCGCTGCTCACTTTAATCCAGCCGTTACCGTAGCGGGTAGCGTTAACCACCATATTGACCGCAGCACGCTTAATCGACAGCGGATGCACATCAACCAGCAGTTCACCTTCAGCAAGATCGGTGTCGATCACCCGTTCATAACCGCTTTCAGCGGCCACGACTTCGGCCAAAATACCGTTCAGATCGCAAATCTCGGTCTGCATTTCCTGCCCAGTGCGCAGATAGTCAATGAACTGCTCAATGATGGCATTGCACTCTTCGGTATCTTTGTTTATCGATTCCGCCAGATAGCCATCTTCGCTGCTCATCATCTCCGTCGCTAAACGAATACGCGTCAGCGGCGTGCGTAAATCGTGGCTCACGCCCGCCATCAGCAGGGTACGATCGTCGGCAAGTTGCTTAACCCCTGCCGCCATTTGGTTAAATGCCCGCGTCACGGAGCGAACTTCAGACGCGCCATATTCACGCAGCGGCGGGGGTATATGTCCTTTCCCCACCTGTATGGCGGCATGTTCAAGTTCCACCAAGGGTCGGTTCTGAATGCGAATGAACAGCCATGCGCCACCAATCGCCAGCAGCATAATCGCCAAGGTATATCTGAACAGCGGAGAGAAGTCTCCCTGATGGATTTCCGTCAGCGGAACGCGCACCCAAATATCAGGCGATAACCACGTTTTGAGCCACACCACCGGTGTGTTCTTACTTATTTCAACGCGAACATCGGTTGGGCCGCCCAGCTGCTGCGCCATCTGCTGGCTGAGGAATTGATAGTGCTGCGCCCAGCGCAGACCACTCTCCTCCGCCGCAGAATTGGTATACAGAGAAATGCCCAGCTCACGATAAATTTCGCGCCGAAACGCCGGAGGAACCTCCAGCTGTGTACCATCCTCAAGCTGTAGCTTGTCCGTCATCAACATACGGACTTCATACGCCAGCACCTTATTAAATTGCTGTAGGCTAGGCAGAATCGCGAAATTCAGCACCACCAAATAGGTTGTCACCAAACTGACAAACAGTAAGGTGACAATCAGCAACAACGTGCGGGCAAATGAGCTACGCGGCGAGAAGCGCAGTCGCCTCATGCTTTACTGCCGTCCGGCACAAAGACGTAGCCCAAACCCCAAACGGTTTGGATATAGCGAGGATGTGCAGGATCTTCTTCAACCATGCGGCGCAAGCGTGAAATTTGCACGTCGATAGAACGTTCCATCGCGCTGTATTCACGGCCACGGGCCAGATTCATCAGCTTATCGCGAGACAGTGGCTCACGCGGATGACTCACTAACGCTTTAAGCACCGCAAATTCGCCGCTGGTTAATGGCATAGGCTCATCTTCACGGAACATCTCGCGCGTACCGAGATTCAGTTTGAATTTACCAAAGGAGATCACCGCATCTTCTTGAGACGGCGCACCCGGCAATTCATTGGCCTGGCGGCGTAACACCGCACGGATACGAGCCAGCAGCTCACGCGGGTTAAACGGCTTAGGAATGTAGTCGTCGGCACCAATTTCCAGCCCAACGATACGATCGACCTCTTCACCTTTGGCCGTTACCATAATGATCGGCATTGGGTTGCTTTGGCTGCGCAGACGGCGGCAGATAGACAAACCATCTTCGCCCGGTAGCATTAAATCCAGCACCATCAGGTGGAAAGATTCACGGGTTAGCAAGCGATCCATTTGCTCGGCGTTGGCGACACTACGCACCTGAAAACCTTGCTCGGTCAGGTAGCGCTCTAACAACGCACGTAGGCGCATGTCATCATCAACAACTAAAATCTTGTAGTTCTCTTGCATGGTGTACTCCCAAAGGCGCCAAAGGCTGTATGCCCGACACGCTGAGCCGATATAATTAAAGCGATCTTTTTAAGGATGCCTATTGTTCAGAAACTGTGGCAATTGAGACAGCAGATAATGGTTTATATTCTAGCCTAAATTGTTACAAAGGTTATTTATCTTATGCTTACGGGCAGTTATTACACTTATTATGGCAAAAATGCGATCAAATCAGCATCGCAAGATGAAGCTTCTCGCCGCGAATTGTAATCTTACGATTCGTGATATAACGTTCCATCCCCGCCTCATGCAGGCAGAAATGAATACCTCGACTTCTTTTTCATGTGTTTTACAGGGCAGCAAAGAATGAAAACGCAACTGATTACACGCGGCGGCTACGAAAAGCTCAAGCAGGAGCTAGATTATTTGTGGCGCGAAGAGCGTCCTGAAGTGACAAAGAAAGTGACATGGGCAGCCAGCCTCGGCGACCGCAGCGAAAACGCAGACTATCAATATAATAAAAAGCGCCTACGCGAAATCGACCGTCGAGTCCGCTATCTCACTAAATGCCTTGAGCAACTGCGCATCGTTGACTATTCACCACAGCAGGATGGGAAGGTGTTCTTCGGCGCGTGGGTAGAAGTCGAAAATGATGAAGGCGTCATTAAGCGTTTTCGTATCGTTGGCTACGATGAAATTTTCGGCCAGAAAGACTATATCTCTATCGACTCACCGATGGCGCGCGCATTGCTAAAAAAGAGGTTGGCGATGCGGTTACCGTGACCACGCCGGTAGGTGAAGCGGTGTGGTACATCAATGAGATTGAATATCCGAAAGCATAATTCGGCATTATCCGAGCGCTTCGCGGCCCCTTGAGCTGGCATGTTTATGCATCAAAAAGTATATACTTGCCCATAATTTTTAAACTTACGGACATACTGATTCTATGAATGATTCATTGAGCCGCATTATTGCGAGTGAACTGCAAGCGCGACCAGAGCAGGTTGATTCCGCCATTCGCCTCTTGGACGAAGGGAACACCGTCCCTTTTATTGCTCGCTACCGTAAAGAAGTCACCGGCGGTTTAGATGATACCCAGCTACGCCAGTTAGAAACCCGTTTGGGGTATCTGCGCGAGCTGGAAGAACGTCGAGCTACCATTCTGAAATCTATCGACGATCAGGGCAAACTGACCGAACAGCTTGCCGGTGCCATCAAGGGCACCATGAGCAAAACCGAGCTGGAAGATTTATATCTTCCCTTCAAGCCTAAGCGCCGCACCCGTGGGCAAATCGCGATTGAAGCAGGCCTTGAGCCGCTGGCCGATTCGCTGTGGCAAGACCCGCAGCAAGATCCTGAAACGCTGGCCGCCCGCTACGTTGATGCCGATAAAGGCGTTGCCGACACCAAAGCCGCGCTCGATGGCGCTCGCTATATTCTGATGGAGCGTTTCTCTGAGGATGCCGCACTGCTGGCTAAAGTGCGTAACTACCTCTGGAAAAATGCTCATCTGGTTTCCAAAGTGATTGAAGGCAAAGAGGAAGAGGGTGCAAAATTCCGTGACTACTTCGATCATCACGAGCCGATTGCCAATGTCCCTTCTCACCGCGCACTGGCCATGTTCCGCGGCCGCAACGAGGGAGTATTACAACTCTCCCTGAACGCCGATCCTCAGTTTGAACAAGCCCCACGCGAAAGCTATTGCGAACAAATCATTATCGATCATTTAGGTTTACGCCTAAACAATGCACCGGCTGATGCTTGGCGCAAAGCGGTGGTGAACTGGACTTGGCGTATCAAAGTGTTGCTGCATCTTGAAACTGAGCTAATGGGCACCTTGCGCGAACGTGCCGAAGATGAAGCCATTAACGTTTTCGCCCGCAATATGCACGACCTGCTTATGGCTGCTCCGGCAGGTATGCGAGCAACGATGGGCCTCGATCCCGGTTTACGTACTGGCGTTAAAGTGGCCGTAGTCGATGGCACAGGTAAACTCGTCGCAACAGACACCATCTATCCACACACCGGACAGGCCGCAAAAGCCGCCGCCTCAGTGGCAGCGCTGTGTATCAAACACAACGTGGAACTGGTGGCGATTGGTAATGGCACCGCATCTCGCGAAACTGAGCGCTTCTATTTAGATGTTCAGCGTCAGTTCCCTGAGGTCAAAGGCCAAAAAGTTATCGTCAGCGAAGCAGGCGCATCCGTTTATTCAGCGTCTGAGCTCGCGGCGCAAGAGTTCCCAGACTTGGACGTGTCGATTCGCGGAGCGGTATCTATCGCACGCCGTCTGCAAGATCCACTGGCTGAGCTGGTGAAAATCGATCCGAAATCAATCGGGGTCGGCCAGTATCAGCACGACGTTAGCCAAACCCAGCTGGCACGAAAACTTGATGCCGTCGTAGAAGACTGCGTGAACGCCGTTGGCGTCGATCTCAACACCGCATCAGTTCCGCTGTTGGCTCGCGTTGCAGGGCTCACTCGTTTGATGGCGCAAAATATCGTCGGATGGCGTGACGAAAATGGCCGTTTCAGCAACCGTGAACAGCTGTTGAAAGTCAGCCGCTTAGGCCCTAAAGCGTTCGAGCAATGTGCTGGCTTCCTGCGTATTAACCACGGTGACAATCCGCTGGATGCATCAACCGTTCACCCGGAAGCCTATCCTATCGTTGAACGTATTTTGGCAGCCACACGCCAAAGTCTACAGGAGTTGATGGGCAATCCAACGGAGCTGCGCGGCCTGAAGGCTAGCGAGTTTACCGACGAGCGTTTTGGTGTGCCAACGGTCACCGACATCATCAAGGAACTGGAAAAACCAGGACGCGATCCGCGCCCTGAGTTCAAAACCGCGACCTTTGCCGACGGCGTTGAAACCATGAACGACCTACAACTGGGTATGATTCTGGAAGGCTCAGTCACCAACGTCACCAACTTTGGTGCCTTTGTTGATATCGGCGTTCACCAAGATGGCTTGGTGCATATTTCTTCACTGGCAGATAAGTTTGTCGACGATCCGCATAAAGTCGTGAAAGCTGGCGACATTGTTAAGGTCAAAGTGATGGAAGTCGATTTGCAGCGTAAACGTATTGCATTGACGATGCGTTTGGACGAACAACCGGGCGAAAGCGGTTCTCGTCGCAGCAGCACAGAACGCACGCCAGATCGTCAACGTCCGGCGAACAATCAGGCTCGCCAAGCGAGAAATGACAAAAAACCAGACAGCGGTAATAACAGCGCAATGGGCGACGCGCTGGCCGCCGCCTTTGGCAAAATGAAGCGCTAACCGCGCAATAAGCCAATCTCCTTTCCCTTGCCATTATTGCGAGGGAAAGTGAGATGCATCACAATTTACAAATCTAAATGAGTATTCATTGCAATTACGCACGCAGAGCGCAAATGCATATGTATATACATTGAAAATAAATAGTTAATGGATTTATTTTTACAGCGTAATTTTTAACACCGTTAATATTTCGAAACTCAGTTTTATTAACACACAAATATTCCCGCCACGCAGTTAAACCGCCATTATTAATTCTTAACTAACTGCTTACCCTTACTTTTGCTATTGATTCCATCAAATATATTGAATATATGGTCTTGATATCGTCTTATTTCAAACGCATAAATCATGAAAATAAGAACAAATCCTTAACCGTTTTAACCAATGATTCTCATTTGCGATAGCTGAAAAATAGTGCTAAAACGGCATAATAAGGACCGAATCATAGTTGAAACGCCGAGAGAGCTGGAAACACACTTCAGTATGAGCTCGGCGGTTTTTGTTCTGTGATTATAATAATAATTCTCAATATTATTATTTTACGCATTCTCCGTTGCCAACTTGCATCACCTATCTAGAATGCACGGCGCTATCGCCAAGGATAAAGATAATCCGGTTCTCCTGTCTGACCTATAAGCTTCAGACCCGAGTGTTTCCTCGTAGCAAATTACCGAATGTAAGAAGGTTTTTTATGCATCAGCTTCTTCCGGGCCACCAATATAAAATCATTGGCTTCTCGCCTTTAATTAGCCCTGCCTATCGTCAGAAATTACTTTCTCTGGGTTTTTTGCCTGGTTCTCCATTTAGCGTGGTACGTATTGCACCGCTAGGCGATCCCATTGAAGTGAAATCTCGTCGCGTCAGCCTTGTGCTGCGTAAAAAAGATCTGGAGTTATTGATGATTGAGCCAATCGCTCAGGTGGACGCCAATCAGGCTAACGTCATTGCCTCACAGATCACCGCCAACGGCGCATAACAAAACGATTCATTTTGCTGCTGACTTTTTACCCGCAGCCATTTTTAGGGATGGCGACATTACGGCCTGTGGCCTTGTCGTCGACTACAAACTCTTCTCATACAATGTTGGATTATGAAACAGCTCACCATCGGGTTAATTGGTAACCCCAACTCGGGAAAAACCACGTTGTTCAACCAGCTTACGGGCGCTCGCCAGCGCGTAGGTAACTGGGCTGGCGTCACCGTGGAGCGCAAGGAAGGCCATTTTTCTACCCTAGAAAATCAGGTCAAACTGGTGGATCTACCAGGGACTTACTCCCTGACCACGATTTCTGAGCAAACGTCGCTGGACGAGCAGATTGCTTGCCACTATATCCTGAGCGGCGACGCTGATTTAATCATCAACGTGGTTGATGCATCTAACCTAGAGCGCAACCTCTATCTGACACTGCAGCTGCTTGAGCTGGGTATTCCATGCATCATCGCACTGAATATGCTGGATATTGCTCGCAGCCAGAAAATTGATATTGATATCGATGCGCTGTCCAAGCGCCTTGGTTGCCCGGTCATTCCTTTAGTATCGACGCGTGCCAACGGTATTGCTGAGCTGAAAAAAGCCATTGATTTGCCTCCTACCTGCGCCGTTGAAGCATTGGTTGAATACCCGCCGCTGCTGTTGGGTCAGGTTGATCGTCTGTCTCAGGCCATGCCGGATACGCTTGCCGTTCAGCAACGTCGCTGGTTAGCGCTGCAACTGCTCGAAGGGGATATCTATAGCTCCACTCGCGCCAGCAATGCGTTGAAAATCCTGCCAGAAGTTCAGGAAACGCTAAAGCGTACCCTTAACGAAGATCCGGCGCTGATCATTGCTGACTCACGCTATAAAAGTATCACCGACATCTGTGATTCTGTGAGCAACACGGCCACCGCACTGCCGAATATTTTGACGGAAAAACTGGACCGCATCATTCTTAACCGCTGGCTGGGAATACCTATTTTTCTGCTGGTGATGTATGTGATGTTCGTTCTGGCGATCAACATCGGTGGCGCACTTCAGCCGCTGTTTGATGTGGGTTCATCAACCATCTTTATTCAGGGTTTGCAATGGGTTGGCTACACCTTGCACTTCCCAGAATGGCTAACCATTTTCCTTGCACAAGGGATCGGTGGCGGTATTAACACCGTGCTGCCGCTCGTGCCACAAATCGGCATGATGTACCTATTCCTCTCCTTCCTTGAGGATTCCGGTTACATGGCGCGTGCCGCCTTCGTGGTTGACCGCATGATGCAGGCGTTGGGCTTACCGGGTAAATCATTCGTGCCGTTAATCGTTGGCTTCGGCTGCAACGTGCCTTCCGTTATGGGTGCTCGTACTCTGGATGCGCCTCGTGAACGTTTAATCACCGTATTGATGGCGCCGTTCATGTCCTGCGGGGCACGCTTGGCCATCTTTGCCGTCTTCTCTGCCGCATTCTTTGGTCAGGGCGGCGCACTGGTCGTCTTCTCGCTGTATATGCTCGGTATCGTGATGGCGATTCTGACCGGACTGATGCTCAAACACACGATCATGCGTGGCGAAGCCTCGCCGTTCGTGATGGAACTGCCGGTTTATCACGTACCACACCTGAAAAGCCTGCTACTGCAAACTTGGCAGCGCCTGAAAGGCTTCGTGATGCGCGCCGGTAAAGTCATCATCATCGTCAGTATCTTCATTGGCGCACTCAATAGCTTCTCCTTTAGCGGTAAAGCCGTTGATAGCATCAACGACTCGGCGCTGGCTTCCGTGAGTAAAGTGATGACGCCGTTGCTGAAACCGATTGGCGTGCATAGCGACAACTGGCAGGCCACCGTCGGTTTAGTCACCGGCGCAATGGCGAAAGAAGTGGTCGTGGGTACGTTGAATACCCTGTATACCGCTGAACAAATCCATGAGGAAGAGTTTGACCCTGCCGCATACAGCTTGATTGGCGGACTTGAAGGTGCCGTTAGCGAAACTTGGCAGAGCCTGAAAGACACCTTCAGCCTAAGCGTATTTGCTAACCCAATTGAAGCCAGCAAAGGCGACGGTGAAATGGAATCTGGCTCCATGGGCGTGATGGGCAGCAAATTCGGCAGCGCCAGCGCCGCCTATGCTTATCTGATCTTCGTGCTGTTGTATGTGCCTTGTGTATCGGTAATGGGTGCAATTGCGCGTGAAAGCAGCCGTGGCTGGATGACCTTCTCCATTCTCTGGGGCCTCAACGTAGCCTACTCATTGGCAGCCGTCTTCTATCAGGTGGCTAATTTCGCCTCTCATCCGCAGTACAGTTCAATCACGATTGCTGCGGTGGTGATATTCAATGCGCTGGTGTTAGTTGCACTACGCCGCTCACGCGACCGTGTGACGGTACGCTTAGTCAATGATCCGGCCAGCGAATGCTGCTGCGATACTGGCAAAGGCAGCTGCCACTAGTGGCAGCTACGCGTCATTGAGCTAAGAGGACCAAATATGGCAAGCCTGTTAAAAGTACGCGATACGGTGGCCCTACATGGCCGTATCGAACTCAACCAGCTCTGCCGCGAAGTCAATGGATCGCCAGCTATGGTGCTGGCGATGCTACAACGCTTAGAGCAAATGGGTTGTGTGGAAAAGGTCGACGATATCGACAACGGTTGTGTCAGCGGCAGCTGCAAAGGCTGCCCTGAAACCAGTAAGAACTGTGAGACAGTGGTGTATAAGGCGAAGAGTGTTCATTGATTACTGAGGCTCGTATAGCCTTTTGTAACTGCAGTGCATCACCAAATATCTATGATCTCACGATGTAAGGTTTCGGTCGCCTATCAGCAACGGCATCCACATACATACTAAGTCGAAGGCGTCCGATGAGGGGCGCCAGCGCGCGCCCCTTCAATCCTCGCGCTTTTTATCCGTGACGCCATCTTCGCTACGGTTTGGTATCGCCCATCCAGGGCGCCCCAAACTCCGCCGGAACATCCCTGTACCGGCGGCTCTCCCTACCAAGACTTAAACAATTAAAAGAAAAATAGAGAAATAAAATAAAAAGATAAGAAGACAAAAATGTCTTTTGTCTTTTTTATGTTGAAAGAATGCATTTTAGAGCCGCCAGCAGGGATGCTGGTGGCAGGTTGAGGGCGTACAGGATGTACGCTCCGAAACCGGTCGGACATACGGCTCGGTAAAAAGCGCGAGAGTCGAGAGGTTGCGCGCTGGCAACCTCTCGTCGGACGCCTACGCCAGCGGTTTCATAGGTCATATTTGCTAATGGGCGGACGAAAACCTTCACCGCTCTAATATGAAAACCTTCACCGTTCTCATAAAAGCGCCCAAAATCTTATACCTTCCCAACTTCTTGAACCCAACTCTCCACTACCCCACAAAACTCCCCCGGATGTGACACAAACGGCGCATGCGCCGATTTCTGAATAACGACAGATTCGCTATTCGGGCAAGATTCATCGAGCAGCGCAGCAACCTTGCGCGGCACCAATCCATCCAAATAACCGTAAATACGCAGCAACGGCATGTTCAAATCAGCCATTTGCTCACGTAAATCCACGGAGCGCAGGATATCTAGTCCACCGTTTAATACCTCCACAGAAGACATCGGCTGAGTCAGGACGACGTCTTTTAAAATTCGCGCATCCTGTCGAGCGCTTTCAGTACCTAAGGTTTGCAGAGCTAAAAAGCGCTCTACGGTGCGTTTGAAATCTTCACTCAGTTGGCGCTGAAATCCGCTTAACACTTCGCTTTTTATACCCGGCCACTCGCCTTGGGCGGTGAAACATGGCGAAGACGATACGGTCACCAGCGCGGCAACACGTTCTGGGTAACGCAGTGCAATATCACTGGCGACCAAGCCCCCCATCGACCAACCGAGCCAAACCGCATTGTCAGGCGCCTGCTGCATCACGATATCGCTCATTTGCTCCAGCGTTAAAGCGCCAAATCCTTGGCTGCGTCCATAGCCCGGCAAGTCGATGAGGTGCACACGAAACTGCGTGCTCAATCGCGGCAAAATGCAACGCCATACCTCTGCGTTCAATCCCCATCCGTGCAACAACACAAGATCGCGATCGCCTTCGCCGCTGGTATGCCAATAAAGCTTATTCATCAGTTATTGTCCGTCTGTTGAGTATCATCTCAGGAGGAGAAATATGTTTAACCTCAGCGCACATTGCTGGATTTGCCAGCTCCCGCTCGTCATGCCTACACAAGGGATCTGTAGCTTTTGTTCTGCTGCCTGTCTGCTAAAGCCTCGAGTTTGCCCCTGCTGCGGCCTACCCAGCGAGCACACCACGCAAGCCTGTGGCCGCTGCATACAAAAAGCACCTTATTGGCAGCAGCTTATATTTGTTAGTGATTATCAGCCACCGCTCAGTCAGTTAGTGCATCGTCTAAAATATCAGGGCAAATGGCAAATCGCATCGGCACTCTCGCGCCTGATGATGTTGAGTTATCTGTACGCCCGCCGTACTCGGCAACTGCCAAAACCCGATCTTATCACCGTGATCCCTTTGCATCATCAACGCCAATGGCGACGAGGATTCAACCAAAGCGACCGCTTAGCTCGCCCTCTAGCCCGATGGCTAGGGTGCGCCTATTTCCCCGATGTCATTACACGCACGCGGAAAACCAAACCACAGCAGAGCCTCAATGCGATCCAACGGCGGCGTAATTTACGCAATGCATTCAGCTGCCAACAAAATCTGAGCGGAAAACATGTTTTAGTGGTCGATGACGTGCTTACCACCGGTAGCACGATTGGTGAAGTTAGCCGCCTTCTCCTCGCCCAAGGTGCTAAATCCATACAAGTTGTATGCCTTTGTAGAACCTTGTGAGCACTTTGCAATCGGCGTATTATAACCAACCAGATAAGTCAACTATTGAGCAAATGCCATGATCCGTATTACCGAAGCTGCCCAAGAGCACTTTGCCAAGCTGCTGGCAAACCAAGAAGCAGGCACCCAAATCCGTGTTTTCGTTATCAATCCAGGCACTCCAACCGCTGAATGCGGCGTGTCTTATTGCCCACCGGATGCGGTAGAAGCGAACGATACCAAACTCGATTTCGAGAAATTATCGGCCTATGTTGACGACGTGAGCGCGCCGTATCTGGAAGACGCGGAAATCGATTTTGTGACTGACCAGTTGGGCTCTCAGCTAACGCTGAAAGCGCCGAATGCCAAAATACGCAAAGTGGATGACGATGCACCGTTGATCGAACGCGTTGAATACGTGCTGCAATCGCAGATCAACCCACAGCTGGCTGGCCACGGCGGCAAAGTGACGCTGATGGAAATTACCGAAGAAGGTATTGCGATTCTGCAATTCGGTGGCGGTTGTAACGGTTGTTCTATGGTCGATTACACGCTGAAAGAAGGCATCGAAAAAGAGCTGCTGCAGAAATTCCCTGAACTCAAGGGCGTGCGTGACCTCACTGAACATGAGCGTGGCGAGCACTCTTACTACTAATATTAGCCGCTGCTAATAGTAAAGCCCTGCTCTTATTGCTAAGAAGCAGGGCTTTTAAAATAGGGTACGACTTAAACCAAAATCACCTCAACGCCCTGCGCTTTCAGTTGTTCAATCACTTTCTCATCGGCATCTTTGCCAGTAATCACAATATCAATCTGCTCTGCGCGACTAAACAGCATGCCTGCACGCTGGCCTACTTTGCTGCTGTCGGCTAATACCACCAATTTTCCCACATAGTTCAACATCTTCTGCTCGGCCATCGCCGTGAGCATATCGGTTTTATACAGGCCTTCGGCGGTCAGCCCCTTGCCGCTGGTAAACATCCAATGTCCCGCATAAAGAGAAGATTCTCCCTCCTGTGGTGCCAGCGTAATCGCCTGACTACGGTTATATTGGCCGCCCATGATGACAACGCTATCGTGCTCCTGCTCAATCAAAAAATTGGCCAATGGCAGATAGTTGGTGATCACCTGAGTGTCTTTACCACAGATTTCGCGCCCCAGCGTAAAGGCCGTCGATCCACAATTAATCACGATACTTTCGCCGGGCTGAACCAGCTGTGAAGCCGCACGCGCAATGCGTACCTTTTCTTCATGATTCTGTGCTTGATGAATGTTCATCGGCGTCCAAGCCACACGGTTTTGGCTTACGGCTTCTGCGCCGTTGCGAACTTTTTTCAGTTTGCCGCTGTCGCCGAGCTTATTAATGTCACGACGCGCCGTTGCAGGTGAAACCTGAAGGCGATCAATCACCTGCTCAACGGTAACAAACCCCGTTTGTTGCAGCATTTCCAGTAAAGTCTGGTGTCTTTGCGATTCAGTCATGATTAATTCCAGCGCATAAATGATTATTTGGTGATTATATTTGAAAACGATCAAAAATAACACGCTTAAAAACACAAAAGCCGAGCATATAGCCCGGCTTGAGATACCGATATTATACTGATAACTATAAGAATGATTTGAACGGCAAGTCCGGCTCAATGGTGAAGCAATCATCAAACCCACGCGGATAATGATACTCAAAATTATCCTTATCCAACGGATAGGTAAACTTGCCTCCTACCTGCCAAATAAACGGCTTAAAGCCATATTTCAAGCGATCTTTCTTCATCTCCCACAGCACACGAATTTCCTGTGGATCGGCTTGGAAGTTTGACCAGATATCATGGTGGAAAGGAATAACCACCTGAGTTTTAAGCGACTCAGCCATACGCAGAATATCAGAGCTGGTCATTTTATCCGTAATACCTCGCGGATTTTCTCCATACGATCCTAACGCCACATCAATTTTATGCTCATTACCGTGTTTGGCATAGTAGTTAGAATAATGTGAATCACCGCTGTGATATAGGTTTCCGCCAGGTGTTTTAAATAGATAGTTCACAGCGCGTTTATCCATACCATCTGGTAAAACACCTGCGGCTTGTTCATTCGCTGGCAGCGTAATTAGCGCCGTGCGGTCAAAGGCATCGAGCGCATGGATCTCAACATCTTTGATTTTCACCACATCACCCGGCTTCATGACGATACAGCGTTCACGCGGCACGCCCCAGCCAATCCATAAATCCACACAGGTCTGCGGGCCAATAAACGGCACGCTGCTGTCGCAGTTTTGCATTACCGCAGCGGCGACGTTAACGTCAATGTGGTCGTTATGATCGTGAGTAGAAAGCACCGCATCAATCTGGCGAATTGCAAAAGGATCCAGCACAAACGGCGTAGTGCGCAGGTTAGGCTGTAGTTTTTTCACCCCAGCCATGCGCTGCATCTGATGACCATCTTTCATCAGCGGGTTACCGTGACTCTGTTTCCCAGTGCCGCACCAGAAATCGACGCAGATATTGGCACCACCTTCGGATTTCAGCCAAATGCCTGTGCAGCCTAGCCACCACATCGCAAAAGTCCCAGGAGCAACGTTCTCTTGTTCGATTTCTTCGTTTAGCCAAGAACCCCACTCAGGGAATGTGCTCAGGATCCAAGACTCACGGCTGATGCTTTCAATCTTACTCATGGTATGCCCCTCATAATATTCACGTCTGCGATAAGTAAATAGCGTTACCTTCGCGCTAATTAATCAATATAAATCACAAAAAGATTAAATATGATTTGTTGTGAAAAATCTACCACGATTACGTGACTGAGCAAAAGCAAATTTTTTATGATTTAGTTCACATAAAAACCATCACTAAAAACAATCACAAACACTAAAATTCGCCTAGTGAATAGGTAATATTCTGTTTTAAATGGTAAAAATAAACACATCGTTACTTTTCATCTTTTATTTTATATCCACACAATTCAAGTTGAGATACAAATCACAAATAATCAAATTAAATCTTTAAGTGATTCTTTGTGATTGCTAGAGTGATTTTGTACAAAACAGAACCTGTCTGTGACACAAGAAAGAAAAACACGGCAGGAATGAAAGCCAAAAGCCGAGCGGAGTGCTTTATGGAAACCCTCTACAACATCTTCACCATATTTTTTAATCAGGTCATGACCAACGCCCCACTACTACTGGGTATCGTGACATGTTTGGGATATTTGCTATTACGCAAGAGTGCAACGGTCATTATCAAAGGCACCATTAAAACCATCATTGGTTTCATGCTGCTGCAAGCCGGTTCGGGGATCCTGACAGGCACATTTAAACCTGTTGTTGCCAAATTATCCGAAGTCTATGGCATCAACGGCGCCATCTCAGATACTTATGCAGCAATGATGGCGACCGTCGAACGTATGGGAGATGCGTATAGCTGGGTCGGCTACGCCGTGCTTCTCGCTCTAGCGCTTAACATTCTCTACGTACTTTTCCGCCGCGTGACCGGCATCCGCACCATTATGCTCACTGGCCACATCATGTTTCAGCAGGCGGGTCTAATTGCCGTATTTTTCTATATCTTCGGCTACCCGATGTGGACAACCATCATCTGCACCGCAATTCTGGTGTCTCTCTATTGGGGTATAACCTCCAATATGATGTTCAAACCCACGCAGGATGTTACCGAGGGATGCGGGTTTTCAATCGGCCACCAGCAGCAGTTTGCCGCATGGGTAGCCTGTAAAATCGCACCTTATCTGGGAAAGAAAGAAGAGAGTGTTGAAGAGTTAAAACTCCCCGGCTGGCTCAACATCTTCCACGACAATATTGTGTCCACCGCCATCGTCATGACCATTTTCTTCGGCGCAATCCTGTGCTCCTTTGGGATTGATACCGTACAAAAAATGGCAGGAAAAACCCACTGGACGATTTATATCCTACAAACTGGCTTCCAATTCGCCGTCGCCATTTTCATCATCATCCAAGGCGTGCGTATGTTCGTAGCCGAACTCTCTGAAGCCTTCAACGGGATTTCTCAGCGCCTGATCCCAGGAGCTGTACTGGCAATCGACTGTGCGGCCATCTACAGCTTTGCGCCTAACGCCGTAGTTTGGGGATTCATGTGGGGCACCATCGGACAACTCATCGCCGTGGGTGTTTTGGTTGGAATCGGTTCTTCAATCATGATCATTCCGGGATTCATCCCGATGTTCTTCTCAAACGCAACCATCGGCGTATTTGCTAACCACTATGGTGGCTGGCGAGCAGCGCTGAAAATCTGCCTGCTGATGGGCATGATTGAAATCTTTGGCTGCGTATGGGCGATAAAACTCACCGGGCTCAGCGCATGGATGGGAATGGCTGACTGGTCAATTCTGGCACCACCGATTATGCAAGGGTTCACCCTTGGTCTGTGGTTTATGGGCATTATTATCGTTATTGCACTGATTTATATGTTCTTCGCTAGCCGTACTCTGCGAGCCGAAGAAGACGCCGAAAAAATAGCACTCAACGAATCTTCTACAAATTAATTAACTGGAGCACGAATCATGACAGTACGAATCCTCGCGGTATGCGGTTGTGGGCAAGGCAGTTCCATGATTATGAAAATGAAAGTTGACCAGTTTCTAACGCAGCAAAATATCGACCACAGCGTTAACAGCTGCGCCGTTGGCGAATATAAATCGGAACTCAGCGGTGCTGACATCATCATTGCATCAACCCATGTCGCCGATGAAATTACGGTTACGGGCAATAAATACGTGGTTGGCGTACGCAATATGCTTTCTGCCGCCGACTTCGGTCCCAAGCTGATGGATGTGATTAAAGCGCACTTCCCTAAAGATATTAAGTAATAGGAGCGGATATGAAACTGCGCGATTCACTGGCACAAAACCACTCCATTCGTTTGCAGGCCGAAGCAAACACTTGGCAGGAAGCGGTAAAAATCGGAGTCGATCTGCTGGTTCAGGCCGACGTCGTCGAGCCGCGTTACTATCAAGCCATTTTGGATGGCGTTGAGCGCTTCGGGCCTTATTTCGTGCTGTGCCCCGGCTTAGCAATGCCGCACGGCAGGCCGGAAGAGGGGGTGAAGAAAACAGGGTTCTCGCTAGTCACGCTAAAAACGCCGCTTTCGTTTAATCATGAAGATAACGATCCCGTCGATATCCTGATCACTATGGCTGCCGTTGATGCCAACACTCACCAAGAGGTGGGGATCATGCAGATCGTTAACCTATTCGAAGACGAAGCAAACTTTGATCGTCTACGTGCGTGCCGCACCGAACAGGATGTTTTAGATCTGATCGATCAGACCAACGCCGCACAGGCCTAACGCTTACCTTTCGCCCTAGCCCTCCCCTGAAGTGGGGAGGGAATGCAATGTACAAATTTGCTCCTCCCTTAAAACGGGAGGCTGGGGAAGATCATGCCAAAAACTGACTTTTGGAGTAGAAAAATGTCTCATTCATTACCGATGCTGCAAGTTGCTTTAGATAACCAAACCTTAGACGACGCATACAAAACCACCCGTCTGATTGCCGAAGAGGTCGATATTATTGAAGTCGGCACAATCCTTTGCGTCGGTGAAGGCGTGCGCGCCGTTCGCGACCTAAAAGCGCTCTATCCACACAAAATCGTACTGGCCGATGCCAAAATCGCCGACGCAGGAAAAATTCTTTCGCGCATGTGTTTTGAAGCTAATGCAGATTGGGTCACCGTTATTTGCTGCGCAGATATCAACACCGCCAAGGGTGCACTCGACACCGCAAAAGAGTTTAACGGCGATGTGCAAATTGAGCTGACTGGTTTTTGGACGTGGGAACAAGCCGCAGAGTGGCGTACCGCAGGCATTCAGCAGGTGGTTTATCACCGCAGCCGTGATGCGCAGGCCGCTGGCGTTGCATGGAGCGAAGCCGATATTTCCGCTATCCGCCGCCTCGCCGATATGGGCTTTAAAGTCACCGTCACCGGCGGATTGGCGTTAGAAGATTTGCCGCTGTTTAAAGGCATTCCAATTCACGTATTTATCGCTGGCCGTAGCATTCGCGATGCCGCAAGCCCAGTTGAAGCGGCTCGCCAATTCAAACGTTCTATCGCCCAGCTGTGGGGCTAAGGTAAATATCATGCTCCAGAAAGCCGTTCCTCTCGGAATTTACGAAAAAGCGCTCCCTGCGGGAGAAGACTGGCTGCCTCGATTGCAGTTGGCAGCCGAACTCGGTTTCGATTTTGTCGAAATGTCAGTTGATGAAAGCGATGCACGTCTGGCACGGCTTGACTGGGGTCGTGAACAACGTTTGGCACTGGTGAATGCCATTGCCCAAACCGGCGTGCGCGTACCCTCGATGTGCCTAAGCGCGCATCGCCGTTTTCCTTTGGGCTCTGAAGACGACAGCGTTCGTGCTCAGGGCTTAGAAATCATGCGTAAAGCTATTCTCTTCGCACAAGACGTCGGCATTCGGGTGATCCAGCTCGCGGGCTACGACGTTTACTATCAAGAAGCCAACAACGCCACCCGCGAACGTTTCCGCGATGGATTGAAACAGTCGGTCGAAATGGCTAGCCGTGCTCAGGTCACGTTGGCCATGGAAATCATGGACTACCCGCTGATGAATTCAATCAGCAAAGCCATGGGCTATGCCCATTATCTGAATAATCCTTGGTTCCAGCTCTATCCAGACATCGGCAATCTCTCCGCGTGGGATAACGATGTGCAAATGGAGTTACAGGCTGGAAGCGGCCACATTGTGGCGGTTCATGTCAAAGATACTCAGCCGGGCGTATTCAAAAACGTGCCGTTTGGTACCGGGGTCGTTGATTTTGAGCGCTGTTTTACCACCCTCAAAGAAACCGGCTACTGTGGCCCTTATCTAATTGAAATGTGGAGCGAAACGGCTGCCGATCCGGTTAAAGAAGTTAAGGCCGCACGCGACTGGGTGAAACAGCGTATGACCAACGCAGGACTTAAGGTGGAGGAGACAATCTAATGCAGCAGCTCAAACAGCAGGTTTTTGACGCTAATATGGCCCTCCCTCATTACGGTCTGGTCACGTTCACATGGGGCAACGTCAGCGCTGTCGATCGCGAGCGCGGTTTGGTGGTTATCAAGCCAAGCGGCGTGCCGTATGAAACCATGCAGGCTGAAGACATGGTGGTGGTAGACCTTCAGGGCAATATCGTCGAAGGCCGCTATCGTCCCTCCTCCGATACGCCGACGCACCTTGAACTCTACCGCCGCTATCCACACCTCGGCGGCATTGTGCACACCCATTCCACTCACGCCACCGCATGGGCGCAGGCAGGGTTATCCATTCCCGCGCTTGGCACTACCCATGCAGACTATTTCTTTGGTGATATCCCCTGCACTCGCGCCCTAACCGCCGCTGAAGTCGCTGGAGAATATGAGCTCAACACCGGCAAAGTGATTGTGGAAACGCTGGGCGATACTAATCCACTGCATACGCCTGGGATCGTGGTGTATCAGCATGGGCCATTCTCATGGGGCAAAGATGCCGTCGATGCGGTGCATAACGCCGTCGTGATGGAAGAGGTGGCAAAAATGGCGTGGATTGCCTGTGGTATTAACCCACGGCTACGCCACATTGACGGGTATCTGATGGATAAGCACTTCAGCCGCAAACATGGGCCGAATGCTTATTACGGGCAGAAGTAATTCTTTGATATCTATAGAAGGCTACCATGACAATTAACGCGTTATTTGTACAAAGTAACCCAGCACGCCGCCGCTATGGCGTAGCTGCGTTAGTCGGCTTCGCCGCAGGGATTATGTCGGCGTTTGTAAAATGGGGGGCTGAAGTTCCCCTACCGCCGCGAACCATTACCGATGGCCGCGCTGAGTTTAATCCGCCCTATCTATTTTTACGTGATTATCTTGGCATCGATCCAACCACCACGGTGTATACGTTCTCTGAACATATTATTAATCCGGTGATGGTGACTCACATTATCTTCTCATTGGTATTTGCCATCGGCTATTGCATCGTGGCAGAACGTTTTCCAAAGGTGAAAATGTGGCAAGGACTGATGGCGGGGATTATTTCAACGATTGCGGTTCACGGCATTAGTTTCCCATTGCTGGGGCTCACACCGCCGCTGTCACAGCTGCCCGTTGATGAATATATCTCTGAAATATTAGGGCATCTCTTTTGGTTCTGGTCGATTGAGCTGATTCGCCGCGATTTGCGTAACCGAATTACCCATGAGCCAGATGCAGAAGTGCCTATCACGGCCATGAGTCGATAAGTCTAGCCTATCTCCTGTAGCCCTCGCTAACCTTCCCTACAAATGGGAAGGTTAGATGGCGTTAACTACACGCCATACCCCATCATTTTCATAATATTTTGCGCCTGTTGAACTGCCTCTTGGCGATGCGCAACGCCGAGCTTTTGATATAAATTACGAATATGGGTTTTAATGGTTGTTGCGGCAACGTCGAGCTCACCGGCGATTTGTTCATTGCTATAGCCAGAATAAATCAGCCCCAGAACCTGCCATTCTCGCTGCGTTAACGGGCTGGTACGAATAAGCTCCGGCACCTGAGGGTGATTGAGCAGGCGCTCAACAAAGCTCTCATCAAAATGCGCAAACTTATGCCGATGATGCTGGTTGATATCACGCAGAATGCGCTGAGCGCGGTGCTGATCCAGCTCTGGCAGCGTATTGAGCTGCAACAGCTGGCGTAGCTGCTGCGCCATCACTTCGCCCTCAACCACGAAATGACTGACAAAACCGGTACGATTAGCCAAACTTAGCGCTTCAATCAATACGCGCAGAGCTTCGCTTTTGCGATCGGTGCTCCAATACAGCAAATTACACAGCAGCAGATTACGATTGAGATCGCTCACTAAACGCAAACGCCTTGCCTCTTCGTTTAGCTCATCAAGCACCACTTCGGCTTCTTCATAGCGCCCCAGCAGAATTTGAACTCGCGCAATGTTGCGCCACTGCCCTTGTAGAAAATGGTTATCGGCCCGCGATGGTTTTTCCGCCTGCATCAGCCACTGGGTAGCGGCAGCGCGGTCGCCGGTCATCTGCCACGCAATCACCCGCGGCTTATCGGTATTGGTTTGCCAGTCTCGATGGTAGCGGCCAGACTGCAATAAGTTCTCACAACGCCGCAAATATTGGTTGGCGTTGTCCAAATCGCCACGCGCCAACGAGCACTTGGCTAACATCGCCAAGCATTGTAGCTGCTGCTGCGGCTCGTAGTTCGCCAACACGTCTAGACCCTTACGGGCTGCTTCTTCTGCCTCGTCTAAACGCATCCACGACCACAAAACCTGCGAACGAATACGCAGCAGGAATTCATGCATCGACAGCTGTTCTAAATGCTGTTCATGGATCAGCTCAAAAGCTTTGTCTTGAGTCTCATAGGCCGCTTGTAAAAAGCCCTGCGCAATGAGGATTTCGCTTTGTTGTAGCATCGCCCACAGTGCGTAATGGTAGGCCTGATGGCGGCGCGCAACCTGCTCCGTTTGTTGCATCATCGGCAACGCACGGGCTAAATCACCTTTGCAGTGGTGGACTTCACCCATCACCGAGCTAGTAACAATACGGCTGTAATAGCTGCTGATCGGCAAATGTTTTAACGCTTCCACGGCCAGCCGTTCGGCATCGTCAGGGCGACCATCGTTGATCGCCACCTGCGCCCGCAGCGCATCAAACTCGGCCAACATCACGCCATCTATTTCAATTTTCTGCACATGCATTTCATGCTCAGCGCGCTCCAGCAGAGTATTCACCTCGCTGTAACGATGCTGGCTCTGTGCCAGCCACGCTTGTAGCAGAGCTAAGCGCGGGTTCTGAATCAGTTTTTCATACGGCAGGGCTTTTAAGCACTCTTCCAGCAACGAAAGCTCGCTTTGATGGAACAACTCCCACGCATGCTGGAGTAATACATCGCGCAGCATCTCGACGTCACCTGCGGCTAATGCATGATGAATTGCCTCGGCGGGAAATCCCTGATCGAGCCAACCCTGCGCCGCTCGGCGATGAAGATCGGGCAAATCTGCCGCCAGCTCCCATTGGCAACGTTGACGTAAAAAGTTGGCAAATAAGGGATGGAAGCAAAACCATTCACCGTCAGCGTCCATTCGATGAATAAACAACCCCTGCCGCTCAAGCTCTTCCAACTGCTGTTGGCCGTTATCTTCACCGGTTAAGCGAGTCAACAACACATCATTCATCGAACGCAGCACTGAGCAGCGCAGCAAAAAGTTACGCGTCGTCGCATCAACGCGATCGAGCACTTCATCCACCAAATAATCCGAAAGATGGCTAGCGTTGATCTTTGCTAAGCGCCGCGCCGACTCCTGCGCCGTGGTTGTTGATTGGCGCACAGAAAGCGCAATCAGCTGTAGCGCCGTCGGCCAGCCTTCAACCTCATCGCACAGCTGATGGCTTTCAGTCTCTGCCATCGGTGATTTCAAACGGTGATTGAAAAACTGTGACGCTTCTTGATGGGTAAAAGCCAGCTGCTTAGTACCCACTTCCAAAAGCTGCTCGCGCACGCGTAAATTGGCGATGCCCAGCGGTGGGAGCGTGCGTGACAATAAAATGACGGTGAGATTATCTGGCTGATGGCGCAGGAAAAAGCGCATCGCCTCATGGATTTGCGCATTAGTGATCAGATGATAATCATCAATAACCAAACACAATGGTGCAGACCAGTCAGAAAGCTCAATAAAAAGCTGAGCAAATAGCGCAGACAGCGTGGCGTACTGATGCTTTTGGCTCATTGCTTCGCTTTTGCTGCAATGTCCGCCGGTAGCCTGTTGCAATGCCGCAATCAGATAGCTGGCAAAACGCTCGGGCTGGTTATCGCTCTCATCTAAAGAGAACCAACCTAAATGTGCATTTTCCTCTGCCCACTGCGCTAATAGCGTGGTTTTACCATAACCCGCAGGCCCATTAACCAGCACCAGACGGTAGTTACCGGCTGACGCAAGCTTGGTTAATAACCGTTCGCGTACCACCGTATTTTGTAGCCGCACAGGGCGACTTAATTTCGACGGAATGAGCATGGTAAAGTCCCACAAAGAAAGCCCAAAGCAAACCACAGCAATATACGTTTTAAATATTGCTTAATTATTTCGCGCTTCGTAATTAATTAGTCCTGTTTAACTTGGGATATCACACCGATTAATGCAACAGAGCATGACGACTAGGTAGCAGGAAATTGCAGTCGATCACACTTCTCACATCTTCTTACATCTTTGCTGAGAAAATGACTCAGTACGGTTTCATTGATTCTCTGTTTAGGTTAGCGCTTCATCTTTTTCTCTTGCTGGCGTGAAGCCGCATTTCAGCACGGCTTCCCTCGACATAGGAACATTTTTGCTCCTATTCTTAATCCTTTAGTTGCGAGTTTATTGCACAGCCTTTGTCGATTTTATGGGCTACATCTTGGTAATCAGAGCTGAATTTACACGCCTGTGACGCGAAAGATAACGGGTTTGGATCACAGTTTTGACTACGCCCCGCCCCTCCTCCCCGCCTCATCCCCCTTCGGGAGGATGTTATAAAACCGGTGGGTCGGCAGGATAACGTCAATTCCTGAACTTTATGCTTTGAGAGAGACTGATATGTCGCACATACCATTTGATAAGGACGTATTCTTGGCGGCGCTTACCCGCCAATGGCAGCACTTCGGACTAACCGCATCAAACCAGATGACGGAGCATCAATGGTGGCAGGCTGTGAGTGCGGCAATCGCCGAGCAGCTGTCTGCATTACCGCAGCCAAAGGCCGTGGCAAAAAGCGAGCTGCGCCATGTTAACTACCTATCCATGGAGTTTCTGATTGGGCGCTTAACCGCAAACAATTTGATTAATCTGGGCTGGTATGACGCCGTAGAAAAAGCCCTCGCAGCGCATGACGTTCTGCTCAGCGATTTGTTGGAGCAAGAAACCGATCCAGCATTGGGCAACGGCGGTTTAGGCCGTTTAGCGGCCTGCTTCTTGGACTCCATGGCAACCGTTGAACAACCAGCAACAGGCTATGGCTTGTGCTATCAATATGGTCTCTTCCGTCAGTCCTTCAGCGAAGGTCACCAGATGGAGGCGCCAGACAACTGGGAGCGCGAAAGCTACCCGTGGTTCCGCCATAACAGCGCCCTGAATGTGGACGTTAACTTTGGCGGTAAGCTGGTCAAACAGCCAGACGGTTCAGTACGCTGGCAGCCAGCGCTCACGCTGCGTGGCGAAGCGTGGGATTTGCCGATTCTGGGCTATCACAACGGCGTGAGCCAACCGCTGCGTCTGTGGCAAGCCACCCATGCGCACCCGTTTGATTTAACTAAGTTCAACGATGGTCAGTTCCTCAAAGCAGAAAGCGACGGTATTGAAGCCGCCAAGCTCACCAAAGTGCTTTACCCCAATGACAACCATCAGGCCGGTAAACGCTTACGCCTGATGCAGCAATATTTCCACTGCGCCTGCTCCGTGGCTGACATTCTGCACAAACACCATCTGGCAGGCCGCAAGCTGGCAGACTTACCAAAATATGAAGTGATTCAGCTCAACGACACGCACCCAACAATTGCGATCCCCGAGCTGCTGCGCGTGCTGCTGGACGAACATCAGATGTCGTGGGATGAAGCGTGGGCTATCACCAACAACACCTTTGCCTATACCAACCATACGTTGATGCCAGAAGCGCTGGAATGCTGGGACGAACGCTTAGTTCGCAGCCTGCTGCCACGCCACTTTGACATCATCAAACAGATCAACGCCCGCTTCAAAAAACAGGTTCAAAAGCAATGGCCTAATGATGAAGCGGTATGGGCTAAACTGGCTGTTCACTACGATAAACAAGTGCGTATGGCTAACCTATGCGTGGTGGGCGGTTTTGCGGTCAACGGCGTTGCCCAACTGCATTCAGATTTAGTGGTTAAAGATCTGTTCCCTGAATACCACCAGCTCTGGCCCAACAAATTCCATAACGTCACCAACGGCATCACGCCGCGCCGTTGGCTAAAACAGTGTAATCCTGCGCTGGCGAGCCTTATCGACAAAACGCTGAAAAAAGAGTGGGCGAACGATTTAGACGTGCTGAAAGGCCTTGAATCCTATGCTGACGATGCGAAGTTCCGTCAAAAATATCAGGCCATCAAACGCGACAACAAAATCGCATTAGCCAAATACGTTAAAAACGTGATGGGTCTGGAGCTTAACGTCGATGCGATCTTTGATGTGCAAATCAAACGCCTGCACGAATACAAACGTCAGCACCTGAATCTCTTGCACATTCTGGCGCTCTATCACGAGCTGCGCGACAACCCTCAGGCTGACCGCGTACCACGCGTTTTCCTGTTCGGCGCAAAAGCCGCTCCTGGTTACTATTTGGCTAAAAATATTATCTACGCGATCAACAAAGTCGCGGAGAAGATCAATAACGATCCGCTGATGAAAGGACGTCTGCAGGTCGCATTCATTCCTGACTATCGTGTTTCCGTCGCTGAGCTCATGATCCCTGCGGCTGATATCTCTGAGCAGATCTCCACGGCGGGTAAAGAGGCCTCAGGCACCGGCAACATGAAACTTGCCCTCAACGGCGCATTAACCGTCGGGACGCTGGATGGTGCAAACGTCGAAATTGCGCAGGAAGTGGGTGAGGAAAACATCTTTATCTTCGGCCAAACCGTAGAGCAGGTAAAAGCCACGCTGGCCAAAGGCTATCAGCCTAAGGCGATTTATCGTAAAGATAAGCAGCTGAAATTGATTCTGGACGAGTTGGCCAAAGGTCATTACAGCAACGGCGATAAGCAAGCGTTTGATCAAATGCTGCATAGCCTGTTAGACGGCGGTGACCCGTATTTGGTCTTGGCCGATTTTGCTGACTACTGCCGCGCGCAAAAAGAAGTGGACGTGTTATATCGCGACCAAGAGCAATGGACACGCGCCACGATTTTAAATACCGCACGTGTCGGCATGTTCAGCTCTGACCGGTCAATCCGCGATTACCAGAAGAGAATCTGGCAGGCAAAGCGTTAAGGAGCTGTTCCATGCAAGAGAAAACAACGCCACCAATGGAACAAATAACGGAGCATCAGCAGGCCGAGCGGAAGCTGCTGGAAAGTCTGGCGGTGGAAGCAGGTATCGCGGCCAGCTACATTAATGCTCACGGCAAACAACAGGCGATCAGCGCGGAAACCAAGCAGCGCCTGCTGGAAGCGATGCATCCATTTACGCCGACTCAGGTCGGCTCACCGATTCCGCCGGTGATGGTGTTTACCCAAGGCCGCCCATGCATCCTCAATCTCCATACCACCGGAGAATACACCTGGACGCTCGCGCTAGAAGCCCACTCGTCAGATAAATCGGCACCTAACGCGACTCGCTTCCAAGGAAAAATACAGCGACGCAAAACGCTGACGCTGCCACGTGATCTACCGCAGGGCTATCATCAACTCACGTTAAGCGATGAAACGCAGCAGTGGACTTGCCAAATTATCGTTACGCCTCAACGCTGTTATGAGCCAGACGCCTTGCTGACCGGCCGTAAACTTTGGGGTGCCTGCGTACAGCTTTATACGCTGCGATCTGATAATAATTGGGGCATCGGCGATTTCGGCGATCTCAAACAGATGGTGCTAAACGTGGCGAAGCGTGGAGGGGCGTTTGTCGGCCTTAATCCGATCCATTCGCTCTACCCGGCTAACCCAGAAAGTGCCAGCCCCTACAGCCCATCCTCACGTCGCTGGTTGAACGTGGCCTACATTGATGTCAACCAAGTGGAAGAGTTTAAGCTCAGTGACGAAGCGCAAGCGTGGTGGAACAATACCGAAACGCAGCGACGCCTAAGCGAAGCTCGCGCCAGCGAATGGGTTGATTATTCCAGCGTTATCTCGTTGAAGATCAATGCGCTACAGCGCGCATTCCCCGCGTTTATCCAGCAAAAAAGCAGCAATAAGCGCCTGAAAGCGTTCCGTCAGTTTGTTGAACAAGGCGGTCATAGCCTGTACCAGCAAGCGGCGTTCGATGCATTACATGCACATCTGAATGCCCAAGATCCTACCATGTGGGGTTGGCCAGTATGGCCCGACAATCTGCGCAGCGCAGACAGCAGCGGCGTAGCCGATTTTTGCCGTCAGCGCACGGATAAAGTCGATTTCTACCTCTGGCTGCAATGGCTTGCGTACAGCCAGCTTTCCGAATGTTTCGAAGTTTGCCAGCAACAAAAGATGCCGATTGGGCTGTATCGCGATCTCGCCGTTGGCGTCGCCGAAGGCGGCGCTGAAACCTGGGGGGAAACCGAATTATATTGCCTGAAAGCTTCGGTAGGCGCACCGCCGGATATTCTTGGCCCACTTGGGCAAAACTGGGGGCTTCCGCCGATGGATCCCCACGTTATGGCTGCGCGTGCCTATCAGCCGTTCATTGATATGCTGCGCGCTAACATGACCTGCTGTGGCGCATTGCGTATCGATCACGTCATGTCGATGCTGCGCCTGTGGTGGATCCCCTATGGCGAAACCGCCGATAAAGGCGCCTATGTGCGCTATCCGGTGGATGATTTGCTGGCCATTTTAGCGCTAGAAAGCCAGCGCAATCAGTGCATGGTTATCGGTGAGGATCTCGGTACAGTGCCCGTTGAAATCATCGCTAAACTGCGTGATTGTGGCGTCTACTCCTACAAAGTTCTCTATTTCGAGCACGATCAGGAAAACAGCTTCCGTGCGCCGCAGTCATACACCGTGCAGGCAATGGCAACCATCACCACCCACGATCTGCCAACGCTGCGCGGCTATTGGCAAGCCGATGATTTGCATTTAGGCAGGGAGCTGGGGCTTTATCCCGATCTTGAGGTGCTGAGAAAACTGCATCAGGATCGCGAGGCGGCTAAGCAAGGATTGCTGGATGGCCTGCATCAATACGGCTGTATACCGCAAAAAATTGGACGGCGAGCTGACCGCTTAGCCATGAGCCCGGTTCTCAACCGTGGCTTACAGCGCTACGTGGCAGATAGCGCCAGCGCTTTACTCGGCTTACAGCCAGAAGATTGGCTCGATATGGAAAAGCCGGTCAATATTCCGGGCACCAGCGACCAGTATCCGAACTGGCGGCGCAAGCTTACCCAAACCCTAGAACAGATGTTTAGCGATCCTGATATTAATCTGCTTATCAGCGATTTAGATAAACGCCGCCGCAAGGTTTCTGCGGCTTAACTCAACGACTCTGCCAATAGACCGTGAAAGCCATTTTCGCGGTCTATTTTTCTGCTAATTCTTTTTTCCCATTCGTTATCACAAAAAATAACCCTCCGTTTAGCAAATGTATCTAGAAAAGCTGGCTATGCTTAAAAATGGTTAATTTATAAGTTAGCCATCCAATAAAAAAGCCAGCAGGCGGTGATGCTGTAGCGATTTGTGCCTTTGTGTTTTTACTCAAAAATTATCGAGTAACACTCACAAAAAATATTCTGAATGGCGGGCATGATGTCTATTAGCAATTATTCAGAAACGAATGATTGAATGATGGATTCATGCTGTGAATCTAAGGAAGAATGCCATGTCCGTACTTCCCAGCAGTCAAATGCTGCAACAGCTTCTAGCGGGTCATTGTGCTGACCCTTTTTCTATCTTAGGCATGCATCAAACCTCCAAAGGTTTGGTGGTACGCGCTCTGCTGCCTGATGCAACCTCTGTACAGGTACTCGATCGCAAAACGACGCGTATGGTTGCTCAGCTTGATCTGATCGACGAACGCGGTTTTTTTACTGGCCTGTTGCCGCGCCGTAAAAATCCGTTTGATTATCTGCTCAACGTCGCGTGGAACGATCATCAACAAATCATCGAAGATCCCTACCGTTTTGGCCCTTTACTCGGCGAAGTCGATAATTGGCTGCTCACCGAAGGCAAGCATCTACGCCCCTATGAAAGTTTAGGCGCCCATCCCACGCATCTGGCTGATATCAGCGGCGTCAGCTTTGCCGTTTGGGCACCGAATGCGCAGCGGGTTTCCGTGGTCGGCGAGTTTAATTTTTGGGACGGCCGCCGCCATCCCATGCGTATCCGACAGGAAAGCGGCATTTGGGAGCTTTTCATTCCCGGCGTGCAGGCGGGTCAGCTGTATAAATTCGAGCTTATCGATGCGCATGGCAACACCGTGCTTAAAGCCGATCCCTATGCCTTTGAAGCGCAAATGCGCCCAGACACCGCTTCGCTAGTGACCCCACTGCCAGACAAAGTTCCGCCGGATGAAAAACGCAGCGCGGCTAATCAGCTCAACGCGCCGGTTTCCATCTATGAGGTGCATTTGGGCTCATGGCGCCGCCACAGCGATAACAACTTCTGGCTCAGCTATCGTGAAATGGCGGAACAGCTGGTGCCCTACGTCAAAGACATGGGCTTCACCCATATCGAACTGCTGCCGATTAACGAACACCCGTTCGATGGTTCATGGGGCTATCAGCCGCTAGGCATGTACGCGCCAACGCGCCGTTTCGGTACGCCAGAAGACTTCCGCTACTTTATGGATAAAGCGCATGAAGCGGGGATCAACGTCCTGCTGGATTGGGTTCCGGGCCATTTCCCCAGCGATACTTGGGGGCTAGCAGAGTTCGACGGCACCGATTTATATGAATATTCAGATCCGCGTGAAGGCTATCATCAGGACTGGAACACGCTGATTTATAACTATTCCCGCTACGAAGTACGCAACTTCTTAGCCGGAAACGCGCTGTACTGGATGGAGCGTTACGGCATTGACGGCCTGCGCGTAGACGCCGTTGCGTCGATGATCCACCGCGATTACAGCCGCAAAGAGGGAGAATGGATCCCAAACTGCTTCGGCGGAAACCATAACCTCGAAGCCATCGATTTTCTGCGCTATACCAATAAAACCATCGGTGAACAGCGCCCCGGCGCCGTCACGATGGCAGAAGAGTCTACCGACTTCCCCGGCGTTACGCTGCCGCCCGACGCCAACGGTCTGGGCTTTCACTACAAGTGGAATATGGGCTGGATGCACGACACGCTGGACTACATGAAGCTCGATCCGGTCCATCGTAAATATCACCATAATTTAATGACGTTTGGCCTGTTGTACGCATGGAGTGAAAACTTTGTGCTGGCGCTGTCGCATGACGAAGTCGTGCACGGCAAACGCTCCATGCTCGACAAAATGCCCGGCGATGCATGGCAAAAATTTGCCAACCTGCGCGCCTACTACGGTTTTATGTGGGCTCATCCGGGCAAAAAACTGCTGTTTATGGGCTGTGAATTTGCCCAAGGCCGCGAGTGGAATTTCGAAACCAGCCTTGACTGGCATTTGCTAGAAGGTGAAGACAACTGGCACAACGGCGTGCAGCGTCTGGTGCGCGACCTCAACCATTGTTATCGCGACTATCCGGCGCTGCATCGCTGGGATTGTGATGCACGCGGTTTCCGCTGGCGCGTGGTCGACGATCATGAGAACTCGGTATTTGCCTTCGTTCGCCGCGATGAAACAGGCAACGAAGTTTTGGTTGTCAGCAACTTCACGCCGGTACCTCGCGAACATTATCGCATCGGCGTTGAGCATGCAGGGCACTACCAAGAAATCATGAACACCGATTCTTACTATTACCACGGCAGCAATGTTGGCAATCAGGGCGGCGTCGATAGCCAATCCGTTGGCAGCCACGGCTGCCCGCTCTCTATCGAGATCTCCGTGCCACCGCTGGCAACGCTCTATTTGCAGCTAGTACCTCAACCAGCGTCACCGTCGGAGGCTGTGTCTGATGCTAAAACCCGGTAATCCGGGCCCGCTGGGAGCCCACATCACGCCCGAAGGCGTCAATTTTGCACTCTTCTCGTCTCACGCGACGCGGGTTGAACTCTGCATTTTTGACAAAACTGGGCATCAGGAATCCTACGAGCTTCCGGCACGCAGCGGCGACGTTTGGCACGGGCTGTTACCTGGGGCAAAAGCGGGGTTGGAATATGGTTATCGCGTTCATGGCCCGTGGCGTCCTGAAAAGGGCCAGCGCTTTAACCCGGCTAAGTTGCTGATTGATCCTTACGCTCGCGCGCTCACGGGCACATTACCGCTGGACGATCGCCTGTGTGGCGGCCTACACGAACCAGACTGGCGGGACGATCGCGACATCGTCCCCCACTGCATCGTGCGTGAAGAGATCTACGACTGGGAGAACGATCGCCCTCCTCATGTTTTATGGGGGATACCGTGATTTATGAAGCTCATGTACGCGGCCTCACCCAGCAACATCCGGGAATTCCAAAGGAATTACGCGGCAGCTACGCCGCTCTTTCTCATCCGGTGATGATTGAATACCTAAAACGATTGGGTATTACCGCATTGGAATTGCTGCCGGTGCAGCTGCATGCCGACGAGCCTCGTTTACAGAAAATCGGCCTCACCAACTATTGGGGCTACAACGTTCTCGCCCCTTTTGCCATCGAGCCTAGCTTTCACTCGGGCCGCAGCAAAACTACCCCGCTAAGTGAATTTCGCGACGCGGTCAAAGCGCTACACGCCGCCGGAATTGAAGTCATTCTGGATGTGGTGTTTAACCATACCGCCGAGCTGGACGAAACCGGCCCGATGGTGTCGTTACGCGGCATCGATAACCGCAGCTATTACTGGCGAAACGCGCAGGGCGCGTTGGAAAACTGGACCGGCTGTGGTAACGCGCTGAGGCTAACTCAGCCGCATAGCGTGCAGTGGGTCATGGACTGTCTGCGCTATTGGGTTGAAGAGTGCCATGTGGATGGTTTTCGCTTTGATTTAGGCACCGTGCTTGGGCGCAACGCTGATTTTCATCGGCATGCGCCGTTGTTTATTACCATCGCCCAAGATCCTGTTCTCTCTCGGGTGAAGTTCATCGCCGAACCGTGGGATATCGGCCCCAATGGCTACCAGTTAGGGCATTTTCCTCTCACCTTTTCGGAATGGAACGATCGTTATCGGGATGAAGTTCGCCAGTTTTGGCTACAGGGCTCTCTCAGCGCGGGCGCGTTTGCCGAGCGTTTTGCGGCCTCAAGCCAGTTATTTCGCCATCACGGGCGCGCACCGTCGTCGAGCATCAACCAAATCACCGCTCACGATGGCTTTACCCTGCACGATTTAGTGAGTTTTAACGACAAACATAATCTGGCTAACGGTGAGGAAAACCGCGACGGCACCAACAGCAATTACAGCAACAACCACGGCGTGGAAGGGATAGACGCCGATGAGGACATCCAGCGCCGAAGAAGCCGTAGCCAGCGGGCGTTGCTCGCCACGCTGCTGCTCTCACAGGGCGCTCCGATGATTCTGGCCGGTGATGAAATGGGCCACAGCCAGCAAGGTAACAACAATGCGTACTGCCAAGACAATGAAATCGCTTGGCTGGATTGGTCCTGCGCAGATACCGCGTTAACGGAGTACACCGCCTCGCTGATTCAGCTGCGCAAGCGCATTCCCGCGCTCTGTGCCAACCGGTGGTGGGATGAAAACGATGGCAACGTTGTCTGGCTGAATGCCCATGCACAGCCGCTCACGCCCGATGAATGGCAGGCTATCGCCCCGTCACTGCTACAGATTCAGCTATCTGGCGACTGGTTAATGATCGTGAATCCAGCGCAGAACGACGCAGAGGTTTGCCTCCCTTCGGGTCATTGGCAAGCGTCTGCACCATTCAACGCATTGGATACCGTAAACAACACTGAACGCGTGGTCATGCCTGCACACAGCATATGCGTACTGATTCGTTCATAGCCCTACAACGCGCAGTCCAAGGCCTAAAGAGCGGACTGCACGCATAAAAACAAGGAGTCAGAAATGGTTAAGTCAGAAAATCAGAACCAGTTGATGTTGGCCCGTCAATTACCTCAGCAGTCTGTGGCCCTGATTCTGGCAGGTGGCCGCGGCTCTCGCTTGAAGGATCTCACTAAGACGCGTGCGAAACCGGCCGTTCACTTTGGCGGTAAATTTCGTATCGTCGATTTTGCGCTATCGAACTGCATCAACTCCGGTATTCGTCGCATTGGGGTGATCACCCAATATCACTCGCATACCTTGGTGCAGCATATTCAGCGTGGTTGGTCGTTCCTGAACGAGTCAATGAATGAATTTGTCGATCTCCTGCCCGCTCAGCAGCGCGATGCGTCAGAACATTGGTACAAAGGAACCGCCGATGCGGTGTATCAAAATCTGGATATTATTCGGCGCTATGACGCTGAATTTGTGGTTATTCTTGCGGGTGACCATATCTACAAAATGGACTATTCGCGCATGCTGATCGACCACGTGGAGAGCGGTGCGGAATGTACCGTGGCCTGTATTCCCGTGCCGCGTAGTGAAGCGAGCGAATTTGGCGTGATGGAAGTTGGCAACGATCACCAGATATTGAAGTTTCTGGAGAAACCACAGAATCCACCCGCTATGCCCGGCAATGAAGATATGTCGCTCGCCAGCATGGGTATTTATGTGTTTAACGCAGAATATCTTTATCAGCTGCTGGAAGAAGACATGAGCCTCGCGGATTCCTTCCACGATTTTGGTAAAGACCTGATCCCTAAAATTACCGCGCAGGGAAAAGCCTGGGCGCATCCCTTCACGCTTTCCTGCGTCACCAGCACCGACGAGCACGACGTTGCCCCGTACTGGCGCGACGTTGGAACCTTGGATGCCTATTGGCGCGCCAATCTCGATTTAGCTTCGGTCACACCAGAACTCGACATGTATGACAAACGCTGGCCAATTCGCACCTATATGGAATCGCTGCCACCCGCCAAGTTCGTTCAAGACCGTTCAGGCAGCCACGGCATGACCATGAACTCTCTGGTGTCAGGCGGCTGCATTATTTCCGGCTCCGTGGTCGTTCACTCGGTGCTGTTCCCTCGGGTTCGCGTTAATTCATTCTGCACCATTGATTCATCTGTTTTATTACCTGACGTCAACATTGGCCGCTCATGCCGCCTACGCCGCTGCATTATCGATCGCGCCTGCGTTCTGCCTGAAGGCATGGTGATTGGGGAGAATGCAGAAGAAGACAGCAAGCGTTTTTACCGTTCTGAAGGCGGTGTTGTCTTGGTCACGCGCGAAATGCTGGCTCGTTTATGAGATGAAATGTTGGGTGTGACTCCCTGTAAACAGAAAGGCTAGCGGGTACTAGCGCCCAATCTGACTGAGGACTACCGATGTACGTATTGCACGTCTGTTCCGAACTGTTTCCCCTGCTCAAAACAGGTGGATTAGCCGACGTTGTCGGTGCAATGCCTGCTGCGCAAATTGCTCAGGGAGCGAATGTCCGCGTTCTTCTCCCTGGATTTCCAGCGCTGAAAGAAGGTATCCCTGAAACACATGAAGTCGCCACGCTGGATACCTTTGCCGGTCGCGTTACGCTGCGTTTTGGTCATTATCAGGGCGTGGGTATCTATTTGATTGATGCCCCGCATCTTTATGACCGCCCCGGCAGCCCGTATCACGATCAGGCGATGTATGCCTACTCAGACAACCATCGACGTTTCGGTTTGCTGGGATGGGTCGCGGCAGAGCTGGCCAGCGGCTGTGACCACTATTGGCGTCCGCAGGTCGTTCATGCTCATGATTGGCATGCGGGCCTTGCCTGCGCATATCTGGCGGCGCGGGGTCGCCCGGCTCGCTCTGTGTTTACCGTACACAACCTTGCCTATCAGGGCTTATTTTCAGCCCATCACATGGCTGAGCTATATCTACCACAGGATTTCTTCCAGATTTATGGGCTGGAATTTTATGGCCAAATCTCATTCTTAAAAGCCGGGCTGTTTTACGCCGATCACGTCACCACGGTCAGCCCTACCTATGCGAAAGAAATCACCCGCCCTGAATTCGCCTATGGCATGGAAGGGCTATTACAGCAGCTTGAACGCGAAGGCAGACTCAGCGGCATTCTCAACGGCGTTGATGATGCTATTTGGGATCCCGCGACCGATAAACTCATCGCCAACTGTTATCAGCGAGAAAACCTCAAAGAGAAGGCACTAAACAAACAGCATCTGCAAACCGCCATGGGGTTAGACGTCGATCCGGAAAAACCGATTTTTGCGGTTGTCAGCCGTTTAACCAGCCAAAAGGGATTGGATTTGGTCCTTGAAGCGCTGCCCACGCTATTAAACGGCGGTGGACAGCTGGCGCTGCTCGGCGCGGGGGATGCTCCTTTACAAGAGGCATTTTTGGCCGCTGCAGCCGCCTATCCCGGTCAGGTTGGCGTACAAATCGGCTATCACGAAGCGTTCTCACATCGAATCATTGCGGGCGCCGACGTTATTTTAGTTCCGAGTCGTTTTGAGCCCTGCGGGCTAACCCAGCTATACGGACTGAAATACGGCACCCTGCCGTTGGTGCGCCATACCGGCGGCTTAGCCGACACGGTGAATGACTGCTCGCTGGAAAACCTCTCCGAAGGCAGCGCCAGCGGTTTTGTCTTTAATGACTGTGACGCCAAAGATTTGTCGAATGCGCTGCGCCGCGCCTTTGTTCTTTGGACGCGCCCAACGCTGTGGCGCTATGTGCAGCGCCAAGCCATGGCACAAAACTTCAGTTGGGAAAAAGCGGCCGTGAGCTATTTGGATCTCTACCGCCGACTTTAGCCAAATATAGAATTCATCGGCATGGCTGGCGCCAATTGCATGACTTGCCATCGATGCTGTAACCCATATTTTTCATTATCGGGGTGTACTGATTATGACTTCACCGTTTAGCTATACTTCGCCCGTGGTCAGCGTCGAGGCGCTTAAACACTCGATTGCTTACAAACTGATGTTTGTGGTTGGCAAAGATCCGTCTATCGCCAATCAGCATGACTGGTTAAACGCCACGTTATTCGCGGTACGAGACAGAATGGTCGAGCGCTGGCTGCGTTCCACGCGCGCTCAGTTCTCGCAGGATGTGCGTCAGGTTTACTACCTTTCGATGGAGTTTTTGCTTGGTCGCACGCTTTCTAACGCCTTAATGGCGATGGGCGTGTATGACGAAACCAAGCAAGCCTTAGACGAAATGGGGCTCGACCTTGAAGAACTTATCGATGAAGAGATCGACCCAGGTCTTGGCAACGGTGGCCTTGGTCGATTAGCGGCCTGTTTTCTCGATTCCATGGCAACGCTCGCCCTACCGGCACGCGGCTACGGTATCCGCTATGAATACGGCATGTTCAAGCAGAACATCGTTAATGGGCAGCAGGCGGAATCCCCCGATAACTGGCTGGAGTACGGGAATGCGTGGGAGTTCGTGCGGCATAACACGCGCTATCGAGTTCGATTCGGCGGACGTATTCAGCAAGAGGGCAATCGCGCCCGCTGGTTGGAAACCGAAGAAGTGCTGGCGCTGGCTTTTGACCAAATCATCCCAGGCTTTGACACCGATGCGACTAACACCCTGCGCTTATGGTCAGCGCGTGCCAGTAGCGAAATCAATTTAGGTAAGTTTAATCAGGGCGATTACTTTGCCGCAGTGGAAGATAAAAACCACTCGGAAAACGTGTCTCGCGTGCTCTATCCGGACGATTCCACCTATTCAGGCCGTGAGCTGCGCCTGCGTCAGGAATACTTCCTCGCCTCCGCAACGGTGCAAGATATTCTCCATCACCATTGGCAAACGCATCACACCTTAGAGAATCTCGCCGAGAAAATTGCCATCCACCTGAACGACACTCATCCGGTGCTTTCAATTCCTGAATTGATGCGGCTGCTCATTGACGATCATAAATTCACGTGGGAAAAGGCGTGGTCCGTCGTGGTGCAGGTTTTCTCCTACACCAACCATACGTTAATGAGCGAAGCTCTCGAAACGTGGCCGGTAGATATGTTGGGCAAAATTTTGCCGCGCCATCTACAGCTGATTTTCCAGATCAACGACCATTTCCTGAAAGACGTGAAAGAGCAATATCCTAATGATGATGCGTTGCTGTCACGCGTTTCCATTATCGATGAAACCAATGGCCGCCGCGTGCGCATGGCGTGGTTAGCGGTGATTGCCAGCCATAAAGTCAACGGTGTATCTGAGCTGCATTCCGAGCTGATGGTGCAATCGCTGTTTGCCGATTTTGCGCATCTGTTCCCGAACCGTTTCTGCAATAAAACCAACGGTGTCACTCCACGTCGCTGGCTGGCGCTGGCTAATCAGCCGCTGTCAAAAGTGCTGGATGAAAACATCGGGCAGCGCTGGCGCACCGACTTAAGCCAGCTTAATGAGCTGTTAGCACACATCGACTACCCTACCTTCATTCGCGATGTGCAGCAGGCCAAACTGCATAATAAAAAGCAGCTCGCCGTATATGTCGCGCAAAAGCTTAATGTGGTGCTGGATCCTAATGCGCTATTCGACGTGCAGATCAAAAGGATCCACGAATATAAGCGCCAGCTGCTGAACGTGTTGCATGTCATCACCCACTACAATCGCATCCTGCAAGATCCTGAAAACGATTGGACACCACGGGTGAAGATTTTTGCCGGTAAAGCGGCCTCAGCCTATTACAACGCCAAGCAAATCATTCATTTGATCAACGATGTGGCTAAAGTGATCAACAACGATGAACGCATCAAAGGCAAGCTCAAAGTTGTTTTCATCCCTAACTATGGCGTTAGTTTGGCACAGATGATTATTCCAGCCGCCGATCTTTCAGAGCAGATTTCTACGGCAGGCACCGAAGCATCGGGCACCAGCAACATGAAATTTGCGCTCAACGGCGCATTGACCATCGGTACGTTAGATGGCGCAAACGTGGAAATGCTCAAGCACGTAGGTGAAGAGAATATCTTTATCTTCGGCAATACCACCGAGCAGGTTGAGGCACTGCGTAATAATGGCTATAACCCGCGCCAAATCTACGAACAGGACCCTGAGCTAAACCAAGCACTCACCCAAATTGCGACGGGCGCATTCAGCCCTGAAGATCCACGCCGCTATGCAAGCCTCTTTGATTCATTGGTAAATTTCGGCGATCACTATCAGCTACTGGCGGATTACCGTAGCTATATTGATACACAGGATAAAGTGGATGAGCTTTATAAAACGCCAATTGAATGGACGCACCGCGCGGTGATGAATATCGCCAATATGGGGTATTTCTCGTCTGACCGAACGATTCAGGAATACGCGGATGAGATATGGAATATTAAAGCGGTGAAATTGTAGAGAACAAAGAAAAGACCCCCTCCCAGCCTCCCCCTTCGCAGGGGGAGGAGCCGATCGAGGATCTTACAAGCTCACCGAACAGTTCCCTCCCCTGCCAAGGGGAGGGTTAGGGTGGGGTAAATATCAGTATTGCGAACTGACCCCCTCCCAGCCTCCCCCTTCGCAGGGGGAGGAGCCGATCGAGGATCTTACAAGCATCACCAAACAGTTCCCTCCCCTGCCAAGGGGAGGGTTAGGGTGGGGTAAATGCGGACTGACCCTCTCCCAGCCTCCCCCTTCGCAGGGGGAGGAGCCGATCGAGGATCTTACAAACATCACTAAACAGTTCCCTCCCCTGCCAAGGGGAGGGTTAGGGTGGGGTCATGTTATGACTTATGCTCTGCCAGCCACTGCGCAACGCGCTGTTTCTGGGCATCATCCAGCCACATACCTAACTTAGTACGGCGCCAGATCGCATCATCCAGCTCAACCACCCACTCTTCAGCAACCAGATAACGCAGCTCAGCCTCATACAGATGATGGCCAAAGTGCTCGCCCAGATCTTCCAGCGATTGCGCGGTTCCAATCAGTTGTTCAGCGCGAGTGCCGTAAGTGCGCACGTAGCGACGGGCTAACGCTTCCGGCAACCACGTAAAGCGGCGACGCAGCTGCGCGGCATAGCTATCACGATCGGTGCCTAAATCGCCCCCCGGCAATACACCGTTTTTAGTCCATGCAGGACCGCAGTTATCGTAATAACCAGACAGTTTCTCTAGCGCATGTTCCGCCAGTTTGCGATAGGTGGTGAGCTTACCGCCAAATACGGAAAGCAGCGGCGCTTTGCCATCCTGATCGTGCACGTCGAGCGTATAATCACGGGTGATCGCCTGTGGAGAATCTGATTCGTCGTCACACAGCGGACGCACACCGGAATAAGTCCAGACGATGTCGTCTTTGCTCAACTGTTTCTTGAAGTGATCGTTATAAACCTTCAGCAGGTAATTCACTTCATTATCATCAATCTTCACATCATGCGGATCGCCGTTATATTCCACGTCGGTAGTCCCGATGATAGAAAACTCATCCATCCACGGGATCACAAAGACAATGCGATGATCTTCGTTCTGTAGGATATAAGCCTGCGGCTGATTATGGACACGCGGAACCACAATATGGCTGCCTTTGATCAGACGGATACCATAAGGCGATTTCAGCTCTAATCCATTATCGAAGAAATGTTTAACCCATGGGCCGGTCGCATTCACCAGACCTTTAGCACGCCAGGTAAAGACTTCACCCGTGTCTGCATTTTTGGCTTCAACAACCCACAATCCATTTTCACGATAGGCGCGAGTAACCTGAGTGCGAGTGCGAACTTCACCACCGCGCACCACAACTTCTTGCGCGTTTAACAGCACCAAACGAGCATCATCAACCCAGCAATCTGAATACTCAAACCCACGCGTTAAGCTGGATTTCAAGACCGATTCAGGACCAAAGCGCAGGCCTTTGCTGCTTGGCAAGCTGGTACGTTTGCCCAAATGATCGTAAAGGAACAGGCCTGTACGGATCATCCAAGCTGGGCGCAAGTGTGGCTGATGTGGTAAGCGGAAACGCATCGGGAAAGCGATATGCGGCGCGAGTTTCAGCAAAACTTCACGCTCTGCCAAGGCTTCGCTCACCAAACGAAACTCATAGTGCTCCAGATAACGCAGGCCACCGTGGATTAATTTGGAGCTCGCTGATGACGTGGCGCAGGCCAAATCTTTAGCCTCCAGCATCAGAACGGAAAGCCCGCGTCCTGCCGCATCCGCAGCGATACCGGCACCGTTAATGCCACCACCGATAACGATCAAGTCTTTGGTTTCCACTTTCCCCTCCGGATGCTCGAAACAGTTCTAATTTTGTCGTTGATGATAGAAAAACAATCGAATAATGTTCGTTTACGAGCATTATAATACTCACAAACAAACATTAGCGCCAGAAATTAACCAAACAAAAACATTTCAGCGTGATGAAGGTAACAGTTGAGAGATAATAAAATTACATACTGTGTGGGTATTAGGAAGCATAGCCGCCCAAGCGGATAGACTTAGGCGCTGAAAGAGAAAGGTTAGTTACGAATTTCTTCGAGCAATTCTGGATACTTATCAAGCAGTTTTAACAACTTGATGGTCGATACATGGGGCAGCGCTTTACCTGTTTCGTAGCGCGAAAACGCGTTCACACCACCGCCAAATATCTCACCGGCTTCACTTTGGGAAAGGTTCAGCTTTTTTCGCATTGCTACCACATACTCAGGATCGATGATGGAAGCATTAACCTGCTTGTTGAACTCCGTCAAAATGCTGTCGATACGCAGAGACTCTTCTTTAAAAATCACGCCTTCCCCGCAGTCTAAACACCAGTCAGCCCCCCATGCCTTGATTATCATCGTTTGGCCTTTATAAGTGTAGGGGGTATCACGATACTCCTTCACCGTATTGGACGATCCACATTCAGGACATATCATCATCTAGCTCCTTAAAAGACACGATTAGCACTTCATCAACTACCGTTATTTTCAGATAGAGGGAAACCTTATCCAGATGGCAATGGTACACATCTTGCCAAACTTGGTGGTTTTGATACGTTGTCATACTTTTATAAAAGTCTTTAGCGGACAACTCACTCACGACTCGGTACATACCCGCACAGCTAAAATCGAGGCGCTTCGCATTCAAATAAGCGACCTTTGTAGCTTTAATCATCCCCTTCCCAATCAAGTTCCGTACCTTTTCCAAGCTACAATGCGGCGTTCGCTTCTCCATCGGCTCTCCTTAGCAATATAACCTAATAGGTTAATTTCATCGATTAATAAACCATCAATAACAATTTATTGGAGCTTAAAATTGACTCAAGGACAGCCGCACGTTACTGCGAAATCGATTCAGAGAAATTTGCGAGACTTACAGCGCTGCAGGCACTTTTGGAATCCACCGCGCATTAAAAATCTAAGGGAAAAGACAAAGCAAAACGCACAGACCAAACTGGCTCTGTGCGTTTAGAAATAGAGAGGAAAAGGCTTAGCAGATTTCGAGCTGAACTTCGTGCTGCTCGATGATTTTCTGAATACTGGCCGGTGGCTGTTCATCGGTAAACAGGTAATCAATCAGATCCATGTTGCCCAGATTCACCATCGCATTACGGCCGAATTTAGAATGGTCAGTCACTAAAATGACGCAGCGTGAGTTTTCGATAATCGCGCGCTTGGTGCGCACTTCATGGTAATCAAACTCCAGCAGTGAGCCATCCATATCAATACCGCTGATGCCGAGAATGCCGTAGTCCAAACGGAACTGAGAGATAAAATCTAGCGTGGCTTCGCCCATGATGCCGCCGTCACGGGTTCGCACTTCGCCACCCGCCAGTATCAACCGAAAATCTTCTTTGCCCATCAGCAACGTGGCAACGTTAAGGTTGTTGGTGACGACACGCAAATTGCGGTGATTCAACAATGCATGCGCGACCGCTTCCGGCGTGGTACCGATATCAATAAACAGCGTGGCACCGTCGGGGATCAGGCTAGCAACGTGCTGTGCGATACGCGCTTTTTCCGCCGACCACATGATTTTGCGATCGTGATAAGCCGCATTCACCGAGCTGGATGGAAGTGCCGCGCCACCGTGATGACGCTGAATTTTGTTTTGCTCCGCCAAGTCATTCAAATCGCGGCGAATCGTCTGCGGGCTCACCGCAAAGTGCTCGACCAACTCTTCCGTGCTCACATATCCTTGCTGGCGAACAAGATCGATTATCGCGTCATGGCGCTGTGTCTGCTTCACATCAATTCCCCTGAGTTACCGGATGTCCGGCAGTTAGACGTTGCTCTTACGCTGATGTCTTGCGCTGATGATGAGCATCCCAAAACGCCATCAACAGTCCAATCACTAAGCCTGCAATATGCGCACCGTTTGCAACCGACATACCAAACCAATCAAAATGTCCGGCCACCAGCCATAGCACTGAAAAAACCATCAGGCCACGTGGCATATTGATACCCATTTGCGGAGCGCGTTCACCACACCACCACACATAGCCCATCAACGCATACACGACGCCAGACAGGCCACCAAAATTAGAACCACTAAACAGTGACTGCGCCCAGCCGCTCATAAAGGCCGCAACTAACGCAATTTGCAACAGCTTGCCTGCGCCTAAGCGTTTCTCAACCTGCCCCCCAAGATACCATCACCACATAAGATTAAAGATGATGTGCACCGCAGAGAAATGCAGAAACGCATGGCTAACCCAGCGCCAAACCTGAAAATATTGGCTTGAATCTGCGGGCCACGCCAGCCAGTTCATTACCGCAACATCCCCCAACAACAGCATTAACAGATAGACCACTACGCAGATTGCCGTGATCCCAACCGTTAAGGGGCCTGTCTGTCGGGTAAAGCTTTTCAGATAGCTAAAGCTGCCATATTTCAAGCCGCTGTGCGTTGATCCTGCATGCCAGCTGGCCGCCTGATAACGCGGATGCAAAGGCTCTTGCAGAAAACGGGCAAGCTCTTGTTCAACCTGCGCCTGTTGGGCGTCGTCAGCAAGCCACAGCACAACTTCGTCGTTGTGCACTTCTAGCTCTAAACGCACGCCCTGCGTCGCCATATAATCAATAAACGCCTGCGCCAGCCTTGGGTTAGGCAGGGAAATAATACGAACCATGAATACCTGCTTGTTAAAATGGGCACCATCTTGATGCCTAATAGGCGCTACAGGGATGAGCTCTCGACCTGCTGCGGATAAGCGCGGGCCCATGCTTCAAATCCGCCATCGATGCTGTATACCTCTTCAAATCCTTGGTGCAGCAAATACTGTGCTGCGCCACGGCTGCTATTACCGTGATAGCACATCACCATCACCGGTGTATCGAATTCATTGTTTTGCATGAAGTTTTGCAACGTCTCATTGGTCAGATGAAATGCGCCTTCGGCATGCCCGGCGGCATAACTCTGCGGATCGCGAATATCAACCAACGCGACACCCGGTTGTTGTAACTTTTGCTGTGCCTGCTCAACTGAAATAACGACAAACTGTTCCATAACACCATTCCATTACTGTATTCAAATTGCCCGCATTGTAACGAACATGTTACTGACAAAAAACCGCATTAAGCATATGGAATTGTTGCTAAAACCGTAGAACACAACAACCTAAAGACCATCAAGAGATTGCGGTTTTTAGCCAGAAATGCAAGAACTAAACGAGCGATTACGAAAATTCATGGTATTTAATCGCTCATTTTTCCCTTCTCTTGCCACGCAAACCAAGGCGAAATGCCATAGACTTAAAGGAATAGCATCACAGGAGGTCTTATGAAAACCCTATTTCGTGCTGTGCTCCCCGCCCTGTTGCTTGCGCCATTGTCACTTTTTTGCAGTGCAAATGCCTATGCGCAGTCGGCCGTCATGCAGCAACAACAGCAAATGATCCAACAGCAACAACAAGGTTTCCAGAACCAAAACAGCAGTTTCAATCAACAGCAGCTGCGTAATACGCAAACTCAAATCCAGCGAGATAACCAAGCGCAGCAGATACACCAGTTGAATGAAAACATGCGCCTGAATGCCGATCAGCAATGGCAGAATAACAATCAGCAGCGCATGCTCAACAACCAGAATCGCCAGCAACGTCAACAGCAGCTGCAACTTAATCAGATGGATCAGCAGAAAAAAGTGAATAATCAAAGAATGCTGAACCAGCAAAATACCGTGGATCAGAATAGAAAAAATAACGGTGGGCAGTAGGTCGTATATCGAATGCCCCCCTCCCAACCTCCCCCTTAGCAGGGGGAGGAGCAGATCGAGATTCTTACAAACATCGCCGAACGGCTCCCTCCCCTGCGAAGGGGAGGGCTGGGGTGGGGTGGGGTGGGTCAGCTCCCCAATTTAAACGGATTCACGGTCTGTAAAATCAGCACCAATCACATCAATTTTATCCGTACAGATGCAATCAACTCCCCAATCCAGCAGCAATCGGGCGCGTTTCGGGTTATTCACCGTGTACACCAGAATACGCAGCCCAGCAGCTTTGATATCTGCAACGCGTTCCGCTGTCAGCTCATTGTGATCGATATGCAATGAAACGCAGCCTAAGCGCGTAGTTAACGCCAGCCACTCTTCATCCCATGTTTCAAGCAGCAAACCGCGTGGCAATTCTGGAACCGCTTCTTGCGCCGCAGCCAATGACTCAACCGAGAAAGATGAGAGCAAAGGCGGGATCGGATGCGTTGCCCACAGCGTTTTCGCCGCGAGTGCAACGACGCGGCCTGTTTCACGTTCAACGCCGGTCGTTGGTTTAATCTCAATATTCGCCGCTAGGCCAAATTCACGGCAGCGATCGGCAACCTGCGAGAGCAGCGGTAAAGGTTCATCGCGAAACGCACGACCAAACCAGCCTCCGGCATCCAGATTCACCAATTTTTCCCAAGGCAAATCACCGGCGACGCCCCAACCATTGGTGGTGCGTTCTAGATTATCGTCATGCAGCAAAAAAATTTGCCCATCGGCGCTGAGCTTGGCATCAAACTCAATCATTTTATGCCCGTGCTCCGCGCCAATATCAATCGCCGCTAAGGTGTTCTCTGGCGCCAATTTGCCACCACCGCGGTGGGCGATAATTTTTGGATAGGGCCAATATGTTGTCATCTTTTACTCCGCCATAAAGGCTTTACTTCAGGTTCACGGCTCGATGCGCAAACCGGTTGTTATATCGAAGAAATGCAGGTTTTCCTGTGGCAAAACCAAACGCAGCTCGCTTTCCGACTCCGGGAGAATTTGATGCGGCAAGCGCAGGATCACACCATGTTCCCCCCACCGCCCGTGCGCCAGATTATCGGCACCCAGCAGCTCCAGCGTCATTACCGTAAACGGGTTTCCAGCTTCTAGCTCAGCCGCACGACGCAGATGTTCTGGTCGAATACCGAGCGTCAGCGTCTGCCCTGCCAGCTTGCTCAGAGGGTGTTCTAAACGCAGCTGCGGGCCATTGTTAACCTCGAAGGTCAGTCCGTCGGCGCTAATCTGACCATCAAGCAGATTCATCGCCGGCGATCCCATAAAACCAGCGACAAAGCGACTGGCTGGGCGATGATAAATCTCGGTCGGCGTTCCTATCTGCTCAGCAACACCCTTGTTAAGCACAATCACGCGCTGGGCGAGCGTCATGGCCTCAACCTGATCATGCGTCACATACAGGCTGGTCGTTTTTAGGCGGCGGTGCAACTGTTGCAGCTCAAGGCGCATCTGAACGCGCAGTTTTGCATCAAGATTGGATAACGGTTCGTTAAACAGGAATACCGCGGGCTCGCGCACGATTGCGCGCCCCATCGCGACTCGCTGGCGTTGTCCACCAGATAGCTCACTTGGCTTGCGGTTTAAGAGCGGCCCTAATTCAAGAATGGCCGCCACTTCTTCCACCTTGGTGCGAATGAGTTCTTTGCCCAGACCACGAATTTTCAGGCCGTAGGCCATATTATCAAATACGCTCATGTGCGGATAAAGCGCGTAGTTTTGGAACACCATCGCCACGCCGCGATCTTTAGGTTCTTTATGCGTCACGCGATCGTCATCGATATAAATATCCCCGCCGGTGGTTTCTTCAAGTCCAGCAACCATCCGTAGCAGCGTCGATTTTCCACAGCCTGACGGGCCCACCATCACGATGAACTCGCCGTCGGCAACATCCAGATCGATGCCTTTGATTATCGCATTCTTGCCGTCATAGCTTTTGCTAACGGTCTGTAATTTTAAACGTGCCATTCAGTTATTTCTCGCTATCAACCAGACCACGGACGAACCAGCGCTGCATACCTAATACCACCAACAGCGGAGGTAATAGCGTCATCAGCAATGCGGCCATCACAAGTTGCCACTGCGTTGCGCTTTCTCCACTGGAGATGGCGCTTTTAATACCGGCGACCGCCGTTCCCATTGAGGGATCGCTAGTTATCAGCAATGGCCAAAGATATTGATTCCACCCATAGATAAACGTGATGACAAACAGCGCCGCTAAATTCGTTTTAGAAAGAGGAAACAGCACATCGCGGAAAAAGCGCATCGGCCCCGCACCGTCGATACGCGCAGCCTCTAGCAGCTCATGCGGTAGCGTCATAAAAAACTGTCGAAATAAAAACGTGGCGGTTGCCGAAGCCATCAGCGGCAGCGTTAATCCCGTGTAGCTATCCATCAGATTTAGGTTTGCCATCACTTCAACCGTGGGGAAAATCCTCACCTCGACCGGCAACATTAAGGTTATGAATATCAACCAGAAGAACAGGTTACGCAATGGAAAACGGAAATAGACAATGGCAAATGCTGAAAGCATCGATACCGTAATTTTCCCTACCGTAATCACTAACGCCATAATAAAGCTATTCATCAACTGAATGCCAAACGGCGCTCCGGCGCTGCCCACGCCCTGATGCCAAACCTGCGAAACGTTATGCCACAGCTGTGAGCCAGGGATCAGCGTCATCGGCACATCAAATACCTGTTGCTTATCGAGCGTTGCGGCAACAAACGCCACATACAGCGGGAATAAAATCACCATCACGCCCAACACCAACATAATGTGACAAAACACATCTAGGCCTTTACGGTTCTCAATCATTGGTAACGTACCTTACGCTCAACGTAGCGGAATTGGATCAGGGTTAACGCAATGACCATCAACATCAGAACCACCGACTGCGCGGCTGAGCTAGAAAGATCGAGCCCCGCAAATCCTTCACGGTAGATTTTATAAATCAGCGTCGTTGTGGATTGCCCTGGCCCACCGCCGGTGGCGGCATCAATAACCGGAAAGGTGTCGAAGAAGGCGTAAACCAGATTAACCACCAGCAAGAAGAAGCTCACTGGAGAAATCAGGGGCAGTACAATGTGGAAGAAACGACGAATCGGCCCTGCACCGTCGATGGCGGCAGCTTCAAGCAAGGACTTCGGCACGGACTGTAACGCGGCGAGGAAAAACAAGAAGTTATAGCTTACTTGTTTCCATACTGAGGCCAGCACAACCAAAAACATGGCCTGACCGCTGTTTTGTGCATGGTTCCAGTTATAGCCCATCGCGCCAAGAAAATGCGACACCAGCCCCAGCCCCGGATTAAACAAAAACATCCACAGCACGGCAGCGATAGTGGGCGCGACCGCGTAAGGCAAGATAAACAAGGTTTGATAAATGCGGCGGCCACGCAAAACATGATTCACCAGCGCGGCAAAAAATAGCGACATCACCAATCCAAAAAACGTGACCAGACCACTAAACCATAACGTGGTGCGAAACGCGCCCAAATAGTAGGGATCGTGCCAAAGGGAAACAAAGTTTTGCCAACCGACAAACTCACTGGAAAGGCCGAAAGGATCGAGACTTTGTACCGAATACCACAGCGCTTCACCCGCAGGCCACAGGAAGAAAATCGCGGTGATTAAAAGCTGTGGAGCCACCAGCGCATAAGGCAACCAGCTGCATTTAAACGTGGGAGTTAGAGAACTCATAACACCTCAAAATTTGCTACCAGATACAGGCACCTGCCAATCACCTCATCTCTAAGGCGATTGGCAAGGTAGAACAAAAACTACTTCGCCGATTTTTCAAAGCGCTCTAACAGCTGATTGCCGCGTAATACCGCTTCATCCAATGCCTGCTGTGGCGTTTTCTTACCGGTCCAAACGCCCTCAAGCTCTTCATCAACCACGGTACGAATTTGCGGCATATTGCCTAAACGAACGCCCTTGGTGAACGCCAACGGCGGCTTGTTCAGCATTTGTCGCGTAGCAACATCTGCGCCCGGATTTTTATCGTAGAAGCCCTGCTGTTTGGTCAGCTCATAGGCCGCCGTCGTGATCGGCAGATAGCCAGTTTTTTGATGCCATTCGGCGGCAATCTCTGGCTTGGCTAGGAATTGGAAGAACTCCGCTACGCCTTTGTAAGTTTCAGGCTTTTTGCCGTTCATCACCCACAGGCTGGCACCGCCGATAATGGCATTTTGCGGGGCATTTTTTGCGTCGGCGTCGTAAGGCATAAAGGCCACGCCATAGTTAAATTTGGCATACTGTTTAATGTTGGCAAGCGAGCCGGAAGAACCGGTCATCATGGCGCAATCACCGTTATAGAATTTAGCCGTTGGCTCATCTTTACGGCCAAAGTAGCTGAAATCGCCTTTTTTGAGCATGTCTGACAGCAGCTGAATATGCTTCACCTGCAACGGCTTGTTAAACTCCAAACGCGCCGATGGGCCGCCAAAACCGTTGTTTTCAGTGGCAAAAGGAACACCGTTCCACGCGCTGAAGTTTTCCAGTTGTACCCAACCCTGCCAGCCAGACGCATATCCGCAGCTCATACCGCTAGCGCGTAGCTTCGCCGCGTCCTCTGCCAGCGCCTGCCATGTTTTTGGTGGCTCGTCCGGATTTAAGCCCGCCTTTTTAAAAGCGTCTTTGTTGTAGTAGAGAACCGGCGTTGAACTATTGAATGGCTGAGAAAGAAGTTGCCCAGAAGTATTATCGGCGTAATAGCCTGCGACGGTTGGAACAAACTGGGACTCATCGAAAGGAATGCCCGCATCTTTGAATACCTGATAAACCGGCTTAATCGCCTGTTTAGCCTGCATCATGGTGGCCGTGCCGACTTCATAAACCTGCAAGATTGCCGGAGCTTTACCCGCACGGAAAGCCGCAATCCCCGCCGCTAGGCTTTGCTCATAGTCGCCTTTGTAAACCGGCACCACTTTGTATTCATTTTGAGATTGGTTAAAGCGCTGAGCAAGGCTATCGACCTCAGTACCGAGCTCCGCCTCCATTGAATGCCAAAACGGAATTTCAGTGACTGCCAACGCCGGAGCGCTGAGGCAAAACGTGACCGCCAAGCTACAGATGCTGCGTTTTATTGTCTTATTCATCATGCTAAATCCCCGTCGAATGAGTGTTATCACCACAAAAGTTGAGTGATAAAGAACGTCTTATTTTCGGGATGTACCATGACATGCGCGTATGACAGAAAAATAACCAATAGGTGAAGGAAATGTGACGGAGGGATAACGGTGAAGCACGCGTTCTATACCCAAAATAATTGGAGTTACGTCCAGGCGGAAAGTGAGTAAATCCCGATGAGCTTACTCTAGTAAGTGATTCGAGTGCGCGAACGTAGCCAACGCCGAAGCCGCTTCAAGTATGAGGGTATAACTTGGTTTGAATAGTGGAGAACGCTATACTGGTTAAAAGGTCAGCAGTTTTGGAGTTAACATCATGCAGAAAAAACTCTCCCCTATCGTTTCAGAGTTTGAAACTCAGGAACAAGCAGATAGCTATGAGCATTGGTTTAAAGCGAAAGTAGAAGCATCAATGGATAATAATCGTGCCAGAGTACCTCATGACGAAGTCATGGCGGGCGCACGTAAAATTATTGCTGAAGCCAAAGCTAAAAGGAAATTAGCCTAATGCTAACCGTCAAATGGACTGACGATGCCATACACGATTTATATACCCTGATAGCTTTCGTTGCCGAGCAAAATCCTTTTGCTGCTGAAGCTTTAATGCAACGCATTGATGAAGCGATATTACCTGCTGCCGAACATCCTTATTTGTTCCGATCTGGCCGAGTATTAGGAACCAGAGAGATCGTTGCACATCCCAACTATATTGTGGTTTATCAGATAACCATCGACAGCATTGAAGTGCTATCTGTTCTTCATTCCCGACAAGAATATCCTTAAGCCTTAAACGCAGCATCCATGCTGCTATGTTCATATCGTAATTCCAGCGCTCTACCCACCCAAATACGCGCTACGAACGGCGCTGTTTGCTAACAGCGCTGAGCCGCTGTCTTCCAGCACCACGTGCCCGTTTTCTAGCACATAGCCACGATCGGCCAGCTTGAGCGCCTGATTGGCATTTTGCTCGACCAAAAATATGGTCATTCCCTCTTCGCGCAGCTGTTGAATGGTGTCGAAAATTTGCAGAATGATGATGGGTGCTAGGCCTAGCGACGGCTCATCGAGCAGCAACAGCTTAGGCTGGCTCATCAAGGCACGCCCGATTGCCAGCATCTGCTGTTCGCCGCCAGACATGGTGCCTGCGCGCTGTATACGACGTTCATGCAAGCGGGGGAACAGATCATAAACTCGCGCAATACGTTCTTGATACTGGTGGCGATCGGCAAAAAAACCGCCCATCGCCAAGTTCTCTTCAACCGTCATACGTGAGAATACCCGACGCCCCTCCGGCACAATCGCTATTGCCTCGCGCATAATGCGGGCCGTCTGCCAGTCGGTGATGTCTTGCCCAAGAAAATTGATGCGCCCCGAGGTCGCTCGCGGCTCACCGCATAACGTGCCCAGCAGCGTCGTTTTTCCCGCACCGTTCGCGCCGATAAGCGTAACGATTTCACCTTTCTGGATCTGAATACTGACGTTGTGCAACGCCTGAATTTTTCCGTAATGAGCCGAGACATTGTCTAAAGTCAGCATAGTTACGCCTCTCCCAAATACGCACGAATGACATCCGGATTATTGCGCACCTCTTCAGGTGAGCCTTGTGCCAGCGGAGTTCCCTGATTTACCACGTAAATTCTGTCTGAAATATCCATCACCAATTTCATATCATGCTCAATCAACAGCACGGAGACCTGATGATGATTGCGTAAATCGGCGATCAGCTCGTTAAGCTCATCGGTTTCTTTTGGATTAAGCCCTGCGGCCGGTTCATCCAGCATCAGCAATTCAGGACGCGTCACCATGCAGCGGGCAATCTCTAACCGGCGCTGCTGACCATAGGCTAAATTGCCCGCCTGACGGTTTGAGAACTCCAGCAACCCCACGCGATCTAACCATACGGCGGCACGCTCTAGCGCATCGGCTTCAGCGCGGCGAAACGTTGGCGTTTTTAGCAGACCAGCGAACACCCCGCTTTTCAGGTGCTGATGCTGTGCAACCAGCAGGTTTTCAACCACCGTCATCTCTTTGAACAAGCGTACATGCTGGAACGTGCGTACTACGCCCATTCGTGCAATTTGTTGTCCAGCCAGCCCCGCAAGTTCGCGGTCGCGCAGTTTTATCGAGCCGCTGCTTGGGCGATAAAAACCGGTTAGGCAGTTAAATACCGTGGTTTTCCCCGCCCCGTTTGGCCCAATGAGAGAGACGATTTCTCCCTCATTAAGCATCAGCGCGACGTTATTCACCGCCAACAATCCGCCGAAGCGCATGCATAAATTATTCACTAGCAACAGAGGTTTTGCGCTCATGCTTGGCCTCCTTTGCGTGGGGCAAATTTCAGCTGTGGACGTTTCATTGGCAGTAATCCCTGCGGCCGCCAAATCATCATCAGCACCATCAGCGCACCGAGCAACAACATGCTGTATTCATTTAAATCACGCATCAGTTCGCGAGATACCACCAAGATCACCGCAGCCAGAATCACCGCAAACTGAGATCCCATTCCGCCCAATACCACAATCGCCAGCACAAAGGCTGATTCTACGAAGGTGAATGATTCAGGGCTAACAAACCCCTGTCGCGCCGCAAATAAGGTTCCCGCAAAGCCAGCAAACGCCGCGCTAATGGTAAACGCCGTCAGCTTGATCCGCGTTGGGCTCAGGCCTAATGAACGACAGGCAATTTCATCTTCACGCAGCGCTTCCCACGCTCGCCCAAGCGGCATTCGTAGCAGTCGGTTGATGACAAATAGCGTGATGACCACCAGCAGCAACGCCACGAGATATAAGAAGATGATGCGATCGCTTGGATCATATTTCAGACCAAAAAATTCATGGAATGATCCCCAGCCACCATCGCGCACGCTGCGGTTAAATTCCAGCCCGAAGAAGGTCGGTTTTGGGATCTGGCTGATGCCGTTTGGGCCACCGGTAATATCTGTGTTGTTAAGCAGCAAAATACGCACAATTTCGCCGAAACCTAACGTAACAATCGCTAAATAGTCGCCGCGCAGCCGCAATACCGGGAATCCCAGCAGCAGGCCAAAGGCCGCGGCAACGATCCCCGCAATTGGCAGGCTTTCCCAAAATCCAATGCCATAATAGTGATTGAGCAACGCGTAGGTATAAGCGCCGATGGCATAAAAGCCGCCGTACCCTAGCACCAGCAAGCCAGACAGCCCGACCACGACATTCAGACCCAACCCCAGCATGACGTAGATAAGCGTCAGTGTGGCAATATCCACGGTGCCACGTGATACCACGAACGGCCACACCACCGCAGCGATGAGGATCAGCGCCAACACCAGTTTTTGCTTTGGCGTGGATCCATCCAAGCTTGGTAGCACTAGAGAGGGGCCGGAGACTTTCTTGAAACCCTGCTGGATCATCGGGCGCATCAATTGGAAGAAGAAGACCACCACGCAGCCCGCGCCAATCCATTCCCAGCGGACAGAATCCGCCAGATTCACCACCAAATGGGTGCCATCTAGGCCAAGCTGAACACCCATAATAAATGACGCGAGAACAAACATCGTGACGGTGGAAATAATCGCATTAACCAGATTGAGCTGTTTCATACTTTCTCAACCTCCGGGCGCCCTAAGATGCCGGTAGGCATCACTAGCAGCACCACAATCAGCAAGGCAAAAGACACTACGTCTTTATATTCCGTACTCAGATACGCCGAGGTTAACGCTTCAGCTACGCCTAGAATCAGGCCGCCAATCATCGCACCAGGAATACTGCCAATACCTCCTAACACCGCCGCAGTAAAGGCTTTCATGCCCGCCATAAACCCAATGTATGGGTTAATAACGCCGTAAAACTGCCCCAGCAATACGCCAGCCACGGCCGCCATAGCGGCACCAATCACAAAGGTCAGAGAGATAACGCGATCGGTGCTGATACCCAGCAGGCTCGCCATTTTGAGATCTTCGGCGCAGGCACGGCAGGCGCGGCCCATGCGGGAATAACGGATGAATAACGTCAGCGCCAGCATGGCGAGGAACGTCACCACCCAGATAATGATTTGCATGGTGGAAATGCTAGCGGCAAAGCCGTTGCTTTCCCCTAGCGTCCATTGACCGGTCACCAAGCGCGGCAGCGCCAGATCGCGCGAGCCCTGCGTAAGGCTGACATAGTTTTGTAAGAAGATGGACATCCCAATTGCGGAGATCAGCGCAATGAGGCGTTTTGACGAGCGAACAGGCTTATAAGCCACGCGCTCAATGCTCCAACCATAGGCACTGGTGATGACGACCGCCACAATGAATGCCGCGCCGATCAATAACCAACTGGCATCGATACCGAGCATCATCAGCGCCGCAATCACAATAAAGGAGACATAGCTGCCGATCATATAAACCTCGCCATGCGCGAAGTTGATCATGCCGATAATGCTGTAAACCATGGTGTAACCAATGGCGATCAGCGCATAGGTGCTCCCCAGCGTTACGCCGTTGAACATCTGCTGAATGAAATAAAGGAACTGTTCTGACATACCCTATCCTCATACCACACAAGGGCTTAGTGATGATGTCCAGCTCGGTATCATGCTTATCTAAAGCATATGTGTAAGATTCCGTCCGCCCATTGATTCCGCATTTTTATGCAACATGCGCGTAGGCGTACGGGCAGAGACCGCCAGTGCGTGGTCTCTGCACTCCCGCACTTTTTCCGAGATGGCATTTTCGCTTCGGTTTGGTATCGCCCATCCAGGGCGCCCCAAACTCCAGCACAACATCCTTGTTGTGCTGGCTCGTCCTACCAATACATAAAAACACTATCGATCAGAACTTACTTCACCGCGGTGGATGAACCATCGGCGTGCCATTCGAAGATACCGAATTCGAAGCCTTTCAGGTCGCCTTTGTCATCCCAGCTCAATGGCCCCATCACGGTATCAACCGGTTGAGCTTTGAGATTTTTGATGATGTCAGCAGGCTCTTCGCTTTTGCTGCGCTCCATGCCGGTAGTCAGCGATTGCAGCGCGGCATAGGTAGTCCACACAAACGGGCCAGTCGGATCCAGTTTTTTGGCTTTCAGCGAGTCCACAATGGCTTTGTTGGCCGGAACCTGATCGTAGCGCTGCGGCAGAGTGACCAGCATGCCTTCGGAAGCATCTCCCGCGATGTTAGACAAAGAAGAGTTACCCACGCCCTCTGGTCCCATAAACTTAGCTTTCAGGCCCGCTTGCTTAGCCTGACGCAAAATTTGCCCCATCTCTGGGTAGTAGCCACCGAAGTAAACAAAATCGACGTTCTCTTTCTTCAGCTTGGCCACCAGCGTGGAGAAATCTTTGTCACCTGCCGTCACACCTTCAAACAGCACGGGCTTCACATTGGATTTCTCCAACGCATCTTTAACCGAACGAGCCAGACCTTCACCATATTGCTGTTTGTCATGCACCACGGCGATACGCTGCGGTTTAATGGTGTTGAGAATATATTTCGCCGCCGTTGGCCCCTGATCGGAATCCAGCCCGGTGGTACGCATAATCAGCTTATAGCCGCGCGTGGTGAGATCGGCGTTGGTCGCCGCTGGGGTTATCATCAACACGCCTTCATCTTCATAGATATCCGAAGCGGGCTGAGTGGAAGAAGAACACAGATGGCCGATAACGTAGCGAATGCCATCGTTAATCACCTTGTTTGCCACCGCTACCGCTTGTTTTGGATCGCAGGCATCGTCATATTCCACGCCGACCAATTTGTCGCCGTTCACGCCGCCTTTCGCGTTGATATCCGCAATCGCCTGCTTAGCACCGGTAAACTCCATATCGCCATATTGCGCTACAGGACCAGACATCGCGCCCACAATGGCGATTTTGATATCCTTCGCCATCACGCTGCTGCTCATGGCTAACGCCATACAACCCGCCAGAAAAACCTTACCCTTATTAATACTCATCCGCTCATCCCCGCCTGTTGTTATGTTTGTTGTGTTTGCTTTGATGTGACATCACGCAACATATTATTAACATAAACATTTTTATGCATAAGAAATAATGAATTATGTGATTTCACAGCAATATTTTCTAATAAGACTTTATTTTTCATATCATTAAACAGGAGATTTATTCTGCAAATCAAATCAGAATACTAGAAACAAGCGGTGTAAACAGCACAAAAACCGGAGCGTTAAGGCGACATTTATCACTAGGTAAGCACGTTCATCTGTTAAACAATTCATTTACTAATTTTTTACTCTGAAAATAGCAGATCGGTAAAAATAATCCGCTCAGATTTTGTACACCAAAAGTTACACCGCCAATGGATGCAGATCCTTTACAATGCTTATCAATTATTCTCGGCAGAAGATAAAACATGAAACTCACCATTGAGCGCTTAGTAGAATTAAATTCAGACGACATCCGTGACTTGGGAAAAGTGTGGCCAGAACAGCAGCCAGAAGCATGGCAAGCGTGGCTCGAAGCGGGAAATGCCCTCTTCGCCGCCCGTTTCAATGACCGTCTATTGGGTGCCGTAAAGGTATTTGCCGATAAATCCAAAGGCTTCGCCACGCTGCATGACCTATGTGTGCGTGAAGTAACGCGCCGCCGCGGCGTAGGTTTATATCTGATTGAAGATACTCTGCGTCAGTTGCCTGATATCAACGTTTGGCAATTGGCCGCAAGCGAGGTTCCAACCGAGAACCGTGAAGAGATGGATGCTTTCATGAAGGCGTGTGGGTTTAACTTCTGCGAACTGAGCAACGGCGAACAGGGCTGGCAGAGTTAGCGATGAAAATGACAAACAAAAAAGGCGATGCCAAGCATCGCCTTTTGTCGGACTGCCGTGCATTTAAAGTTTAAGCTTCAATTGCTGCACGCAGTTTTTTCATTGCGTTCTTTTCAAGCTGACGCACACGTTCTGCAGACACACCGTATTGATCGGCCAGTTCTTGCAGCGTTGCTTTGTTGTCGTCGTCTAACCAGCGGGCACGAATAATGTGCTGGCTACGCTCATCCAAGCCTTCCATCGCCAAGCTCAGTTTGTCAGCGGCGTGGCTATCCCAGTTGTCATCTTCGATATCGTTGGCGAAATCAGAAGATTTATCCTGTAGGAACAGCACTGGCGCAGCAGGTGAGCTGTCATCGTCGTCGTTAGACATGTCAAAAGCCATGTCCTGCGCGGCCATACGCGATTCCATTTCCAGCACGTCTTTTTCAGACACGCCCAGCTCGCGAGCAACCAATTCAACTTCATCCTGATTGAACCAGCCTAAACGCTGCTTGGTTTTACGCAGGTTGAAGAACAGCTTACGTTGGGCTTTGGTGGTCGCAACCTTCACGATGCGCCAGTTACGCAGCACGTATTCGTGAATTTCAGCTTTGATCCAGTGAACCGCAAAGGACACCAGTCGTACGCCCATTTCTGGGTTAAAACGACGCACAGCTTTCATCAGGCCGATGTTACCTTCCTGAATTAGGTCTGCCTGCGGCAACCCGTAGCCGGCATAGTTACGGGCAACATGAACAACAAAGCGCAGGTGCGACAGAATCAGCTGTTTTGCTGCATCCAAGTCACCCTCGTAATGCAGTCGTTCACCCAGTTCTTTCTCTTCCTCTGCTGTCAGCATCGGATAGGTGTTGGCCGCACGAACGTAAGCTTCCAAGCTACCTTGAGGAACTAAGGTTAAAGTTTGCATCTCTTTGGTCATTCAAACCCTCTCAATATTCAATCCAGCCGTACTAGTAACGCCGTAGCAATTCTAACGATATAACAGCGCGGACACTAACACGATTCTGCAAAATTTGACCGTGAGTTACCCCACAAGTTCAATGTTGCGTGCATAAATTTAGCACAATTCTACAACAGGCATGAACTCATTGGGAACGTGATGGGGGGAGTATAGGATGGAGAACCGGTATCGGGTTTAACCAGAATGGCTCTTCCCCCGTCAGCAACTCAACGAGGGAAGAGTATAACACTATTTCACTATTGTGGTGTAAATCGGCGTAAATGTTGAACGGTGGCCAGCCACGCGGCAATCCAGCCAATCATGGCGGAAACCAGCACCAGCAATAGGCACTCATCCCAGCCTAAACCATGCAGCACAAATGTGGTGCCAAATACCGAGGCGACTTTAGCAACCGCGGAACCCAGTTGCCAGACCATCGCCTGAGACAAAATCAGCGATAGAATTGCACCACTAAAGCCTAACAGCGCGCCGCCATTAAGGAATGGTCGAAGAATAAATCCGTCGGTCGCCCCAATCAGCTTCATCACGTTGATGGTGTCACGACGACTGAATATGCTCAGACGCACGCTGTTACCAATCACCAAGAACACAGCCACAATCATCAAAATACCGATCATCGCCGCGACCTGTCCGACCAGCCCAGTTAACGCAGCCAAACGCGCAAACCAGCTGTCGTCCATGCGAACTTCATCAACCCCTTTCACGGCCGCCACGCGATCGCGCAGGGTATTGAGGGTGTCACTGCTTTCGAAATTCATTTTTGGCGTAATGATAGCTACGGCAGGAAGCGGATTCTCTTCCAGCATATCAAGCGCGCCGCCAAAACCGGACCAGTTGCGGAATTCGCCTAGCGCTTCTTCTCGCGAGAGGTAGTTAACTTTATCCACGCCCTCTTCGCCTTTCAGCACCGTCATCACTTGTTCGGCAGCGTCATCATCGAGCGCTTTATCCAGATAAACCGTTAGCTGCGGCGTTGGATACCACTGCGAAGCCGCTTCGCTAACGTTTTTGTAGACCAGATAGCACACGCTGGGCAGCGTCAGTGAAATAGCGATGACCATCACCGTAAGCAGAGTCGCCAACGGCTGGCGCATCATATCAGCCAGCGTGTTAACCCATGCATAGCGCCACTGTTCACGCCAGCCGCCACGCAGCGCCTTGGCTTTGTCCGGCATTTTCGCGCGCGAGGCCGAACGATTTGGAGCCTTAGCCATGCGAAATACCTCCGTCCATACGTCCCTGACTGAGCGTCAGCATACGGTAACGACGGCGCGCAATTAGCCCCATGTCATGGGTTGCCATCAGCACCGTAACGCCCACACGGTTGAACTCTTCGAACAGGCGCAAGATACCTTCTGATAGCGCCTCATCCAAGTTACCGGTTGGCTCATCCGCTAACAGCACCGCAGGCTTATTAACCACCGCACGTGCGATCCCAACGCGCTGCTGTTCACCGCCGGAAAGCTGGATCGGGAAGTTTTTGGCTTTGTCCAATAAACCCACTTTATCCAGCGCCGCAGAAACACGACGGCGAATATCTTCGCTGCTGGCGCCTGAAATAATCAGCGGCATCGACACGTTGTCGTATACCGTTCGATCCATCAACAGATGATGGTCTTGGAAAATCATGCCAATCTGGCGACGCAGAAACGGAACTTCTGAGTTCCGTAAGCGGCTGATGTCATGACCACCAAAAAGAATATGTCCTGCGCTTGGGCGCTCAATGCCACATATCAGCTTAAGCAGGGTACTTTTCCCTGCGCCTGAGTGGCCGGTGAGAAACGCCATCTCGCCCTGACGTAGATGGAAATCTACGCCTTGCAGAGCCTGACGCCCGCCCAGATACGCTTTACTGACCTGTTCGAAGCGAATCATCCGTATTAATCCTCACGGGCAAAAAGTGCCTCAATAAAATCGTCGGCCTTGAATGGCCGTAAATCTTCGATACCTTCACCAACCCCGATATAGCGGATTGGAATGCCAAACTGATCGGCCACGGCGAAGATCACCCCGCCTTTAGCGGTGCCATCCAGCTTGGTTAATGTAATACCGGTCAAGCCAACCGCTTCGTTAAACAGTTTTGCCTGACTCACCGCGTTTTGTCCGGTGCTCGCATCAATCGTCAGCATAACCTCATGCGGCGCATCTTCGTCTAACTTTTTCATTACACGAACGATTTTCTTTAGCTCTTCCATCAAGTGCGATTTGTTCTGCAAACGTCCTGCGGTATCTGCCAGCAACACATCGATATTACGAGCTTTGGCGGCTTGAATCGCATCAAAGATGACGGAAGCAGAATCAGCGCCGGTGTGCTGTGCAACCACGGGGATATTATTGCGTTCCCCCCAGACCTGCAGCTGTTCAACCGCCGCCGCACGGAAGGTGTCACCCGCCGCGAGCATTACCGATTTGCCTTCGGCTTGGAACTGGCGAGCCAGCTTACCAATCGTCGTGGTTTTACCCACACCGTTAACGCCAACCATCAAGATAACAAACGGCGTGCGGCCGCTGACGTCTAGCGGTTTATCAACGGTGCTTAAAATCTCACCCATCTCTTCTTTCAGTTTGCCATACAGCGACTCTGCGTCTTTGAGCTCTTTGCGGCTAGCATGTTCAGTCAGAGATTTAATAATTTTATTGGTGGTTTCAACGCCCACGTCGGCAATCAGCAGCTGTTCTTCCAGCTCTTCAAACAGATCGTCGTCGATTTTCTTACCACGGAACAAGCCGAAAAATCCGGAACCCAGATTTTGTTTGGTTTTCAGCAGGCTGCGTTTAAGACGAGCAAAGAAACCCTCTTTTGTTGGGCGTTCCTGCTCATGCTGCACAACCGCCGCAGCTTCTGGCTGCACGTCAGCGTGAGACTCATCCTCATCGATTTCATCAACGTCAGCATCTGCTTCATCAACGACGTCGGTATCCAGATCGACAACTTCTTCTGAACGCGCAATCTCAGCGATCACTTCGATAGCTTCAGGCTCAGGCTCGGAAACGGATTCACCCACCACCGGCTCATGTTTAATCGCATCATCTTCAGCGATTTCTTGCTCAACCAGCTCTTCGATGTACGGCTCGTCAATAACCGGCTCTTGATGAACATGCGGGTGCGCCGCTTCCGTCAACGTAATCACTTGTTCGGCAAACACTTCCGCATCATGCTCGAGATGCTCGCCACCGTGGTGATTATCGTGCTTGTTTACCAGCGGTTCACTGGCATGAATAATATTTTCAGCGGTTGTCTGAGCGGAAACTGACGCATGCTCAGCTTCGGCCTGTTCCGGTTCAGCGATAGCTTCCGGCGCAGGCGCTTCTTCGTGATGCGCCTGAGTAAGCTCTACAATTTGCTCAGCAAAAACTTCGGCGCTTTGCGCATCAGGGCGATGCTCGTGGCTTGACGCTAAATGCTCCGTCGTTTCAACCAGTTCATCAGCCAATACTTTAGCTGGTGCTTCACGCTGGGCATGCTGCTCCGCCAACGGCAGATTCTCAGCGGCATGTTCTGGTGCAACGGTGGCATCCCATTCGCCGGGAGTTTCCACTGAGGCCGCATAGTCAGATTCACGCTCAGGCAGTTTGTCATCCAGCGATTCTGGCGTAGTTGTCTGCTCTGATGGCGCATCAGCTTGATGTTGTTCTGTTTCTTCTACCACTGGTGGTGTTTGTTGTTCGTCTTCTTGCGCCTTTTCCGGCTGCTCTTCCTGACGACCAAACCCTAACCAGGAGAAAAAACCACGTTTTTTATCTTTTGCCATAGTGCGACGACTCTCCCGCCTGAAATTCAAAATTGTTGATAAACTGCAATTGAACAAGTTTATCACTTAACCCCTTATCGCAACATGCATGCCGATGGGTTTCAAGTGGCATTTCCATCAATAAACGGTTACCTTGCACGGCAACAATGAAGATTGGCCTGTAATGGCACCGTCTAATACTGCAACCCAAACAAAAAATACCGCATTCATGGCAAAAAAACCTGCATCCCAATCCAGCGGACAAATCCGCATCATTGGCGGCCTATGGCGTGGCCGAAAACTTCCTGTGCCAGACAGTCCCGGCCTGCGTCCCACTACGGATCGCGTGCGTGAAACGCTGTTTAACTGGTTGGCTCCCGAGCTAAATGGCGCTCGCTGTCTCGATTGTTTTGCCGGCAGCGGTGCTTTGGGATTTGAAGCCGTTTCTCGCTATGCCGAGCACGCTACGCTGCTTGAAGCAGACCGCACGGTGGCCGCGCAGCTCAAAAAAAATGTCACGCTGATTAGCACCGATAAAATCACGGTGCAAAACACCGATGCACTAAAATGGTTATCACAGCCGGGTACGCCCTATCAGGTGGTTTTTCTCGATCCTCCTTTTAGAAAAGGGCTATTGGCAGAAACGATTACGCTGTTAGAAACACATGGTTGGCTCGCGGATGAAGCCTTTATTTACGTTGAGGCCGAAGCGGAAAGCGCAGCGGCAGACGTGCCCGCGAACTGGACATTGCATCGCGAAAAAGTGGCGGGTCAGGTCGCTTATCGTTTATATACGCGCAGCGCGTCATAATTCGAGGAAATCACAATGGGAATTAATATTGGCCGCTTGCTCATGCTGTGCGTATGGGGATTTATGCTGGTTAACATCATCCATCCTTACACTCGCCCGCTGAATATCTTTATGAACGTGGCACTGGTATTTATGGTGTTGATGCACGGTTTACAGGTCACGATGCTGAAAACCACGTTAACCAAAGACCAGCCTAAGATCGGCAAATGGCAGGAAGTACGCATTTTCCTGTTTGGCGTTTTTGAGCTGCTGGCTTGGCAGAAAAAGAATACTCCGCCGAAGAAATAATAAATTGGCTGAATAATCCTCCCCTACAGGGGAGGTTTTAGCTATTGCGCCTGTGGTTCAAAACTTACGAAGCGCGTGCCCTGCGTGCTGAGTGTACCCCGCGCACCTTTGTCTATCTGATGATAGGTTTTTTCCGGTACGACAAATTTCAGCTCACTTCCCCCCATTATCGGCTGGAAATAAACCTCATAACGCATATCTTCCCCCGCAATCACTTCGCGCTGGCGTGAACGCCGATTGGGCGCAGGAAACTCGCGCTTAGCGCTCACTTCAACCTGCTGCGTGCTCAGCGGTGCGGCATCGTTGATGGCATTTTGACGGCGTTGCTGCATGAAACGTTGGGCCGCAAATACCACAATAACAGCAACGATCACGACGAATATCAGCGGTGGTTTACTCATGGTTTTTTGCCGGGAAGATAAGGGAAAGCGGTGACATTATCGCCTAAATCAGAGATCCGCGCACTGCCGCGTTCGGTGACGGCATCAATGCGAATAACGGCCTGAATAGGAATATAGCTGCGCTCTACGCCAGAGAACTCGTTCTTCAATTTCTCTTCTGAAGGATCGACCAATACGGCGCTTTGGGTATCAAAAACAAAATCAGCGATTTCGAGAAAACCAAACAGGTTGCTTTGTACAATTTCACGCACGTAAAGCTGATAGTTTTTACCGTTATTCATAAACTGAATTCGGTATAAAGGCGCTTGACCAGACATGACGTTCCTCATCACTGCCAATGGGCAATTTCAAATTCAATAACTTTGTGGCGACCACAACGCCTGCTAAGCAGCATATGCGCTATGGATACAGCGGGTTAACATAACATGAAGTTGTTTACACTTCATCCGCACCGATAGCAGGTAAAGTGATTGTCGTCGCCCGCGGTGATCCCCTACACTCAGAAGATAAGTGACTATCTATTTATTCTTATTCTTGGTGTGAAGTCAGCATCATAAGAATCAGAAAATTAACCTGCTAATTAAAAAAGGATAAATGATGAGTTGGGCTTTTCTTGCAGTCTTATTTTCTGGCTGGCTATTTGTTGATGCCAGCTACCGTGGCCCGCGCTGGCAACGTTGGGTTTTCAAACCCGTCACCCTGCTGTTACTACTTTTGCTGGCATGGGGCGCACCCAATATTCAGGCCAGCGGCTATCTGATTCTACTTGGCCTACTCGCCACACTTGCCGCCGATGCGCTGTTATTGCTACCACGCGAGCGTGTGCTGTATGCCATTGGGGCGTTTTTCTTATCACATCTTCTCTACACCATCAGCTTCGCCAGTGCCTTAACGGTATCGTTCTATCTGCCTATGTTAGCGGTATTAATCGTTATCGGTATTGCTTTGATAGCCACCATTTGGACGCGTTTAGACGATATGCGCTGGCCGGTTGTGACCTACATTGCGATGACGCTGTTGATGGTATGGATGGCAGGCGATCAATACTTTGCTCGCGGCACCGATTTTGGTTTCTCGCTGTTGGTGGGAGCATCGCTGTTGCTGTTGTCGAACGTGGTATGGCTGGTCAATCGTTATCGCTTCACTTTTCGCGCCGCCGACGCCATTATTGCCGCCAGCTATTTTGCCGGTCATTTCCTGATTGTGCGTTCGTTGTATCTGTAAGATCCGCTGATAATCCTCAGATAGATATAGAAACGGGGCAATTCGCCCCGTTCGCCTATTAATCACGCTAGAACTAGATTTTCGCCGCCGCGAGATATTTCGCCATCTCATCTGCTGGCACCATACCCCCACCCATCGCCCACACCAAGTGAGTCGCATTTTGCATTTTCTGTGCGTCTAATCCGTGGCTCTGTAGATATTGAGCATCCCCACAGACTCGTGCCGCTCCCGGCATTCCCGCCAGCGCCGAAGGTTCAAGCTGAATACCTTGCTGCTGGTTTAAAAGCCCCAGCAGGTTATACATTTCCTGATCGCTTAAGGTATACAAACCATCAAGCAGGCGCTCCATCGCTCGCCCAACAAAGCCGGATGCACGTCCAACGGCTAAACCATCGGCTGCGGTGATATTGTCGATCCCAATATCCTGCACTGAAATTTCATCATGCAGACCCGTATGAATACCCAGAAGCATGCACGGTGAGTGAGTCGGCTCCGCAAAGAAACAATGTACGTTGTCGCCAAAGGCTAATTTCAGGCCAAATGCGACTCCGCCAGGGCCACCACCAACGCCGCACGGCAGATAAACAAACAGCGGATGTTCGGCATCAACACGAATATTCATCTGGCTAAACTGTTGGCGTAAACGCCCACCGGCAACGGCATAACCTAAAAATAGCGTGCGTGAATTTTCATCATCAATAAAGAAACAATGAGGATCTGATTCCGCCTCTTTGCGCCCTTGAGCAACGGCAACGCCATAATCCTGCGCATACTCAACCACATTCACGCCGTGCTCACGCAGTTTTTGCTTTTTCCAAGCCCGCGCATCGGCAGACATATGCACACTGACGCTGAAGCCAAGTTTTGCGCTCATAATGCCGATCGACATGCCTAAATTACCGGTAGAGCCTACCGCAATACTGTATTGGCTAAAGAATTGACGAAACTTGTCGGAATACAACACGCTATAGTCGTCATCTTCTGACAGCATTCCCGCTTCAATGGCCAGTTTTTCAGCGTGGGTAAGCACTTCATAAATCCCGCCACGCGCTTTGATCGACCCAGAGATAGGCAAATGGCTGTCTTTTTTCAGCATCAGCTGACCCGCAATTTTTTGCTGATAGCGCTGTTCTATTGCAGCCTGCATCTCCGGGATCGCAACGACTTCTGACTCAATAATACCGTGCGTTTTTTGCGTTTCTGGGAACGCTAAGCAAAGGTATGGTGCAAATCGCTTAAGGCGCGCTTCCGCCTGTGCGACGTCGTCCTGCGTCAAACCAACGTAAGGAAGCCCCTCAGCCAACGTGGTGGTATTTGGGTTAAACCATGTAACTTCATCTAAGTTAATCAGCTGTTTAACCAATGGATATTGTTCAACCAAATGTTCAATTTCAAACGTATTCATAAATAGTATCTTCTCGATTAAACGATATAAGAGAGTAGGAAAGTCGTACCTAAAGCGATCAGCGACGCGATGAAAGTCGCCACTGTGTAATATTTAAATGTCTCACTCAGCGTTGCACCACAGTATTGCTTAACCAGCCAAAACAGGGAGTCGGTAACGATGGTGCAACCAATCGCGCCAGAGCCAATGGCGAGTGTGATAATTTCAGGACTCACGTTGGGATAGAGTGGCAATACCGGCGCAACAATCGCCGTAGCACCCATCATAGCCACCGTGGCAGAACCTACCGCGGCATGAAGAATGATCGCCACCAACCAAGCCAGCAAAATCGGATGCATGTGCATATTGGAGAGCAGCACTGCCAAAGTATCAGCAAGGCCACTGGCTTTAAGAATGCCGTTAAATGCGCCACCCGCACCAATAATCAGCAAAATGTTAGCAATTGAAGAGAAGCCATCTTCCGTTTTGCTCAGCAGTTTACCCATGCCCATATGCTGACGGATGCCTAAAACGTAATAGGCAACGAAGGCGGCGATAAACATCGCAGTAATCGGGTTACCAATGAATTCAAAGAAGTTATACAGCGCTGAACCCTTGGCCATATTGAGTTCGGCCGCCGTCTTGATCAGCATCAGCACAATCGGCAGCAGCACGGTAAATAACGTGGCACCCAGCGATGGCAGATCCTCTTCTCGACGTACTTCCAGTTCTGAAAATGCGGCGGGGACTTGTTTAAACGGAAGGCGATGGCCGACAAACTTCAAAAATAGCGGGCCACCGATCAGCGAAGCCACAAGCCCCACCAACAGACCGTATACAATCACGGTGCCAATATCAGCCCCTAACGCATTCGTCACATACAAGGCCGCCGGATGCGGAGGGACAACGCAATGCACCGCCATTAGCGCCGTACACAGCGGGATCGCCAGCTTCAGCAAAGAAGTATTGGTCTTTTTAGCAATGGAAAATGCCAGAGGGATCAGCAATACCACGCCCACTTCCACAAACAGCGTAATACCGCAAACCAAGCCAACTAAAACCATAATGACGTCTGGTGATAGCCAACGGCATTTTTGCAACGTAATGCCAATACGCTCAGCGGCACCGGAAACCTCCATCATTTTGCCCAGAATAGTTCCCAGACCAATCACGGCGGCTAAAAAGCCTAAGGTTCCACCAATCCCACCTTCAATGGCATTCACCATTTCCAACGGGTTCATTCCCATTAATACGCCGACATAAAAACTGGCCAGCAGTAGTGCTAAAAATGGGTGAATCTTAAATTTAACGATGGTTAATATAATTATTATGATGCTTGTTAATAGCGTTCCAACGACCCAAATTTGCGAGCTCATTTCCAACCTCACCCTGTAATAAATCACCTGTCTATTGGATAAGAAGTGAACATCGCTGACAAACGATCAAATTCAGCCTTCACATGAACCAGATTGAATCAAATGGGTGATATTGGTCAAAATAGAAAGGAATTATCGCGATTGAGTCACATTAACTCATCTGTATGCCCACTAAAACGCTCTGCTGGGATATGCTGATACTCTCTCCAAACGAGGTCATCATGTTCGAGCATTCAAAATATATCGCACGTAACAAACTGCTTAATGGCTATCAGCTATCAAAGCTCTATACCTTTGAAGTTGCGGCCAGACATGAGTCTTTTGCGCTCGCGGCGGAAGAGTTATCGATAAGTCCTAGCGCTGTGAGCCATCGCATCAATCAGCTTGAAGAAGAGTTGGGATTTAAGTTATTCCAGCGATTTCATCGCCGCATTGCGCTAACGCCCGAAGGAGAGCGGGTATTTTGGGCGCTAAAATCTTCTCTCAGCTATCTCAACCAAGAAATTCTTGAGATAAAAAGCCAAGAGCTGTCGGGAACGCTGACGGTTTATTCTCGCCCTTCAATCGCGCAATGTTGGCTGGTGCCTAAACTGGCTGATTTTGCTAAACAATATCCGGCAATCAGCTTAAACATTTTAACCGGCAACGAGATGGTTAACTTCAACGGCGCAGGGATCGACCTGGCGATTTATTTTGACGATAAACCGCCCGAAACGCTGTCATGTCAGCACCTGATGAATGAGTCAATGATACCGGTTTGTAGCCCAGAATATGCCAAACAGCACGATTTGGTCGGCAAGCCATTTAATCTGCGCCAAAGCACATTGCTGCACGATCGTCAGGCATGGAGTTACGACTCCAACGAAAGTGAATGGCATTCATGGGCGCGGAATTTTAACGTTGATATCGCTGAAGATCAGCGAAGTATGGGGTTTGATCGTTCCGATCTGGCGGTCATCGCTGCAATGAACCATGTGGGCATCGCGATGGGGCGTAAAAATCTGGTGAATAAGCGGCTGGAGAGCAAAGAGTTAATTGCGCCCTTTCCTGAGTTTGAAATGCAGTGCGAGCAACGCTACTACATTTCAACTCTTTCAGAGCGCCAGTGGCCAAAGATCAACGTTTTTATTCAATGGCTTAAAACGATGGCAGGCAATACTGAGGGTTAAATACTAAAGGTTAAACCCCGAGCAATCTTCGATTCATATCTTCAATTTTGCCGTTGAGAACCCGCATTTGGAGCGTTTTACTCCAGCTGGCCGAGATCCCGGCCGCACGCATCAGGCGGCGATACTCTTCTTTGTCAAACGGCATATGGAAGCAGATAGAAATCGCTTCTGCCACGCTGATATCGCTGTTGCGTGAAACGAGTTCCAGCGGCTGATCTTCGCTGACCATACCTTCGCCAACGATGCGATACAGCCAACCGCAGCGGCCAGTTTGTTGCATCTGCACGGAAAACTCATCGATATCCATGTGATAGTTGAGCTTATAGCACGGCGAACGCGGCTGAGTGACCTGAATCAGCGCTTCTCCCCAACGGTAGATATCACCGATAAAAACATTCTCTTCGGTCATCCCTTCAGTGGAAATATTTTCGCCTAAGGCCGGAGCGCAAAATTGCTCAGCCTGCTGGGGATACTGCCGTTGCCAAAACTGATAATGCTCACGCGGATACTGACACAACGCCCGATCGGGGCCGCCATGGACTTTCTTCTCTGCCTGTTCATCACCTTCCAACCCAAGGCGGTTAAGCATCACGCCACCGGAAACCTGACGTTTGCCAATTGCACTCGGCTTGCTGCCTTCATAAGGAATGATGGTACCGGTGTAAATCGTTGGATAGTGCATGCAGGGCTCCCAAAAGCAGATTCATCAAGAAAATGACAATACCCTTACTATACCGTTCCCATGGGGTTTAAAAACAAAAAAAGCGTGGGTTTCCCCACGCTACGATCGGTGCTGTCTCACTATGGACAGTGACTACAGACGATTACTTTTTCGCTTCAGTAAAACGTTTTGCTGCTTCGTCCCAGTTCACCACGCTCCAGAACGCTTTGATGTAGTCTGGACGACGGTTCTGATATTTCAGGTAGTAAGCATGTTCCCACACGTCCAGACCCGCAATTGGGTAACCGGAAGCACCAGAAACCGCTTCGCCCATCAGCGGGCTATCTTGGTTTGCAGTAGAAACCAGGGCCAGTTTGCCGTCTGCTTTCAACACCAGCCACGCCCAGCCGGAGCCAAAGCGCGTTGCCGCTGCTTTTTCAAATTCTTCTTTAAATTTATCAACGCTGCCGAAATCGCGTTCGATAGCCGCTTTCAGATCGCCTTTTAGCTCAGTACCAAGCTTCAAACCTTTCCAGAAGAAGCTGTGGTTTGCATGGCCGCCTGCGTTGTTACGCAGCGCAGTACGCTTTTCAGCAGGGACTTTATCCAGCTGAGCAATCAGCTCTTCTGCGGTTAATTTGGCTAATTCTGGCAGAGACTCCAACGCAGCGTTCGCGTTGTTGACGTAGGCCTGATGGTGCTTGCTGTGATGGATTTCCATCGTTTGCTTATCGAAGTGAGGCTCTAATGCGTCGTAGGCATAAGGTAGGGATGGCAGGGTATAGCTCATATTCATCTTCTCCAGATTTCAAAGGAGCAAAACATCCGCTCCGGTTAAGCAGTCTGGTCATTATAGTTAATTAAATGATATTGAAAATGATTATCAATCGCTTATAAGCGGTAAGGGTATGATAAAAACAAGCGGGGAAATAGCGTACATTCAGTCCCTGCAAGGCTCTCAGCCCGATGCTCGCATTGTATTTGGCCGCCATCGTTAATATCAATAGTTGCGATTGCCAGCGCCAATGGCCCCACTATGTAGTGGTAACGAGTTAAAAGTGAGCAAAAAACTGTGACTTCTTTTGCAACTCTTAACTGCTATCTTAAACATTGTGCATTTGCACAATGTTTACCGGTATCCGCCTCGGTATGCTCGGAATATTCTACTTAACATACACGGAGCGCAGCATGGCGACCTACCATCTCGATACCCGACTTGCTCAGGATATCGTGGACCGCACCATGAAAATCATCGACAGCAACGTTAACGTCATGGACGCACGGGGCAGAATAATAGGCAGTGGTGCTCAAGAACGCATTGGTGAATTGCACGAAGGTGCATTGCTGGCGATATCGCAGGAAAGAATTGTCGATATTGATGAGAATATGACCCGCCACCTGCACGGCGTTCGCCCCGGCGTGAATCTTCCTTTGCATTTCGACGGTGAAATTGTTGGCGTCATAGGGCTCACCGGCGATCCCTCTGAGCTGAGGCGGTATGGTGAGCTGGTGTGCATGACCGCAGAAATGATGCTGGAGCAAGCGCATCTGATGCACATGCTGGCGCAAGATACTCGCCTGCGCGAAGAGTTAGTGCTTAACCTTATTCGCGCCGAAAAGCTCTCTCCTGCGCTTCAGGAATGGGCTCAGCGCCTAGGGATAGATCTCAATCAGCCCCGCGTGGTGGTAGTAGTGGAAGTCGATAGCGGCCAGCTTGGCGTGGATAGCGCCATCGTCGATCTTCAACAACTCCAAACATTACTGACGACGGCAGAACACGATAACCTTGCGGCAATCGTATCGCTCAATCAGATGGTAGTTCTCAGACCCGCATTTAGCTCGCTTGGCCGCTGGGAACCAGAAAGTCAGCGCAACCAAATTAACCTTTTGCTCAAGAAGCTGGCCAAAAACAGTCAGTTGAAAATCAGAATTGCTTTGGGCAACTACTTCCCGGATGAAAGCGGCATTGCTCGCTCATACCGCACGGCCTATACCACGATGATGGTGGGCAAACAGCGCACGCCGGAACAGCGCAGCTATTTTTATCAAGACCTGATCCTACCTGTTTTACTCGATAGCCTGCGTGGCGGATGGCAAGCCAAAGAGCTGGTTCGCCCACTGGCACGGCTTCGAGCTATCGATAGCAACGGCGTACTAAGAAAAACACTTACCGTATGGTTTATGAATAACGTTCAGCCAAGCGCAACCGCCAAAGCGCTGTTTATTCATCGCAACACCTTGGAATATCGCTTACACCGAATCTCTGAGCTTACGGGGCTCGATCTCAATAACTTTGACGATCGCTTGCTGATTTATATCTCATTACAGCTAGATAGCGGCTTTCTTTATCCTGCTGGCGATACGGATTCCATTAGCCACCTTCCTCAAGCAGGACAATAAAAAAAGAGCAATACGCTGATCGTATTGCTCTTTCATGGGCTTATGTCTCTAAAGCTTATTACGCGCGCGCGATCTTCAGCAGTCTGCCAATATTTTCACAGGTTCTTTCAACATTGGAGCAGCCATTCTTGAGCAGCGCGTCGATATTCTCAGCGCCTGGCACGATACCAAAGATGGCATCAATACCTTCGCTATACAGCTCACTCACGCCTTCACCGATATAGCCAGCCAGAGCAATAACCGGTACTCCCTGTGCTTTAGCCGCCTGAGCAACACCATAAGGCGTTTTGCCAAACTTGGTTTGGAAATCGATGCCACCTTCGCCGGTAAAGCAGTAATCGGCACCCACGAGCTTTTCACTTAAGCCAGAATATTGGGTCACAATATCAATGCCACGCGCCATTTTGCAGTGGGTGAATGCCATCAAACCGGCCCCTAAGCCTCCAGCAGCGCCCGCTCCCGGCACGTCTTTCACTTTGCGTCCCAGCTGTACATCAATCACATCAGCATAGTGCGCCAACGCGCTATCCAAAATCGCCACGGTTTCTGGTGTGGCACCCTTTTGCGGGCCAAACGTTTTTGATGCGCCCGTGTCGCCACACAGCGGATTTGTCACGTCGCTGGCAACCAAAAATTCGACGTCAGCGAGCCGTGGATCTATGCCATCCAGATCGATTTTGCACAGCGAGCCTAACGCACCGCCGCCCGCTGGCAGTGGTAAACCGTTTTTATCTAAGAAGCGAACCCCAAGCGCAGCCGCCATCCCCGCCCCGCCGTCATTGGTGGCGCTGCCGCCGATGCCCAGAATGATCTTGTTAATCCCTTTATCGAGACAGGCCTTAATCAGTTCGCCGGTTCCGAAGGTCGTCGCCGTGAGCGGATTTTTGGTTTCTTTGGTGGTGAATTGAATGCCGCTCGCCGACGCCATTTCGATAACCGCCGTTTGCTGGCTCCAAATAATCCCGAATTGTGCATCAACCGGCGTACCTAACGGCCCTGTGACCGTCTGGTGATAGATTTCTCCATCGGTGGCATCGATCAACGACTGAACCGTTCCCTCACCGCCGTCAGCCATCGGAACATGGATGAACTCAGCGTCAGGGAATACGACTTTGAGTCCCGCTTCCATTGCCTTGCACACTTCTTTGGCGGTCATGCTTTCTTTAAACGAATCTGGTGCCAAAACAAACTTCATTCTTTTCATAATTATTCCCTTAGATGAATCCATACATAATTGTCGCCACAATCGTCATTGTTCCACCTACCATCGCCTCATAAGGGATTAACGCCATACGTTGTCTAATCGACATATGCATGCTGTCAGCGGTAACGTGGAAATAGTTGCCTTGTGGTAAAGAGTCAATGACGGTAGCACCAGTATGAACCATCACCGCAGAGGCCAATGGAGATAGCCCTACCTGCGAAATGGCGGTCCCGAAGGTACCTGTTGCTAAAATGACGCCGGTTGACGTTGAAGCCGTCGCGGCAGCCATGAGGATCCCTGATATTGGCGCTAAGAAAGTGCCTGAAATGCCTGAAATATCGATTAATTTAACAACTTCCATGGAAAGGTTTGACGCGCCAATTAGCCCGGCAATCGCACCCGCACCAATCAGAATTAATACTGTCGCCGTCATTTTTTCAACGCCAGAGGTTGTATAAGATATTATTTTATTTTTTTGCCCCATCGCTATCATGCCAACAATACCGGCAAACGGCAGAACATATAATGCATCAAGCTTAAAGTGAGATAACGCGTCAATATTAAGAATAGAACCAATCGGGTTCACCATCAGTAATACAATCGCAATCACCGGAGTAATAATGGCTTTATTTAATGGTGGTCTTTTTTGATCGTCATCGTCTGTTTTTGATGAGATTAAATTAGCTTCTTTATCGGTAACCATCACCCCACGATGTTTAATCATAGAAGCCACAATAACGGTCATCGCGAGGCCAAAGAGTGCAGGAATAAAGCCGCCAATCATCACATCGCTCAGGCTAATATGAAAACCATTTGCGGCCGCAATGGTGTTTGGGTTTGGCGAGATAATGTTCCCAGCCTTACCGCCACCGGAGAGCGCCAGCAACAGCGCCAGCTTTGAGATCCCCATTTTATTGCCAACTTCCAGCGCAATAGGTGCCACGATAAGCACCGCAACAGGGATAAATACGCCTACGGCGGTGATCACCATCGTGGCTAGGGCAAGCGCAAGAATCGCTTTTTTCTCACCCATTTTTCTTACAATGGCCTGCGCAATCGTACCCGCCGCGCCCGACTGCATCATCACGCCTGCTAATACGCCCGCAGCTAAGACGCGAATAACCGTACCCATAACGCTTTGAGTGCCGGTAATAATAATGCTTATAGTTTTACTTAAATCAGCGCCACCAATTAAACAACCAACAATTGCGCCGAAAAATAATGAATATACCGGATTGAATTTTTTTAGAATAAGAAATATTGCAACGAACAGCCCTATTAGGGCGCCATACCAACTCAGTAGGTCTTCCATTTTTATTCCCCAAGATGTTCTATTTTCACCCTAGATAATTCGAGTTGTAGGAAGGCGGCAAGTGAGCGAATCCTCAGGAGCTTACTCAAGTAAGTGACTGAGGTGAACGAGCGTAGCCAACGCACATACAACTTGAAGTATCACGGGTATATATATGTGTTTTATTAGAGTAATATTCACCAATATATTGGTGCTTTAATAGTAAGGGATTAATCAAACCGAAGGTATGTGCTATTGCCTAGAAGATAGCGAGCAAATATTTTATTTTTTGGATAAGTGCACAACGCAAAGTGACGGAGATCGTACTTTTGGCCTACCGACACAAAAATATCGTTTTTATGCCTTCCTTCAATACGAAACAAGGCATAGAAAAAATATAGAGAACAAATATAGAGAACGAATAAAAACTACCGCAGCCGCTGCGGGTGGGTAAATACCGTGCCACGCCCCGGTTTGCTAAAACCAACCAGCGTGAGATTGCATTTTTCAGCAACATCAATCGCCAGCGTCGTGGCTGCCGAAACGGCAAATAAAATTTCGACGCCGCACATCGCCGCTTTTTGTACCATTTCATAGCTTGCTCGGCTAGAAACCAGTACCGCGCCTTGCGTCCGCGGCTGCTTGGCACGTATGCCCAACAGTTTATCCAGCGCCACATGGCGGCCAATATCCTCGCAGCCTCCGAGTAATTCACCTTGCGGATCAATCCACGCCGCAGCATGAGTACAACCGGTGAGATCGCCGATTTGTTGCACGCTACGCAGCTGACGCAATGCCTGATCCAGATTTTGTAGATCAAACGTTTGGGTAAACGGCAATGGCTCTAGCGGACGAACAACGTCGGTGATTTGCTCAACGCCACACACGCCACAGCCGGTACGCCCAGCCATCGAACGCCGACGCTCTTTGAGCGCCATAAAACAGCGGCTTGAAAGCTCAATTTGCACCTCCACGCCGTTGCAGGCTGGCACCACGTCCATACCGTAGATATCCTGCGGAGAACGAATAATGCCTTCTGAAAGCGAAAAGCCTAGCGCGAAAGCTTCAAAGTCCTTCGGCGACGCCATCATCACCACGTGAGAGATGCCGTTATACACCAGCGCAACAGGGACTTCTTCTGCCACCCAGTCTGGCTGAGAAGTGTGCAGCTGCCCACGTTGTTGCACCATGGTCTGGCGAACGCCATTAACTGGATTATTATTTAATAAACTCATCTTATTCACGTCTTTGATACCTACCTGTAACAACCACAGGATTCATGTGGTAGTATTTAAGCACAAAGCGACTCCGCTCGCCGCTAAGAGTGAGCAAGTCCGTTAAGTTCTTATGACTCTAAACCTGCCATACCGAAAAAGTCGTGCGCAGGTTTAACGATGAATTTGCAAACAAACCAAATAAAACACACTTTTTGAAGCAATGTGATAGGAAGGAGATCACCATGCAGGTCAGCAGAAGACAGTTCTTTAAGATCTGCGCTGGCGGTATGGCAGGCACCACGGCGGCGGCGCTGGGCTTTGCTCCAGCGGTAGCACTCGCGGAAACTCGGCAGTACAAACTGCTGCGAGCACGCGAAACCCGTAATACCTGTACATACTGTTCTGTCGGCTGTGGGTTGTTGATGTACAGCCTCGGCGACGGCGCAAAAAACGCAAAAGAAAGCATTTTCCACATTGAAGGGGACCCGGATCATCCGGTAAACCGTGGTGCTCTGTGCCCGAAAGGTGCAGGTCTGGTGGATTTCATCCACAGTGAATCTCGTCTGAAATACCCTGAATATCGCGCTCCCGGCTCTGACAAATGGCAACGCCTAACTTGGGACGATGCTTTTGAGCGCATCGCCAAGCTGATGAAAGCCGACCGTGACGCCAACTTTATTCCCACTAACGATCAGGGAACCACGGTTAACCGCTGGCTCTCGACCGGTATGCTCTGCGCCTCTGCATCGAGCAACGAAACTGGTTTATTAACCCAAAAATTTAGTCGCGCCCTCGGCATGCTTGCCGTGGATAACCAAGCGCGCGTCTGACACGGACCAACGGTAGCAAGTCTTGCTCCAACATTTGGTCGCGGTGCGATGACAAACCATTGGGTTGATATTAAAAACGCCAACCTGATCGTTGTTATGGGTGGCAACGCCGCCGAAGCGCATCCCGTAGGGTTCCGCTGGGCGATGGAAGCCAAGATCCATAACAAAGCCAAGCTGATCGTTATCGATCCACGCTTTACCCGAACTGCCTCGGTGGCAGACTTTTACACGCCGATCCGTTCCGGTACCGACATTGCCTTCCTGTCGGGCGTATTGCTGTATCTGATAACCAATAACAAAATTAACGCTGAATACGTTAAGAACTACACCAACGCCAGCCTGCTGGTGCGCGAAGACTATGCCTTCGACGACGGTTTATTCAGTGGCTATAACGAAGAAAAACGTACCTACGACAAAACCACTTGGAACTATCAGCTCGACGAAAATGGCTTCGCCAAACGCGATGACACACTGCAAGATCCGCGCTGTGTGTGGAATATGCTGCGTGAGCACGTCAGCCGCTATACGCCGGAAGTGGTGGAAAACGTCTGCGGTACGCCAAAAGCTGATTTTCTCACCGTTTGCGAATATATCGCAGAAACCAGCGCCGCTGATAAAACAGCTTCGTTCCTGTACGCCTTAGGCTGGACCCAGCACTCCGTGGGGGCGCAAAACATCCGCACCATGGCGATGATCCAGCTGCTGTTGGGCAACATGGGGATGGCCGGTGGTGGCGTTAACGCCTTGCGCGGTCACTCCAACATTCAAGGTCTAACCGACTTAGGATTGCTGTCCACCAGCCTGCCGGGCTATCTCAATTTGCCGTCAGAAAAACAGGCCGACCTGCAAACCTATCTCGCAGCGACAACGCCAAAACCAACGTTACCGGGTCAGGTGAACTACTGGGGTAATACGCCTAAGTTCTTCGTCAGCCTGATGAAATCTTTCTACGGTGATAAAGCGCAGAAAGAAAACAACTGGGGCTTTGATTGGCTGCCGAAGTGGGACAAAGGCTACGACGTCCTGCAGTATTTCGAGATGATGTCGCAGGGCAAAGTGAATGGCTATCTATGCCAAGGCTTTAACCCTGTGGCTTCGTTCCCGAACAAAAACAAAGTGGTGAAATCACTCTCCAAGCTGAAATTCTTGGTGACGATTGACCCTCTGAATACGGAAACCTCAACGTTCTGGCAAAACCATGACGAATTCAACGACGTTGATCCGTCACAGATCCAGACTGAAGTCTTCCGCTTGCCTTCAACCTGCTTCGCCGAGGAAAACGGTTCGATCGTGAACTCTGGCCGCTGGCTGCAATGGCATTGGAAAGGCGCTGACGCCCCGGGTGAAGCGTTAAATGACGGTGAAATTCTGGCCGGTATTTTCCTTCGCCTGCGTGAAATGTATGCCAAAGACGGCGGCGCCGTGCCTGAGCAAGTGCTTAATATGACGTGGGATTACCTCACGCCAGAAAATCCTGCGCCGGAAGAAGTGGCAAGGGAAAGCAACGGTAAAGCGCTGGCTGATTTGGTTGACCCAGCGACCGGTGCCGTTCTGGTGAAAAAAGGCCAACAGCTTAGCTCCTTTGCTCAGCTGCGTGACGACGGCACCACCTCAAGTGGCTGCTGGATCTTCGCCGGAAGCTGGACGCCAGAAGGTAACCAGATGGCGCGCCGTGACAATAGCGATCCGTCCGGTTTAGGTAATACTTTAGGTTGGGCATGGGCATGGCCGCTGAACCGCCGCATTCTGTATAACCGCGCTTCAGCCGATCCGTCGGGCAAACCGTGGGATCCAAAACGTCAGTTGCTGGAGTGGGATGGCGCAAAATGGTCAGGCATTGATATTCCTGACTACAGCACCGCAGCACCAAACAGCGGTGTCGGCCCGTTCATCATGCAGCCGGAAGGTATGGGACGCCTGTTTGCGATTGATAAAATGGCTGAAGGTCCGTTCCCTGAACACTACGAACCGTTTGAAACGCCGCTGGGAACCAACCCGCTGCATCCAAACGTGGTGTCTAACCCTGCTGCTCGCGTGTTTAAAGACGATCTGGCTGCCATGGGCAAAGCCGATAAGTTCCCCTACGTGGGCACCACTTATCGCCTGACCGAGCATTTCCACTATTGGACTAAACATGCCCTGCTGAATGCCATTCTTCAGCCTGAGCAGTTTGTCGAAATTGGTGAAACGCTGGCAGAGAAAAAAGGCATTAAGCATGGCGATACAGTGAAAGTCAGCTCCAACCGTGGCTATATCAAAGCCAAGGCGGTGGTGACCAAACGTATCCGCACGCTGAAGGTGGACGGCAAAGATATCGATACCATCGGTATTCCAATCCACTGGGGCTATCAAGGCGTGGCGAAGAAAGGCTTTATCGCCAACACCCTGACACCGTTTGTCGGTGATGCCAACACGCAAACGCCAGAGTTCAAGGCGTTCCTGGTCAATGTGGAAAAGGTGTAACGGAGACGCATTATGGCTTATCAATCTCAGGACATAATCCGGCGCTCTGCCACCAATTCCCTGACGCCGCCTCCCGAGGCGCGTAACCATCAGGAAGAAGTGGCAAAGCTGATCGATGTGACCACCTGTATAGGCTGCAAAGCCTGTCAGGTGGGCTGTTCCGAATGGAACGACATCCGTGATGAAGTCGGTCATAACGTCGGGGTGTACGATAACCCTGCCGATTTAACCGCTAAATCTTGGACGGTGATGCGTTTTTCCGAAGTTGAGGAAAACGGCAAGCTGGAATGGCTTATCCGCAAAGATGGCTGCATGCACTGCGCCGATCCGGGCTGCCTAAAAGCCTGCCCATCGGAAGGCGCAATCATTCAGTATGCTAACGGCATTGTCGATTTCCAGTCAGAGCACTGCATCGGCTGTGGTTACTGCATCGCTGGCTGCCCGTTTGACGTGCCGCGCATGAACAAGGAAGACAATCGGGTGTACAAATGCACCCTGTGCGTCGACCGCGTTACCGTGGGACAAGAGCCCGCCTGCGTGAAAACCTGCCCAACCGGCGCCATTCATTTTGGCACCAAAGAAGCGATGAAGAACCTTGCCGCAGAGCGTGTCGCCGAGCTGCAAACCCGCGGCTTTGCGAATGCAGGACTGTACGACCCTGCTGGCGTCGGCGGTACGCACGTGATGTACGTACTGCACCACGCCGACAAGCCAGAGCTCTATCACGGCCTGCCAAAAGATCCAACCATCAGCCCAACCGTACAGTTCTGGAAAGGTGTTTGGAAACCGCTGGCCGCCATTGGCTTTGCGGCGACCTTTGCCGCCAGTATCTTCCACTACGTTGGCGTGGGCCCTAACCGCGTTCACGACGAGGAAGAAAACGAGGTGGATGGCAAAGTCGACGATATCCCACCAGATACCGAACAGCACGATAAGGAGGAGCGCAAATGAAGAAGGAAAAGCCGATTCAGCGTTACTCAGCGCCAGAACGGATTAACCACTGGGTGGTGGCGTTCTGCTTTATTGTGGTGTCCATCAGCGGCTTGGGGTTCTTTTTCCCCTCGTTTAACTGGCTGATGAATGTCTTTGGTACGCCGCAGCTCGCACGCATCCTGCATCCCTTCTTTGGGGTGGTGATGTTCGCTTCGTTCCTGATCATGTTCTTCCGCTATTGGAAACATAACCTGATCAATCGCGAAGACATCACATGGGCAAAAAGCATTCATAAGATCGCGATGAATGAAGAAGTGGGTGATACCGGTCGCTATAACTTTGGGCAGAAGTGTGTGTTCTGGGCCGCCATCGGCAGCCTGCTCCTCCTTTTGGCCAGCGGCATCGTGATTTGGCGCCCTTATTTCGCCGATGCGTTCTCCATTCCAGTGATCCGTTTGGCGCTGATGGTGCATTCATTCGCCGCAGTGCTGCTGATTATTGTTATTATGGTACATATCTATGCGGCGCTGTGGGTGAAAGGTACGATCACCGCGATGGTCGAAGGCTGGGTACCTGCTGCATGGGCCAAAAAACATCATCCGCGCTGGTATCGAGAAGTGAAAGCCAAAGAACAAGAGCGGAAGTAACCTTATCTCCTCCATACGTCAGCGTCGTTTTGCGCAGGCGTCTCCCCCTGAAGAGGGGGAGAGCGAGAGGAGGTCTTAACACTGGATCAATTTCATGAGCATTAAAATCGTCCCGAAAGAACAGCTAGGTGCAGAACGCGAAAAATCAGGTGGTTTAGACAATATTCCTCCGGTGCTGTTTGCTAACCTCAAGAGCCTCTATTCCCGCCGCGCGGAACGTCTGCGTCAACTTGCGGAAAATAATCCTCTGGGCGACTACCTGAATTTTGCAGCGGCGATCGCTGATGCTCAGCAAAAAGCATTGCACGACAACCCATTAACCATTGATTTAACCCAAACGCTAACTAACGCCGCCGCCATGGGCAAACCGCCTCTGGACACGAGTATTTTCCCACGCACTCATCACTGGCATACCCTGTTGCAGGCGCTGATTGCCGAACTGATGCCTGATGCGCCAGAGCATGTTCAGCCGGTGCTGGAGAACCTATCTAAGACATCTGACTCCGAGCTGGAAATCATGGCGAAGGATCTGTTTGCGGGTAACTACGGCGTCGTTGGCAGCGATAAAGCCCCCTTCATCTGGGCTGCGCTATCTTTATACTGGGCGCAAATGGCAACCCAAATTCCGGGCAAAGCCAAAGCCGAATATGGCGAACATCGCCAATTCTGTCCGGTATGCGGCAGCATGCCGGTAGCCAGCGTCATTCACATGGGCACCACTAACGGCTTACGTTATTTGCATTGCAACCTGTGCGAAAGCGAATGGCACGTAGTACGCGTAAAATGCACCAACTGCGAACAAACGCGCGATCTGAACTACTGGTCACTCGACAGCGAAAATGCCGCCGTTAAAGCAGAAAGCTGTGGGGACTGCGGAACTTACCTGAAAATGGTTTATCAGGAAAAAGACCCGAAAGTTGAGCCCGTTGCCGACGACTTAGCAACGCTGGTGCTCGATGCAAAAATGGAAGAAGAAGGCTTCGGGCGCAGCAGCATCAACCCGTTCCTGTTCCCAGGGGAGTAAACCACACCCGCTCTATTTCTTCATAAAAAAACCCGCCGATCTATGGCGGGTTTTTTATTGCCCATTCTGCGAGCTCAATTCCATCCTTGGCGACAACATTCTGTAAATCCATCCAAACTGTTTTCTTGGCTTAAAAGCTGGCGTAGCGTGGTTCTTCACAAACGAGAAACTAAATAGTGCTCGATCTCCTCCCTCATTAAACAAGGGGAGGGAATTGTTCAGTGATTTTCGTAAGTATCTCGATCGGCTCCTCCCCCTGCCAAGGGGGAGATTGGGTGGGGGTCAGTCCGCATTTACCCCACCCTAACCCTCCCCTTCGCAGGGGAGGGAACTGTTCAGTGATGTTCGTAAGATTCTCGAACGACTCCTCCCCCTGCTAAGGGGGAAGTTGGGAGGGGGTCAGTCCGCATTTACCCCTCCCTAACCCTCCCCTTCACAGGGGAGGGAGCTGTTCAGTGATGTTCGTAAGATTCTCGATCGGCTCCTCCCCCTGCCAAGGGGGAGGTTGGGAAAGGGTCAGTCAGCAATACTGATATTTACCACATCCTAACCCTCCCCTTCGCAGTGGAGGGAACTGTTCAGTGATATTGGTAAGGATCTCGATCGGCTCCTCCCCCTGACAAGGGGGAGGTTGGGAGGGGGTCAGTCCGCAGATGCTTCCAAATACATCTTCCGCAGATAATGCGGTACCGCATCATCAACGTTGCTGCCGATCACTTCCAGATTTGGCAACGCGTCTTTCAGGCGCTGATGGGAATCGCGCATGATGCAACCTTTGCCCGCCATCGACAGCATTTCCATGTCGTTCATGCCGTCGCCGAAAGCGATGCAATCTTTAAGCGTATAGCCCAAGAGCTTCGCCACATATTCCAGCGCATGGCCTTTTGATACGCCGCCCGCCATCACTTCTAAGCAGGTTGGCAGTGAGAAACTGACGTTTACGCGGTCACCCCAGCGTGCATTGATAGCTTCTTCCAACGGCAGCAGTTTTTCGTGAGTATCGCTGGTGTAATAGACTTTACAGATGCCGTCGGTGGGTAAAAATGCCGGTTCAAACAGCTGATAGTGGAAAACGGACTCTTGGAAAAACGCTTTCTGCTCAGGGCTTTCACGGTTCATGAACCAATCATCATTACGATAGACGTTGGTCAGGATATCTGGATCGTTGTGCACGATGTTGTAAAGGTCGCGGGCAATATCTTCATCCACGTTATGGCTGAAAATCAGCTCACCGGCGGTGTTATGTACACGCGCACCGTTTGACGTAATCATGAAAGCGCTGATACCTAAACTGTCTCTAACCTGTGCAATATCAATATGATGACGGCCTGTGGCAAATACAAAATTTACCCCGAGCTGGGTCAGCTGTTGCAAAGTTTCACGGGCAAATGGAGTCAATGTATGAGCAGGTGACAGCAGGGTGCCGTCCATATCAGAAGCAACAATGTGGTACATAAAGTGTGTTCTAACCTCAGCTGGGGTTGGCGGCAGTTTCTGCCGACGAATCGGAGTGAAGAGCGTAAAAATGCAAAATGGCATTTAACGCCTCAGTGCGCATTGCGTCCCGCTCAAACAGGATCTCGTGGCGTGCGCCCTTAATAATATGGGGAGCCCCACCGTATGGTGGATTCCCCGCTTTCGTGAGTGACTGACAAAAAGAAAAATGCGATGCGTTGGCAACGACCCGATCATCACCCGCTTGTAATAACAGCAGTGGCGCAGTGATATTTTCAGCGTTGGCGATGGCTCGTTCCCCCGCCTGAATACTTTCGCGCACCCAGCGGTAAGTCGGCCCGCCGACCTGTAATTCAGGGTAATCAGCGTAATAGCGTAAAAAACGGCGATAGCGAACCCGACTATGGGTGAGTTCATTAACAATAAAAGGCAATGGGCGCCAATGGCCGGTACCTAATGCGTAATTATCCCGCATTTTCGGATAACGTTCTGCCCAGTCCGCAATTCGCTTGGCAACCCATAACGGCATGGGCAATTTTATCCCTGTCATGGGCGCACACAGCGCGGCGGCGGTGACGCCCTGCGGCTTGCGAGCCAAAAACAGCGCGAGTATCGCACCGCCCATGGAGTGGGCCAACGCAAAACGCTGTTTGTAGGGTTTAGATAAAATTTCTTGCTGCCACAGAATCTCTAAATCATCGACGTAATCATCAAAACGGACGACGTGACCACGGTGATGGTCGTCCAGCATTCGCCCTGATTTTCCCTGACCACGATGATCAATAATCACCACGTCATAGCCGCTGTGAAACAGATCGTAGGCGAGTTCGGGATACTTCATGTAGCTTTCGATGCGACCTGGCGAAACCAGTACCACACGGGAATGCTGTTTTGACGTAAAACGGACAAATCGAATCGAAACATCGTCCACTCCCATAAAAACCTCTTCCTGACGTTGTTGCCAGAAATCGAGTAATGGACCGGTGGTAAATGCGGCGAATTCGTTCTCGCGCTGCAACCAGCTTTGGTTCAGAGGAGGCATAGGAGCCGTTATTGTCCTTTGGTAATTTTGTGAGCAATCGCACAAGAAATAACTGTTTCGTATTGTGGCATAAAAGCGCGCGTTCAGGGAGTGATAACCATATTGTCGGCAGAACGCGAACCCAAAAGGTGATTATTAGTTACGCACATGAATACATTCACCCATATCGAATAAATTCACTTGCGCATCGTCACACATTTTGTAAGTTTGGTTAATGGGGCAAGCCCCACCGCACAGACAGGCGGCTTTAATTTCTTAATATAAAAACTCCAAGGCAGGACTACATATGAAAAACGTTGGTTTTATCGGTTGGCGCGGGATGGTCGGCTCTGTACTCATGCAACGCATGATTGAAGAACGCGATTTTGACGCCATTCGCCCGGTTTTTTTCTCCACATCTCAGCACGGTGAACCTGCACCAACCTTTACCGGTCAGCAAGGCACCTTGCAAGATGCGTATGATATCGACGCGTTAAAGGCGTTGGACATTATCATTACCTGCCAGGGCGGCGATTACACCAACGAGATTTACCCTAAGCTGCGCGCCAGCGGCTGGCAAGGTTACTGGATTGATGCCGCATCTTCGCTGCGCATGAACGAGGACTCCGTGATTATCCTCGATCCGGTTAACCACGATGTGATTCATGATGCGCTCAATAAAGGCATTAAAACCTTCGCGGGCGGTAACTGCACCGTAAGCCTGATGTTGATGTCTCTGGGCGGCCTATTTGCCAACAATCTGGTCGATTGGGTATCCGTGGCGACTTATCAGGCAGCCTCCGGCGGCGGTGCGCGCCATATGCGTGAGCTGCTCAGCCAAATGGGGATGCTGCATAACAGCGTTGCCAAAGAGCTACAAAATCCGGCTTCTGCCATTTTAGATATCGAACGCAAAGTCACCGAGTTAAGCCGCAGCGGCACGCTGCCAATCGATAATTTCGGCGTACCGCTGGCGGGTAGTCTGATCCCTTGGATCGACAAAGCGCTGGATAACGGTCAAAGCAAAGAAGAGTGGAAAGGTCAGGCTGAAACTAACAAGATTTTAGCCACCAAAGAGATCATTCCCGTCGATGGTTTATGCGTGCGCGTTGGCGCTCTGCGTTGCCATAGCCAAGCCTTCACCATCAAGCTCAAACAGGATGTCTCCCTGCCTGAAATCGAGCAAATGCTGGCCAGCCACAACGACTGGGTGAAAGTGGTTCCGAATGACCGCGAGCTTAGCATGCGCGAGCTAACCCCTGCTGCCGTCACCGGTACGCTATCAACGCCGGTCGGCCGCTTACGTAAGCTGAACATGGGGCCACAGTACCTTTCAGCATTTACCGTTGGCGATCAGCTGCTGTGGGGCGCAGCTGAACCTCTGCGTCGCATGCTGAAGTTTGTGCTGTAAATGATTAGCCCTCTCCTTCGTTGGAGAGGGTTCCTATTCCGTCACTATTACGCCTCGACCACCACCTTCGGTACGCGAATCACAATGCGAGTAAATTTATCCGCCTCGCTTTCCACGCTCACACCAAACCTATCGCCATAGCGAGCTTTAATCCTACGATCGACCAAGTTCATGCCTAGGCCATCGCCGCGTGGTTTGGACTGATAGAGACCCGCATTATCTTCAACGCTAATCAGAATATCGTCGTCCTCTCTCCAGCTATGCAAGCGAACCTCACCAACGCCAAACAGCTGCGACGTGCCATGCTTAATCGCATTCTCCACAATCGGCTGCAACGAAAACGCGGGCAAACGGATATGCATTAAGGACTCGTCGATATCAAAATCAATCATCAGATGATCGGAGAAACGCGCTTTCTCAATCTCCAAATAGGCTTTTACATGCTCGATTTCATCACCCAGCGTCACTTCGTCGCTGCTGCGTTTTAGATTTTTGCGGAAAAACGTCGACAGCGAAAGCACCAGCTTACGCGCGTGGTCGGGGTCGCGCCGGATCACCGCCGATAAGGTATTCAGCGCGTTAAACAGAAAGTGAGGATTCACCTGTGCATGCAGCAACTTGATCTCAGACTGAGCCAATAATTGTTTCTGCTGCTCATATTTACCCGCCAATATCTGTGCTGAAAGCAAATGAGCTATACCCTCACCTAGTGTGCGGTTAATACTGGAGAACAACTTATTCTTCGGCTCATACAGCTTGATGCTACCTACCACACGGTTATCTTCACCGCGCAGCGGGATCACCAGCGTTGAGCCAAGCTTACAGTTCGGCGTGACTGAACACTGATACGCCACCTCGTTACCATCGGCATAGACCACTTGATCGAGCTCAATGGCACGATGCGTGTGATGAGAAGTAATGGGCGATCCCACTAGATGATGATCGTCGCCAATGCCAATAAACGCCAACAGCTTTTCACGATCGGTGATCGCCACTGCACCAACCCCTAATTCTTCATACAGCACTTTGGCAACTTTCATGCTGTTCTGCGGGTTAAAGCCTTGCCGCATGACACCTTCTGCTCGGGCCGCGATTTGCAGGGCTTTTGAGGAGAACGCCGAAGTATATTTTTCAAAGATCGCCCGCCGATCGAGCAAGATCTGCATAAACATAGCCGCACCGACGGTGTTGGTGATCATCATCGGCAACGCAATATTTTCTACCAGCTCCTCAGCCTCCCAGAACGGGCGCGCCACGATCAAAATGATCAGCATCTGGAAACACTCAGCCAAGAAAGTAATCGCAGCAATCACCAGCGGTTGGAACAGCAGATCTAGCCGATTATTTTTCAGCATATAGCGATGCAATAACCCACCGACTAAGCCTTCCACCACCGTGGAAATCATACAGGCCATTGCAGTCATGCCGCCCATCGAATAGCGATGCAGACCGCCGGTCAATCCCACCAAAAAGCCCACCGATGGCCCACCAAGAACCCCACCTAAAACAGCGCCTATTGCACGGGTATTGGCGATAGAATCATCGATGTGCAGGCCAAAATAGGTTCCCATGATGCAAAACATCGAAAAGGTGAGGTAACACACCAGCTTATGCGGCAAACGAACAGTGACCTGCATCAGCGGGATAAACAGCGGGGTTTTACTCAACAAATAGGCGATAACCAGATAAACGCACATCTGTTGAAGCAGGGAGAGAATTAAATCGATCTGGCTGACATCCATGGAAAATATCCTTCATTCACATGGCAGGTTTCACATGGTAAATAGTGTAACTGATCGAGGGATGACGACAGTGCTTTTATCCCCAAAAGTCATAGGCGATACTCGAAGCACAGCCAAATTTAGGCAAAAAAAAAAGCCAGCACCCGAGCTGGCTAAAAAAACACTGGAAGCAATGTGAGCAATGTCGTGCCTTCTCGAAAGGACTCCTTGGATAGCGTCGGCCAAATATGAGCTACTTAACAGACGTTTCTCTAAGGTTGTCTTCCCTAGAACGCACGGCAATGATAATCATTATCAATATCACTTGTAAAGCGTTTTTTTATCTATTAATAACCCTACTAAAATAGTTTTTATCCTTTATATTGAATGGGTTATTCGCTAACTCGTTGACAGGAAAAACAAATGGCCGAGATTATAATTCGCGCAGCAACGCCAAAAGATGTCGAAGAATTGCACAAATTACATACTTATCCGCAGGTCTACGCTCAAACGCTACAGCTTCCCTATGCCACAACAGAAGTTTGGGAAAAACGCCTGAATCAAACGCCGGCTGGCACCTATCATCTCGTGGCTGTGCATGAAAATGACATCGTAGGATGTGTGAGTTTAGACGCCTACCAGCGGCCACGTATGCGCCACAGCGGAACCTTTGGCATCAGCGTTAGGCATGATTTTCAAGGCCGCGGCGTGGGCAGCAAACTGATGACGGCTATGCTGGAACTTGCCGATAAATGGCTGGATTTAAAAAGAGTTGAGCTGACGGTATTTACCGATAACGTTGGCGCGATTGCGCTATATAAAAAATTTGGTTTTGAAATAGAAGGCACCAGCCGTAGCTACGCTTATCGTGATGGTAATTACGTTGATGCATTCCATATGGCAAGACTACGCGCGCTCCTGTAGCAACCCTTCCTTGTGGCTAACCAGATAACGGCAGAAATTGGCATGGTTGGTTAGTCCAAGCTTACGCATTGCGCTGCGCTTATGACCACTGATCGTTTTTTCACTCACTTTTAATTTACGCGCAATTTCTCCGAGCGTTTGCCCCTGCTGTAAGCAGCTCATCACCCTTTCTTCGCTGCGCGTTATCTTAACATCGGCTTGTTTTCCTCGTTTTTCAAGGAAGCCTCTAATGGCATCGCTATGCTCAACCACGCCCGATAATAGACGTGCCATAATCGCCTCACGCAACAACGAAATCGGCTCCTGCTTAGACAGCAGCGTATAGGTGTTGTGTGAAATAACTCTCGACAAAACATAGGGATCTTCAGAACGAGTTAAGACGATCACCGGAAGTTTAGGAAAAGCCGCTTTCAGAAAATGCAAAGTATCTAATGCGCCTGATAAACCATATTCAAAAGGAACAATTTCGATAATTAATGCATCAAATGGTTTTAGCGTGTGCTCAAGAACAAACTGAGAACACAAGTCGAAAGGCTGACATTTCATATCCATGCCATCCATGCAACTATATATTCCCATCGCATCAACATGAGAGGTTTCAACTAATGCAATTCTTAACATTTTATCCCTAATGATAATTATATGAGGAAAAACCTTCAAATTATCCTGCAATTTTGCAATTCAATGTATAAATTCCTAAAGGCATGAAAATAATTATTCACAAACCTTAAAGAAAACTATAACACCTTAAGTTGTTATAAATACATGAACATTTCTGGTATGTTTTGTATATAAAACCAGCACACCATGCAGAATAAAAATCCATTTATTTATTAAAAAGAAGAGATATTAACTACAATCGCAATGTATAACATGCCTAAAAAGTCATTTTATGCCTGTATTTCACCCGATCAAATAATAGGTTATACAAATAATAGATAGCATTGACATCATGACATTGCGTTTAATCTAGATATAATGATTCTGGAACACTAACCTAAATTTTTAAACACCGAGCAGATACCCCTATCGCGGTATTTGCCATCAAAATAAAAAGAAAATATGCAAAAAAACAATTTAGCAAAAGAACTATTTCTTTATAGTTCAGAAATACAAAAACTACCTAATTTCAGGCAGTCCATCGGAAGACATTACGACTTGATGTTATCAATGTGTAAAACACATCCTTTATTCTATAAAACGATGTTTAAAGATACGCGTTTCAATATCGCTATAACGATATTATGCTTTTATTTTACGCGTAAAGACCCTACATTATCCGATGTTAAAAACTACTGCGTAAGCCACGGACTGGGTAGTCATAACAGTCTGGAATCATTAATGTTTTTCTTACGAGTTGGCGGAAGACTTAATGTAACTAAAAGCGAAAAAGACAAACGAATTCTATTGTTCAATCCAACTGAAAAAGGTTTGGATGAGACTCGTCGTTATTTAGAAAACTCTCTCGCTATTTTTCCCGATCTTCTACCTGATTATCGATTAAAAAAAGATCACCTTAATAATTATGAGGATTAAAAAATTTCTTCACTCGCTGCGCTGATTTGATGTTCAACGATGTCATCGTAAGCACTATACTGCCTGACTCCCAAGTCTTTTTATTAAAAGATGCTGGACATATGATTTTTATACGTCTTTACATCGAATCCTTGAAACAAAAGGAAAATCAAGGCGTCACGGCCAATATATCCTATAGCCAAATCGCGAAAGAAACTTCCGTGTCACGTACTCACTTGCGTAGAATTGTTGATGCCGCAGCCAAGAAAAATCTCATGACGCCTCATGAGAATATGACGCTGACGCTGCATGATTCATTCATTACATTAGCGGAAGAGTACATGGGCTTATATTTTGCTTTTGTTCTGTATTGTTTAGATATTGATCCTACGAGTTCGACATTAATGTAAAGCAGTTACTACAACTACAGATATATAACTAGTCACACCTGAAATAGCGCCTATGGAAAATGGTCACTTAAATGATTAGTTGATTATCTGGTTATAATCCCAGTAATTCCCTTCATCGTTTATTAGCGAGAAGGATATCTTCTTGCTCATATTTCCTAAGCCCGAAGGCAACGTAATTTGATGACGGCTTTTGGGCGGTAACGTTCCTATATCTATAGGAATATTATTTATTGTCACGCCAATAAGACTTAAATAAAACTCGGTTGGGTTTTCAATCATCAACACTTCGTTTTGCCGCACAAATGTGATTTTTTTGCCAATGGACTCCTGTGGCTTTTCCAGTCCTTTCGGGCGTAAAAACAACTTCATTTGAGTACGTAATGCAATCGTAATTTTCTGCACGGAGCCCCCAACCAGACTTGGCGGGATCTCATAAATATTCAGCCAAAACATAGACTCACGATCTTTAGGCAGCTGATTATCCATCAGCATTAAACGCAAATTTGTCATCTCTTCAGGTTGCAGCTTAAATACCGCGGGCAACACCAGAACGGGAGACGCACTTTTATCCGGCGTTGACTGTGGATCACCGTCGTCAGACCAAGCCTGAACTACTACGGGATAAGTATTTTTATTTACGAGCTGCAACGATGCTTCTGTTTCACCGTCGTTAAACACCACGCGAGTCGCTTCTGCGTTTACCGCTGCCTGCACATTTACTGCGCCTAACAGAGCAAAGATAATGCAGCCAAAATTACTGAATACGGATAAGAATCTGTGCATGCGCCTGATAGCTCCCTGCGGTGAGTTCATCCGAGCCAAATTTCTCTAGCTGCGCCATAAAGGTTTCGGTGTAACTATCAATTCCCTGAGCCGTATTCGAATCCACTTTGGTTTGATCGCCGCCAAGAATCGGTGACCAGCCGGTGGTTTTAGTCGTATCCGTGGTTAAAAACTGCATCGGCTGATTATTGCGGTAGATCTTTACTCCCACTCCGCGGGCATGTCCCTGCGTGCCATACTGTTCATCAAGCAAATAGTTCGCTGCGCCTGAGGTTATCAGCCCATATTGGGTTGCAGCCGCAACGCTGGCAGGCGGGGCTAAAAACCCTAACGCTATCTGGCCAGTCTTCAACCCCGAAGTTGCGGCAGACTGGCATTTGAAATCCAGCGTAAACGGTGACTGGCTTACTTCTCCCGCCTGAAGAGCACTGATATTGATTGCAGGCAATGTCACCACCGGCGTGAAATTACTGATCTTACAGGTCGCACCACGGCGAAACGTCAGATATTTATAGACCCCAATAGACGCAGGCCAAGTCCCATACCAACCGGGGAAGCTGGTTTGTGAATCCGCACCGTCAGCAGGGCCGGTAATACCTGGGCCTCGAAATGCAATATACGCATTGGGTTGGGTATATAGATATTGGTAGCTGGCCGCGTTATTAGTGCCAGCGCGGGCGTAGTTCAGGCGAAAGAGCTCCGTTTGTACCGCACTAAAATTTTTCGCTTTAATCAGCAAGCGTCCTTGGCTATCGGTATCAAGCCCGGTTAGCAGGCGCGATTTCCAGATTTTGTCGTAGAATTGGCCGGTTTCCATATTGGTAAACCGAATAGCAACGTTACGTACATAGGTCGCATAAGCCTTTGGCGCAACACCAGTGATACTACCGTCATCGTACAGACCACCATATGCCGCATCGCCGTTAGTGGCATACATCTCAAATATTTGGCTTGCATCCGCCGCATCGCAACGGAATAACACTCGCTCGCTTTCATAACCGGAGTTGAGCGCATAGCTGGTGAAAGGAGCGACGCCAGAAGCCAACAGCGTCCCATCAGGCTGAAAATCATTGCTGGTGCTAATATCCACAACGCTAGGTAAGCCTAAAGAGCCGTTGTTGGTATCTAAACTACCAGTCCATGAGCTCGCAACGCCATCACTGGCGCTGCTCAGCTGCGATTGCGCCGTAATTTTTGTGCAATTGGCAAGTACAGATGAAGATATCATCAGCAGAAAAAGCGTTGATATTGCACTGGTATTGGCTTTCATCCTGAACATTCCCTTCCCCTTAATGTACACATTGCCCAGAAACAGAAACCAACTCCTGCTCTTCAGACGACTCTGGTAAGACGTAGCTCACGCGACACATCTCTTCTGCACTCTCACCCCAACGCACGGTCAACGTGCCTTGTCGCTCGCGCACACGGGCATAAATCAGGCTCGCTTGGCCAGACATCCCCACCACGTGATTTTGGTCATCCACGACGTTGGCGCCCATTGGCAAAGCATCGGTGCCGTTGATTTTGGCTTTGATTAACACGCCATAACCACTCAGCGTATCGAAAGCTGCCTTCACAGCAGCACCCGCATACGGGATCACGCGGCTTTGCGTGCTCTTAAGCTCGGTATGCTTGTTGATCCCTTTCGGATCAAGGCTGATCGTGTTGTAACGATAAGGCGTCAGCGACGGAATAATGGCGTAGCCATTGCTGTCTATGCGAGCGCCCTGCCCATTTTTCACCAGTGCGCCCTTAGCGCCTTTGGCTTCAACCAAACCAAACGTCTCACTCAGATAAGGCCCAACCGTGATGCCTCCCTGATGAATCACCGCAGCACCGCGCCCGCCGACACCCCATTGGGTATATTCACTTGAGGCGGAATAACTGCCGTTAAGCGTACCGAACGCAGAGTTCTTTTGCAGATTCGCGCCCCAGTTCTTAGTACTACCCGCTTGGTTTTCGCGATTTTGCTGGTATCCGGCATACACCGAATAATTCAGCGTTCCTTGTTCATCTAACATCCCGGAAAGGGATGTTTGCGCTGAGTTACCTGAGCTATCGGCATGGCTGAGCGACGTCGAAACATAGTTTTCACGCCCGCCAAACGAAAGCGGAATTGAGAACGTGAGCGTAATCAGGTTCTCAGTGTTACCCACGTAGGAAGAGGAATACCTACGCTCAGAATCATCATCACCACCAATATCCATTTGGTTGCGGTATATCGACTGCTGACGACTGATCGCCAAGTTGTAGCTGATACTTTTCCAACTGTTGGAATAACCCAGCTGAAGCTGCGTATTACGCGATTGATTATCGTAGTAATCCATTACCGATCCGGACAAATACAGGCTGCCGTAATCACCCAGCGTCTGGTTAATCATCGCGGTAAACTGATTTCGCTGGTTCAAGGTGTCTGACTTGAACACATTGTTTGAACCATGCTTTTTACTTGCCCGCTCGCCTAATACGTCACTCAACTCGCGGTAACCTTCCGTGGAATAGCGATAGCCTGCCAGCGCAACGTTAGTACCGGTGTAATCGAACGTTCGGCTATACGAAGCCTGCACACGCCACCCTGACTGGCTTTGTTCATCATCAATTTTGGCATGCGACCACGTCGTATTCACACCGAATGCGCCTAACCAATGGCTCCATACGCCACCGGCCAAAATAGCCTGATAATCATCAGCAACACGTACGCCGAGGTTGCCAGTAAGGCTATTGGAAAGCCCGCGTTCATAGGTAAAATCACCGAACAGGTTCTGCGTACCGCCGTAATCACGCGCTTTACCGATGAGAGCGTTATAGCGACCAACGCCAGGACGCATCGAATCAGGCACCGCAGAAAATGGCACGGTAAACGTTGAGCTACGCCCATTCGCTTCGATAACTTCGACCTTCAAGTCACCCTCATAGTGGGTGCTGCTCAAATCATCGATAACAAAAGGCCCCTGAGGGACGTTAGTTTCGTAGATAGTGCGGCCGTTTTGGCTCACCACGACGCGCGCGTTGGTCTGCGCTGTTCCACGGATCTCAGGCGCATAGCCACGCCGCGACTGTGGCCACATACGTTGATCGGTTTCCAGCTTAACGCCGTTAAACGCCATGCTGCCAAACAGCGAACCCCCGCTGTAACTTTGACCAATCATTAAGTTGCTGTTCAACGCCGCAATCGGCCTTTGCAAATAGGTTTGCAGCGATTGCCACTGATAATGGGATTGGCTCGGCGATTGGCTATACGTTGCCGATGATTGCTGTCGTAACTGCCATAAACCTAGGTTGATACCTGATTTCAAGCCAAGAAAGCCATACTGGCTGGTACCACCCGATCCTGAACGATAGCGGCTTTGATAATAGTTAGTGCTGTAGTTGAGGAACATCAACGATTCCCCAGCATCCCAGCTTTCCACGGGAACCGCGTCACGCGGCGAGCGCGTGAGTAAAGCCTGAGGAATATAGAGATCCAGACGCAGCCGAGGCTGGTCAAAGGCCCAACTTGCCCCTTTGAGCAACTCTTCAGGCGCCTGACATACCGTTTTTTCTTGTGGATCGGCAGTTTTATCGACAGGCGGCAGCGAACTTTCGTTAACCCCCGATTCCAAATAAAAATCGCGGCTAAGGCAAGGTTCGCTCTTTTCTTGAGCTGAGTTGTTAACAAAGTCAACGCTGTCCCGCTGCATAAAACGACCATTCAGATAAATATCGACTGAATATTTTCCCGCAGCGGTATTATTATCCGTATTAAAACGCTTTAGTCCCTTAGCAAATCCACCACCTAAAAACAATGACTCATCAAAGGTATATTGGCTATTATCTGTCGCCCACGAATAAACGCTCATCGGGAATAATGCACAGGTAATCCACGAAGCTAATTTACGATTATTCATCTAAATACCCTCTCATTCCATGAGATGAATGAGGAATCCATCATAATTGGTAACGGTGCGTTATTTTCGCTCCATGATCGTTAATATAATTAATCGTTAACTCAGGATTTCTAACTTTGCTTGTCACCGGCCAAGTGTCAGAACTAAATGGGGCGATCATTTTATTGCCGAGTTGAGTTACTTTATTTTCTGATAAAATACTCGCCCCTGAAATAGACAGGTAATAGCCACTCATATTTTCTAATTCAACTGCGTAAGTGTTCCCACGCTGAACTATTTTTGGTTTTACATGCAGAGCGATCTCTGTCGGAGATGTCGTTATTCCAGCAGGGCGATAAAAAACCTTCACTCTGTTACGCAGCATTATCAGCATTTGATTGCTGCTACTTTTTGCTTCTCTCGGTGGGATTTGCAAAAAATTAAGGTAATAGACGGACTCGCGATCCTGAGGTAATTGAGCCCCAGTAAACATTAACCGTACAGTTTGACCTGCTTTTGCCGCCATTTTAAAAAATGGCGGGGTAATAATGAATGGCGCTTGGCCTGTTTCAGGCGTTGAGTCTTCATTACCGCTGTCCATCCATACCTGAATCACATTAGGAAAATCATCGTGATTAGTCAGTTGGATATTTACCTCTTTGTTTTGTGCAGGATAAACCACACGGTTTCCTGTCATCACCACGCTTGCCTGTGCCGAAGCAACCAGACAGAGCGCCAAAACACATCCAGTAAAAACATCCATGACAGATAACATATTGTTGTTCCTAAATAATTTACAGACCGGCATCCCGGTCTGTATGGCTTACTGGTAAGAAATTGCGTACTGTAGTGAGCCCGCTACGGTGCCCGCGGTGGCTGCTGCTGTCGCGTAATACTGAACAGCGAAGTCATGTGTAGCTTCGGTTTCACCTTGTTTCAGTACCAGACCATCAACGCTTTGAGGGCTCGTTAAATTAATACCCGCAGTGTCTTGCGTGCTTTTCAGAATTTGTAATTCAACGTTTCCTGCGCCACCGGTATTACCCAGGTTGCCGCTATTGGTCACGTTATTACCAACGAAAACGGTTTTAATATTGGTGTCTGCTGCATCGTTTTTGGTGCAACCAGTGACGCCCAGAGTAAATATCGTTTGGCCAGCAGTATCGCCAGACGCACCCAAATCAGTAGCAGCTACGGTTGGCAGCAAAACAATTGGGCTAGCGTCATTTCCGTTAATAGAAACAGAGCAAGTCTGAGCGGTAACTTCACCTTGGAAAGTGATGGTATTCGCACTGATTGCCATTGCAGATGCAGAAACAAAACAGCCCGCCATTAATGCGATTGATAAAATAGATTTATTCATTAGGTTCTATCCTTTAATTTATACAGATGACTATCGTTATTTGTTTTAACGATCTTATTAATTTAAAAATCCCTGTTTTTTTAGTCGCTAGAATAAAAACGGGCCATTTGGTGTTTACTGCAGAATGAAGCGCGATCACTCTGGAGTAGAAACCTAAAGCAAGCTTTTAGTTACCTAAGGAAACAAAAACGTCGAATTAAAAGTGCATTTCACAGCAAACAAAAATGTATTCATGATCCTTCACCTATATATCGGCTAACACCACTTTTCTATGCGTTCACATAGCAGGAAGCGTTCCTCTTATCCGAGAGGAATATGCGTAATTAACCAAGAGATTTGTTATATATTTTTTAATTCGATTCAGTTCATCCTTATAAACGTGACCAGATAGAAAGTAAGAAAAGATTAACAGACTGGTCAGAAGATTCCTATACCCACAAAGTTAACAAGGCGTTAAATAAATGTTATTTCATTCGAAAGTAAGACCTATTTCAGGCGCTAAATTGATAACATTTGTGAATGCAAGGTAAAAAAACACCATGTTTTACATATAATTAGCATGTTTATCATGAGTGCTAACTTTTTTACCTACAAAAAATCGACCCATTTTTGTGCAGGGTGTACATTTTTGGGGTCATATCTAAAAACATGCTTTTTTGCAAAAATACATAGATGGGTCGTGATCAATTTTTGCAAAAATAAGATAAATCGTGTTTTTGCGGCCTTCGCTATATCTATATGTTTTCGCTGCCCCGTTACATCCAGATGCAATAAATCACTTACGTTGACTATTGGTTTATCAAATCAACCTTTACATAACCAATAACCACACCTATAGTTTGCGCAGTTAATCAGCGGAGATCCTTCCTTGGAAAGTCAGAGTAGTAATTTACATAGCAGTGACATATCACTGGCAAGCTGACTGTCTCCCCAGATGCTTTGCTTGCCAGACTCGGCGGGCAGCATCACTTCTCATATTAGAACTGTTGCATACCCTTAAAGACGCTATCAGCCAATAGGCTGATGGATTTGATGCGGACAGTTATCATGCAAATTTATACTCGCGCCCTATTCCCTCCGGGGAGAAACCTATCGATGTGAGTTGTCGGTAACGTTTAACGTCGCCAACTTTCTCGCGTCTGCTTTTCTTGCTGCTGTTGATTGCACCTAGTCAACCTGCGCAGGAAGGCTTTCTCACGCCGGTATTTCGATATACGTCCACTTTGGACACACAGCAAACACTCTCGCCGCGAGGCGTAAGGAATCAATATGGACGAGCACCCCAGAAGCAACGTTATCCGCGTTGCACGGGCTGACGTGAGCAAACTCCGTCCCTAGTCTGCAACGCATACTCTTAGCCATTGGCTAATTAAGTAATTTAGCGAAAGAAAACTCCTCATTTTGGGGCGGGTTTCTGCACGCAAAAAACAGTGATGAGTACTGTGTTATGACCCAGATAATCGAACAGGCCGCTGAAAAACGCAGCCGCAAAGACAAGAAAAAAGTGACCTATCTGATTGCAGAAGAAGCTGCGGTCAGCTTGGATGCAACCCTATCTAACCTCTCTTCAAACCTCAGCGGACTTGAGGAAGAAGACGCACGCGAACGCCTGCTGGAAGCTGGCCCAAATCAGGTTGCTCATGAAAAAGTGCCGCCTGCTTTGGTGCAGTTAATCAGCGCGTTTAACAATCCCTTCATTTTTGTTCTGATGGTGCTGGCTGCGATCAGTTTCTTCACCGACTACTGGCTACCGCTACAACGCGGTGAAGAAACCGATCTCATCGGCGTAATCATTATTTTGATCATGGTGTCATTAAGCGGATTACTGCGTTTCTGGCAGGAGTTTCGCACCAACAAAGCCGCTGATGCATTGAAATCAATGGTAAGAACCACCGCAACGGTGCTGCGTCGCGCGCATCCTGCGGCCAAAAGCGAGTGCAAAGAGATCCCTCTGCAAGAGCTGGTTCCAGGCGATATTATTTTGCTTTCCGCAGGCGATATGGTTCCTGCCGACGTCAAATTAATTGAATCACGCGATCTGTTTATCAGCCAAGCCGTTCTAACCGGCGAAGCTATTCCAATTGAAAAATACGATGTTACTGCCAGTATCAGCCAAAAATCATGCAGCGGCAATAATAGTGAAAGCGAGCTATTAGAGCTGTCCAACATTTGTCTGATGGGAACTAACGTAGCCAGCGGTACCGCGAAAGCCGTTGTGGTTGCGACCGGTGGCAAAACCTATTTTGGTTCTCTGGCTAAATCCATTGTTGGCACACGCACACAAACGTCGTTTGACCGTGGTGTTAACAGCGTTAGCTGGCTGCTGATCCGCTTTATGCTGGTGATGGTACCTGTTGTTCTATTGATCAACGGCTTCACCAAAGGTGATTGGGCAGACGCCGCGCTGTTTGCTTTGGCCGTTGCCGTGGGCTTAACCCCAGAAATGCTGCCAATGATCGTAAGCTCGAACTTGGCGAAAGGGGCAATTACCATGTCCCGCCGTAAAGTTGTAGTTAAGCGTTTGAATGCCATACAAAACTTTGGTGCGATGGACGTCCTGTGTACGGATAAAACCGGCACACTAACGCAAGACCGCATCATTCTTGAACATCACATCGACATCAATGGGCACGAGAACAAAGAAGTGCTACAACTGGCGTGGCTAAACAGCTACCACCAGAGCGGCATGAAAAACTTGATGGATAAAGCGGTCATCCGCTTCGGGCGTGCTCGCCCTGAAGTTGAGGCTATGGCTCGGTTTAGCAAAATTGACGAACTGCCATTCGACTTTATTCGCCGCCGCCTGTCGATTGTGGTGAGTGATGAACAACGCCGCCATACGTTGATTTGCAAAGGTGCCGTCGAAGAGATGCTGGCTATTGCCACGCATATCAGCGATGACGGCAACATTTTGCCGCTCGACGACAGCGCACGTGCCGAGCTGCTGAAATTAGCCACTCACTATAACGAGCAAGGTTTCCGCGTGCTGATGGTGGGTACGCGTGATTTAGGTATCGATGGCTGCGTTTTCCCGCTGAGCAACAGCGACGAGCGCGATTTAGTGATTTGCGGGTTACTGACGTTCCTCGATCCACCAAAAGAGTCTGCGGCTGAGGCGATCACCGCGCTGCGTGAAAACGGCGTGATGGTTAAAGTACTGACCGGCGATAACCCAATTATCACCAGCAAAATCTGCCGTGATGTGGGTTTGGAACCGGGCGAACCTCTGCTAGGTAGCGAAATTGAAGGCATGAGCGACGAGCACCTTGCCTTGCTGGCCGAGCAACGCACCGTGTTTGCGAAGCTAACGCCGCTGCAAAAATCACGCGTACTGAAAGCGCTACAAAGCAACGATCATACCGTTGGTTTCTTGGGCGATGGTATCAATGATGCTCCAGCGCTGCGCGATGCCGACGTTGGTATCTCGGTAGACACCGGCACCGATATCGCCAAAGAGTCTGCCGATATCATTCTGTTGGAAAAAGATCTGATGGTGCTGGAAGAAGGCGTCATCACCGGCCGTGAAACCTTCGGGAACATCATTAAGTACCTGAACATGACCGCCAGTTCTAACTTTGGCAACGTGTTCTCCGTGTTAGTCGCAAGTGCATTCATTCCGTTCTTGCCGATGCTTGCCATTCAGCTGTTGCTGCAGAACTTGATGTATGACATCTCACAGCTAACTCTGCCATGGGACAAAATGGACAAAGAGTTCCTACGCAAACCGCGTAAATGGGATGCCAAAAACATTGGGCGTTTCATGCTGTGGATTGGGCCGACGTCATCCATTTTTGATATCACGACCTACGCCATTATGTGGTTTGTCTTTGCCGCCAACAGCATTGAACATCAGGCGCTGTTCCAGTCTGGCTGGTTTATTGAAGGCTTGCTGTCACAAACGCTGGTTGTGCATATGCTGCGTACCCAGAAGATCCCGTTCATTCAAAGCACGGCGGCGCTGCCGGTCATGCTCACCACGGGCATCATCATGGCGCTTGGTATTTATATTCCGTTCTCACCGCTGGGCACATGGGTAGGCTTACAACCGCTGCCATGGCAGTACTTCCCATGGTTAGTGGGTACGCTGTTCAGCTATTGCGTTGTTACTCAGCTCATGAAGCGTTTCTATATTCGTCGTTTCGGACAGTGGTTCTAATCTCGAATTCTGATTGGACCTAAAAGCCGCGGTCATCATGCCGCGGCTTTTGCTTTTATATTAAGAACAGACTTTAACTAAGGTATCCGTGATCCACTGGTTCACGCTTTTACCCGCCACCTCTGCAGCCACATTGATTTGTGAGTGCACATCTGGCGGTACACGTAGGCTAATTTTGCCGCTCGCGGGGCGCTGGGGTTCACGCCCTCGTGAGGCGCAATATTCCAGATAATCATCTACCGAAATCTCAAACTCTTTACGCAAATCAGCCACGTTGTCGGCATGAAAGCCGATAATATCTCTGATCCCTGCCAAATGCCCTACCAGACATTTATCTTCTTCGCTGTATTCAATACGTGCTGCATAGCCTTTATAGAGCATAGTGTTCATGGAATAACTCCTAACTCCTCAAGAAAGACTCTGGCATCAATAATCTGATAAATCTTCGCATTCTTTCCAGGATGAGGCCGATGAAATGCAACCGACAAACTACCGATTTCAAATTTAACCCGTGAGCCTTGACCTTCAGAAACCACGGCACCGAGGGCGATTAACAAGTTTTCAATCTTCCGCCACTCTAGCGTTCGTATCGGCGGGTTAGTGAAAATAACGTATAGCGTTCGTTGGTGTCTGGCACTGAGCTTATGAGTCGACATCCTTGCACCTCATCCGTGTCGCTCACGCGATAACGATATCAAAAATTGATATCATAGCAAGCGTTTTGCGATGAAAATTTGAGCGCAATGTAGAGCGAATTGAATGCAGTGACTAACAGCTAAACGCCGTTATTTATCCTGCCTCGCAAACAAAAAATGTATCCCCAGTGGGATGGGATAATCTCTGCGGCACTTCTCGCATAATCCATTTAAGTGACAGCCACCTATACTGATCCTTCGTACCGTTTGTGCGCCAACAGCACAACATCAGCGACATGCTGCTCATCCTATTTAGAGACATCACATGACACATTCTTGGGAAGACCGTTTAATCATTGCCGATTTAATGACGGGTTGGATGCACAGAGATCTGGCCGAGTGGGACAAAATGCTAGAACTGTTTCACCCAGACGGAACCATCGAGGTGACATGGTTTGAAGGCTTATTTACCGAGTTTGTGAAAGGCTCCCAGCGCATGGGAAATTCTGCGTTAGTCACTAAGCACCTTATCGGCTCACCGATGATCCAGTTTAACGGCGACAAAGCTATCGCTGAAACCAACGCCATGATCGTGATTGAAAATGCGCAAATGAAACTCGGTGCCAGCGTTCATAACCGTTTTTACGACTGGGTGGAAAAACGTAACGGCGTGTGGAAGATCGCGCATCGTCAGTCTATCTATGATTTTGGCTCGTTCAACTTCCCACAGGGCATCGTTGAAATCGATAAAGCCACGGCGGAAAAATTCCCTATCGCCTATGCGCCACTGGCATACCTGTTGGAAAAGAGCGGTTTCCCGCTATCGCGTGAATTTGCCAGCAAAGGCAGCGTGCTAGAAACAGAAATGAAAGCCGAAGGACAAGCGTGGCTGAAAGGATAACGCTCAAATCAATCCGCCCCGAAAGGGGCGGAAGAGCGATTTTATCGTGCCGCCAGCGCCTGCGCACAGGCCCAAGCAGAGCTCCACGCCCATTGGAAGTTATATCCTCCCAGCCAGCCAGTTACGTCTACCACTTCGCCGATAAAGAATAACCCCGGAGCTTTGTGCGCCTGCATGGTTTTCGACGACAGCTCATTGGTATCCACACCGCCTAACGTTACCTCTGCGGTACGGTAGCCCTCGGTTCCGTTCGGGATCACCTGCCAGGCTTGCAAGGTTTCCACCACCTGCATCTGCTGTGAAGCGTTTAGCTGTTTTAGCGTTAGGTCAGGGATTTGCCCTAAGGTTTGCAAGCACTCAACTAAACGTTTAGGAAGCTGTTTTGCTAGCGTATTTTTCAGGCTCTGATTCGGATGCTCAACGCGTTCTGCATCGAGAAAAGCAGACAGATCGCAATCCGGCAGCAGGTTAATCGTCACTTTTTCACCGGCCTGCCAATAACTGGAAAGCTGTAGAATCGCTGGGCCAGACAAACCACGGTGAGTAAAGAGAATGCTTTCGCGGAAGCTAGTGCCTGATTCTGCGGTCACAACCGAAGGAACGGCCACACCCGACAGGGTTTGCAGATGATCTAATAGCGGTTTATGCAGCGTAAACGGCACCAACGCCGCACGCGTTGGCAATACCTTAAGACCAAACTGCTCGGCAATTTTGTAACCGAAAGGCGTGGCACCAAGGCCCGGCATAGAAAGACCGCCGCTGGCAATCACCAGCGATCGACAGTTAACCTGCTCGCCGTTTAGCTGAAGAGAAAACTCGCCGTTCTCCATCCGCTCAACGTTTAAGATTTCACTGCGTAAGCGAATAACTACCTGTCCTATTTCACACTCTTTTAGCAGCATATCCACGATCTGCTCGGCGGAATCGTCGCAAAAAAGCTGACCCAAGGTTTTCTCGTGGTACGCAATTTGATAGCGGCTCACCAGCTCAATAAAATCCCACTGGGTATAACGTGCTAATGCTGATTTGCAGAAGTGTGGATTCTGCGACAAATAAGCCGCAGGCTCGGCATACATGTTAGTAAAGTTGCAGCGACCGCCACCCGACATCAGGATTTTACGTCCTGCTTTTTTGCCGTTATCAACAACCAGCACGCGCAAACCAAGTTGCCCTGCCTGAGCAGCACAAAACAGGCCCGCGGCACCAGCGCCAACGATCACTACATCAAAATTTTCCACACATAACCTCTTATTTCGCGGTTTTAAACGCAGCCGCGAACGTAAATACCGATTTTTCCAATATGAGCTAATCTGGTAATAAATGGCGAAATAATCCCAGACCAGCGGCGGGGGATTGTAAACGGGGTAATTCTTCACCGCCAGTGTCAGAAAAAATTAATCTTAAGATATTCACTCAACATACTGAAATGATAGGACTAATCCGAGATATGTATTGATAACCAATGTAAACAAATCAAAAAAACGTCATATTTTGCTTTTCCCCAGTACGCGTTCTCGCAGATAATGCGCCGCGTTCATGACCACTAACTGGCGTAACGCTTATGCTACATCTATTTGCAGGGCTGGATTTTCACACTGGCCTTATGTTAGTCCTCGCACTGATGTTTGTTTTGTTTTATGAAGCCATCAATGGTTTCCACGACACAGCAAACGCAGTCGCAACAGTTATCTATACTCGTGCACTACGCTCGCAGATTGCGGTCGTTATGGCGGGTGTTTTCAACTTCTTAGGTGTGATGTTGGGTGGCCTCAGCGTCGCCTACGCAATTGTGCACCTCCTCCCAACAGATTTGCTGTTGAACGTGGGCTCGACTCACGGTCTGGCGATGATGTTCTCTCTGCTTCTAGCTGCGATTATCTGGAACCTCGGCACCTGGTATTTTGGTCTGCCGGCATCCAGTTCTCACACGCTAATCGGCGCGATTATCGGTATTGCACTGACAAACGCACTGATATCTAACACTTCCGTGGTGGATGCGCTCAACATTCCGAAGATGCTTGAAATCTTCCTATCGTTGATTCTATCCCCACTCATCGGACTGGTTTTGGCCGGGCTGATGGTATTTGTACTGCGTCGTTACTGGAGCGGCACGAAAAAACGCCGCCGTATGCATATGACGCCTGCTGAACGTGAAAAGATTGATGGCAAACGTAAGCCACCGTTCTGGACACGTATCGCCCTGATCCTGTCGGCTATCGGCGTGAGTTTCTCTCACGGCGCGAACGACGGTCAGAAAGGCATTGGTCTGTTGATGCTGGTATTGATTGGTGTGGCTCCGGCCGGCTTTGTGGTTAACATGGACGCCACTGGCTATGACATCACTCGTACCCGCGATGCCATCACGCATCTGGAACAGTATTATCAGAAGCATCAGGAAGCACTGCCGCATATCGTTGGCATTGAAGAACATCAGCCCGTTGCGCCAAGCACCGGCAACAATGATTTCCATTGTGATTCTTCACGCGCACTGATTGCTATCGACCACAGCAAAGCACTGCTGAACAACCTGCAACGCTACGATGAACTGACCGTTGATCAACGTAATCAGATGCGTCGTTTGCTGATGTGCGTTGCTGATACAGCGGGTAAAGTTGCCAAGCTGCCAGAAACAGACGCTCAGGATAAGCGCTTCCTGAACGACCTGCGCAAAGACCTGCTGGAGACCGTTGAGTACGCACCGATGTGGATTATCGTTGCTGTGGCTCTGGCGCTGTCTCTGGGTACCATGGTTGGCTGGCGTCGCGTAGCGACCACCATCGGTGAGAAGATTGGTAAGAAAGGCATGACCTATGCGCAAGGCGTTTCTGCGCAGATGACTGCCGCCATCTCTATCGGCGTGGCAAGCTACACAGGTATGCCGGTTTCCACCACTCAGGTACTCTCTTCTGCGGTTGCAGGTACCATGATTGTGGACGGCGGCGGTGTACAGAGTAAAACGATCAAAAGCATTCTGCTGGCATGGGTTCTAACCTTACCAGTCGCGATTGTGCTTTCTGGTGGTTTGTACTGGCTGGCGCTGACCTTCGTGATCTAACGCATTCCAACAGTCAAAAGCCCGTTCATTGAACGGGCTTTTTTTTACCTTAAATCAACCCTCGCACCAAAATCACACCGATAAACAGCGGGCCAATATAGCGCCAAGTGATACGCAGGCTGGCACGCCAGAAAGGTGAAATATCCTCTGGCATCAACGTTGCCGCACGCGGCGACCAACCAAATACCAAGCAGATAATAATACCGAACAGCGGCATCATCAGATTCGAAGTTAAGAAATCCAGCACGTCAAACAGCGTTTTGCCGCCCAGCGTAAAACCACTTAATTCACCAAACGATAAAGTCACAGGGATACCCGCCAGCATAATACTCGCGGTGATAATCAGGCTCGCATTGCGGCGCGACCAGCCCCAGCGCCCCTGAGTAAAGGCAACAATATTTTCTAACAGAGAAATCGACGAAGACAGCGCAGCCACCAGCAACAGCAAGAAGAACGCGACGGCCAATATGGCACCACCCGGCAAATGCGCGAAGAACACCGGCATGGTCATAAACGTCAATCCAGGGCCTGCGGCAGGGTCCAGACCCGCCGAGCTTAACGCAGGAAAAATCATTAAGCCCGCCAGCACGCAAACCAGACACGACAGCGTAACCACCCAAACGCTTGAACGCGCAATGCCTTTGCTATCCGGCAAATAAGCCCCGTAGGTCACATGAATACCTAAGCCAATCGACAGCGAGAAGAACGCCAGCCCCAGCGCATCCAGCACGCTTTTTCCGCTCATATGGCTAAAATCAGGATACAGGAACAACTTCAGCCCAGCGCTCGATCCCGGCAGCGTCATACCCACCACAATCAACACCAGCATGATTAAGAACAACAGCGGCATCATGATCTTAACCGCTTTCTCAACGCCGCGCTGCACGCCGCCTAACACCACATAGCAGGTCAGTGCTGCAAACAGCAGATGAGTTATCACTGGCAAAAACGGGTTGCTAATAAAATCGGTAAACAGCGAGTTCAGCTGGCTTGAGTCGGTAATATTCAGCTTGCCCGCCGCCGCCATGAACGTATATCCCACCGTCCAACCGCCAACCACGCTGTAGAAACTGAAAATGCACCATGAGCACGTCACGCCCAGCACGCCAACCCAGCCCCAATGACGTCCTGCCAGCTGCTTAAATGCCTTTACCACGCCCTCACGGGTATGGCTGCCCAGCAGCGTCTCCGCCATGAATACGGCCATCCCCAGCGTAAAACTGAACACCAGAAACACGATCAGAAATGCGCCGCCACCGTTGGTGGCAGACACATAAGGGAATTTCCAAATAGCACCAATGCCAATCGCAGAACCTGCGGCAGCCAAAATATGCCCAATCCGAGATGACCACTGCTGACTCATGCGAACCTCCGAGGGGAGGTAAAAATGCTGAACTTCATGTTGATGCTCCGGTGTTGAATAAACGCTGCCGGAGGGTGCTAGAAACAACAAGGCCGCCCTTCCGGCGGCCTTGTGAAATTTGAATGCGTGCAGGCCACCTAGATGATAAGGAGAAGGAGGCTGAGTTGGAGGTTAACTGCTTGCACGTTAGGATTTCCTAAAATTGAATACCTTTTCAAACTAATCAATGTGCATCGTGCCTGCAATCATTATTTTTCACTTTTACCTTTCGGCAACATTCTGCTGCACCAAAGAATCCCCTATCGGGCTAATACCAAACGGCCATGGCGCACAGGCTAACGACCACCAAACCGCATAGCCCGCTGGTTAAAATAAACTGACGGCGTAGCCGCTCGCAGCGGCGAATAAACTCATCGTCATGGTGATCGAGATAGCGCTGAGCCTGAATATAACGCACCAAACGCACCTGCTTGCTCGGCTGCCCGTGCGAAGTAAAGAAACCACCGCCATCAACATATTGATAAAGCAGCGGATCGCAACCACGCAGAACCACCAGCAACGCACGCAACGAGGAGTAATAGCGCAGCATGTTAATCACGCACACAAAAAACAGCGCCCAAAAAAGCGCGACGGTATTAATCATGATCTCCTCCCGGCATCTTCTCTCGCCAAATCTCGGCGATGAGATAACGGTGCCTTTCAATTTTCTCGCCAGACAACCTTAGTCCAACAGGCATCATCAGACTAAACCACGATGGTTATTATCAACGTCGGCAGAATTACGCTTCACGCTCCGCAACAGTGCCCATTAATCAGTTTAGGAAAGGAACGGAAAAACGGTATGGGGATCACAGAATTAATTTAGCGGGCTAAGCGATAAAACGCAGAATACGCTGGCGAATGATTTTACCTCGCGATTAATCCCTATAAGAAATCGGCCCAATAGAGATAAACCAAATAACAAAAGCAAAAAAAGGTGAAAATCTTTCTTCAGAAGATAATCAGCTCTTGCTTTACAGCCACGCTATCCTTATAAAAAACGGGTCTACTATTTTTAGTCACAGGCTAAAGCGCACGCTACAGAGTGCCCAATAAGACGATTTTTTCGCCGCTTACGCAGTTTTAACGTGTAAGACCGCGAATTTTGTGACGAAAGTATGTGCAGCCTTGGCTCAAAAGAGTAAAACAATAGATAGAAGCAATATGTTAAGGATTTGAGTGACGAGTGTGAGCAAAACGACACCCTCGTGATCTATACCCGAAATGATTCGGGTTGCATTGAGGCAGCGAGTGAACACAGCCAACAAAAATGCAGCCTTAAGTATGATGGGTATGAATGAATGCTAACATGCAGGCATGCAAGCGAAACTAGGTAGCGACACCCAATGCCTGCTCCCCCGTTAACCGGCTTTATGGAAGGAGTAAACTTATGGCTTATAAACACATTCTGGTTGCTGTAGACCTTTCCCCAGAAAGTAACATCTTGGTTGAGAAAGCAGTATCTATGGCGCGCCCTTATGACGCTAAAGTTTCTCTGATTCACGTGGATGTTAACTATTCTGACCTGTACACCGGCCTAATTGACGTGAATCTGGGCGACATGCAGAAACGTATTTCTGACGAAACTCACCACGCCTTGACCGAGCTTTCTCAAAACGCAGGCTACCCAATTACCGAAACCCTGAGCGGCAGCGGTGATTTGGGGCAGGTACTGGTTGATGCCATCAAAAAATACGATATGGACTTGGTTCTGTGCGGACATCATCAGGATTTCTGGAGCAAGCTGATGTCTTCTGCGCGCCAGCTGATCAACACCGTACATATCGACATGCTGATTGTTCCATTGCGTGACGAAGACGAAGACTAACATTTTCGTTCTTCTGCTCAACTAAGCTTTCAACGCCCGCTCTGCGGGCGTTTTTGTTTTTACCCTGCCAACCCCCTCCCAGCCTCCCCCTTCGCAGGGGGAGGAGCCGATCGAGACTCTTACAAGCATCACAGCACAATTCCCTCTCCTGCCAAGGAGAGGGTTAGGGTGGAGTTATTCCAACGCCGATCGCGATTCTTACAAACATCGCAGCACAGTTCCCTCCCCTGCCAAGGAGAGGGTTAGGTTGGGTCATCCCAACGCCGATCGCGATTCTTACAAGCATCACAGCACGGTTCCCTCCCCGGCCAAGGGGAGGGTTAGGAGGGCATTCCAACGCCGAGCGTGATTCTTACAAACATCGCAGCACAGTTCCCTCCCCTGCAAAGGGGAGGGTTAGGGTGGGGTCATCCCAACGCCGATCGCGATTCTTACAAACATCGCAGCACAGTTCCCTCCCCTGCAAAGGGGAGGGTTAGGGTGGGGTCATCCCAACGCCGATCGCGATTCTTACAAACATCGCAGCACAGTTCCCTCCCCTGCCAAGGAGAGGGTTAGGTTGGGTCATCCCAACGCCGATCGCGATTCTTACAAGCATCACAGCACGGTTCCCTCCCCTGCAAAGGGGAGGGTTAGGGTGGGGTTATGCTTTAAGCTTCAGCTAAAAACCTAATGTAGGGCCATTGAATTCTCTACAAAAAAACCGCGAATCATCTTTTAAATAGTGTGATCAACCACTAAGATCGCAATCAGTCCATACAATAATCTACATCATCACCAAAAATCGGCATTAACACGGCATCAAAACATATAAAAACGGAATTCTATTTCATCAGGGATGTATCTTCGGCAGCAGGCTCCGCGCATGCCTACACTTAATTAATCAATATTCGAAGGCGAACTAATATGAATAAGCCCGCCCCAGTCGGTTTATTGCAGCAACCTAAACCGTTTTTCATGATTTTCTTTGTTGAGCTATGGGAACGCTTTGGTTACTACGGCGTGCAAGGCATTCTGGCTGTTTTCTTCGTTAAACAGCTAGGCTTCTCACAGGAACAGGCCTTCATCACCTTCGGCGCATTTGCTGCTTTGGTTTATGGACTGATCTCCATCGGCGGCTACGTTGGCGACCACCTGCTTGGCACCAAACGAACAATGGTATTCGGCGCAATTGTCTTAGCGCTCGGCTACTTCATGACCGGTCTGTCACTGCATAAACCCGATATGATCTTTATCGCCCTCGGGACTATCGCTGTCGGTAACGGCCTGTTTAAAGCCAACCCAGCCAGCCTGCTATCGAAATGCTATCCGCCAAAAGATCCCCGTTTAGACGGCGCATTTACCCTGTTTTATATGTCTATCAATATCGGCTCGCTGTTGTCATTATCACTGGCTCCGATTATTGCCGACAAATATGGCTACGCCGTTACCTATAACTTATGCGGTATTGGTTTAGTCGTCGCACTGCTGGTTTATTTCTGCTGTCGTGGCATGGTGCGTGACATCGGTTCAGAGCCTGATGCCAAACCGATGAACTTCAAAAACCTGCTGCTGGTGCTCATCGGCACCGTAGTGATGGTGTACGTTTGTGCATGGTTGATGCATAACGTCAAAGTCGCCAATATCGTGCTGATCGTGCTGTCGATCATTGTAATTTTCTTCTTCTTCCGTGAAGCGTTTAAACAGAACAAAAGCGACCGCAACCGCATGTACGTGGCTTTCATTTTAATGATTGAAGCCGTGCTGTTTTACATTCTGTATGCCCAGATGCCGACCTCGCTGAACTTCTTTGCGATTAACAACGTGCATCATGAGATCCTTGGTATCGCGATTAACCCAGTCAGCTTCCAGGCGCTAAACCCGTTCTGGGTAGTGGTTGCCAGCCCGATTTTGGCCTCGCTCTATACGCGTTTCGGCGCTAAAGGCAAAGACCTGACCATGCCTGCCAAATTTACGCTGGGTATGTTCCTGTGCTCGCTGGGCTTCCTAACTGCCGCAGCGGCTGGGCTCTGGTTTGCCGATGCGCAGGGTCTGACATCTCCGTGGTTTATTGTGCTGGTTTATCTGTTCCAAAGTCTGGGTGAGCTGATGATCAGCGCCTTAGGCTTGGCCATGGTGGCTGCGCTGGTGCCTCAGTACTTGATGGGCTTCATTCTGGGGATGTGGTTCTTAACTCAGGCCGCCGCCTTCCTGCTTGGTGGCTACGTGGCAACCTTTACCGCCGTGCCTGAAGGCATTAGCGATCCGCTGCAAACCCTGCCAATTTATACCGGCGTATTCAGCAAAATCGGCATCGCCACCTTTGTTATCGCCATCATTATGGCCGCGATGGTGCCATGGCTAAACCGCATGATGAATACCCAACCGGAAAGCCAAAAAGCGTAAATACACGTCTTTTCTTCATTTCCCCTAACGCCTCCATCTGGAGGCGTTTTTATTTGCTACGTGATAATAAATCGCTTGATTAAAAACCTATTCCTAGTGATATAGTCAAAACGCAAACACAAAACACAATTGCATTTATAACCATAAAAAACGCATAAAACATCAACCACGCTTCCCCTAAATAATCCAAGTTGGAGGACTACGGGAAATAAGGAGTACCAAACTATGGAGCAGCTATTGTCTCTGGAAAACTTTCTCGCCAGCGTACAACAACGCGATCCCAACCAACCCGAATTCTTGCAGGCCGTGCGAGAAGTGATGACCACCCTGTGGCCGTTTCTAGAGAAAAATCCACGCTATCGTGACGCCGCCCTGCTAGAACGCTTGATCGAGCCTGAACGTGTGATTCAGTTCCGCGTCACATGGGTTGACGATCGCGGGCAGGTTCAGGTCAACCGCGCATGGCGCGTACAGTTCAGCTCTGCCATTGGGCCGTTTAAGGGCGGAATGCGCTTCCATCCTTCAGTTAACCTTTCGATCCTGAAATTCCTCGGCTTTGAGCAAACGTTTAAAAACGCGCTCACCACGCTGCCGATGGGCGGGGGTAAAGGCGGTAGCGATTTCAATCCAAAAGGAAAAAGCGACGGCGAAATCATGCGTTTCTGCCAAGCCTTAATGACTGAACTCTATCGTCATTTAGGTGCCGACACCGACGTTCCAGCGGGTGATATCGGCGTGGGTGGACGAGAAGTGGGCTTTATGGCCGGCATGATGAAAAAGCTGTCGAACAATACGGCATGCGTATTCACCGGAAAAGGGCTGTCGTTTGGCGGCAGTTTAATCCGCCCTGAAGCGACGGGTTATGGTCTGGTTTACTTCACCGACGCCATGCTAAAACGCCATGGTTTAGGCTTTGAAGGAATGAAAGTCGCGGTATCAGGTTCGGGAAATGTGGCTCAATACGCCATCGAAAAAGCAATGGAACTGGGCGCGCGCGTCGTCACCGCCTCAGATTCCAACGGCACCGTGGTTGATGAAGCAGGCTTTACGCCGGAAAAACTGGCGCGCCTGTGCCAGATTAAATCTCAGCAGGATGGACGCATTGCCGACTATGCCAAAGAGTTCGGCCTCACCTATCTTGAAGGCCAACAACCTTGGGGTATCAGCGTTGATATCGCTCTGCCTTGCGCCACCCAGAACGAACTGGATGCGCCAGCCGCACGTCAGTTGATCGCCAACGGAGTCAAAGCGGTGGCCGAAGGCGCAAATATGCCAACCACGATTGAAGCCACGGATCTCTTCCTTGAGGCCGGTGTCTTATTTGCCCCAGGCAAAGCGGCTAACGCCGGTGGCGTAGCAACATCGGGCTTAGAGATGGCGCAGAACGCAGCACGTATGGGTTGGAAAGCCGAGAAAGTGGATTTGCGCCTGCACCACATCATGTTAGATATTCACCAAGCCTGCGTGGAATATGGCGGTGAAGATAAACAAACCAACTATGTGCGCGGGGCGAATATTGCAGGATTTGTGAAAGTCGCTGACGCCATGCTGGCGCAGGGCGTTTTATAGGTTTTTACAGAAGTTACCCCACCCCAGCCCTCCCCTTCACAGGGGAGGGAGCCGAACGGTGCCCCATCAAATATTCGAGCTGCCAACGAGCGATGCTGATTAGGTACTCGGTCTGCCCCTCCCCCTGCCAAGGGGGAGGCTGGGAGGGGGTCTGTACAACCGAACTGATTACTTCCCTTCCAGCTCGCTTAAGATTTTATACGCCACCGTCACACGCTGATCGATAGAATAGTTCTTGTTCGCCAGCATCACGATACCCATCTTTTTAGCCGGAACAAACGCGATATAGGCACCAAAGCCATTGGTGGAACCGGTCTTGTTAATCCATACATTTTCCTGCGGTGGCAACGGTGGAACAATCGGCGTAGCAACGCTTTTTGTCATCGCCATATCGTTGCCGGTGAGCAGATCCGGTAAAGAAACCGGATACGGCAGTTGTTCCCACATCAGATCCTGCGTGATTTTGCCTGACTTGAAGTAACCGGTGTGCGTGTCGGTTAACGCTTTTTGCAGCGTCGAATTTCCATCAAGTTTTAGCTGTCCCATATTGGCTTGCGCATAGCGAATCAGGTCACTCGCGTTGGTTCGAATGCCATACGCTTCATTGCCCAATACTTCCATATTGACGTGGATCGGCTCATTCTTTTTGTTGTAGCCCCAAGCATAGTTTTCCGCTTGGTCTGCTGGAACATTAAGATAGGTGTGCGTCATGCCCAACTTCGGAAGGAGCGTTTTCTCAATCGCATCTTCGTAGGTCATTCCCATGCTTTGCGCGGCAATCATGCCCAACAGGCCGGTACCAATATTGGAATAAACACGGTGAGTTCCCGCAGGATCGGCAGGTTTCCACGCTTTCAGATAGGCCATCAACTGATCGGTATTTTTTACTTCTTCAGGCATGAACAGCGCTAAACCTGTGGTATGCGTTCCCGCATTGAGCACGCTGATGTGATCGAAATCGCTGCCGCGCAGTTCTGGCACATAATGGCTAATGCTTTTATCCAGCGATAGCTTGCCGCTGACCTGAGCATAAGATGCCAGCGTCGCGGCAAAGGTTTTGCTCAACGAGCCAACTTCAAATAGCGTGTTGTCCGTTACGGGCTGCTGTGGCTGTTTGGAAGCTAAGCCATAGTTATAAATATAATTTTTACCGTTCAGCGTAACTGCCACCGACATGCCTGGAATATTGTTTTTCTGCATCAACGGCTGGATCAGACTATCAACGGTGTCTTTAATTTTGGCCTGATCCATTTCTGACGCCATGCCACCCTGAGCCGTTACCGCCAGACAGGTAATCACGGATAACAACTTCAATGTGCTCTGCATTTTTTTACGCATATTAAATGACCTTTTTAATCGGATATGTTTTGAATCTTGCACGCCTATCAGCATGCAAAAGAAAAAGTTTAGCGAAATAATCATTCACATGATGAACCTATGGCGCAACAGCGCCAAACTCACCGTGGCGGCAGGAATATCCGCTATCACCCGTAGATTGACAAGCGAGATTAAATTCCCTTAGGGTAAAGAAAAACTTATAGCTAGCTTTTTAAAGGGCCATCATCATGCGTTCCCATCTCCCGCTTAACGCGCTGCGCGCCTTTGAAGCCTCTGCCCGCCACCTAAGTTTTACTCGTGCGGGGCTGGAACTCAGCGTGACTCAAGCCGCCGTTAGCCAGCAAGTGCGCACCCTTGAAGCGCGGTTAGGAACGCAGTTATTCAAGCGCTTACCGCGAGGATTAGAACTCACCGATGAAGCTCATGTTTTGATGCCGGTGCTCAGCGAAGCGTTTAGCCAGATTGAGGCGGTGCTCAAGCAGTTTGACGGCGGCCATTTCCATGAAGTGCTGACCGTCGCCGCGGTAGGTACCTTTGCGGTGGGCTGGCTGATGCCTCGCTTACAAAGCTTTAACGCTGACCATCCCTTTGTTGAGCTTAGACTGCTCACCAATAACAATCTGGTTAATTTAGCCGGAGAAGGCTTAGATTTTGCCATACGCTTTGGCAACGGTATGTGGCCAGCCACCCATAACGTTCGGCTATTTGATGCTCCCCTCAGCGTGCTGTGCGCTCCCAGCGTTGCTCAGCGATTAGAGCGGCCTCAAGATTTAGCCAAAGAAACGCTTATGCGCTCTTATCGTGCTGAAGAGTGGAACAACTGGTTTAGTGCGGCGGGCATTGAGCCCATCAGAATTAACGGGCCCATTTTCGATTCGTCACGCTTGATGGTTGAAGCCGCCATTCAAAATGGGGGTGTCGCGCTGGCTCCAGCCAAAATGTTCGAACACGAACTGCAAAACGGCATATTAGTGAGCCCCTTTGATATCAACGTTGAAATCGGCAGTTACTGGCTAACATGGCTGAAATCCAAACCCCTATCCCCCGCCATGCAGCAGTTTCAACAATGGCTTGTGGCACAAGCCAACGAGTAGCGCTGTCCAACGATGGTCAAGACAAAACCGTGGCCTATCACAACCATAGACGCAACCTTTGCGGCAATAGCGTGAGTAGCGTTACACTCTAAGGCAATTTTCTCACCGGCTATCATCAGCACTATGCTGAATGCCGGGTACACAACTCATGGAACTCCCTGATGACTAAACATTATGACTATCTCGCAATTGGCGGTGGCAGCGGCGGTATTGCTTCCATCAACCGTGCGGCCATGTATGGCCAAAAATGTGCACTGGTTGAAGCCAAGTATCTGGGCGGCACCTGCGTAAACGTGGGTTGTGTGCCGAAAAAAGTGATGTGGCACGCCGCGCAAATCGCGGAAGCGATCCATTTGTATGGCCCTGACTATGGTTTTGATACCACGGTGAATAAGTTCGATTGGGGCAAACTGATCGAAAGCCGCACCGCCTATATCGACCGTATCCATCAGTCCTATGAACGTGGGCTGGGCAACAATAAGGTGGATGTGATCCACGGCTTCGCCAAATTTATTGATGCGCATACCGTTGAAGTGAACGGCGAAACCATCACGGCCGATCATATCCTGATCGCAACCGGCGGCCGCCCTTCTCGCCCTAATATTCCGGGTGCTGAATACGGCATTAACTCCGATGGTTTCTTTGAATTAGATGCGTTGCCAAAACGCGTGGCAGTGGTCGGCGCTGGCTATATCGCCGTTGAAATTGCCGGTGTGCTGAATGGCTTGGGCTCTGAAACCCATCTGTTCGTGCGTAAACACGCGCCTCTGCGTACCTTTGACCCAATGATTGTTGAAGCGCTGGTTGAAGTGATGAACGCCGAAGGCCCGCAGCTGCACACCCAGTCGGTTCCAAAATCCGTGGTTAAAAATAGCGACGGTAGCCTGACGTTAACGCTGGAAAATGGCAAAACGTTTGAAGTTGACTGCCTGATTTGGGCCATTGGCCGTGAACCTGCTAACGACAATATCAACCTGAGCGCTGCGGGTGTCAAAACCAACGATAAAGGCTATATCACCGTTGATAAATATCAGAATACCAACGTAAAAGGCATTTATGCCGTTGGTGATAACACCGGTGCCGTTGAGTTAACACCGGTCGCCGTTGCTGCTGGCCGTCGTTTGTCTGAGCGTTTGTTTAACAACAAGCCAGATGAGCATCTCGACTACAGCAATATCCCGACCGTGGTATTCAGCCATCCGCCAATTGGTACTGTTGGTTTGACTGAAGACCAGGCGAAAGAGCAGCACGGCGAAGACAACGTGAAGGTGTACAAATCCTCCTTCACCGCAATGTATACCGCTGTGACTCAGCACCGCCAACCGTGCCGCATGAAGCTGGTATGCGTGGGTAAAGATGAGAAGATCGTTGGCATCCACGGTATTGGCTACGGTATGGATGAAATGCTGCAAGGATTTGCCGTTGCACTGAAAATGGGCGCAACCAAAAAAGACTTCGACAACACCGTAGCGATCCACCCAACAGGCTCGGAAGAGTTTGTGACCATGCGCTAACCATTGATGGCGCAGTAACAGAAAAGGCCGAAGATTTCTCTTCGGCCTTTTGTTTATCTTATATCTCGTACTTCGTCTCTAGCCTACGATCACGAAATATCGTGAATAAAGCTCAAAAAGTCGCTTTTACGCAACAAAGATAGGCGTTCACGGAACTGACGCAGCTTGCTGTAGATCGACTTGTCCGCAGTATGTAGCTTGGCAGCGATACACTTCACACGCATTCCGCTCATCATGTCATCTAAGATCGTGAACGTTTCTTCAGTGACGCGACCCGGGCCATTAGATGTCTGGAACGTATGCTGAACTTCTTGCGTTACAAAACGACCACCGCGTAGGACTTCTTGCACCGCTGATTCTACCGACTCAAGAGACGCTTTCTTGTTAATAAAGCTTGCGTTATCAATGAGTCGAACGAAGTTCAGCGTATGCTCTGCCTGATTAGACGTCCAGAATACGGTGCGGTAGTCATCATAAGAACGTAATCCGGCCAGCGTGCGCACAACCTGAAAAATAGATTGATTCAAACTGTCTAAATCAACCATCACAATTTTGGCTCTATCAGAATCAATCACGGCCCCTTGACCTAGCGGCGCAATCTTCTTCAATAGGCTTCTCACTCCCGCAGCAAACATAGGATCGTCAGATAAAATAGCGATCACCGCGTTATCAATATTAATGACTTCAAGCTCAGATGATGATGTGGATAATGAATTCACTTTTTATTACCTTAAATATCATCGGCAACACCACTGCGGGGTATCTTGCCTAGTAGTACATCCTTGTGATAACTCCAATCCGACGCTATGCAGCTGCAATATAAAATCAAACAGTCATGAGATAAGAACGCTATAGGATGATTTTTAATATCATCCAAAATACCAAATGAGTGCCTTTCGTCTCGTTACGTTGATTCAAACAAACGCAGGAAGATAGAAAGTAATGTGCATCATAATTAGGGAGGACTAATAACCAAGACATCCTAAATGCAGAATAACAGCAAGCTGAATATGATTCGGTATATCTTGGGTACAAGTTAGGCAGAAAGAAGAGTCTTAACAATAACTGAGGGCGGAAATGCCTTTTGCACAAAACGAAATGTAGTCTTTTTGTGTCCGTCATGTAGGCGAACGAAAGCCAAAAGCAATTCCAAATGAACAAAAAATACTTTAAATTTCATATCGTTATTGAATAAAGTTAACATATGCTCGTTTTTTGATGACTTTAAGACTATTCACAGCACGATGTCAGTAATGCCAACCAGATCACAAAAAAAGCACTAAATGTTCAGAGTAAAATATTTATAGTTATGCGATATTTTGCTTGCTAAACGCTAATAGTTCTCTATTGAATAGATAAAAATGGATAACACTTTATTTATCCTTTTTTATATATATGAAAATTAATTCTCTTTTGGAAGGAAAAAACAACTAATAAGAATTAACTATCAGTTAATTCTTATTGTATTTATTCTTGAAATGCTCCAGCCTTAATTTTATTAATGAGATTAACAATATTAACGTCCGTTGCTCGGCTCTTATGATAATGGGCATAAATGGTTCCCATTGGCTTCGCATTTGGGAATTCGAGAACCTGTACATCTACCAGTTTTTCAAACTCACGAGCAAAAGGTTGGCCACAAATCAAAATATAATCCGTGGTCGCCGTCATCATCATCAAATTGAGTACCGACGTGCTTGAGTAAATAGGCGCTTTGTTATGCGGATTCAGCACAATGTTATCTTCAAACAAAGATGGCCACATCGTTGGGCTTAAATATTCTTCCCGCTCAAGCTCCTGCAAGCTAAATCCGGCTTTAATTCGCGGGTGGTCTTTGCGACACATCACTACCGGTACCAGATCGAAAAGCGGCACATTGGTTATCATCCAATCTGCATATTTCTGCGGCGTAAAGCTAATATCAATTTTTCGGGTACGCAGACGCGTGATGTCTTTGGTCAAATCACCATCGTGGGTTTCATTGGCCAGTGCAACGTCGTCAAAAGGATACCCTTGATGCTGCAATATGCTGGTCAGGTAATATTCGAGCATCGGAGACAAGCTCAGCTTTAAACGCGTCTGACGATTATCACCATTACGTAGAGTGGTCGAAACACTCACCGCGCTCTGAATGCTATTCAGGGCCAGCGCCAAATTCGGCGTAATGTTATAAGCCAAAGCGGTGGGCTCTAATCCTTTCTTTGTACGAATAAAGAGTGGATCGTTAAAACTGTCGCGCATTTTCTTGAGTGCACGGCTAACCGACGCCGTTGAACTATCCAGCAGCTCTGCCGCTAAGGTGACACTGCGTGTATCCATCACGGTAAGAAAAATTCGGATAACGCTAACATCAATATCGAGCATGCCTTTACCTTGAATCGTTAGCTAAGGACGAATATAGGTCAAAACCCATTTCCTATCCGTCTATACCCTAAATAATTTGAGTGGCAAGCAGGTAAATTCTTGTAGGCTTACCCAAGTTTGTGAATTGGTTGATTATGCACACCAATACATATGTTACTAAAAGTTGAAAACTGGTAATTGAACGGTCTAATTATGCCATAACATACTGAATTAAACTCATTAAATAAAAAACCCACATCACAGATTGTTTGTTTAATTTTTAGCTTAACCCCGATATTACGCTCTATTTTTTCGTCATATTATGCATTCTATATCGTAATTTACTCAGTTCGAGTTAAATTAGCAGAATATTCTTAATAGTCATGGCTAAATGACGATAAAAATGGCATTAAAAGCAATCATAAAATACTTATTAACCTAAATTTTCTCTTCACCTATTTTGCCTTACAGCTCGACTCTGCTAGGATCTAAATTATTCGCCCATCCTGACGTGAGAAATTAAGCGCCTGAAATTGCATACGTTCCCAAATGCAGACAGGTGAAAATGCTTATGCCGAAAGAATTCGACCAAAAAAGCAGTAAAGCAACCGTCACCACGCAGGTGGCGAAAACGCTGGATAAAGCCAATGGCGTAATGTCCTGGTTCAAAGCCATTCCCAGCGTGGCCCATGTTATCCGCGCAGTTGATCGCTTTAATGACCGCCTAGGCAGTCAGTTCGGTGCAGCGATTACCTACTTTTCGTTTTTGTCTCTTATCCCTATTTTGATGGTGTCGTTTGCCGCTGTCGGTTTTGTGCTTGCCTCAAATCCCGATTTGCTGACTGAATTGATTAATAAAATAGTCAGTAGCATTAGCGATCCCAATTTGGCGACGACACTAAAAAATACCGTGAATACCGCCATCCAGCAGCGTACCACCGTGGGTCTGACCGGTTTAGCCATTGCGCTCTATTCAGGCATTAGTTGGATGGGAAATCTGCGTGAGGCGATTCGCGCGCAGTCTCGAGAGGTTTGGGAGCGTAATCCGCAGGATCAGGAAAAATTCTACTTCCGCTACCTGCGCGATTTTATTTCGCTAACAGGTCTAGTGATTGCGCTGATTGTTTCGCTTTCTTTTACGTCTATCGCAGGTGCCGCGCAAGCTTCTATTGTTCGCGCCTTAGGCTTAGACGGCATCGAATGGCTACGCCCCGTGATGACAGCAATTGCGCTATCCATTTCGATCATGGCTAACTATCTGTTGTTCCTTTGGATTTTCTTAGTATTGCCGCGTCATAAACCAAAGAAAAAAGCCTTGCTGCGTGGAACCTTAATTGCAGCGATTGGCTTTGAAGTGATTAAATTTGTGATGACGTGGACGCTGCCTAGCCTTGCACGCTCACCTTCCGGCGCGGCGTTTGGGTCGGTCATTGGTCTGATGGCTTTCTTCTATTTCTTCGCCCGCTTAACGCTATTTTGCGCCGCGTGGATTGCCACCGCCGACTATGACGGCGACACCACCGTAGAACGCAAAAAACCGCAGCCCTAAGCGATCCCACGCCAATCTTTCCGCTGTGAAGGGGCAAGATTGGCGTTGATATTTATCGTTTAGTCACGGGTGCAGCGGATATCTCTCCGCCAGAAAATCTAGAAAACAGCGAATGCGAGCCGAAAGCTGGCTATTTCGATAATACACCATATGAATTGACTGATATGTCTCCAAGGTGTGCTCGGCAAGCACCTGTACTAAACGCCCTTCAGCAATATCCTGATGCGTCATAAAATCAGAAAGACATACAATTCCCCGCCCGTTTATCGCCAAATGGCGCAGCGTTTCACCGCTAGACGCCGCAATATTCGGCGTAACAGAAAATGTCGCGCACTGACTCTGCTTAAGCGGCCACTGGTTAAGTGATTGTGGCTGGGTAAAGCCTAACAGCCGATGTTCACTCAGTTCTTCCACCCGCTCTGGAGTACCAAATTTTTGTAGGTATTCCGGCGCAGCCAGCACCTTCAATCCCGAACGCCCAATAGGACGCGCATGTAGACTGGAGTCTTGCAGCGTCCCAATGCGTATCGCCACATCGGTGCGCTGTTCCAGCAAGTCGATGATTTGGTCACTGGTGTTGAGCTCCAGATCAATCTCTGGAAACTGCGCGGTGAACTCTTCAATCAGCGGAACCACAACATGCAGCATGAACGGCGATGCGGCGTTTATCCGCAAACGGCCTGCCGGACGGTGCCGCTGCAAGGCCAACTGCTCTTCCGCTTCTTCAATCGCTTCGAGAATAGCGCGTGCGCGATCGAGAAAAATTCGCCCTTCTTCGGTTAAATCAATGCGCCGCGTAGTGCGGTTAAGCAGCGTCGTTTCCAGCTTTTGTTCTAAGCGCCCCAGCGCACGGCTAATACCGCTGGGCGTTTGACCTAACTGCTCTGCGGCACCGGTCAGGCTTCCCGCATCGACAACGGCGACAAAAGCCACCAGCTCTTCGGTTGTTGTTTTCATTATTGCTCACCAATCAATTATCTTGTGAGTATAGACCTATTTTTCTGCAAAAATAATCCGTGCAAACTCAGCGCCATCAATTATTCATACCCAAGAGATTTCAAACCCCGCTGTCCGTGGCTTGAAAGATGAAGAAGATAGGAGTTTGCAGTTATGCCATTAGCTCTGTTTGCGCTGACCATCAGCGCGTTTGCCATCGGCACCACGGAGTTTGTTATCGTGGGCCTGATCCCAACTATCGCCGCAGATTTACAAGTTTCCCTGCCGTCTGCGGGTCTGCTTGTGAGTTTATATGCGCTCGGCGTTGCCATTGGTGCACCGGTGCTCACCGCGTTAACCGGCCGTATGCCGCGTAAAACGCTGCTGATTGGCCTGATGGTGCTGTTTACCCTCGGTAACCTGTTAGCGTGGAAAGCGCCCGGCTACATGTCGCTGATGACCGCTCGCGTGCTGACCGGCTTAGCCCATGGGGTCTTTTTCTCTATCGGTTCTACGCTGGCCACCAGCCTAGTGCCGAAAGAAAAAGCCGCCAGCGCCATCGCGATTATGTTTACCGGTTTAACCGTGGCATTAGTCACCGGCGTACCTTTAGGGACGTTCATTGGCCAACATTTTGGCTGGCATGAAACTTTCTTGGCGGTTTCGCTGCTTGGGATTATCGCTCTTATCGGTAGCCTGATTTTCGTGCCTAACGGTTTAAAACATACACCACCTGCGTCCATCGCTCGTCAGTTGACCATCTTAAAACAGCCACGCTTGTTGATGGTCTATGCTAAAACAGCATTGGGCTACGGCGGTAACTTTGTAGTCTTCACCTTCCTTGCGCCTATTTTGCAGCAGGTTAGTGGATTTAGCGCCAGCGCCGTAACGTGGGTAATGCTGATTTACGGAGTATCTGTGGCTGCGGGTAACCTGTGGGGTGGACGCTTAGCCGACCGCATGGGTCCAATCAAAGCACTGCAAATTATTTTCTTACTGTTAGCCGCCGTACTTGCCGTGTTCAGCTTCACCGCACACAGCCCAGTGCTGGCCTTGATTACCGTGTTGTTCTGGGGTGCAGTCGCCTTTGGTAACGTTCCTGGTTTGCAGGTTTACGTGGTGCAACAGGCAGAACGCTATGCCCCTCACGCCGTTGACGTCGCTTCTGGTTTGAACATCGCAGCCTTCAACCTCGGCATCGCCGGTGGTGCATGGGTTGGCGGTATGATCGTTGAGAACTATGGCCTGATGGTGACCCCGTGGGTTGGCGCAATTGTGGTTCTGCTCGCATTTGGTATGACTCGCTGGAGCGGTGCATTAGACAAACGAGCATGTGCTCAGTAAGGTAAGCGTCCTTTAGACGACTTTATTGGGAAGTTAGGTAATGATGAGATTTCAGCGCAAAACAGGATTCATCGTACTGATTGTTATTGTGCTCCTTGTCATTACCGGCTTCTTCTTTCTTCGGCCCTCACATCCTGATGCTCTGTGGAAAATTGTCAGCCAGCAGTGCGTACCGCATCAACAGCAACGACAAAACCCGAGTCCCTGTGCTGAGGTCAACCTTGCACAGAGATTTGTGGTCTTTAAAGACCGCAACGGCCCTCTGCAATATCTATTGATGCCAACCGCCAAGGTCACGGGCATTGAATCGCCCCTCTTGTTAAACCCACAGCAACCCAACTATTTTGCCGCCGCATGGCAGCAGCGCGATTGGCTGTCAAAGCGTTATGGCAAACCAGTGCCGGATAACCTGCTGTCATTCACCATTAATTCTGAATATGGTCGAACGCAAAATCAGCTGCATATCCATATGTCCTGTACGAAACCTAAGGTACTTGCACGGATTACGGCTTTAACACCTTCACTCTCATCACAATGGCAACCGGTACAGATTGGGATCAATAACCACAGTTACTGGGCACGCACGCTCGACAAAAACGCGCTGGCAAAAAATAGCCCCTTCATTCTGTTAGCCGAAGGCTTACCGCAGGCGCGGGAAAACATGGGCGCGTTTGGATTGGCATTGCTCCCCGCTGCTGACGGTAACTTTGTGCTGTTAGCAACCCAGCGCGAATGGTGGCGATTGAATTTGGCGTCTATCGAGGAAATACAGGATCACAGCTGTGCAAGCCTGACTTCTCGCGCAAATACCCCTCAATAAATTTAAGCTCCCCTATAAGCTTTCTTGTATAAAAAGAGAGCTTCTGTTTTTATGATTAAGAAACATAAAGATAATCTTATAGTTTTTGATCGCTTTGGGAGGGCGTATGGAATACTACGGATACGTTTTGGTGAAGTTTATTTTGGGCTTCGCCATTGTTATTACGCATCTGAATTTTTCAGGTAAAACTCAGCTATCGCAAATGACGCCTGTTGATTTTATCGGCAACTTTGTTTTAGGCGGCATTATTGGCGGCGTGATCTACAGCGATGCTATTCCTCTTTACCAATACATTATCGTACTGCTCATCGGCGTAGGTTTAATCTCGTTGTTGAATGCGATCAGTAAGCATGTCTATTTCTTCCGTTCGGTCACCATCGGCGATCCCATTCCTATCATTAAAAAGGGTCGTTTCCTGATGGAGAACATCCTGACCAAGAAAAACAAAATCGATATTTTAAACGTGTCATCGCAGCTACACGCTCAAGGCATTCATTCGTTCCAAGAAATCAACTATGCCCAAATAGAGCCAAGCGGCCAGCTAACCGTAGTATGCGAAGGGGCTCAAATGCCGTCGATCATTCTCATGAAAGATGGACGCTTGCGCTCTTATGAGCTAAATCAAATAGAAAAAGACGAGGCATGGATAGAACAAGAATTAGAACGCTGCGGTATCAAAGCTGAAGATGTGTTTATCGCAGAATTTTGGGACGGGAAACTGATGTCTATTCTTCGTGATGGCGAAATTGTTCGTTAATCCATAAAACATCGGGGCGGAAATCCGCCCCGAGAGTACGTCTAGCTGCGGATCTTACGGTAGATAAACAACACCACCAGAGCACCAATAACGGCAACGATAAAACTGCCGAAATTAAAGTCATCCACTCTACCGTAGCCAAAGAAGGTGCTGATATATCCACCAACAACGGCACCGACAACCCCAAGGATCACGGTAACAATAAACCCACCGCCGTCTTTCCCCGGCATAATCCATTTAGCCAAGATACCGGCAATAAGGCCGAAAATAATCCACGAAAGGATACCCATACACTCCCCCTAAATTTACTGATTAAAAATAATCTTACCCACACCTAAATTATAGTGCGCCTTACGCTACGGGTTACCATTTGTCTTTGGCGTTTCATTTGACGCTGGAGCTGCACCATTCTGAGCCGGTGGGTTTTGCTTCATGCTGTCTTTAATCGCCTGAGTTTTGGTTTGAGCCTCGGCGGAAAGATCGTTCGCGCCGCTGATGGCGCTCTCTTTAATGGTCTTCGCCTGATCGATGATTTGATCGCTCTGCTGCTTAGCCTGCTGCTCTATGGATTTGGCCTTAGCTTTCGCATCATCCGTAAGGGCATCGGCACGTTTTTCGGCCTCGCTTTTAATTGCTTTAGCTTTGTCGCTGAGTTGATCGGCCTGCACATCCGCCTCTTTCTTCAGCTCATTGGCTTTTTGTTTCGCGGCATCGGTAATTTGATCGGCCTTGTTATCCGCAGCGTCTTTAATTTGCTCCGCGTTATCTTTTGCTTTATCAAGATTGGCATCAACTTTAGTGGAATCGTCACAGCCCGCGACAACCAACCCAATAAAAGAAGCTAACAGGACTTTATTCCATACTTTCATCATCCGTTTTCCTTGATATCTGTGTGTATTAAAAATGAACAACACAATCATGTTGTTACACCCAGAAAGCATAGTATAAATTCTATGCCTCGCCAGTAATGGCGAGGCGATTGACTATTTTTTCATCCCTTTCAGCATGCCACCACACTGGTTAGAGTCCACATCACTAGGGGAAATCAACGCCAGCAAAGCTGCTGCGGGTGCCACTACAGCGCCAAGTGCCACGGCGGCAACGCCACGCGCAATCAGCGGCCCTGCTTTAACGCCCGCGTCGGGATGTTTGAACGTGCCTTTCACATACAGCGGCGAACGTAAGGTGAGCACACGCAGCCCTTTACTCTCGGGATCGACAGACAAATCCATACGTTCAGTAGCCAGATTGACGTTGCCGGAAATATTAATCACCGCATTCTCGGTGTCGAACACAAACAGGCGAGTCGCGGCTAAACCATTTTTAATGCCGATATCCGCTGCCGCACAGTTGATCTTCACCTCGTCATCACCAAACAGCTTACCCACCAGATAATTACCCACGTTCAGGCCCGCAATTTCCATCAGGTTGCGGCTTATCACACCGTCGTTGATCAACAGACGCACATCGCCATTGCTGGTACCCAGCAAGTCAGCCACCGAGTTACCCGTGCCACTGATTTTGGCATCGCCGTTCAGCTGTCCTAGGCTACGGCGCATCGACTCAACGTTAGGCAACAGCTTCTGTAATTGGAAACCACGCGCATGCAAATCCGCCATACCACGCATTGGCTTACGTTGCCCTTCCAGGCGAATAGTCGAATTCAAATTACCGCCAGCCACGCCAAAACGCAGCGGATCCATTAACAGCGTGCCGTTGTTAAGCAGCAAATGGGTATAAAGATCGCTAAGCGGCAGAGATTCGCCGTGCTCAATCCGTTTGGCGGTAAACTTAACGTCGGCATCCATCGTCGACCACTGCTTGGTATCAAATTTATCAGCGGGTAAAACTTTGTCAGACGGCTGTGTGGCTTTATCTCCACGGTTCACCTTTTCCTGATTGGAATCAGCACCGATCAGCGGCGCTAAATCAGCAAAACGGAGCTGATTAGACACCAATTCACCGTTCAGTGAAGGACGTGGTTTGCTCACTTGATAGGTCAGGCTACCGTGAATATCGCTATCGCCAATTTTACCGTTGAAGTTTTGATAGCGATAAATCGCGCCTTTAGCGCGTTTAAGCTCTGCGCTTAAATGACCATCGGTGGAATAAGGCGGAGTATCGGGTAACACAATTCCGGTCAGTTTATGTAGCTGACTTAAGCTCTGGCCGGAGAATTGTAAGCGCAGATCCAGCGCACCTAAATTCAAAGGATCGCTGAGCGTACCGGCAACCGCAACCCGGGTTTTTCCTGAACGCACATCGGCCTGGAGTGGGAATAAACCATCAGGATCGCGCAACGCCAGCATCCCGCCTATCTTGCCGCTGCCCGAGAGTGATTCACCGTTGTACGTTCCATCAACTTTCCAGCCAAAGACATAATCAGGTGCTTTTTTACTCGCGACCTTTTTCGCTGCGCCGCTGTTTCCCATCACCTCACTAAACGGCAACGGTTTCCCCAGCGGATCGACGGTGGCTTTGAGTTTTGCATGGGCGATCGCATCGTCATAGGCGATCACGCCCTGATCAAACACGATGTCATCGATCTTAAAAGACCATGCAGACTTTTGATCTTTTGTCTGATCGTCCGTTGATGAATTGGCGAGTTCAAACGTCCAGTTATTCTTCCCATTCGCAAGCCTACGCAGCGAAGCATCTGGCTGTTTGAGTTTAATGCGGGGGATATAAACCTGTTTGCCCAGTAGCGCTAACGGAGCAAGGCTGGCATCAACCCGTTCCAGCGTAACCATCGATACCGCGGGGATCTCTGGCGGATTGCCGAGCACAATATCTTCGGCGTGAATATGCGGCCAAGGTACCCAAGAGCGCCAGCCCGTTTCATCGGTAGGGCGCGCCCAATCTACGCCAAGATCGCCTCGAATGGCGAACGGCCGGTTTAGCTCTGTAGAGACTTTTTTATTGATCGTCGGCTTGAGGCGGTTCCAATCAAAGATCATCACAAAGATAACGATCCCAACGATCAATACCACTAAGATCCCTGCTAACCAGCTAAATGCTTTTCCTGTTCTGGTCATGGCATATCCTAAATATTTAATCTAATTGATGATGTTTCCCACACATAACCATAGGTTAAATATTAAAGATATGCCCGTTTATGGGCGCAACAGCAGACTTGTTACCCGTAAAAATTACTCGCGAAAGAACGTGGGCAATTGGTGCAAAGAGTCAAACCGATTCGGGCGGGAGAGGTAGAAACCCTGCGCAGCGCAGGCCTCTGAACGTTTTACCAACATCCATTCCTGAGGCGTTTCAACGCCCTCGACAATAACGCCTTTGGTATAACGACTCATCAGCGCAACTAATGCATAAAACAGCCGAACGCCCTCATGGCTCTCGCGTAAAAACGAGAACAGCGCACGATCGAGTTTAACGAACTCATAGCGGCACTCCATCAGCGAAGAGAAATTCGCTAATCCGCTGCCGAAATCATCAAGCCATAAACGATGTACGTCCTCTAGCGACTGAATAGGGATCGTCAGCGCTGCATAGGCATGTTCAACCATTTCAAAGCGCAAATAGGGCATACTTTCCAGTAGTTTGCGAGCTTCTGGCAATAGCTGAATAGACTGCAGCGTTTGTCCATCAACGTTCACAGATACCAACAAATCGCGCTGCTGAATAAAGCTATGCCAGTGCTGAATCAGTCTAAGCTGTTCCAGCACCACATCTTCACGCAGATCCTGTGAGATTTGCTCGAAGTAATCTTCAGGTGACAAACGGCAATCAGGATTATCTGGGTGGCAAACCGCTGTCAGCAATTCAATCGCTAACGGCACACCGCTGGTACAGTAAATAGGCTGGAAGGTATAGCTTCTCTGGCACTGGCTCCAGAAATTTAGCTCGCGGGTAGGCTCCAGTGCGGGCAACGTGGGCATAATCCACCCCGCCTCGATTGTCTTGCCAATTTTCATGTATCCACCATCCGCATACATCATGTGAGAACCACTTTCTTGCCCTTGCGGACAATGAACAAAATCAGTTATCGGCAAGGCTCCTTAAACCTTTATAGCCAAAATCATTCAAGTTGCTTGAAGACGGCGGGTAAATCAGATGTAGCCAGATAGCAGAGTTTGGCAAATGAGCTACGCTATTAATTCATTTTATGGGAGTTTGTTCGCTTATTTTTTACACCAATGGAGTCTGAAAATGCCTTTCGTTAATATCAAAATCACTCGTGAAGGTGCCACCACCGAGCAAAAAGAAGCGCTGATTGCTGGTGTCACTCAGTTACTGGTCGATACGATGGGAAAAAACCCAGCCACCACCGTGGTTATCATTGAGGAAGTCGAAACCGATAACTGGGGAATTGGCGGAAAAAGCGTGACCGAGCTGCGCAAGAAAAAGTAGCGTGCAGTAGTAAACAGTAACCTAATGCCGCCCACTTAAGCTCAATTTTAGGGGAAGTACACCGATGGGGTCGTAGCGGCGTAAGCCGCCGACAACTTTGCCTGGAGCAAAGTTGAACAACGCTTCGGCGTTGGCCCTTGAGGTGGAACACAAGGATGTGTTCCATAACGGCCCCGCGGGGTACTAGCCCCGTGTATCTCGATCGCCAAAACGGCATTACACAAAACACTCATTTTTAGATCCATATCATATAAAAATAGAACACTGTTTTATTTATATTGACGCTGAGTTTTCCAACGGGGAAACTAAGATAACTGCGTTTTTACGACCTCAATAAAACAGGCTTTCCTTCATGACCATTGCTTCCCATTCCAATGCAAAAATTGCCGTCATCGGCGAATGTATGATTGAACTGTCGCAGAAAGGTGCGGATCTTTCCCGTGGCTTTGGTGGCGATACGCTGAATACCTCGGTTTATCTTTCACGTCAGGTCCCTGAAAATGAGCTGGCCGTGCACTATGTCACCGCCTTAGGTACAGATACGTTCAGCAACGAAATGTTAGATGCATGGCAGCGTGAAGGGGTAAAAACGGAGTTAACCCAACGTTTGGATAACAAACTTCCCGGCCTCTATTTTATTGAAACCGACGCCAGCGGCGAGCGTACCTTTTACTACTGGCGCAACGATGCCGCTGCACGCTATTGGTTAGACGGCGAAAACGCCGATGCCATTTGTGACCAATTAGCCCAGTTTGATTATCTCTATCTCAGCGGGATTAGCCTCGCTATCCTTAATGATAACAGTCGTAAGCGCTTACTCACTTTATTAAAACGCTGTCGCGCCAACGGGGGCAAAGTTATTTTTGATAATAACTACCGTCCACGCCTGTGGCAGAGCGCCGAACAAACACAAGCAGCCTATACCGCTATGCTTGCCTGCACCGATATCGCCTTTTTAACGCTGGATGATGAAGATCTGCTGTGGGGGCAAAAATCTGCTGATGAGGTTATTGCACGCACTCATGCGCTTGGCGTGAGCGAAGTGGTGATTAAGCGCGGCGCTGATTCTTGTATCGTTTCAGTCGATGGGCAAACCGTCGATGTGCCAGCGGTTAAACTACCCAAAGAAAAAGTAGTTGATACCACCGCAGCGGGTGACTCATTCAGCGCCGGTTATTTATCTGTTCGTCTGCTTGGGGGAACACCAACCGCATCGGCACAGCGCGGACATCAAACCGCCAGCACCGTCATTCAGTACCGTGGCGCTATCATTCCGCAGGAAGCAATGCCTCGCTAATAACCGGTCTGTATCCCATCCTTGCCCTAATAAGGGAAAGGATGGGAAATCATCTAGTTAACAGCATTACTGAAATCTACTGGGCTGACGTTGGCTCTTCTTTTGCCGCCGGATCCGCCTGTGGTGCTGTAGCAGAAGATGATGCATCTTCCGGCACTGCCTCAGCGGCCGCTGAGGCATCTTCCATGTTCAGCCCCATGGTATTGTTGTAGACGTCACGTAACGCCTTCACGTTTTCCTCAGGTTCGCCGCGCGGCTGGCGCAAGATCAAGGTTGGTTCACGAGAAAGCTGGTTATGCAGCTCCTGATTCAAATCATCCAGAGACAGCGTTGCCAAGAAATTCTGGCGCAGTTTTTGGTAGGTTTCAGGAGAAATATCCACCACGCCGCTTTGCTGCGAGCGTAAACGCTGGCTCATCAGAACATCAGTATCCGTGCGGGCATAAGTCGCAAACAGCTTGGTTAGCTGATCTTTCTTCTGCGCAATCATGGTGTCGAATTCCTGCTGCGTAACACCGTCATCATGCACCGCAGACATTTCCGTAGCGATAAAGCTCAGAGCTTTATTCAGATTGGCCTGCGTAGTCGACAGATGGATGGCACACTGGGAACGCTGATATTGCACCTGACAATCAAACATCAGATTGACCGACCCTTTCAGATCGCTGTTTGCCAATACCTGCTGTAAATGGCTGAACAGCGCTTCGCGAGCGAAATCACTTTTCCAGTAACGCTGAAGAACCTGAGAATCACGGATTGGCTGCCAAGGCACATCCCACGTGATCGACAGCGTATCCTGCTGCGCATTATCAGCAATCAGGTTAATCGGCGTAGTCGGCAGCGGAGCCAATGTCGGTAGGGTTGCTGGCGTTTCACGCTTGCCTTTCAATTCGGCAAAAGCCTTATTGATCTGCTCGCTCAGAGAGCGGGAATCAACGTTGCCGACCACGTAAAGCGTCATAGCATCTGGCGTATACCACTGCTGATAAAACGCCTTCAGCATCTGAGTATCTACCGGACGGTTTGGCCCCTGACCAGGCTCATGTCCAAGCATCGTTGAGCCTTTAAGACGAAGACGCCATAAAGGATCGTTAGCGTTAGAAGGTAGCGTCGCTACTAAATTTTCCGGTGATTGCAGGGCGCTAATCACCGTATTGCTATCAATATTCAGCTTACCCGCGGTATTCGCTAGCCACTGCAACGCTTCTTTCAGCAGCTCAGGGCGGTTATTCGGCAAGCTTAAATTGTATGCGGTGTAATCATAAGAGCTCACCGCCGGAGGTAACGGGCGCTGAGGATCGATACTCTGCTGCCAGAACGATTGGAGCTGGCTCGCAGTAAAGTTATCGCTATGCGTTAATGCTAAACGCGGCAACAGATGGGCAAACCCCACCTGCTGATTTGATTCTACAAGTGAGCCAGTGCTCACTATCATACGCAACTCAATCCGATCGGATGGGCGCTGTGGTGTGGCTAACAACTGCCATGAAAAACCATTATCCAGTTTTCCTTCCTGCCACGCGGGATCGGGCTGTAGTGCTTCAGAATGCACAGAGCTGCTGGCCGCTGCCAACAACAATCCACCAACCATGAGCCGAATTTTGGTGCCTTGCATGTGAACCCCTACTAAATACTGACAAAAATGTGCGAATTCCCCTGAGGAAGATAACCCATCTGGCCTGTAAAAACGGCTAACTCAACGCGATGAGTCAAACATCGATTTTTAGACCACAAGAGTGGGATTATGTCACCCGACAGAGAGAAAAAAGTTCTAAACAACATCGACACCAAACAACAAAAGGCTCAGGAAGGTCGCAAGTTAGGATCGCTCGCGCATCTGAAACCGAAAGTATGACGAATGAGTTGTTGTAGAAATGAATGGGCACATTATAAAGATGCCCCCGCTCGCATCAAGCGAATGGGGGCAATCCGTCATGTTCGGTAACAAAAACCGAGGAATAGGAGGGTTACAGGGTCTGTGTTTGAGCTGCGTTACGGTCTTTTTTACCTAAAACCGCCTTCATTTGTTTTTCATCTAGCTGGCGAACACGCTTCGCAACCACAATAGTCGCCACGCCGTTACCAATCAGATTCGTCAATGCGCGCGCTTCTGACATAAAGCGGTCGATACCAAGAATCAGCGCCAAACCCGCTACCGGCAGATGCCCTACCGCGGAAATGGTGGCGGCCAGAACGATGAATCCACTTCCGGTTACACCTGCGGCCCCTTTCGATGACAACAGCAGAACCACCAGCAAGGTAATTTGGTGCCAGATATCCATGTGCGAGTTAGTTGCCTGCGCAATAAACACCGCTGCCATGGTCAGGTAAATCGAGGTGCCATCAAGGTTAAAGGAGTATCCGGTGGGTATCACTAACCCCACGACCGATTTCTTACAGCCCACTTTCTCCATCTTATCCAGCATGCGCGGCAGCGCAGATTCAGATGAGGAGGTCCCTAATACAATCAGCAGCTCTTCTTTGATGTAGGCAATGAAGCGGAAGATACTGAATCCGGTGGCTTTGGCGATGGAGCCCAGTACAAACACCACAAACAGTACGCAGGTGATATAGAAGCAGATAATTAACTGCCCCAGTTGCACCAGCGTTCCGACGCCGTATTTACCAATGGTAAAGGCCATCGCACCGAATGCACCGATTGGAGCCAGTTTCATAATCATGTTAATGATGCCGAAAATGACTTTTGAGAAGCTATCGATGAAGTTAAACATCATCTGTCCCTTCTCGCCCAAATGATGCAGCGCGAAACCAAACATCACGGCAAACAGCAGAACCTGAAGGATATTTCCACTCGCAAAGGCACCAATAACGCTGCCTGGGATAATATCCATGATGAAGGCAACCAAGCCCTGTTGCGCAGCCTGATCGGCATAGACCGCCACCGCCTTGGCATCCAACGCGGCAGGATCGACGTTCATCCCTGCGCCCGGCTGGACAATATTCACAATCACCAAGCCAATAATCAGGGCAATGGTGCTCACGACTTCAAAATAAAGCAGAGCAATTGCGCCGGTACGGCCAACGGCTTTCATGCTTTCCATACCTGCAATCCCAGTCACCACCGTACAGAAGATAACTGGAGCAATAATCATTTTGATCAGTTTAACGAATCCGTCGCCCAGAGGTTTCATCTGTGCGCCGAGGTCAGGGTAGAAATGGCCTAGTAATATCCCCAGAGAAATAGCTAATAACACCTGGAAATAGAGGCTTTTAAAGAGGTTTTTTTTCATATTTATACACTTCCTTATCGGGTACGCACGCATCAGATACAACGCACTAAAGGCAGGGGTTACACTCGGTACAACCATCCTTTATGACTCTGTACTGCGTTGGACGCAAAATAACACCGGCGTAACAATATGGAAATGCAATGTTGTAGTTAGTAACCAAATTTTATCATTTTTATGAGCTGAAACGCATCAAACCCGCAACGAAAAAAGGGTTATCACTACAAAGGGAAGGGGTTTTTATGGAAGGATGGCCAGCGAACTGGCCATAATCAATTGTTTACTAAGCGTTATCTTTAGATGAGAAAATACTTTCTCTGGAATTCTTCCTGCGGTAGCGCCGGAGAGAACCAGTAACCTTGCGCGTAGTAGATACCGTGTTCAAGCAGCCACTCGCATTGCGCATGAGATTCCACGCCCTCGGCCACCACGTCCAGTGCCAGCACATCGGCAATCGACGCCACAATACGCACCAGCGCGTCGTCGGCAGGGATCTGGTCAACAAAGTTTTTGTCGATCTTAATGATGTCCACCGGCAGGTGCTGCAAGTAGTTCAAGCCTGCGTAGCCCATACCAAAATCATCCAAAGCAATCTTGATACCGGTTTTGCGCAAACGCGCCAACATCTCTGCGGCCTGCTCCATGTTACTGATATAAGCCGTTTCCGTGACCTCAAGATGCAGCATATGCGGATCAAGCTGATACTCTAGCAACATTCTTTCCAGCAGCTCAACGTAGCTGAGATTGGCAATCTGAATACCTGACACATTCAGCGAAATCGGCACGCCGATATTCTGCTGTTGCCAAGTCGACAATATTTTCATCGACTCGCTAATCACCCACTCATCCAGCGCTTCTATGCCACCCACTTCTTCCGCCAACGGGATAAATTCAGAGGGCAAAGTCAGCTCGCCGTCTTTGCGATTCCAGCGGATCAGCGCTTCCGCCCCCGCCAAACGGCCCGTGCGCAAGTCAATCTGCGGTTGGAGATAGAGAGAGAAATCACCTTGGGCGAGCGCGTTCATAATCTCCGTTTCTTTGGTTAGCCGCTCTTTCGCCTTGCGGGCCAGCGTCGGTTCAAAGAACAGGATTTGGTTTTTACCTTCACGCATAGCCATATTCATGGCTGAGCTTGCCTGACTCATGAGAAGTTCGGCCTCTTTCTTGGCATCCATCGTATCTTCAGCGTTTGGCTGGTAAAACGAGATCCCAATGCTGGCCGTTGGCCGTAGCGCCAAAGTCTCTAAATCAAGCTGCCGCGTGATGGAGTCCATCAGGTCTTTCGCCAAGAGCATCAGCGAATGCGGCATTTCAACGTTCCGCACCAGCACCACAAAGCGATCCTGATTAACCTGAGCCAGCATATCGGCTTCGCTCACACACTCTTTCAACCGGCTCACTAATGACGTCAGTAACGCATCACGCTGTGTGGTATCCAACACCCCCATCGCCTCTTGCAAGGTGCCGATATTGATCACAACGATGCCAGAATTCTCTTTGCGACAAACCAATAAATGTTGTTCCAGTAAAGGAACAAACAGCGTCATATTGGGCAGATTGGTCAGGGGATTGCGTGTAGACATGCGGCTCATCACCTGATGAGCTTTCTCTAACGCCTGCTGATTGCGATTATAGTTGCGCACCAATAAGCCCAGCTCATCGTCTCCGTGTGACGGAGGCGGCGTAAGCTGATGAAAATTAGGTGTATCAAGCGGCATGCTGCGCAACTCTTGCGCCAGCGCGCGCAACGGATACACCAACAGCCGGTTCATACACCAACTGATGGCAACGGTAAGAATCAACGCCAGCAAAAGATAGGTCGATACCATGGTAGACAGCGTCGACAAAATAAACTGATAAATGCGGAACGAATCGGCCTGTAAAACCAAGTAAGACGACGGCTGTCGCGCCGCGATATTGCGCTCAATGCCGTAAAGCGGCATCGAAACCTGAACAGGTAAATCGAAAATCTTCATCACCGCTTCAGGTACGGCTCGCTCTTGAGGAAAACGTCCTTTAAGCGCCTGAAGCTCATTGGGCAACATCACGTCGGCACGGCTCAGAATACCGATGGGTACTAAGCTATCGAGGATTTTTTGGGCTCTCACCGCGTCCATATTCAACATGGCTTCAGAAAGCGGCTCACGTACCGAATGGGCCAAATTCTCCAGTTGCTGGACGTAGTCCTCCTTACGCTGGTCCACAAAATGGAACAGCTGAATCACGACAAAAATACAAATCGTAATGAGTGCCACAACCGACACCATTGCCATTTGTTTGATCGTTAAGGAACGACTGACTCGCAAACTGTCTCTCCGATAACATCTAATTTAAACAATAAGAATCCAATACGTGGGGATACTGTTAGCTAAACACCCCATTGACCCAGCCAGAGTATACTTGATCACATCTGTTTTTAACCCTTAAGCCGAATTCTTTCACAAACAATTACACGCATTTAAGCATAATCGGGTGACGTAGATGCATTTTGCACCATTTTTAACGCCAAATTGCACGCAACTCAATGCCAACAAAAAACAAAAAGACCCGTAATGCATAGTACATACGGGCCTTTTAACTTGGTAGAACCAGATTTGATATAACGTAATTACTTGAAATCAGCGTATGGCGTTAATGGCTGCGGCGGCAGATCCATATCACCTTGCCAGCCCGCCGCCGAATAGCGGACATAAATCAAACCGTGGCTAGGGGTATAATCTTTCGCTTCCTGAATATCTACGCCCGCACCGATAAACCAGTTGGAAGTCACTCGGCGTTCAACAATCGCTCGTAGGGTATAACCTACGCCGCTGCTGCTGCTGCCGCTATCCGTATTATATTTATCCGTGTACTTATTGTTATCAACATCTGGTGCTGGGATCAGGTTTTTAATCGGGTAGCGATCGACGGTGTCAGTTTTCGAATGCGACCAAGACACCGAGCCACCCAATTCCCAAGACCAGTTTTCGGTACGTTGGCGGTAGTTCACCGGCACACCAAAGGAAATATATTCCTGCGGGCTATAATAACCGCCTTGCCCCAGCGTATAGCCGCTCAAGTCCTTATCGTAGTGCCAAATCATATTGCTCAGGCCTACGGTCACGCGGCGGTTATTTTCGTTGATCAGCTTGTAATAGTACCCTGCCATCCAACGTATGCTGCTGTTATCGGCAACATTTTTCCCTGTCAGTTGATCGGCGCTCAAATCGGCCCAAACGCCATGCGCTTCACCACGATCGTAGCTGCCGCTGATTCCCAAACCAGTACGGCGTACACCGCCCCATGTAATACCGGTTTGAGCATCTTTCTGACCACCGAACGCTAACAACGAACTTGAGATCGGACGACGGTGAGCGTTCACCGTCCAGCCAATATGGTTCCAGTCATTGCTATAACTCAGCCCGCCGACCCAATCCACCACGTCAAAGCCCATTGGGGTAGTACCAAAATCGCCTTCCCAATGGTCATTTTTCCAACCTGCGGAGAGGCTCGCACCCGTTGAGTTTTGGCTATTACCGGGCTTACAGCCGTTAACGTAACAGGTACCAAATTTCTCTTTATAAGGCCCGCCTTTAAAGGAACCCGCCTGCATGTTCACCACATCAGTACGCAGGAACATACGCCCATCGTAAAGTGGTGCATCCATCTGCAACATGGTGGTATTGGCCGTTAAATCGGAATAACCACCGGTACCGCTAGAACGTGCATAGTCATGATCCAGCGTGACATTCACATCCTGCTGTCGATACAAATCAGCCGCATCAGAACGCACACCACGCTTAAGCCAATCGTCTTTTTCATCATTACGCGTTAGACGAGTGAAAGTATCGTTATCCTGCGGTTTGGTTGGTGCAATGCCAGAAGACACCATCGCATCGCGGTAATAATCGAGCGCTTTATCAGGGTTCCCTTGCTTTTGTTCAAAGCGGGCGGCATCGCGCATCACCAATGCACCGTCTTGTCCTGGTACTTTAGCTGCCTGCGGAGTAATGCGATCAAAGATCGCCTGCGCCTTCGCCATATCACCCACGGATGCCCAAGCCCCCGCCACGCGGCGTTCGGTATTCATGCTTGGTGCTTCGGTTGGTTTAACCTGCTGCAATGCCTGTAGCTGAGTGCGGGCTTGTTCAAGCTCGCCTTGCGCAACAAAGGCTTCAATTTCGCCGAGGTGAGCGGAGTCATTATTAGGCTCGCGTTTTAGTACATCGCGATAACCCGCCAACGCCGCATCATAATCCTCACGCTCTAATGCCCAATCGGCGATCGTTAAATCGACACGAGTATTGGCTGGCTGCTGACGTAGGTAAGCAATCGCTTCGTCTTCATGCCCAGCATCACGCAGGTCTTGGGCTTTTTTGAGCGTTTCGCTGAAGTGCAAACGATCAGAAAGCTCACGGATATTGGCATCCCACTTCACTTTCGGTAATCCATCAACCTGCGCTAATGCCGCCCGATCGCGATCGGTGCCAGAAAGATAAAGCGCGTGCGCATAAACCTGTTGAGGATCGCCTGGAAGCTGCTGCGCTAAGGTATTGAAAGCACGGTCGGCATCATCAGTACGGCCAGCCGCATGCAAATCTTTAGCAAGGCGATAGGTCAGCCATACGTCATTAGGTGACAGCTTCAGCGCCTGTTGTAGCTTATCTGCCGCTCCAGCCCACTGCTGTTGCTGCTCAAGAGTCTGCGCTTGCTGCTGCAATACATCACTTTGAATGCTGTTTATGGCACTCTGCATCGCCTTACGCTGACTGCGCGGCAGCTGATCCAGATAGGCCATTGCCTTCTCGGGTGATTGCCGTTGGTAAATGTTCACTAACCCACGCACCGCGCTGCTGTTAGTTGAATCAAGCCGCAACGCCTGCTGATACAGTCTTTCTGCGCCAGCATCATCTTTACGTGCCACCGCAACATCAGCTAAACCAAGAACGGCATAGCTATCCGTATCATCAATCCCACGCGCCTGCTGATATTTTTGCTGCGCAACATCCAACTGATTGGCCTTCAGCGCTTTATCACCAGACTGAATTGCCAACCAGTACTGATTACTTTTAATTAAGCTGACCCACTTATCGCGGTCATATCCGGTCGGATCGGCTTTTAACGCACGTTGGAAATACTCTAACGCTTTTGTACGGTTATCCTGCCGCGCATAGGCCTGACCCAGCGCGCCTAGCACGTCGGAATCATTTGGATTGGATGCCAATGCTTTCTGTAATTCAGGGATCGCCACCCCGCCTTTGCCTGAATCAATCATCGCCAAACCGCGAGAACGGGCAATAAAAGCAGGGTCGGAAAGAAGTTTCTGCTGATCGTCTAACTTCTTACGCGCTTCCACGGTGGAAGGATCTTGCGCAAAAATAACGAGGTAACGCTGCAAAGCAGCAACGCTTTGTTCACCGACGGGAATACGGTTAATCTCACCCATCCACAGATCCGCAGCGTCTCCCCGCGTGTTGCTATCCGCAGCCATTTTCTCCAGCACTGCATAGGCTTTCTGCGTTTGGTTGGTATCCAAAAGCATACCTGCTAGCGCTCGGCGCAATTCACCATTGCCCGGATTGGTTTGGCTCAACGCTTCCAATTTGGCAATGACGTTGTTTTCCTGCCCCGGCTGACGCGCAACAACGCGCAGATATTCCACCGCTAAATCAACAGTCGGCGGCGTACCTTCAAACAATTTATCATAAGCCGCCACCGCCTCGGGAACATGGCCTGCGGTCGCTAATAAACGCGCCTGCTGAAGCTGTTGACGGCCTTCAGGCGTCGTCAGCGCCATATTCAGTTTTGCCTGCTTATAGGCTTCTGAATTCGGTGCCTGCGCTTTCAATTTATCTAGCTGCTGTTGCGCAACCTGCTGATCGCCCTGACGCAATGCCAAGCGCATACGCGCCGCCATCACATCGGGATTGTTAGGATCCATCAGTTCTAAGCGATACAGCGACTGTGTGACTAAGTCATCACGATGGCTGGCTTCGCCCACGCGGATTTGCTCTAGCAACCACTGTTCTGGCGAAACGGCTGCATCAGCGGCAACGCCTGAACCAGACAGAGAAGCGAGAGATAAACCGATCGAGAGACTCAACCCGCTTAATGAGAAATTGCGGTACTTGCGCATGTGCTGCTGTCCCAGTGAGGTAAAAGCTCACCCTTTAAATTAAAACGAAAACGTTGTTGGTCCCATCCTTGGCCAAAGAGCGTTAATACGTAGCTGTAATAAGCATCATCGCCCAACGGATTATCTTGTACCCGTTGGCGCTGAACCGCTTGCGCATCAGAACCGGCAAGGAACGGCAGCAATGCTGCTGAAAAACCTGAATTGCCATATCCTGATGCTTTGCCCGTTGCAACATCGACTTTTTCCGGTGGATATCCAAGCTCAGCGGTCATCGCCGCCATTGGCTGCCACTGTTTGATCAACGCAGCTTTGTTAGGATCGTTATCGGCCATCATGCCCGCCCACAGATAAACGCGGATCGCGTCATAGCCGCTGACGTTAGGCTTGCCCGGCGTGGGCTCCCAACCTTTGTCTTTACGCCAGTCTATCCAATCTGGCACAAACCCTTTCGGTGAACTTTCCAGCAGCAGGCGCTGATTATTTTTATGCAGCGCGGCCCAAGGCCCGTGGAAACCCGCCATGCGAGCCATCAGCTGCGGCGGTAAATAGCTTGGATTAACGGTCCATACCGGTGCATGCGCAAAACCGACGCGACCTGGCAGCAACACCTCACCAAATCCCGGCAGGTCAGCGACCTCTTCACGCGCAATACGTTGAAGCAGCAAAACGCCTAGAGACTGATAGCTGCGCACTTTCCATAAACGGCCCGCTTCCATCAATGAATAAGCAATCCACAGATCGGAATCCGAGGCCGAATTGGTATCAAGAACGCCCCATTCCTGCTTGCCGTTTTTATCTTTTTCTTTCATACCCCATAGCCAAGCGGGTAAGCGAGCGCTCAGATCGCCCTGCGCTAAATTGTTCTGCGTCCATTGCAGAATGTTTTCAAACGTAGGCCGGTCATTTGCTACCAGAGCGAAGAACAGGCCATAGCTTTGGCCTTCAGAGGTCGTAATTTTCTTCGGGCTGCTGGTGTCGATCACCCGCCCTTGTTCACTGATATAGTGCTGTTTGAACTGTTGCCACTCAGGCCAATCGCAGCTTGCGGCAGCCTGGGTGCAAAAACTCAGCAGGAGCAGACACAGCGCAACCGCGCTGAATCTCGGCTCATGTCGTCCCCCAACGAAGGGGGACTGAGTGAAAAACCTAAACATCATTAATCACGCTCATCAGGAGATAAACGGCGACGACGTAAGATCCGCAGCAGACGCCATAGCACGATGGCCAACAGCACCACGCTCACCGCTGACAGCACGGCCACCAGAATCGGGTGAGTCGAGAATACATGCCACAGACGTTCCCACCACGGTAGATGACCCACGTAGTAAACATCGCCCACGCGCATGCTGTTTACACCAGACTCGCGGATAACCACCACAGAACCCGACATCGAGGATTTCTTACCGCTGTCGATCATCGCATCATTAAGCAGGCTATAACCACGTGGGCTATCAGCCAACAAAGCAACAACGCTGCGCTGATCGTGATACGGAGACTGGAAACCAATCACCGCAGCCATGGCACCCTCAGAGCGAATGGTGGTCTGCGAGTCAGGCTTCATCGCGGAAGCTTCTGGCATGATGGTATCGAGGTTAGGTCGACGCATCGGCATTTTGACCCAGCTTTCCGTTGCATCCACCAGCAGGTCGATTTTGTCATCCTGTTTGAGTGCATCAGGAATAGAGCCAATCAGCAGCACATCGGCGTCTTTATCTTTCACCTGTGCCCAGTCATCGGTCAGCGAAACATTCAGCGCTGGGAAACCGGTTTGTGCACCAATACTGCCCAATGCGTTAAGCATTGCCGTCACTTGAGCCGGTGTGGATTGTTTACCCACAACCACTTCAGTTTCTGACAAGTCAGCTAAACGGCTGAACGGGAATCCTGCGTTGGCGAATGAACGTAAATCCGGCATCGCCATAAAGTGGCGATAGCCTGAGAAGTCGATGGTTGAAGTACCGTCAATCGCCACCGTGTTAGGGACTGGCTGTGAGGTCACACAGTTATCCACCGAACCACCAGAAATTGGATTCGCGTAGTCAAAATCAAAGCGCAGCTGGTTGCTGGCACCCAGCTTCAAGGCCGGAATAGCCACATCGGTATTTTTATCAATCAGCCCTTGGAACAGCGGCAAGCGCATCAGCAATGCACCTTTCTCTTGCTCAGGTACCAAGTTGAACGACTGAATGAACTGATTGTTCAGGCTGATCCGCATACGTGAACCGTCTTCGGTCGCAGGCGACGTGTAGCGGTATTTCATACGCATATCAATGCCGGTACTACGGATCAAGAACAGATCTGGCGGCAGGTTTAGCGTCACACTAATCGGAGATGGTTCTAAACCTATCGACTGTAGCTGCTCGGCATAGGTCTGTAGCTCGGAGAACGTCATTGGGCGGTCAGTACGCACCCAGTTTGGCGCATCGTATGGCACGCGAGGCGTCAGCGTTTTAACGCCCTCAACCTCAACGCTATCACCGCGGAACAGAATGTTACCTTGGGCAATACCGCGTACCGCCGTCATCAGGTCTTTATCATCACGACCCAGCACCAGCAGCAATTTTACATACGGGTTATCTGGGCGGCTGATCATCTCAACCACCGGCCCATTCACGGCTGGATAATCACGCAGGAAGTCAGGGCGCTTATCGTTGGTCGCAAATACGACGCCGTGTTTTTCCGGCAACTGGTTAAACAGAACGGGGAAGTTTTGCCCACGCCACTGCGCTTTGCTACCAAACCAAGATGCCAGTACGCCCGCAGCGCGTTGTTCTGACAAGTTAGGCTGACCTGCAAAGACGATAGGCAGCGTTAGCGCGCTGTAATCACGAGCGTCAAAGAAAGGCTCAGGGAAATGCGACAAATCATTTTTCAGCGGCAAACCTTGGTAGGTCAGGCTGATAGAGCTGTTTTTGCCCACGTCCAGCCAGAGTGCAGTACTCGCTGGGTTCTCACAAACGGCACGATAGTGACCAACAAACTCTAGGCGTACACGGTTAAAGTCGCTGATATAGCGAGAATCAATCGGCACCTGTGCGCTATTTTTCTTACCTAACTGCTCTTTCGCAATCGGCAACACGCCCATCAGCTCATCGTTAAGATAAACCTTTACCTGTGACTCCACAGGGAACAGCGCAGGCGACGGCGTAAACTCTAAGTTCAGCATCGCATTCGATACAACTTCATCGCTACGCACACCAAATTCAAACTGACCGGTAGGGTCAACGCCGCGCAAATGCATACTGCCCGGCGCCGGTGCAATCTTAGCGAAGGTTAAGTTAACGTCTCGCGTCGGGATCCCAACGACCTGAGGTGCTGCTGGCGCGGAGGGATCGGTCAATGCGGTCGTAGCGGCATTTGTTGTCGCCACATTTTCTGGTTCGGTTACAGGAGACACCGGCTCAGCATGCACCAAGGTGCTAATACCCAATGCCACAGCAGTTAGCCAAAATATTTTTTTATTCATCGCATTATCATCATGTTGAGCCAATGTCTGAGTCACCACTTTACCCTTCGCATCTCATCGCACAGAGAGTCTCCGCTGCGCCTTGAAACCGATGAATAAAGAAAAGTCCCGAAAAGCTTATTATTTTTCCTACCTACTCACGCTCTGCTCACCCCGCGCGGAATAAACGAAACCGTCCACGCAACCAGAGTGTTAAATCCAACAAACACGCTACGTAAAATCGGCGGCGCATAGTCGGCAAGGCTTTGGTATCCACGGAAGCCGAGTTTCAAAATATCCACCAAACTCTCTACCGGCTTATCTTCTGCAAAACTGTCTTGCCACAGCGCCCAAGTATCTGCGCGAGCAAACGTACACTGAATAAACTCAATGTGCTGGGCTACGCTCATGTTATCCATACGCAAACCGGCTTTTTGTCCGAAGACTCGCGTAACCTTAGCTGGGAAGGAATATTCCTGCTGTCCGCGCTTAAGCATCAGCGTAATATTCTCACCATCGTGCAACACATTGCCTGAACGTAGCTCAATTCCCACGCCGCCATCAGAATAGTCACGCAGCGTACAAGGGAAAATATGGCCGTCTTTTCGCGCAATTGCGGCAGGCATCGCAATTTCTACACGGTGGGACTGACGAACCTGCTTAGTTTCAACCGAAACCGCCACGGCGCCGCCCAAAATGATCATGTTGTAGAATACCCACACCATACTCATCGCCACCGTCCAGATTTCATCTTCTGGCCCGAATGACATACGCCAAATACCCAATATCAGCCCGGCAAAGTTAAGCAAAACCAAAATCAGATACGGGCGGGTGATCACCCAGTCAACATGCTGGTGCTCAACCAATCCCCCTTTGGCGGTAACGTTAAATTTCCCTTTGTGCGGATTAAATAACGCCACCGTCGTAGGGCGAGCGATGTACCACGCCAGAACCGTTTCGTAAATTTCACTCCAAAACGAATGGCGGTACTTGCCTTGGATTTTTGAGTTGGTCAGGCTGGAATGCACAATGTGCGGAATAACATACAAGGCAATAGCCAGCGCCGGAGCAAAAATGATGTAGGCGTGCATCAGCAAGAACGCCAGCGGCGCGGTTAAGAAGATAAGTCGCGGAATACCCGATAAGAAGTGCAGCATGGCGTTGGCATAACAAATACGCTGCGCCAGCTTCAAGCCTTTGCCAAACAACGGGTTATCCAAACGGAAAATCTGTACCATGCCTCGCGCCCAACGAATACGCTGACCAATGTGCGCCGACAAACTCTCCGTAGCTAAGCCCGCCGCCTGTGGAATTCGAATATAGGCCGAAGTCCATCCACGACGGTGTAAACGTAAGGAGGTATGCGCATCTTCCGTCACGGTTTCAACGGCAATCCCGCCCACTTCATCCAACGCGGTGCGTCGTAATACAGCACAAGAGCCGCAGAAGAAGGTCGCATCCCACATATCGTTACCGTCTTGCAGCAAACCATAGAACAGAGTGCCTTCATTCGGTGTGCGACGGAAACGACCAAGGTTACGTTCAAAAGGATCGGGGGAGAAAAAGTGGTGCGGCGTCTGCATCATGCCGAGCTTTTTGTCTTTAAAGAACCAGCCCAGCGTTAACTGTAGGAATGAACGAGTTGGCACGTGGTCACAGTCAAAAATCGCTACGAATTCGCCGGTCGCCTGCTTCAGGGCGTTATTGATGTTCCCTGCTTTAGCATGCTCATGCGTTGTTCGGGCAACATACTTAATACCTACCGTTTCCGCGAATTCACGAAACTCTTCGCGGCCACCATCGTCCAACAGCCAGATATTCAGCTTTTCTTTCGGCCAGTCAATGCCCAACGCCGCGTAGATCGTTGGCTTAACCACGCTCATGTCTTCGTTGTAGGTTGGCACCATGATATCGATGGTTGGCCATGACTTAACGTCTTCCGGCATCGGTGCTGGCTGGCGATTAAGCGGCCAAATGGTTTGGAAATACCCCAGAACCAACACCACCCACGCATAGGTTTCTGCGGCTAACAGCAACAGCCCACAGATTAAACTGACCGGATCGTCCCAGTTCAGCGTTGAGGTATAGCGCCACCAGATATAACGGCAGGAAACGGTTAACGACAGCACAATCATCATCAGAGATGAGAACCGCCCAGGAATACGCCGCACCACCATGGCAATGCCCCACAGCAGCAGTACAAACACAAACTGGGAACTTAAATCGAACGGCTGCGAGATACACAACAGGGCGAGGATGGTAGAGAACACACACATCACGCCTAAAATAATACGCCGAACGCCCTGACCTAAACGGTTAAAGGCCTCTTCAGACTCTTCAGCACCGTGTTCTTGTACTTTATCGGGTAAGCTTTTCAGCCAGTCATGATAGCGATTGTGTAAGCCTTTAAATCGCGTTCCCAAGCCATATCGCTTTGCCGAACGACGCATCGAGAACACGATCAGCCACAGGCTCTGAATAGCATAACGAATGATATCTAACGGGCGCGGACGCTGCGCATCAATGTGGGGGAAAAGCGTAATTTGTTGGCTACGGATTTGCTGCCAGCGTGGAGATTCTAATTTTAGAAACAACCATGCCATGGCTAACCAAAAACAGCCTAAAGCCGCCCCTAATGGGGAGGCTTCATTATACTGGCGGTATTGACGATAGCGATCGGCCAACGCCTGACGCGCTGGCGTCATCAAAAACAGATCGAGAATCAACCTCATAACACCGACCCATCAGCTACGTTGCCATCGGCATCAAAATGCAGCAAACACCAGTTGGCAAGCGTCATAACTTCTTCAGTCGCTAGAGAATGCGGATAATACTCACCAACCGGTTGCTTGGCGGCGCTCGCTTCTGCCATCGACTCGTCACGGTGAATCACCATGGGCAACAGCGAAGGTAAACTTTGCAGCCACAGCTGGTAAATATCTTCTTGCAGTTTACTGGTGGCGAGCAGTTGATTAGCTAACAGGAAGGTTCCCTGCGGCAGCGACTGCTGATGTAAACGCGTGTGGCAGTTAGTGTCTGGAACAATAACGTTAATAACGCCATCGGCAAGGGAGGTGAAATGTTGTGTCAGCGGATGCATACCGTTTGGCACATCCAGCAAAATCCAGTTGTAGCGACCACTGGCACGCAATGCAGAAATGTTTTGCGCCCACTGTGTCCAGCGATGAATATTAGTGAAAAATTGCGCGTGCTCATCCGCACTAATTTGCCCGAAAGGCAGGAAATCAAGCAGGTCGGTGTAACGCAGCGCCGCGTCTTGCCACGCTGTGCCATCAAATTCAGCACGCGCCCAACCGTTCGTGTGAGTGAAATCAGTATTAAAATGCATGCGTAGCAAATTCGCTGGGGTAACGTCGATAACCAGCACTGACTCACCCAACTGCTGCAATCCCCACGCTAACGCTGCGGTGATAGATGTGGTTCCCACACCTCCCCGCAATCCCTGCAAAGCAATAATTGCCATTACTTAGCGCTCCCTGAAAATTGCATCAGCTCCGCCAAAAGAGGCCAGCGGCGGATCACTTCATTCATATGTTCTTGTCTAGAGATATCAACATAGTCGATTTTTGGAATAGAAAATGCTTTGCTTAAGGCCGCAATATCATTTTGGAAAGTAAATGTTGGGCTATTCTCAGTCGGATTATTTCTTTTATCATTCATTCTGCTATCCGTGAAAAATCGGCTATGGTTTATGATTATAGCTAGATAAAGAAAAGCTGTTGCTACAATATAATAGCGAGAACATAAGGGTCTTAGTAATTTGTCGTGATTTATTTATAATGTTACATTCCTTTATGCTTTTTCGCTAGTAAACTGATGCTCCTGCAAATAAATGAAGTCGTAGTAAAACAGTAAGCAAAAGAATTTCATATGGCTAAGATAAATCTGTCCATTAGATAAAAAAATCAGTTTTACTGGGCATAACCACATTCAGAGAAATTAAACTCTTATGGCGCTATCGTTTTCTCTTGGGGTTCATCAATTATGGGATGAACTTCTCATTATGCAGGCTCCCGGCCTCTACTGGGTAAGCGCAGACCGTGAAGTTGATGCCAAAAGTTTTTGCCAGCAGGTTATCTCTAGCCAGCCAGCTGAAACACGCGCGGCATTAATCAGCGTTAATCATCCTCCTCAGGACATCATCAGCGCCAACTACGCCCATGGCCCCGACAAACTTCCAATCTATTCGCTGCCCGAAAATAAAAAAGCGCTATTGCAGCTGACTGAAGATTTGATGCGTGGTTTAAACCCGAAAAATCGTCTGTTGGTGCTGCTAACCCCCTCCAGCATTTGGGAGCAGTTGCAGCCTTATGAGCTGACCGACTGGATGAAAAACACGGCCCGCTGGCTGCGCCAACAAAACTGTACGCTATTGATTTTAGATTACGGAAAAAGCGCGAATAATCAAAGAGCAACGCTGCAATCTCAACACCGTACTTTGTGCGGTCTTGCCAGCCTGCGTTGGCTACAGGATCTACACCGTTATGATGTGGCGTATTGGTGTAATCAAAACGGCGTAACCGCTCAGCAAGACGTTAGCGTTTCTTTTGATGAGCAAGGCTGGCGCGCGCAAGAAGATACCTCTCAGGCACCGCAGCCACGTAACGATGAACAGCTCTATCTCGCCCATAAAGGCGTGCTGGAAGGCGCTCCACCGTTGTCAGAAAATTGGCATCTGTTTGAAAGTAATCTGGCGCTGTTTAATGCCGCTTACGCGGCGCAAGCCTCGACGCTGGTGTTTCAGCTGTCGAACAGCGATCAGCTCGATGCGTTAGCGCGAAAAATTCATACTTTGCGCCGCCAGCGCGGAAAGATTATTAAGCTCGTTGTGCGTGAAAGCGCCCCTTGTTTACGTTTCAGCGATGAGCGTTTGCTGTTGGCCTGTGGTGCTAACCTGATTGTGCCGCATAACGCACCGCTTTCACGCTGTTTGACCATGTTAGAAGGGATTCAAGGGCAAACCTATCCACGCCATGTTCCTGCCGATATTAATTTGCTCATTGATGCAATGCGTCCGCTGAATTTGAAAGGATATATTCCTTATAATCCTTTCTGTGAAACGTTGATGTCATTGATGAATAACACATTATTACCAGAAGACAGCAAAGGCATTCTGGTGGCGTTGCGCCCAGTACCCGGACTTCGCGCCGAACAAGCGCTCACGCTATGCCGCGCACGCCGCTTTGGTGACTTAGTCACCATTGATGAAAACCGGCTAACGCTGTTCCTTTCATCATGCCGAATCAATGACTTAGATGTTGCACTTAAACATATCTTCCCACTGCCGGTCGAAGAAGTTTTCTCCAACCGCATGGTCTGGTATCAAGACAAGCTGATCATCATGGAACTGCAGCAGATGCAGCTTAATAAGCCATCAAACTGGCATCTTTCCGACCGGCTCGCGCCGTTGGTCAGTAATAAAAACAGTCCGGTGGCCGAAGAGCACCCAACTCGGCATTCACCGCAGCCAATCAGCCTGTCTCTAGCATTACATCAGGAGCGTGCTGAATGATGAACGGTATGGATATACTGCAACTTATCGTGCTGTGTGCGGTGATTTTGCTGCCATTAGGCTACTATTTGCGTAAAAAATTGCCGATGTTGCTTCAGTCGGTACGTCAGGTTTTATTCACGCCGCGCTATTTAAAATCCGAGGGGATCTTGCGGCGTAATACTCGTTTGCAACGTAACACTTCAGTCACGGTAGACCGTAAAAATGACCAAGAATAGTAATACCAAGAACAACATAGCGGATCTGTGGCACTACTGGCGTGGGCTAGGCGGTTGGAATTTCTATTTCCTGCTTAAATTCGCCCTGTTGTGGTTTGGCTATCTCAATTTTGATGCGCTTTCTAACCTGATTTTCCTCGCATTTTTGCTTTTCCCGTTGCCAAATGCTCGTTTGCATCGCTGGCGTAACTGGATTGCGATCCCTATCGGTATTGGTCTGTTCTATCACGACACCTGGTTACCGGGGATCAACAGTATTATGAGTCAAGGCTCGCAGTTGGCGGGCTTCTCAGCGTCATACATGCTGGATTTGATAAACCGCTTTATCAACTGGAAGATGATCGGCGCAGGCTTCGTGATGCTGGTCGGCTACCTATTTATCTCACAGTGGATCCGCATAACGGTCTTCGTGGTGGGTGCGCTCGTTTGGCTGAATGTGTTGCAAATTGCCGGCCCTGCTATCTCGCTAACCCCTGATATTGCAAGTAATAATACGGCGACGACACCAACGGCCAGCGCCAACGTAGGCTCTACGCCAGCCGCAACCGGCGACCTGCCAGCACAAACGGCGCCACCGGATAGTAAGAACTTGTCGGCTTACCTCGATGCGTTCTATGCCAGTGAAAAACAGCGCCAAACTCAGTTCCCTGCAGCGCTGCCGACTGATGCACAACCCTTTGATTTACTGATTATCAACATTTGTTCTTTAGCATGGTCTGACGTTGATTCCATTGGCTTACAGGATCATCCGCTGTGGAAACACTTCGATATTCTGTTTAAAGACTTCAACTCAGCCACCGCCTACAGTGGCCCGGCTTCTATCCGCTTGTTACGCGCCAGCTGTGGGCAGCCGTCGCATAAAGAGCTCTATTCTGTCGCAGGTCAGCAGTGCTATCTGATGGATAATTTAGCTAAGCTAGGCTTCGGTCAGAACCTGATCATGGACCATAGCGGCAAGTTTGGTAACTATCTGGATGATCTACGGAAATATGCTGATTTGCAGCCACCGCTAGAGTCTCAGGCAGGTATTTCAAATGAGCTGACTTCCTTTGATGGCGAGCCAATCTTTAACGATCTTGAAGTGCTGCAACGCTGGGAACAAACGGTTGAAAAATCAGGGGATGCGCGTACTGCAACCTTCTTTAACCTGATTCCGCTGCACGATGGCAACCGAATGGTTGGCAGCAGTAAAGTTGCCGATTATAAGCCTCGCGCTCAGAAGCTGTTTGATCAGTTGGATACGTTCCTTACCCAGCTAGAGAAATCAAACCGCAAAATCATGGTTGTTGTGGTGCCTGAGCACGGTGCGGCGCTGGTTGGGGATAAAATGCAGATGTCTGGGCTGCGTGATATACCAAGCCCAAGCATCACTGACGTTCCCGTTGGTATCAAGTTTATCGGCATGAAAGCACCGCGACCGGCTGAAATCGTTATCGATCAGCCAAGCAGCTATCTGGCACTTTCAGAACTGGTCGCTCGCTCCGTGGACGGTAAAATCTTCACCGAAGCAAGCGTGAATTGGCAGGATCTATTGAAAGGGCTGCCACAAACCGCACCGGTTTCAGAGAACGATAACGCCATCGTTATTCAGTATCAGGGCAAGCCTTATATTCGCCTTAACGGTGGTGATTGGGTTCCTTATCCGCAATAACACGCTATCGTCAAACGTTTAAAAAGGCTCCCAAATGGGAGCCTTTTTCTTACTTAGATCACTATAAAAACATATTTTCACATTACGCCAATATATGTTTACATATACAGGAAATATATCTTCCACGAGTAGACGTTATTTTAATATGGATATTTTAATGCACCATTAACCCAACAATATATATCTGCAAATACACGTATCCTTAGAATAACGGCAACCGACAATTAAGATTGATACTATTAACATCCGTTAGGATTTTTCTAACAAAGAAAAAGCCTGTCATAGCACCAGCAGTCTAATACATCTGATTTCTCTTTTTTTTGCATGCTAATAGTCACTTCGTGTGCAGATTTACACATAAAAAGTAAGCCTATCTTGTACACATAAAAAAGAGCCTGTATGAGGCTCTTCAAATAAGTATTTATATGGATAATCCGCTTTAAGCGCTCTGTGCGGCCTCATCCTGATCGACGGCAAAACAGGCAATAAGCTGATCGCCATACTGCCTGAGCTGTGGTTGCAGCTGTTTGCAGGTGCCAAACGCACGACTACAGCGAGCGTTAAACGCACATCCTGGAGGCGGATTCAACGGACTCGGTAACTCACCGGTCAATTTTATACGTTCACGGCGCATATCAGGGTTGAGCCGAGGTGTTGCCGACAGCAACGCTTGGGTATACGGGTGACGCGGATTATTGAACACCGCTTCCTTCGGCCCTTTCTCCACACAGCGCCCCAGATACATCACGATGACCTCATCCGCAATATGCTCAACCACGGAGAGATCGTGAGAGATGAATACATAAGACAGCCCCATCTCCTGCTGCAAATCCATCATCAGGTTCAGAACCTGTGCCCGCACCGATACATCCAGCGCAGACACCGGCTCATCCGCAATCACAACGTCTGGGTTTAGCATCAACCCACGCGCAATGGCAATACGTTGGCGCTGACCACCGGAAAACATATGCGGGTAGCGATCGTAATGCTCAGTTTTCAACCCCACTTTCGCCATCATCGCCAACGCTTTTTCACGCCGTTCAGCGGCGCTAAGCTTGGTATTGATGGTGAGCGGCTCCTCAAGAATTGCGCCAACTTTCTTGCGCGGATTCAGCGAAGCATACGGGTTCTGAAACACGATCTGGATTTTCTGGCGACGTAGCTTTTCCGCCGTGGCGTCTGGTTTTAATAAGTCCTGCCCTTGGTAATACAGCTCGCCGCCGGTAGGAATCTCAATCATGGTAAGCAAACGCCCCAGCGTGGATTTCCCACAGCCCGACTCGCCCACTACCGCCAGCGTTTTACCTTTTTCCAGCGTGAAAGAAACGCCGTCTAACGCTTTTACCAAGCGTTCAGCGCCAAACATCCCCTTCTTCACCGGATAGTGTTTTTTCAGATCAATGGCCTGAAGCAGCGGTGCCTGTTTATTCAATATTGCCTGACTCATAGCGTTGGCCTCCCCGCATCATCGAGCGGCGTATGGCATTTCGCCTTACGTCCGTTGAGTTCCTTAAGTTCCGGTTCTACCTCACGGCACAAGTCCGTCGCATACGGGCAGCGCGGATTAAGCAAGCAGCCGTTAGGGCGATCGTATTTACCTGGAACAACGCCCGGCAGCGATGCTAAGCGCGCTTTATCGGCGGCAAACTCGGGCAATGCCCGCAGTAGAGCCTGCGTATACGGATGGCGTGGCGTGCGGAATATTTCCTGCGCCGTTCCGGCTTCAACCACCTGACCGGCGTACATCACGATGATTTTATGCGCGGCTTCGGCTACCAGCGCTAAGTCGTGCGTGATCAGCACCAGCGCCATGTTCTCTTTCTGCTGAAGATCCAGCAGCAACTCAATAATTTGCGCTTGAATGGTGACGTCTAGCGCCGTGGTCGGTTCATCGGCAATCAACAGTTTTGGCCGACAGGCAATCGCCATCGCAATCATCACACGCTGGCTCATCCCGCCGGACAACTGGTGCGGATACACATCCAAACGCGAGCCCGGATCGGGGATCCCCACCAGCGTTAACAGGTCAATAGCGCGCTGACGGCGCGTGCTTTTATTGCCGCCCTGATGCACCTTGAGCGCTTCCATAATCTGGAAGCCCACGGTGTAACATGGATTCAGACTGGTCATGGGATCCTGAAAAATCATGGCGACTTCCGCCCCCACGATTTGACGCCGCTCTTTCTCTGAGATTTTCTGTAAATCGATATTGTTAAAGCTCAGTCCGTTTGCCATCACGCGGCCGGGAAAATCAATGAGCCCCATAATCGCCAGTGAACTCACCGACTTACCAGAGCCAGATTCTCCAACGATACCAATTACTTCACCCTGATTGACGCTATAGCTAATACGATCTACGGCGCGAAACGGCGCATCTTTTTCACCGAAGTGAACTGATAGCTCGTTAACTTCTAATAAAGCCATAATATTCTGCTCCCAAAAATCTACCTATGTTCCGTTGCCCAGTTCACCTAGGCGGTGTCAGTAGACTTTTACTGTTTCAAGCGCGGGTCTAGCGCATCGCGCAACCCATCGCCCATCAGGTTAAATGCCAATACCGTTAGCAGGATCGCAAGGCCGGGGAAGGTCACAACCCACCACGCACTTTGCGCAAACTGCAACACGTCCGACAGCATAGTTCCCCACTCAGGCGTTGGCGGCTGTGCGCCCATACCGAGGAAACCCAGCGCCGCCATGTCGAGGATGGCATTCGAAAAACCTAACGACGCCTGCACGATCAAAGGCGCTAAACAGTTAGGCAGAATATTGATAAACATTTGGCGCATGGCACCGGCCCCCGCCACGCGAGACGCGGTGACGTAGTCGCGGTTAACTTCCACCAGCACCGCCGCACGCGTCAAACGGACATAATGTGGCAAGGCAACAAACGTCAACGCCAGCGAAGCGTTAACGATTGAAGGGCCGAAGATAGCCACCAGCACCAAAGCCAACAGCAGGCTTGGCAGCGCCAGCATAATATCGACGATACGCATAATGACGGCATCAACCACGCCGCCGAAGTAACCCGCCAGCAGGCCAAATACCACGCCGAGGATCAGCGACAAGACCACCACTAAACAGCCAACCAACAGCGACAGGCGCGCACCATAAATCAGGCGCGATAGCACGTCACGACCGACATCATCGGTACCGAGAATAAACTTCCAACTGCCGCCGTCTTGCCAAACGGGAGGTTTAAGCAGCGCATCACGAAACTGCTCTGCGGGAAGATGCGGAGCCAATACGTTGGCGCCGATCGCGAGAACTAACACGATAATGATATAAACCAGCCCCACTACCGCGCCTTTGTTGCGCTTGAAGTAGTGCCAAAACTCCTGAAACGGCGTCATGGGTTTAGGCGCGCTCATTGCTGGGGACGTTGTTGTAACGTTAGACATCGTTGCGCCTCCTATTTCTTATGCCGAATGCGTGGATTGACGACGCCATACAGCACATCGACCAGCAGGTTGACCAAGATGATCATAATGGCCACCAGCAGTACTCCGCCTTGCACTACAGGATAATCACGACGCTGCAACGCATCGATTAGCCAGCGGCCTAAGCCCGGCCAAGAGAAGATGGTTTCTGTCAGAATGGCGCCAGCCAGTAGCGTCCCCACCTGTAGACCAATCACCGTAACCACCGGCAGCAACGCATTACGCAACGCATGCACAATGATTACCCGCATACGCCCTAAACCTTTGGCGCGCGCGGTGCGGATATAGTCTTCGCTAAGCACTTCCAGCATGGAGGAACGCGTCATACGCACAATCACCGCCAGTGGGATAGTGCCCAGCACAATGGCAGGCAGGATCATATGCATGACCGCGTCTTTGAAATCGCCCGGCTCGCCCCAGATAAGGGTATCAATCAGCATAAAGCCGGTGAGCGGTAAGCTATCATCAAGGAATACGCTGTCATCAATGCGCCCCGATACGGGCGTCAGATTGAGCTGCACCGACACCAGCATGATGAGCATAATCCCCCACCAAAAAATAGGCATGGAATAGCCCGTCAGCGAGATGCCGACAGCGGTATGGTCGAAAACGGAGCCGCGCTTCACCGCGGCTAATACGCCAACCGGTATACCCACGAGAATGGCAAACAGCATCGCGCAGATACCCAGTTCTAGCGTGGCTTTGAAACGGGGCACAAACTCATCCCAAACCGGCGTGCGGCTTTTGAGCGAGGTGCCTAAATCACCGTGCAATACGTCTTTGACGTAGTGAAAATATTGTTGATATAGCGGTTTATCCAAGCCCATTTCCGTCATCATCTGAGCATGACGTTCGGCCGAGATCCCGCGTTCCCCTGCCATGATCGTGACCGGATCGCCGGGGATCATGTGAACAAAAGCAAACGTTAACAACGTAATGCCAATAAACGTTGGGATAACTAACCCCAAACGCCGGAGTATGAACTGCAACATATCCCGTACTCTCTATTTTTATGATGAAGCATTGCTCACAGTACAGCTACGACTAACAGAGACCCCACCCCAGCCCTCCCCTTCACAGAGGAGAGCGCAGATCGATAAAAATCACAATCGGCTCCTCCCCCTGACAAGGGGGAGGCTGGGAGGGTTAGCGGTAATTAGTCGAGAGACACCTGATCGAAGTGATGTTTACCCAATGGATCAACCACATAGCCTTTCACTTCTTTACGCACTGGCTCGTATACGGTGGAGTGGGCAATGATCAGCGCAGGCGCTTGGTCATGCATCACTACCTGAGCCTGCTTGTAAAGCTCGGTGCGTTTTTCATGGTCGGATTCAGCACGTGCTGGCTGGATCAGATCTTCAAACGGCTTGTAGCACCATCTTGAGTAGTTAGAACCGTCTTTCGCCGACTGGCAGCTAAACAGCGTCGCGAAGAAGTTGTCTGGATCCCCATTGTCCCCAGTCCAACCCATCATCACGGTCTGGTGTTCGCCGTCTTTCGCACGTTTCAGGTACTCGCCCCACTCATAGGTCACGATCTTGGCTTTCACACCCACTTTCGCCCAGTCAGCCTGAATCATCTCAGCCATACGGCGAGCGTTCGGGTTGTACGGACGCTGCACCGGCATTGCCCATAGGTCGATAGCAAAACCGTCTGCCAGACCCGCTTCTTTCAGCAGTTCTTTGGCTTTAGCAGGATCGTAAGCGTAATCGGTGATCTTGTCGTTGTAGCTCCACATGGTCGGTGGGATCAGGTTTTTCGCAGGCTGACCCGCTTTCTGATATACCGCGTCGATAATCGCTTCTTTGTTCACTGCCATGGTCAGTGCCTGACGCACTTTCACGTTATCCAGCGGTTTTTTCTCGACGTTAAACGACAGATAGCCGACGTTCAGCCCCGGTTGCTCCATCAGAGTAATGGATTTGTCTTGTTTCATACGGTCAATGTCAGCCGGATTTGGATACGGCATCACCTGACACTCATTCTTTTGCAGTTTGGCATAACGCACGGACGCATCCGGCGTAATGGAGAAGACTAAGCGATCGATTTTTGGCTTAGGTCCCCAGTAATCTTTGAACGGTTTATAGAGGATTTTGGAGTCTTTCTGGTATTGCACCAATTGGAATGGCCCAGTGCCCAGTGGCTCAAGGTCAATCTTCTCAGGCGTACCGGCTTTCATCATCGCATCGGCGTATTCCGCAGACAGAATAGAAGCGAAGTCCATCGCCAAGTCAGCCAAGAACGGCGATTCAGGGCGCGTCAGCTCGAAGCGAACGGTGTTATCGTCCACTTTTTCAACTTTGCTAATCAGCTCGCCCAGCCCCATCCCTTGGAAATACTCATAGGTACCGCCAGAGACTTTGTAGTACGGGTTTTTATCATCTTTCTGACGCATGAAGGAGAACACGATGTCGTCAGCGTTCAGATCGCGCGTTGGTGTAAACAGCTTGCTGCCCTGCCACTTCACGCCTTTGCGCAGGTGGAAAGTATAGGTTTTGCCATCTGGGCTAATATCCCATTTTTCAGCTAAGCCGGGCTCAATCTCGGTAGTACCGGTTTTGAACTCAACCAAACGGTTGTAGATCGGCACCGAGCTGGCGTCGTAGGTGGTGCCCGAAGTGAACAGCTGCGGGTTAAAGCCCTCAGGTGAACCTTCTGAACAATAAACCAGAGTTTTTGCCTGCGCACCGGCGGCCAGCGCCAGAGCAACCAGACCAATCCCCAACTTCAGCGCACCAATTTTCTTTCCACGGCGGGTGGAGGTGTTCTTATGAGAAGACATAACGCTTGGCTCCGTAGTGTGATGTGTGTGTTCTGCCAGATCTATTTTTTTATAGGCGATCCGTGCAGCTTTGGCTGACAGCCAAGGATAGGTGCAACCCGCATGCCAAAGAGAACGATTCTTCGGGGCCACATTGGGTAGCACTCGGAAAGGGATCCCAGTGTTAATCACCCACCTTATGCATACCAATTTCGCAAGTGTTTAAGGTGACGTCAATATAACCAAACGTGATTTACAAGGACTGTGATATACAGCATACAAACATTAAAGAAACGTATTGATAACATTTACAGGATTAAAATTTATGCTACCGCGCAAATATCAGCTCATTTCACCATGTAACAAATCTTTAATAGAGAATACAGCTGCCAAACTTGCTGAAAAAATTCTCGCTAAATGATGAATATCTGAACAATTGAGTTTGTGATCTGCGTTATCAACAGGAGGAAATGCTGTGATCCGAGGTCCGATGCCCTGTTTCAGGGAGCCATTTTGGCCACTTCGCATCAAGTCAGGGCAGGTACGATCGCGCTATGATGATGCAAACCGAGACTCAGGAGAGATAGCATGTCGATAGCAACATTTGCGCGTTTAACGGCCCTGCTTGATGAGCATCAGGCTCGTTATCGCGTAGTGGAACACCCTACGGCGGGAAAATCTGAAGAAGTGGCAAAAATTCGCGGTACACAGCTTGGGCAGGGAGCCAAAGCGCTAGTCTGTCATGTGAAAGGAAACGGCGTTAAGCAGCATGTTTTAGCCATATTACCCGACGACCAGCAGGCCGATCTCAGCGCGTTAGCGCACGGTATCGGCGGTACGCGAGCTTCATTAGCCAGCCCAGTGGAAGTCGATGCGTTAACCGACTGCGTATTCGGCGCGATACCGCCTTTTAGCTTCCACCCAGACTTGTTATTAGTAGCCGATCCACTGCTATTCCAGCGCTTCGATGAGCTAGCATTTAACGCCGGTACGCTTGAGCGTTCTCTGATCCTCAACACCCAAGACTATCAGCGCATCGCTCAACCTAAATTGGTCACGTTTATTCGCGCCGAATAGGTCGCGCGAAAACCTCCCCTTTGCAGCTTAAGAAACAAGGGGAGGTTGATGCCAATTATCCGTTCGCCGTGAGCCTAAACACGCTCATGCTTTGCATCAGATTCCCGCTTTGCTCCTCTAAAGAACCGGTCGCAGCGGCAGACTCTTCCACCAGCGCCGCATTTTGTTGCGCCACCTGATCCATCTGTGAAATCGCCTGATTCACCTGTTCAATACCGCGACTTTGCTCGTGAGAAGCTTCAGAAATTTCACTCATCAGCGCCGTTACCTGACGAATCTCCTTGGCGATATCAGCCATGGTATCGCCCGCGTTGGTCACCATCGATGAGCCCTCTTTCACCCGACGAGCAGAATCTTCAATCAGCGTTTTGATCTCTTTGGCCGATTGAGCACTGCGCTGTGCCAAGTTACGCACTTCACCAGCAACCACCGCAAAACCACGTCCTTGTTCGCCCGCACGAGCGGCTTCAACGGCTGCGTTTAAAGCGAGGATATTGGTCTGGAAAGCAATACCGTCAATCACGCTGATAATGTCGGCAATTTTCTGGGAGCTGGTCGAAATTCCCTGCATGCGAGCAATGGCTTCACTAACGATTTCAGCCCCTTTATCCGCGGTATGAGAAACATTCCCTGCCAACTGATTCGCCTGCTCGGCGTTGTCCGCATTCTGTTTCACCGTGGCGGTCAACTGCTCCATACTCGCTGCGGTTTCCTCCAGCGAAGCGGCCAGCTCTTCCGTATGCTGCGATAAGTTCCTGTTGCCAACGGTCAGTTCCTTCGCGCCAACGTCAACCTGCATACTGGCATCACGCACCTGACTGACCGTATCTGCCAGTGATGTTTGCATGGTGAGCACACGGCGTCCCAGTTTGGCAATTTCTGATTTGCCTTCACTCTCAAGATCCTGAGACAAGTCGCCACTGGCAATCAGAGAAACATGCCCGTCTAAACTTTCCAATGGATTCAGGATGATTTTACGTAGCGCAACCCAGCACAGCGCGCCAATCAGTAACGAAAATATGAAAGACACACTGATAATAATCAGGTCGCGTTGATAGTCATGTTGCGCATCTGACAATGCCTTTTGACCAACTTCATCGGCGAAGACACGGAAATCACGCAGGTCTTGATCAAAATTGGCCGATAAATTGCGCAACTGATCTTCTAATAATGCGTAATACGCCGCGCTATCGTTGGTTTTCAGCGCCTGCAACATCGGCCGTAGCGCCTGATTAACGTAGATCTGGTAGGTATTTTCCAGTTCAGAGCTCAGTTGCGCACCGCGAGGCGTCAGTTTCTTTAAATCGGTAAATTTCTGCATCGAAGCATCAGCCTCACCGATCAATTTTTCCGCCCGCTGACGGCTATCATCTGCCGCCGCTAGTTTACCCATCTCCATTTGGCGAACAGATAGTGCCCCTGCGGTACGAGCCCGTAGCGTAGCATTAAAGCTGGCAGCCAGTGGGCTCAGCTCTTCGGCCTGCACCTGGTTCACAACGGCCAGTCTTTGATTAATTTGGCGAACAGATTGAATACCGATAATGCTGATCATCAGCAGTAATAGCGTATAAACAAGCATGATGAGTGCCAGCCCACCACGGACTGTCAGGTGTTTACTCATATAGTCGTATCCCTAGGAATGAAAGAGCCTGCAAAAGAAGACATCAGATGTGGTATCTCTCTCAGCCAGTACAAAACGCCTCTCTCTATGGAGAGTAAATTATGAACAGAGGGAACTGGCTGATGATTGATCAGTTTATCGGCAGGCTAAAGACGAACTTGAGGGAAACTTTATGCGAGGAAAAAAGGATTTTAGGAATAAAAAAGCCGAGAGAAGCAACTCCTCTCGGCTTATGACGATTAAGCTATTGAATTAGAAACGACACCAGTTGTTGTTTTCATTAATTCCGCCGTTTGGCGGGGTATAGCCTAAGCAACCCAGAATCGAGTCATACAGCTCAACGTGGCGGTGAGTCTGCCCCTGTTTTGCCTGCTTTTGCACCTGCGCAAACATTTTGGCATTGTTGCCTGAAGCCAAGAACTTATCCGATGCCCATACCATCAATGGCACTCGGAACTGCTCTGGCGGTGCCATTTCACGCGGAGTACCGTGGAAATGCTCATTATCACTGATCGACTCACCGTGGTCTGAGGCATAAAACACCAATGCTTTTTTATCTCGCACCTGATCAATCACGCTTTTAATCATGTTGTCAGTGTACAAAATGCTGTTGTCATAGGAGTTCATCAGCTGCTCTTTGGTGCAAGAATCGTCTACGCCCATGCACTCCGGTTTAAACTTCGCATAGCTACGCGGATAGCGCTGCGTATACAAATAGTGAGAACCAGACGTATGCAGTACGACTAAATGCTTGCCATTTGGATGCTTCTGCAATGAATTTTGCAGCTCTTCCACTAACAGCATATCGTCGACCGGCTTCCCATCATTACGATGTTCTGCGGCGATCAGCTCACGGAATGAGAAATTATCTGAATCGGTATTGTTGTAGAACCAAATCTCACTTTGCATCGCAAAGAGCTCAGAGCTGAATCCAAGCTGATGTAATACAGAGAAAATATTCTGCTCTTTCAGCGTGCGCTGAGCGTTGTTTTCCGTCCCGCCTTCACGCACAAACATACAGCGTAGGGACAGTTTGGTTGATGTATCGCAGGATTCACCGCGGAACGCGGCCAGATTAGGTTCCTTTGCCAGCTGTGGCGTGGTGTCACGCTCGTACCCCAGAATCCCCATATGATCCCAACGCGCCGTTTCACCGATAATGAACACGACATAGGTATCATCTATCCCTTCAGGCGCAACGTAAGAAAAATGATCCGCAGGGTCAAATAAATCGGCTTCATCCTGTCGCTCATCCAGCGCGGTATAGCCATATAATCCAAACGCCGCCAGCCAGTTTGATGGCAAATACGAGTGAGCGGCCACGCCGCCATAGCTTGGCATATCAACGTTATTCTTCTGGTCGATTTTTTTCTGCGCGGTTCCCATTAAGTTTAATGGAACCCATACCACCGCAACGATCAGCGCCATCCCAACCAAAGAGATGATTCTTTTGCCCGGTGTTTTCAGCTGTTCAAGCAAGGTGTTTTGCGCTGAGCCCAGCCAGATGATCGCCAAAGGAATGATACTGGCGGCGACAAACCACAAAACAAATTTCCAGCCAACAACTTCGGAAAACAGACCCAAATCGCCTGGAGAAAATACGGAAATGATAATGCCGTAGCCAATCACGACGTTAAACGCCGTCATATAGTAGCTTGCAGCCACGGAAATCAGCGTGATGAGCGTAGCCGTAATTTTGAAGAACCAGCGTCCTCCCAGCGAACACACTCTCAGAATAAAGAAGGTAAAGAGGAGAACAACCATCACCTCTAAACTTCCCGTCAACCATTTAGAAAAATGGAGCCCCTCTTTGACTTCATCAAAACGGCGTAAAAACACCGGAATATTAAGAAAAATACCAATATAAATCGCTAACAGCAGCGCCTGCATTGGTTGTGATAGCAATTTTATTTTTTGCATTACTTTCTGAAACCTTGTTGCTAACCCTAGAAAACATGAGACACACCGCATTCTAAATCGTTCAGATGCGGCGACGGAATTTACCAAGAAAGTTCTTAATCGGCGAGGGACTATTCAGCAGAAAAATGTCAACACCAGCCTCGTAGCTATGGTGACGGACTTAGATGAAGATTCATATGGGGGAATTATCTGGAAGATGCCCCATGGCATGGGGCATCAAATATCAAATAAAGGAGAATACGGGTAAAAATTATCGACGGCTCATCTCTTCTGACTTCGCCATACAGCTTTGCATCGCGTCCATCACGGCCGCACGCAGACCTTTTTGCTCTAACACTTTTACGGCTTCAATCGTGGTTCCCCCTGGAGAACACACCATATCTTTGAGTTCGCCGGGGTGTTTACCGGTTTCCAGCACCATTTTGGCTGACCCCATCACCGCCTGCGCGGCAAACTGATAGGCCTGCGCGCGTGGCATTCCACCCAGCACTGCGGCATCAGCCATCGCTTCAATAAACATAAACACATAGGCCGGCGCAGAGCCACTCACGCCCACCACGGAGTGGATCAGATATTCAGGAACAATAGCGGCCTTACCAAAGCTGCTAAAAATTTCTACAATCAGCTCGCTTTCATCTTCGGTCATTTGCTTATTCGGCGTAATGGACGACATTCCTGCATTCACCAACGCCGGCGTATTCGGCATCACACGCACCACTTTTTGCCCATCTTTCAGCGCAAATTCTAGCGTTTCTAGCGTGACACCGGCCGCAATGGAAACCACAATCGCGTTTGGCTTGAGCGATTCTCTAATTTCACCCAAAACATTCGTCATCATATTCGGCTTAACACCTACGATCAGAATATCAGCCTGCTTAGCGACTTCATCTGCGCTGCTGGCACCTTGGCTACCAAACTCTTGGCTAATCGCCTCAACGCTTTGCGCACTACGGTTATACACCGTGATATTTTCCGGTGAGACTAATTTACTCGCCACCAGACCACCTAAAATCGCCTTGCCCATATTGCCACAGCCAATAAAACCGATTTTTTTATCCACGATGTTATTCCCCACAGTGCAGTCCTCCACGATAACGCCCGTTGTACCGAACATAATTGACATCTTCAGATGCGATTTCTTAGGCTACCACCAAAACCGTGAGAAAGGCACAACCGCTCCCCTGAATATCAAAAGTAAAAATCCACCTCTTGAAGAGGTGGCTTTAAATGGGGCCCCCTAAAAGGGGGCCTTGTTCGTTTTAATCCTGTAATAACGCCATTTGCTGTTCGTATTCTTGGTCTTTCTTATCCTGATGCCTCACGTAGCGCCTGATAATTTCTTCGTTCACTCCAACTGTGTCGGCAAAATATCCCCTCGCCCAAAAATGATTACCCCACAGCTTCTTTCGTATATGCGGAAACTTGTTGTAGAGACGAATAGCTGTGCGCCCTTTCAGGACGCCCATCAGCGTTGAGATCGAGAGTTTCGGCGGGATCATCACGACAAGATGAACATGGTCTGGCTGAACATTCAGTTCAAGTACCTCACAATCTTTCATATTGCAAAGTATATAAACTGAGCGATAAAGCTCTTTACCTACCGCCCCTGCTAAAACCTTGTAGCGATACTTTGGCGTCCACACCAAGTGATATTTGCAACGCCAGAATACATGTGCTGAACTTCTATAACTGCTCATGTCAGTGATTTCCTTCTTACTTGTGGTGAGTAAGCTGGAATTTTCTGGCATGGGCTTCCTTCAGGCTATAGCCTCACAGGGACAATCACCACCTCCCGAGGAGGTGGTTTAAAGCTGACAACAAAAAGGCCTTTCCCATTGATTGGGAAAGGCCTTTTCTGTACTGCTTCTGAACTACAGATGCTGTATCAAGTATGACGAGTATCGATTATTTATACAGTTCAGCAGTAGCATGCATTTTGTTATTTCCAGAGGTGGAAATAATGCGATAAGAAGATGCGCCAGCCTGTTCAGCTTTAGCCGCTACGCGTGCTTCCAACCCATCAAGGTTAGTTGCGCCACTTACGGATACAACGCCCATTTTCTGCATGTCAGACGTTGGCTGAGAAGAGAGGTCTGCGGCAGTAGCAGCGAATGCGGTTGCAGAGAGTGCGAAAACTACAGCTAAATTTTTGATGATTTTCATAACGTTTACCTTTCTTTAAATTTTGTCGTTTTGAAAGGCGCCCGCCTTCCGATGACTAAAGAATAGATCGGTTAACGAAGAGTTAAAATCGGATAGTTTTGAGCTTCTTATTCAATTTTTTTGAACGCAATTTAAGCAACTTTACGTATGAATTTTAATCCGATGAGAGAGAGACAAACTTACTATGCGGCTTTTCAGATAAAAGCATTTAAAAACAATGATTAACCCTGGTTTCAGGCCAGCCGACAAAAAACCACATACCCGACATTTCATTACAGAAGGCATTTGTCAGGAAATATTCGCCAGCTCGATGCAAAACTTCAGTCGAGATGTGCGACGACTTTCGGCAGACACAGCCTAAACCACGGCGTAAAGCGCTCGGGCTTGAGCTTCATTTGCTCTAAAATTTCATCCACGGGATGGTAGGCAAAAGCATCGGCCTCTTCTGCATTAAGCTGTGGAACCACGTTGCTATGACCAATAAAAACATGTGCCAGCTCGTGCTCAGTTAGCCCACCGCCAACGTCGAGGCAGTAACTCAGCTCAAAAGATTCATGCAGCGCGCACGCCATTCCCATTTCTTGATAAAGCCGCCGCATCGCCGCTTCTTGAGTATCTTCACCGGGGAGTGGATGACCGCAGCAGGTATTACTCCACTGGCCGCCAGCATGATATTTCCCTGCCGCACGGCGCTGGATCAATAGCTCGTTATGATCGTTAAACACGTACACAGAGATGGCGCGATGCAATAGCCCCTGCTGATGAACCTCAAGCTTTTCCATTCTGCCAATCGGCATATCGTTTTCATCAACCAGAATCACTTCAATCATGACCATCCCCTCTCTCATCGCGTTGCAACGTACTTCTATTAGCATACCTAATTGCAGCAAACTTTTTTTAATTTAACGCCACATCGATCGCCCGCTAATCTAGCGCCAAATTGTTAAGGAGATACTTACATGAGCGGCATTAAAGATATTACCCAGCTTCTGGCCTCGATGGAGCCCACACTTAACCCGCAAGCTTTCGTTTTTTGTACCAGCCAATCACTCACGCTGGAACAAGCCGCCGCGCTGAACCCGCTGGGGCTTTTTATGGAAGCCGAAGGGATCACGCTGATTTTAACACGTGAAGGTGCCCAAGCCGCTGGCCTCGATACCAGTTCAGACTTCCGTCAAATCACGCTCACGGTTCACTCTAGCCTTGAGGCCGTTGGGCTAACCGCGGCGATTGCCACCGAACTCGCACAGGCGGGTATCAGCGCCAACGTGGTGGCTGCTTATTATCACGACCACATTTTCATTCCTGCCGCCGACGCCCAGCGTGCCCTAACGGCTTTGACCCAGTTACAGCAGCGCAGTGCGCAGGCTTAACTAACTCAACAAAAAACCCGCAGAGCCGAAGCCGCTGCGGGTTAATATCAAGCAATAAAACTTTAGCTCGGATTTTTTGCCGATGCTTTTAACGAACCATCAGGATTCGTATTATCCAGCGGATAAGGGTTTTTATGCTGACGGTTATAGTTCAAGGCATAAAGCGCCGTGATCACCATTAACACCACGAACGACCACATCACTTCCTGCGCACCGGAACCGACAACGGCCCAAATACAGTAGACAAATGCAATGCTGACAATCGCCAAATAAACAGGGCGAGCCTTACCGAAGTGGCCGTGGCCCAGCAGCAACAATGCCGCACAGGTATAAAGATAAGGCACCAGTGTAAAGATCACGCTCACCGACGAAACCAAACCAAACTCTTTCGCCGCATTAGGTGAAATACTGCCGAACTGACAAATCGTCATTAATACGCCAACAATCAGCAAACCCGCAACCGGCGTACCCGCCTTGTTAACTTTGGCGAAAATGGGTGGGAACAAGCCATCATCGGCTGCGGCCTTAGCAGTTTGACCAGCCAGCAGTGTCCAGCCACCTAATGAGCCCAAGCAGCCCGCAGCCGCACAGAATGAAACTACCGCACCTGCCGTATTACCTAAGGCCATACGCGCCGCATCCCCGAAAGGTGAGGCAGAAACACGCAGTGCCGCATTCGGGATCATCCCCATAATGGCGGTGGTGGATAATACGTAGCACACGGCGGCAATCAGCACCCCACCGATGGTGGCAATCGGAACGTTGCGCTTAGGGTTTTTAACCACGCCAGCCGCCACCGAGGCACTTTCCACCCCGATAAATGACCAGAGCGTTACGCTCAAGGTGCTTTGGATAGCGCCAAAGGTGCCCTGCCCGCTCACGTTCCACGCTGCCATATAGGTTTCACCGCGGAACCAAAACCAACCAAATACCGCAATCCCTACAATAGGAATCAGCGCTAAAACCGTTGCCACTGCCTGAACACGGGTAATCATCTGTGGCCCAACAATGTTGAGCAATACAAAGATCCACAACACGACCACACAGGTAATGGTCAACACCATTGGATCTTTCAAAATTGGGAAGAAATAGCTGAGGTAGCCAACGCCAATCACCACCATCGCGATATTCCCCACCCAGCAGGCTAACCAATACAGCACGTTGGTTTGGTAACCAAGGAATGGGCCAAAGGAACGACGAACATAAGCATAAGAACCGCCGGGACTGGGATCTAAAGACGACATCTTGGCATACACCATTGAAAGCGCTAATGCGCCAATGATAGTCACCAACCATCCGTAGATTGCAATTCCGCCGGTAGACGCTAAGTTTGCCGGTAATAAAAATACGCCGGAGCCCATAATATTCCCTGATACCATTAAGGTAACGGGAATGAGGCCAACTTTATGAGATTCAGAATCCGAAGACATAATCTAACCTTAAGTTAAATAGAATTTTTGGTAGAAATTATATTACTCTCAGAGTTAAATCATGGCAGTAGCAAACGGCTAACATCGCCATTTCCGGCATATTTTTAGCCAATGACAATTCAGCTAAAATAATATTTATAAAGATAAATAATTAAAAGATTACATAACTTTTCAAACTTCATAAATATATACCAAACCACCTCACCATAAATATATACAACCTTTTCTCTACGATGAGTAGAGTTGCATTTCGGCAGTAGTTAGACATTAATCAAGCAAACAATTTAGTAAGTATTCTCAGCGAACAAAATGGCAAAGTCAGGAATTTAAAATATATTCATTTATAGTGAAATTCTATGCAATCATTTTACCTCTATGCTGATGCACATAGTTTAGCGGCGTTGTCCCGTAGTATTCCTTGAATACGGAGATAAAGTAGGATGTGCTGCTATAGCCACATAGGGAAGAAACCTGAGAGATATTTTTATTAAAAACAATCAGTTGTTCAACGGCATAGCGCATTCTACAGTCAGTGATGATTTTACTGTAGGTGGTGTCTTCATTTTTTAGCTTCTTTTTCAATGAGCTAGGACTTAAACACAGGCAACTGGCGACGGACGTTAGGCTCCATTCTTTATGCATATTGCTTTGAATGATGCTGTAAACATTCGCGCTAAGATTGCTTCTAATTTCACGAATAAGAAAAGGTATTAGATTGTTATTGCTTAGGAAAATAGATAAAACGGTGAACGAAAGACAACGGCTACGTTCGCGGTCAACCTCACAGCCTTGCGCATCTTGCGATAGGCGTACCGCCTCTTGGAAAATATGTGGTGTCTGGCAGCGTTCAATCATATAGCACGGTGTGGAACGCAGATTAGGGGACAGAGCGCTGATATCTTTTTTTAAGAAATGGATATAGTCCTTAATAACATCTTTATTCAAATATAATACTGCTGAGTCATCCAGTTCTGAAAAATCTATTACGTTATTTTTACATGAAATTAGCATCATGTGATTGGCTTTGAATGTAATTTCATTCTCAGAGTTAAAATTAACAGTGACATCTTTGCGTGTTAAAACGACAACGCAACCTTCGTTGTTACTGAGTTTCATATTAAGACATCCTACAGACGTAAAAGAATAAAATGCCGTTATTAAGTTAGACTTATCGACTAAAGTAATAAGGCATAAAATAAAAAGTAATACATATGACAATTCTACGACCAGACACTAAAATACAGAGCTTTTTTAATTATTCAATATCGCGGGGATAAATACTTCCGTATCATTTTTTTTACGCAGAGTAATTGTACAATTACAGAGTAAAAAACAAACATACAGGAATGAAAAAGCGCGGGATATACCCGCGCAAATACTACAAGAGAAACTGCTTTATCTTTTTTTTGCTGTGGTGTCTTTGCTTCATCACCAACGATGGTTATTCCGTGCGAACACACATCACGTGATAAACACCGTTGATAATTTCAGTCCCTTCGGTTTCATGTTCAAAACCGGGGAATTCGTGGTCCCAAGCCTGTAGAGCTCGCAGATAACCGATCTGTGGGCTCTCTTCACCGCCGAAGCTTTCACCGGATAATAGCATTGGGATTCCTGGTGGGTAAGGGATGATGGAGTTAGCTGCAACACGGTTGACCAGACCGTCAATCGCAACCATCTCCACCTTATTCGCCACAATGGCCTGATAGGCTGCACGCGGTGTCATCACCGCTTCTGGCAGGCCAGAATAAGCCGTATTCAGTTTAGCACCTGGTTTATTTTTACGCAGATAGGCAAACATTTTGTCGCCCAAATCACGCAAGCCCAGCTTGCCGTAGATTTCTGGCTGCTGCGCAACCAGATCGGGCAATACTGAAGATAGCGGAGTATTAGCATCATAATGCCGTTTAAACGAAAGCAGCGTGTTGATAAGCGTACCCCATTTTCCTTTGGTAACGCCCATCGAGAACAGGAACATCACTTGGAAATCGGTAGTGCGCGTCGGCACAATACCATGACGGCTTAGCCATGCGGTGACCAACGCAGCGGGTACGCCCTTCTCTTGCAACTCACCGTCATCGCCCATGCCTGGAGCCAAAATACTGACCTTGATAGGGTCCAACATGCTCCAGTTTTCAGGCAGATCTTTAAAGCCGTGCCAGTTATCTTCAGGATTCATCACCCAACAGCTTTGTTCGGTTGCCAGAAGCTGAGCTGGCGCATCTTCAAACGCCATCTGCTTGCCGGTTGCCGGATCGGTAACAATTTCTTGGTTCCACGGTTTGAAGAACCAATCACCATCCTGAGTAAACTCTTTATACAAACGCGCCATCGCCTGACGGAAGTCTACCGCTTCGTTAATCACTTCCTGCGTCAGAGACAGACCGCTGTTGCCATCCATCATCGATACAGCCACATCGTTAGAAGCGCAGATCGCATACAGTGGCGAAGTGGTGGCGTGCATCATGTACGCTTGGTTAAAGCGTGAAAAATCAACGGCGCCGCGACCGTCGCGCACATGAATATAAGATGCCTGAGATAACGCATTGAGCAGTTTGTGCGTTGAGTGAGTCGCAAACAGCGTTGGCCCTTCATGATCGCCAGGTTCTCCACGCATAGCGTAGTGATCGCTATACATTGGGTTAAAGCGAGCATAGCCATACCAAGCTTCATCAAAATGAATTCGGTCAGTGGTTTTTTCCAACAAATCCTGCGCATTTTTGGCGTTGTAGCACACACCATCATAAGTACAGTTGGTCACCACGCTATAAGAAGGGCGTTGGCCCTGCTTGCTTTTACTCAGCGGGCTGTTGGCGATTTTTTCTTTAATCACTTCCGGCTGCATCTGCTGCGGATAAATTGGCCCGATAATCCCATAACGGTTACGACTAGGCAGCATGTAAACGGGTTTAGCACCGGTTAATATCAGCCCCTGTTCAATGGATTTATGACAGTTGCGGTCAATAACCACCACGTCATCTTCGGTCATACACGCCTGCATAATGGTGCGGTTCGAACCAGAAGTCCCCACCACCACAGAATACGAGTGATCTGCACCGAACACGCGGGCCGCGTTCTTTTCACTTTCACCGAATGCGCCGGTGTGATCGAGCAAAGATCCTAGTGAGGTACGCTCAATCCCCATATCGGTGCGGAACAGGTTTTCACCGTAATAGTCGTGGTAAAAACGACCGGCTGGCGTTTTAGTAAAACCAACGCCGCCCTGATGGCCCGGCGCTGCCCATGAATATTCATGAACGTCGCTATATTTCATCAGCGCCGTCATCAATGGTGGCAGCAGCTGCTGATGATAACGGTTCATGGCAGTAACGGCGCGGCCAGCAATAAAATCAGCGGTGTCTTCAAGGATCCAAGCAAATTCATCGATTTGCTCCATCATCTCGCGGCTAAGTTCCTGAGTGGTTTTCTCTCTGTCACTCAACAAAAAGACCGGAACATTTTCCTGTCGCTCATGCAGTTTATTAAGCAGTTGCTGCGCCAGCGCGTGTTCGGCGGAGTCATCCATTCCGCGGCTAAACATCAGGCAATCTATCGCTTCATTGGCAGACAAAATGGCATAGCCATCGTCAAATGAGGCGGCTTTGATCACCTCAACATTTTGACGGCTCAGCTCATCGGCCAAACGCTCAACGGCGGCACCCACATAGGTGTCTTGATGGAGAAATTCACTTTCAACAATTAATACTTTCATCATGTGTTTATCCTTACAGATAAATAAACATAACGTTTAGTCGCGCTGAGGATATTTAGCTATACCCAAATAATTCGCGTTGCATTGAGGCGGCAGGTGAACGAAGCCCGATGAGCTTACTCAAGTAAGTGATTCGGGTGAGTGAACACGGCCAACAAAAATGCAGCTTGAAGTATGAAGGGTATATATTCTCAGAGCACTAAACCGCCATACAAATAGAATGAGCGTTATTGTTAAACCTTATATAACGCATTAGGGTTTTATCCGCTCTTTCCTTGGAATTAGTATTGCCCTTATTTATCTGCGTTGTAAAGTCAGGTGAAAAACACAGAGCAGGCGACATAAAACAATTAAAATCAATAAGATAAGCAATAATAAAGACTATAAAAAGCACATTTAGCAATATGTTATGCACAACGATTTTATTTTTTTACCTTATAGTGATATTTATTTATAATCTACCCAACGATTAGATTTACATAAAAAACAAACGCTATTGTTCATCCACAAATCTTTACGATAATAGATATTCAGCTACCTTAATTATTTATTTTTCTAAGAGAGACACTTCACAAATAGCGCTCACCAACGTCAGTGCAGTTGGCTACCGTGTTATCCTTCATGACATCGTGTTATCTACCTAAGACATCCTATGACGAGCGTACATTTTGCAGGGAAGTATGAGGCTGAGCTGAAATTTCATCTCAGCGATCCCGCAGCCTTTCTCGAACGCATCACTTTGGCAGGAGCAGAACCTTTTCACCTCAATAATCGTGAGATCGATTGCTACTATGACCTCCCAACGTCTGAGCACTCAGACTCAACGCTGAAAAAGAACGGCATTAGCATGTGCATTCGGGAAATGCAGCCATCAGGCATTAAGCTGTGGATCGTTAAAGGGCCGGACGTATCTGAATGCGAAGCGATTAATATTGATGATTGTGAAAAAGTAGCCAGCATGGTGCAGAAACTCGGTTTTGAGCCCAGCTTGCGCATGGAGAAAAACCGCAGCATCTATTTCTTAGGTCGTTACCACATCACCCTCGACTATCTGCCAACGCTAGGCCATTTTGCCGAAATCGCCATCATGACCGACGATGAACAGGCGGTACCAGAATTGCTCAATGATTTACGCCATCAAGCATTCGCGTTAGGGCTGGAAGATTCACAAAGGGAAATACGCAGCTATCGTCAAATGCTAGAACAAACACGCAGTGGCATTAATTAGCCTATTTTTATCCCGTTTATTCAAAGATCAAAAAAGCTGGCTGGTGATAATTTAAACATCACTAGAACCCTATCACTGGCTAGCATATGAAAACACATAAGACCGTTACCCCCAATTTTTACACCCGATTTCAATGCACTGGCGCTGACTGCGTCGATCATTGCTGTACCGGCTGGAAAATATCGATTGATAAGAAAACCTATAAAAAATATACCGATTCTCACCACGAAAAGATTAAATCTTTCGCAAAAAACTCACTGCTATTAACCCGCAAAGGCTATGACAATTTTGCTACGGTAAAGCCAGATGAGTCAGGAAATTGCCCTATGCTCAATGAAGATAAGCTCTGTACCATTCACGCCAAAATGGGAGCCAATGCCCTGAGCGTAACGTGCAAAACATTTCCCCGCCTCCAAAAACAGTATGCCAACGAGACGTTGTTGAGCCTCACCATGGCGTGTCCTGAAGTAGCAAACCAAGTTTTATTCCAGCCAGATAGCATGTTAGTCAATGAAGACATCAAGCTCATTGTTGAAACGGCTAACCGGATTGGGAAAAAAGCGGCACACATTGAACGCTCTCAGACAACCCAGCTTATTAACCTATTTTGCAGCCATCTGGTCATGGCCGATAGCCCGGCCATCGAGGATAACCTGCTCGCTATCGTGCACCTTATTCTTTATTTGCAGCAGATCGAATTCGATGTTGAAGCGCACCTTGACGATCTAGAGTCCTTGTTCTTAACGCTAAATACACAGCTATCCAACGGGGATATGGCTCAACAGCGTAGCCAAATTAGCAGTTCACCGAATATGAAGGTGATGCTATTAAGCATATTTGGCACAGCCATTAATCAGTTAAATCGAGGACGTGATTTTCTCGAGGAAAATCACCATGCACTTGCTCATTATTTAGAGTTAGACCAAGAGCCGAGCGATGCGAAGATAGGTGATAAATTTAGTCAATTAGACGCGCAATGGAAAAAGGTCTTGGCTAACTCTTGTTTATCTGACGAGCATGTGATGAAAAATTATCTTCTTTATCATATGTATAATAGCGGTTTCCCTGGTCGGGATATGAACAACATCCTGCGCCAATACTATCTAATGATGACAGATTATTTTTATTTAAAAACCCAGATATCCATCATGTCCATGACCAGAGAAATAACGCAGGAAGAGATCATGAAGTTATTTGGCTCGTTCCATGTGGTCTACAATCACAACAGCAACCTGCCTAAAGAGCTGAATGCCTATATCGATAAGATAAATGCAAACGACGATTTGTCCTGTTTGTTATTGCTGAATTAGGCACAGCGGCAGAGCAAAATGGCTAATAAAAAGGAGCGGATATCCGCTCCTTTTTCACATAAATCATTCAAACAAACAGAATGGCAGCCAGCCTAACGGATCACCATCACATTAACTTTAGCATGGCGCACAATGCCTGCCGCATTCGAGCCTAGCAGGTACGTTTTAACGCTTGGGCGGTGCGAACCAACAATGATGAGGTCAGCGCCCATTTCATCAGCCTGTTGCAGCGCCTCATCCCGCGGGGTGCCGAAACGAATGGTGTAAGACATACGCTCAGCGGGCAAATCTACCCCCTGAATGAGTTCTCTAATTCTTTCTTCAGCATAGGTTACCGCTTTGTTTTCAAACTCTTTGATGCCAAAAGAGTATGCAGTAACGAAGGCCTGTGCATCTGGCAAAACATACAAGAAATGCACATCAGCGTCTGACATTTTTGCCAAATACTCAACGTGACGCAGGGCGTTTTGAGTCAGAATATCCTCTTCAATATCTACCGGCACCAAAATGCTTTTATACATATTCATGACCTCTCCATGTAGAAAACTTATGAATAGAATAACCTTACCTAATTCACGGTGGAATCTGTTTCGGCTGGAACTGTGAGACAAGACATGCGCCTTTACCCTATAAAAAAAGCCCCGCAAACTTGCGCAGGGCTTTCGTTAGTTCGCTTTAGAGAACATTACAGCGAGCTAGTGAACGTCCTTGAGATCACATCTTGCTGTTGTTCACGCGTCAGCGCGTTAAATCGTACCGCATAGCCTGATACCCTGATGGTTAAACTCGGGTATTTATCTGGGTTTTCAATCGCATCCAGCAGCATTTCTCGGTTCATAACGTTCACGTTGAGATGCTGTCCGCCTTCGACGTTTTCCTCATGATGGAAATAGCCATCAATCAGACCCACGAGATTGTTTTTACGGATAAATTCGTCTTTGCCTAACGCCCCTGGGACGATAGAGAAGGTATAAGAAATACCGTCTTTGGCGTATTTGAACGGCAGTTTCGCCACCGAGGTTAACGACGCTACCGCACCTTTACGATCGCGACCGTGCATTGGGTTAGCCCCCGGGCCAAATGGCGTGCCTGCGCGGCGTCCGTCCGGCGTATTCCCGGTTTTCTGCCCGTAAACCACGTTTGAGGTTATGGTCAGAATAGACTGCGTTGGCTCGGCATCTCGGTAAGTTGGCAGCTTCTGGATCTTCTTCATGAAGCGCTCAACCAAGTCACAGGCAATATCATCGACACGATGGTCGTTGTTACCGAACTGCGGGTATTCACCGTCGATAGCGAAGTCGATCGCCAACCCGTTTTCGTCACGAATTGGGCGCACTTTGGCATACTTGATAGCGGCGAGTGAGTCAGCGGCGACCGACAGACCAGCGATACCACACGCCATGGTGCGAACTACATCGCGGTCATGCAGCGCCATTAACGCGGCTTCATAGCTGTATTTATCGTGCATGTAGTGGATAACGTTCAGCGCAGTGATGTACTGCACTGCCAACCAATCCATAAACGAATCCAGACTCGCCATGACTTTGTCGTAATCCAAGACTTCATCTGTCATGGCTGGCACTTTCGGACCAACCTGAATTTTCAGTTTTTCATCCACGCCGCCGTTGATGCAATACAGCAAGGTTTTTGCCAAGTTGGCGCGAGCACCAAAGAACTGCATCTGCTTGCCAACCACCATTGGGCTAACACAGCAGGCAATCGCATAGTCATCACTGTCAAAGTCAGGGCGCATCAAATCATCGTTTTCATACTGTAACGACGAGGTCGCGATAGACAGATTCGCAGCGTAGGCTTTGAATGCTTTTGGTAAGCGCTCTGACCACAGGATTGTCAGGTTAGGCTCTGGTGATGGCCCCATGGTTTCCAGCGTATTCAGATAACGGTAGGAGTTTTTGGTGACTAGCGTTCTGCCGTCTAAGCCCATCCCGCCGATAACTTCGGTTGCCCAGATTGGGTCGCCAGAGAACAACGTATCAAACTCAGGCGTGCGTAAGAAACGCACCATGCGGATTTTCATAATGAAATGGTCAATCAGCTGCTGTGCTTCCTGCTCATTGATCACCCCATTTTTCAGATCGCGTTCGATATACACATCTAAGAACGTCGAAGTACGGCCCAGCGACATCGCGCCGCCGTTCTGCGATTTCACCGCCGCCAAATAGCCAAAATAGAGCCACTGAATAGCTTCTTGCGCGTTCTGTGCCGGACGAGAAATATCAAACCCGTATTTCGCCGCCATTTCCTGAATTTGCTTCAGCGCACGGCGCTGCTCGGCCAATTCTTCGCGCTGGCGAATCACTTGCTCAAGCTGAATCCCTTTCTCCAGTTTGCCCTGTAAATCAGCAAACTGTAATTCACGTTCACGGATCAGATAACGGATGCCATACAGAGCCACGCGGCGATAGTCACCGATGATACGCCCACGGCCATAGCCGTCTGGCAAACCGGTTAAAACGCCGGATTTACGGCAGCGCATCATTTCAGGTGAGTAAACGTCAAACACGCCTTGGTTGTGTGTTTTACGAATATCGGTGAAAAGATATTTAAAATTAGGATCCAGCTTGCGATTGTAGGCTTCAAACGAGCTCTCGATCATATTGATTCCGCCAAACGGGAATAACGCACGTTTCAGCGGTTTCTCAGTTTGTAAGCCAACAATTTTTTCCAGATCTTGATGGATATACCCCGGTGCATGGGCGGTAATGGTTGTTGCTATATCATTATCAAAATCGACCGGCGCGTGAGTGGAGTTTTCAATCCGCACGCCTTCCATTACTTTTTCCCACAGCTTGGTGGTTGCTTCGGTTGCAGTCGAAAGGAAAGACTCATCGCCTTCATAAGGCGAATAGTTATTCTGAATGAAGTCTCTTACATTAATGCTTTCTTTCCATTCCGTTCCTGCAAAACCATTCCAAGCTTCAGTAAATGTATTCTCTGTCACGTCCAGATCGATATTCATTATCAAGCTCCATGAACCATAGGTATCGCCCCTATTTAATTAGGGGCGAAAAGAGTATTTCGGCAGTATTTATTTAGGCGTAATTAAATTACGTTATGCGAATGCAATATGTTCAGCGGAGGAACTCACGCGAATAGCATCCAGCGCAATCATCTTCTCTTCATTAGTTGGGATCACTGCGGCAATAACTTTAGAACTCGGCGCCGTAATCACTTCAGCCTCTCCGGTGCGACGCAGATGATTTTTTGCTTCGTCGAGTTCAAGACCGAATACCGCAAGATGCTGTAGCGTTAATTGGCGAATCAGCTCAGAGTTCTCACCAATGCCGCCGGTGAACACAATGGCATCAAGCTTATTCAACGAAGCAGCATGGCCACCGATATGACGGGCTAAGCGGTGCACAAAAACGTTGATCGCCAGCTGTGCGCCTTCATGCCCTTCTTCATACGCTTTTTGCAACACGCGCAGGTCGCTTGAAAGCCCAGAAATACCTAACAGACCAGACTCTTTGTTCACCATGAACATCAAATCTTCTAACGTCTTGCCGGTTTTATCCGCCAAATATGCTAATGCGCCAAAATCAACGTCACCGCTACGCGTTCCCATGACCAAGCCTTCCAGCGGAGTCATGCCCATAGACGTATCAACGCTTTGGCCATTTTGTACCGCACAGACAGATGCGCCATTACCTAGGTGAGCGACAATAATCCCAGAGTTCTTTTCATCTAAGCCTAATTGTTCAATCGCCTGCTGTGCCACATAGCGATGAGAGGTTCCGTGGAAGCCATATCTTCTCACGCCATATTGTTTGAAATATTGCTGTGGAAGCGCATAGGTATAAGCTTCAGGTTTTAAGGTCTGATGAAACGCGGTATCAAATACGGCTACATGCGGTAATTCAGGGAATATATGGCGCGCAGCCATAATGCCCTCAAGGTTGGCATAATTATGTAAAGGTGCCAGGGATGAAACATTAGTAATTTCTTTCAAAACTTCATCATTAATTAATGTCGCATCGCTAAATGCTTCTCCACCGTGGGCAATACGGTGACCCACACATGAAATAGCATCGCTGAGTTTTCTTTTTTCTAATTCTCTAACAATAGAGTTCAATGCATCTTCATAACTACCGGTTTTTAAATTAATACTGATAGTTTTATCAATGGTCATTGAGGTATTTTCAATACCGACGTTATCAACAATGCCGGACATCATCACATCGCAGTTATTTCCTTGCATAACAGAGAATTTAATTGATGAAGATCCACAATTAATAACTAGCACTACAGATTTTGAAGACATAGATATACCTCACAGCTAACTCCCCAGAGAGGAGTTAGCTGTTATTCTTTAAAATTTAGATTAAATAAGTTTGTAGAAAATATTCAGAATGGTCAGCAGGCCAACGATGGTAACAAAGTAGTTTTCTGGCTTGCCTTTATATTTTGCCAGCGCTGGCACTTTGCGAACCGCATACATCGGTAGCAGACACAGCAGGGAGGCAATGATAGGCGCACCCATGGCTTCAATCAGGTCAAGGATGTTCGGGTTAACATAAGCCACTACCCAAGTAGAGCCCATGATGAAGAACATGCTGATCAGGTTCAGTTTGCCGGTTGAATACTTCTTCTTGTCGCCTTTACAAGCGAACTTAACAATCAGGCCATTCATCCCTTCCAACGTTCCCAGATAGTGACCGAAGAACGATTTGAAGATAGCGACCAGAGCAATCAGTGACGCGCCATATTCCAACACGGTTGAGAAGGTAGATTTACCACCGGCCATGCTTGAGAAGTGGTTTGCCAGATAAGAAAGAACCGGAATGTTTTGCGCTTTAGCGTCGGCCATCATCGCTGGAGACAGCGTAAACAGGCAGCTGAAGGCAAAGAACATGACCACGGCAACCATCAGCATACTTGCGCGAGAGATGATTTTAGAGCAGCGGTCTTCGGTGAACTGCTTGCCAAACTCAGGCTCGTATTCTTCACGTTTTGATTCAACGAAAGAGGAAACGATAGGCGAGAAGTTAAAGGAGAACACCATGATGGCGATACCCAGCCATACGTTAACCAGAATGCCGTCGTGACCCAGCAGAGAGATGCTGCTAGTGCTAACTTGTTCAAATACAGACGCGTTCCAGTAAGGGATCAGCGACAGGGAAATCAGAACCAAGCTGGCGATGAATGGGAACACCAGGAAGCTCATTACCTTCACCATCAAATCTTTTCCGAAGAAGATGATGAAAGCCATGGCCATTAACAGAACCAGAGCGACGAGGCCACGGTTCAACGGCATTAACTGCAGCTGGTTTTCCCAGAATGTCATGAAGGTGTTGGTGATGGTGACACCATAAATCCATAACAGAGGGCAAATCGCGAAGAAGTACAGGAAGGTAATAATGACCCCACCTGTTTTACCAAAATGCTCTTCAACCGTGTCGGTAATGTTGCCGGTGATATTGCTACCAGACAGACACAGGCGAGCTAATGCGCGGTGACATAAGAAAGCAATTGGGTAGGCCAGCACAAGCATGATCAGGATAGGGATCAAACCGCCAAAGCCTGCACGGATAGGGAAGAACAGAACCCCTGCGCCGATGGCGGTGCCAAATAATCCAAGAGTCCATGTGGTGTCCGATTTCCGCCACATAGTTCCCTGATTCGAATAGGTAACGCTGTCTGTCGTCATACTGTAATTCCTCACGGATTTGCCCTTTTTTGAGGCTACATCACTGTAACCTCAGCTAGGGTCTATACCCTGTCGGGTGTTTGCATAGTTATTAGTGAACGTGATTCAGTCCCGTTATCTCTGATATTCTGGATAAATCAATATTCCCACCGGAAATAAGGCTAACGGTCTTTTTATTTTCGATATAGCCCTTGAGCTTACCGCTTAATATGGCCGCAGATGCCAATGCTCCAGCACCTTCAGTCACGATCTTGTTTCTTTGGATAAGATCAATCATACCGCGCTTAATTTCTTCTTCAGTGACTACAACAATGTCGGTTACCAGCTCTTTGACAATCTCATATGTCAGTTTGCCTGGCGTCGCCACGTCGCAGCCGTCCGCAATTGTACCTGTTGTGCGGTGAGATAAAAATTGTCCTTCGTGGAAAGATTTTGCCATTCCGTGAACGTTGACCGCTTGAACACCTATGATATTGATTGTTGGGTTAATTGATTTTAACGCGATAGCGATACCGGAAATTAATCCCCCACCACCGATAGGGACAATTACGTTATCCACGTCATACAGATCTTCAAGGATTTCTAAACCGATAGTTCCTTGGCCTGCAATCACTTTTGCATCGTCGTAAGGAGGAATAAAGATTCTATTTTCTAACTCAATTAATTCATGAGCTTTTGAGATGGTGTCATTAAAGCTATTTCCGTGAAGGATAACTTCAGCAGAATAATCTGCCGTTGCGGCAACTTTAGAGCTTGGCGCAGTGCAAGGCATAACTACTTTGCTGTCAATTCCCAGCATGGCACAAGACAGGGAAACGCCCTGCGCGTGGTTACCGGCTGAACAGGCAATCACGCCCTGCTCACGTTCTTCTCTGGATAATGAAGCTAACTTATTAAAAGCACCGCGAATTTTAAAAGAACCGGTGCGTTGCATATTCTCAAATTTTAGATGGATGGTGCCGTTACAACGTTCACTGAGGTAGTTAGACTTAGGCATGCCAGTTTTATACACATGACCTTTTATCCTTTGTTGGGCCTCAATTATGTCGTTAAGCGTCACAGGTAGATTATTATATATCTTCATTTTCTCATCCCACAGATTATTTGACGCCTGCAGTATGATGAAATATTTCAGACTTGAATGTGATTGGCGTCGCGATAATTTAATTCATTATTTATTTTCTGATTTTCAAATTATGAAAAGTATTTCCATTTTAATTATTATATGAAGATTTAAAGAAAAAAATATTTTTGTATTCTTACAAATATAATTTAAGCGATATTAATGGATTGTTATCAATGTTGCAGATGCGTAGTTCTACGCCCGATTATCAAGATGATAATAGGTAGATTAATTGTTAATATTTTAAATACAGATTTAATTTCCGCCTCTTAATAAATAAGGCAGCATATTAATTAGCGACAGATGTGATTCTACCGACAACTATGGTTTATTTAATTTGTGATCAAGATCGTTCCCTTTTATTTATATCTATGCCTATAAATATAAAAGAACTGCCTTGGTTTTTAGGTATCCAAAAATGCAAATAGTTAATATCACGCTAGATATAATAAGCTCGATCACGGATGTTCATTTTCCGTTTGAAATCTGCTCATTTAACGAACAAATTTACTTAAAAACAAAGCCTAATCAGCGCTACGTCATAGCACATGCCTATGATTTACCGGCCAATCTGACATGCACAGTCTTTGATAATCACTGGGATCTCAAACATGACTACAAATTTGAGGTCAGAACGGTCAATGATTTACGAGATGCTTTGTTGATCGGCAACGTGATGGGATGGTGGTCAGATAATGAAATACAGCTACTACGGCAGCTCATTAACTCAATGGACCAGTCACTGGCGATTGTAGATTAAATAGAATTTCTTTATTTTTTATAATGTTAAAATGATTCTTGGTATTTACTCATCGGTAAAACGCCAAAGGAAATCAACGGCCTCCTCGGCATAATCAATCCCAATACGCTTACTCGCGACGATTTTTTCTACCTGTTTTTTATGCCCACCAATTTGTTCACAAATATAAAGTTGATCACCCAGTAGTGACGCGTAATCAAACGACCTATCAACGGCGAGCGCACGGCAAAGCTTGCCAGGGCCGTTAGATATATTTTTCAACTGCGGTTTTGTGCAGCGAGATCGATGCCTTGGACAATCTCGATACCCCGAATTAAAACCGCCGTCGCATCGTCAGCCAGCCCTGTTACCACATTAAGGCAATTATGCATGCCGTAGATAAAGTAAACGTGGGCTATGCCGCCAGCCTGAAAAAGAGGCTCATTTCTGACGGTTCGTTTGCCCCCATAGGCATGGCTCGCTTTATCAATCGCGCTGTCATAGGCTTCGACTTCGTTTATCCGCCCAATAATCTGCCCTTCTTCCTGCTCTCGAACCAAATAACAGCCGATTAGCTGTTGGGCAACCGTAAGTGGCGTTTGAGAGTAAAAATCTAGCCTTAGCTTCTTCATATCCCTCCCTCTATTTCTTAGAAAAATAACCCAAGCATTAGCGCAACAACAGCGCGTCTTTACGCGGTGATAAACCAAACATGCGCGAGTATTCGCGGCTGAACTGGTTGGGACTGTTATAGCCCACTTGAAAAGCAATGGCCTCCGCGGTGCCTTTACGTGACAACAGCAGTTGGCGAGCCTCGAGCAAACGCAGTTGCTTTTGATATTCTAAAGGGCTCATGCCAATTAACTCTTTAAATTTACGGTGAAAAGCAGAACGGCTAAGGTTTGCCGCTTTCGCCAAAGACTCAAGGCTCAACGGCTCTTTGTACTTCTCTCTGAGCAAATCTAGCGCCCCTGCAACCCCCATTGAGTGAGTATCACGCGTAACAATACGTGCAACATCAGCTCCGTTAGGTCCCATGAGTAGCCAATAGCATAGCTCCTGCATAAACCCAGCATAAAGCACGGGGATCGCGTCAGGACTATCAAGCAATCGTAGACCACGTAATAAGCAGCGAGAAAGTTGAGCATCGATATCTATCACAAATGCCGCATGTGGCGCGGTATTTTGCTGCGAAAGTCGATGTGAGAGCTGCATAAAAACATCGCGTATCACGGCTATATCGAATTCAATAATGACGCCCAAGTATGGATGTCGTGCATCAGCTTCCAGTATGCGACTCACGCCTGGCATTGCCGTTGTAACAATCAATGCCTGACCAGCCGCGTAATCAAAAGGAACCTCACCAAAAACCGTGCGCTTAACGCCTTGCAGTACAAGACATAGCGCAGGCCGATGCAAAATATGACGAGGGTATCGCCCATTACTCGCTCGAACCAGCGTCACGCCGGGTAATGACGTTAAAAACGGGGTTTGTTCATGGCTTGAAAATGTATGCTTTGCTAGCAGAGATAGCAGCTCTTCGCTCATATTCGGATTCATTACGAAAAAGACGATCTGGCAATAATACGCGCATAACAAGCACGCCACTATCTCCTTCTATGCCTATCATTAACTTATCAAACCAACGAGGCGTTTTTATCATGACCCAGAACATTAAAGTCGCAGTTATCACCGGTGGAAGCCGAGGCCTTGGCCGTAGTACCGTCATCAATCTCGCCCAACGCGGCATTCATTCTATTTTTACGTATAAATCAGGCCAGCAAGAAGCGGCAGAAGTGGTGGAAGAAGCAGAGAAAGCAGGAGCAAAAGCTATCGCCCTGCACCTTGATACGGCCAACGTAGCCGGATTTGATGGTTTTGCTGCACAAGTACAAGAAGCACTAAACGAACTCAATGCTGATAGGTTTAATTATCTCGTTAATAACGCGGGTATCTCCAACCACACGCCGTTTATGCAAGTGACTGAAGAAGAATTAGATTTACAATTTCAGGTGAACTTCAAAGGCGTATTTTTCCTCACCCAGAAGCTGTTGCCGCTGATGAAAGACGGCGGTCAAATCGTCAATATCTCTTCTGGCGTAACTCGTTTTGTGAACCCAAATAGCGTGGCCTACGCCACCGTTAAAGGTGCCGTTGAGGTTTTCACTCGTTATCTGGCTCACGATCTCGGCAAACGCAATATTTCGGTGAATAGCGTAGCGCCAGGCGCCATTCAAACCGATTTCAGCGGCGGCGTCGTTCGCGATAATCCGGAAATAAACCAAGTCGTTTCAAACATGACTGCGCTTGGCAGACCAGGCTTGCCAGACGATATTGGTAAAATGCTGGCTTCATTCCTCTCTGACGATAATCATTGGGTCAATGGGCAACGCATTGAAGTTTCAGGCGGAATGAGGTTGTAAAAATCAAGACCAGCGGGCTAAGCGAATAAAAATATTACGCTTGGCCTTTTTTAATAACGTCTAATAAGGGCTAATCCTTTTTAAACAACCTATTACCGAAATATAAAGCCTCGGCTGAAAAATCATTTCCCTCCCTACTCTCTATTTTTCCTCAACTTTGCCGATAACATATATAACGCATTCACTTCGTGTTGTGACCAACGTTGTTTATGGAAAACACTGCTTATTAACAACACCTGCCGATTAACAATTGAGGTTTAGATGGATAGTTTTCAGAAAGATATCGATGAAAGGGCTAACCTAGCCTTATCCAACAAGTTTGAACTGTTACTGTTTCGGTTAGGTGTAAGCCAACACGACAGTAAATCAGAGCTTTATGGGATCAACGTTTTCAAGCTGCGTGAAATTGTGCCCATGCAAAAAATTAATCGCGCGGCTGGCATGGTTTCACCACTGTTGGGTGTGGTGAATATCCGTGACCAAATTATGCCGGTTATCGACCTTCCGGCAGCGCTCGGCTGCACGCCTGAAACCGGCCTCAATTTGCTCCTCATCACCGAGTATGCACGGAGTACGCAGGCTTTTGCCGTAGAGGCTGTCGATAATATAATTCGCCTAGATTGGAGTCAGGTGCATACCGCTGAAGCCGGTGTAAACAGCCGTAATATCACCAGCATTGCCAGTATGGAAGATGAAAATGGTAATAAGGATTTAGCGCTGGTGCTCGATGTTGAGCAAATTCTTTACGACATTATCCCTTCGGGTCGTAACGTCGATGTGGAAGCGATTAAAGAGAAAAGCTTTGCCTTGAAACCCGGCGCTGTTGCCATTGTGGCTGAAGACTCAAAGGTCGCCCGTTCGATGCTGGAACAGGGGCTAAAAGGCATGGGCATTCCGACGCAGATGCATACTACCGGCTTAGAAGCTTGGGAGAAAATTCAGTCTATTGCTGCCGAAGCCAAAGCCGCCGGCCAATCAATCACCGACCGAATTGGACTGGTATTAACCGATATCGAAATGCCTGAAATGGATGGCTTCACCCTGACGCGAAATATTAAAAACGAAGCCACGCTGAAACAGATCCCGGTAGTTATCCATTCGTCACTCTCAGGCAGCGCAAACGAAGACCACGTCCGTAAAGTCGGAGCTAATGGCTACGTTGCAAAATTCGACGTTGCCGAACTTTCAGAAGTGATTCACAAAGCATTGGCTGATGTTGCGGGGAGCTAATCGGCTTGCCGCCAAACTCAATATGGGCAGCGCAGTTCGCGCCGCCCATAGATAAACCTTAACTAGATCTTCAAGGCTTTCTGGATAGCATCGGCTAAAGATTCGATATGTTTCTCTGCCGCTTGCAGTTGGTGGCTAACGCTGTTTCCATCATTGCTATCCGCCAAAGTGACTTTAATCAGCTCAAGCGCCGCGTTAACTGCGATAGTGCGCTGTTTCTGCTCATTCGAAACATGATCTGGGAAGTAATTTTCTAACATAAACCATCCTTATTTATTTTCACATACATCACTAAATATACTTTATTTATTTTCTGCCGTTAGCTCTTTCGACAAAAAATAATTCAAGAAAGTACGAATAACCGCAATAATCGCTAACTTAAGTAATTCATCAAGGCTTGGATTTATTGTCGTCGCCAAAATATCTGCTGCTAATTGAAACTCTAACGCCAAAGCTAACCAGCTACCAAAGCGCGTTCTCATAATGTGAAAAATGGACTGGTTATTAAAGTTAGGAATAACCGACCACAGCGTTCTCACTAGCCCTATCAACACACATAAAACAGAGATAAGTTCTAAAAATGTCTGCAAGGTTTCAGACAAATAAATAATAATCTCTTTTATATGCTCCATTATTTTTAACCTTAATCCACAACGGCTGCTAAAAACTCAAAGGGTTTAGCTGGCTCAAAGGCATGGGAAACTTCACCACTAAAATCGGCCATTTGGTTTACACCCAGCGATAGTTTGCGCACCGGCGACTCAGCAGAAAGATCGGCCTGTTTTAAATCCACCCAAAACGTACTCATCCCAACGGCTGATTCAAAATAGTAGAGCTTATTTTTTTGATCGGAAATGGTACGCCAGCGAGTTGAGGAAATATTCGGCTCTGCCTGCGAAGTGATACCAAAAGGCACCGACACTGAGCGCATAACGCTCAATACGCTAGACAAAGCTAGGCGTGCTTCGTGATACTTAGGAATTGCATTAATGTAATATTTGGCACGAACGAAGCGATCTGCCGCACGATTGGTACCCGGCAGCATAATGTTACCGCCAATTCCTTCCCAATATTTATCAATCGCCAGTTGCTGATCGTAGGTCGGCGAGTTGGTTAATATTTGATATTCAGGGCTATGGTGGATAACCAGTTTTCCATCGATATATTCAAAAATAGCACTATCACCGCTGGCATCAGACAACGCTAAATGAATAGTCGCTAAGCGAGGCTGGCCGGGAACATCACCCGTTACCACCACAAATGGCTCAGACTGCAATTCTTTCACCGCCTCATCTACCGTGGCAAAGTTATCCAACGCATACTGAGCCCATGCGGCCAGTGAAAGACTCGGCTTATCTTTAGAAGGTTTCGGATACTGCGACTCTGCCAGCCACAGCATATTGGCGACCAGCCCTTTTTCATTCATGCCATCAGTCGTAGCAATGTTGTAAGCCGCCGTCGTCACGCTGCCATACTTTGATACCCATTCCACTGAATGAGCGCCAGCATTGCCGTTGCGCGCCATTCCACGCGGAAAGATCCACAGATCGGAATGCAAATCTTCTTTCCAATCCATTGTGCGGCCAGTCATAACTAGCTTATCTTCACCCTGATATACCGCACGGGTGCATGCTAAAGCGATCTGGGGTGAAAATAACATCCCAACCGAACAAATGAGCAACGACGCTGCTGAAAGCAAAATATTTAAATGCATTGGCTATCACCTGGTTATTTTTTACCAGTGTAAGTAGTGATGGATAATTAAGCAAAAGATGCCCTGCATAAAACGTATTTTGTTTGGATAGTATTTATATTTCACGAATGACGACAGGAGCGCGGGAAATAACTCCCGCGCCTGTAGGTGATTTAATTAACTAGAATAAATCTTGAAACGATCCCAATTTGAATCCGCGTTCTGCAATCGCTTTTTTCAGTGATTCCGATGTCAACACATCCAGCTCGGCAAGGCGCGGGTAGCAATATTTACTGGTCAGCAACGTGTTATCAATAAACGCCGGATGACACATAATCTCCAAAGAGCTATCGCCACGTTCTATGGCGCTATCGAGCGTACTCAGAAACAGTGCTTCGGTAATAGATTCGCCATAAAAACGGCTGTCGAAGCCCTGAGTGCTTTGCGCGCCGTGCAATTCCAGTTCGCCTTTGCGCACTTCATCACGGTCGATGCGCAAACCCACACCCTTTTCTTTCGCAAAAGCCGCCACTATAGGGAAAATCTGCGGGAACATATGCACGTGGTGATGGCTATCGATATGCGTCGGCAACCTGCCAAAAACGTCAATAAAGCGTTCGAATTGACACTTCAGCTCTTGTTCAATTTCATCTAGCGGCAGAGTTCCCTGTTCTGCCATTTCCCAGATCCATTTGCCCAATTCACCATTACGCGCCAAATTTGGCATCGGCGACAGCGGACGTCCTAGCGTCAAAGCAAAATGCATTCCGACCGCCAGCCCAGGATTCTCTGCGCTCAGAGCAGCTGCATGCTCGACGCTTTCTGAGTTAACCAGTGCCGTGGTAGAGGTCACTACGCCGTTTTTGAACGCCTCAATAATGCCGTAGTTTTGCGCTTTACAAAGCCCAAAATCATCGGCGTTCACTATCAATAATTTTTCCATAATCCCCTCAGCGAAACGCCTTCCCTTTGCAGGGAAGGCGGTGGGTTATTTCAGTGCCGCGATAGTTTTTGCAAAGTTAGGCAGTAATGCTTCATGTGCCAACAGCATTTCACGCGCTAGAACCTCTGCATCTTTATCTGAATGAATCAGCGGGCTCAGGTTCATCGCCAGCAGCACATCATTCAGCTCACCGCTTATTGCGGCAGCGCTGGCGGCAATTTCAAAGCCTTTGATGGTATGAATCAACCCTAACACTTTGTCATCAAAGTGCGTCAAACGCGGATGCGGCGTGGCACCATCGCGTCCAATAGTACAGGTCATTTCAACGGTCCAATCTGCCGGAATGTTATCAATATGACCATTGTGCGGGAAGTTAACGTATTGCTCGGTCTGCTTGTCGTTGTAAATCGCGCTGATCACTTCGCACGCCGCATCGGAGTAATAAGCCCCACCGCGCAGCTCCAGCTCTTTTGGTTTTACGTTCAGTTCCGGATTTTTATACAGATCAAAAAGCTGCTTCTCGACTTTTTGCACCACGCTTGCACGCGCGCCGCCTTTGTAGAATTCGCCCATTTCAATCGCCAGCATTTCTTTCTGCTTGAAGTAGTACAGCAGATAAGAACACGGCAACAGCTTGAGAGAACGGATCAAGCCTTCGCTAAATGGCAAATCAAAGATATTTTTCACCGAACCGGCGGTTAACGTACCGGAGGCTACGCCGTCAAGCAGCTCTTCAAAGCGGGATTCTCCGTTAACGATGACGTCTTTGATAAAGACCATATGGTTCAGGCCAAAGAGGTCGATCGATAAATCATCCTGCGGGGTGAGTTTCAGCACATCCTGAATGAACATTTTCATGCCAACGGGGATGTTACAGACACCAATGAATTTCTTGAATTTGGTATGACGGAACACGGCTTCTGTGACCATACCCGCTGGGTTAGTAAAGTTAATCACCCAAGCGTTCGGGCAGATCTCTTCCACATCTTTAATGATGTCAAAAATAACCGGTATCGTGCGCAGGCCTTTAAATAAACCGCCTGCACCATTGGTTTCTTGGCCGAGATAGCCGTGACTTAGCGGAATACGCTCATCCAATTCACGCGCTTTCAACTGGCCAACACGCAATTGCGTGGTAACGAAATCGGCATCAACCAATGCTTCACGGCGATCCAGCGTTTTATGCATGACAATCGGCACACCGGCGCGCTCGACCATACGCTGGCAGAGGTCAAAAATAATATCCTGCTTCTCTTTACCAGCCTCAACGTCAACCAGCCATAATTCGGTAATCGGCAATTCATTGTAACGTTTAATAAAACCTTCAAGTAATTCTGGGGTATAACTACTTCCGCCACCGATAGTAACGACTTTCAGCTTTTTACTCATAGGAACTCCCGTACAATATCATTGCACTTCATATAAAATTAAGTGAGATATACCCGATATACTTCCAATCACAGGTGCGCGTTTAAAAAACCAAAGTTTTTTTCTGTCATTATCATTATTAGGGTATATGTGAATGATTGAAGGCTGCCTTTTAAGGACCAGTCCACATTAATTCACACATATTTTAGTTAATGCTGCATAATTTCTTTCTATAATTCTTCGGTGTAAACGACGTCAGCTTTTTAAAGTTTTTAATAAACATGCTTGGGCTGCTATAGCCGGAATCAAATGCAATATCCGCAACCGAGTAATTGGTTATTTCCAGCTGCTTCTTAGCAAAATCAATGCGTATCTCATTAATGATCTGCATTGGCGTTTTTCCGTAGTGGCGCTGGGTGGCTCGGGTCAAATACTCCTGCGACTTTCCGGATAGCTCCACCATATTGGCTAAGGCTTTATCACCAAACATCGCCTTGTCATGCATTTTTTCTACCGCGTTCTTAAGCCAATCTGGCACGTCGGCGATAACTTCGGTTTCTCTATGATGACGTAAACGATTTACGATATAGAACGTCACCACTTCAAGAAACTCATTAAATTCGCCATTCCTAAAATTAAGTGAAGAAATAACGGACTCTATATACGTTAGGAACTCGGTTTTTATCTGATAAACCTGTGATGCCACAAATCGATTAGGCAACAAAAATAAATAATGTTGCTCGAAAAACGCTTTGCTAATCCCGACGTTTAATATTCTCGTCGCGCCGAACTCATAAAAGCTTTGGTGGTTAGACCCTAATGGGATAAAGACAAAGTCACCACGTTCTAACAGCACCTTTTTCCCATTGATATTTTGGTAATATCGCCCGGTCAGCACCACCGTAAACTCGTAGTAATCGTGCTCATGCAGCCCTGAAATGCTCTCTACTTTGTTGTAGATAAACATGTGAAAATTCTGACCGTCGAAAAGCTGATTTTCACGTGCAGTCTTAATTTCCATGCTCAGTACCGATGGCTGCATAATAATTCTCTACGTTATTTTATTTTCTCATGAACCTCAATCAGTTCTGCAATCAGTTCACGAGCCAGCATCGATGTCATCAAGTGATCTTGCGCATGAACTAAAATCAGGCTGACTTTGGTTTTCCCTTCGCCCTGATCGCCTTCAATCAGCTTGGTTTGCACCAGATGCGCTTCATTCAGCGATAAGCGAGACTGATTCATCAACTCTTTGGCCTGTTCGAAGTCACCTTCTTTGGCCTTTTTCAGTGCGCCATAGGCCAAGCTGCGAGCCTGTCCAGAATTGATAATGAGCCCCATCACCACTTCTTCCAGATCCTGCAATTCCTCTTCGGTATCAACAATGTTTTCTAAATCAAACATTTTAACTCTCCATAACAGGGCCGCTAACTGCGGGGAGGATGTTCTCCCCGCCAACGGTAAGATTAGAATTTCAATGCGTTCGCAATATCTTCTTCGCTTTCTTCTTCTTCAATTATCGCCTGCGCCTTGTTAGACAGGATAACGAAAGGCATATACACCAGCGTTGAGACACCCAAGTTGAACAATGCGACTAACAGCGCAGCGATGCTGCCGTTACTGTTAAAGAATGCACCCAGTCCGGTAGGCATGGTCCACGGTGCAAGGTTAGTCACCGGAGGAATGATGCCCATGCTGTACGCCGCCAGCGTGATCGCTGCCAGAATCGGCTGAATCAGCACGAACGGAATAAACATCACTGGGTTCATGATAATTGGCAAACCAAACAAGATCGGTTCGTTAATCTGGAAGATGCCTGACGGCAGCGCCAGCTTAGCCACTTGACGGTGATCTGCACGGCGTGAGCCGATGAAGATGGCAATAATCAGACCCAACGTTGCCCCAGAACCCCCTAACAGGATATAGGAGTCGAGCATCGGTTTAGCCCAGAAGTGGAAGGTTTTGCCCGCTGCAATCGCCGCTTCAACAGAACCGTATTGCTTGTACAGGTCGATGTTTTCCAGTGCCCAAGGCGTCATAATACCGTTGTCTAACGCCGTCAACGCCAAAGAACCGTGCACACCAAAGAACCACAACAGGGAGTTGAAAATAACGTAAGCCCAGCCCACCACGCTGCCCATCGACGCCAGAGGCTTGGAGATGGAATCCATAATAATTTGGTGGAAGTTGTTGCCATATAATCCCAGCAGCCAAGAAATAATCCCGAAGATAGACAGGATAATAAAGCCTGGAATTAATGCAGAGAATGAGCGAGAAACAGAAGAAGGCACGCTATCTGGCAAGGTAATAACCCAATTTCTGCGAATAATAAACGCAAACATTTCGGCAACTACCAATCCGATAATCATACCGGAAATAATATTCGAGCCACCCAGCCAGTTCGCGCCTACCGCATAGGCTTCACCCACGCTGTACGGTGTTACGGTCATAAACGCCGCAACGGATAATAAACCCGCTGAAAGCGAATCGACTTTCCGCTCTTCGGCTAATGCCATCCCAATAAAGAAGGGCGCCATCAGTGACATTATCCCCAGCGTACCGTTATAAACGTTGCCGCCAATAACTTTTAATCCGTTAAGCGTTTCAATAGTTGAAGCATCTAAACGAATGCCGAGGGAATAAAAGAATGAACCATCACCAAAGCTTAGAAATACGTTATTAATTAAAACAAACATGGCCCCCGCAAGGGTCAACGGCATTAACTTAATAAAGCCATTTTTAATGGCGTTAATGTGGGGTTGTTTACCTATTTTGACGGCAAAAGGAAGAAGTATCTTTTCAAGTGAATCAATGGTTTTACTCATTGGTATTTTCCTTTAATGCCGCTATTCGGCGGCCAGAATATGAAATTCGCTCTTTGACTGGATTTCTCTTTGACTTAAAAATTCTTAATAAGAATTAAAATAAAAAATAACAAAAATAAAAATTACTGACTTGCTGCTGCTTTCTTGATCGCTGCAACCGCAGCTTTCAAAACACCTAACCCATCGATTTTGCCGTACATGACAGAATCAATCACTTCAACGGGCTTGCCCGGTAATAACTTTTGGATCTCTGGCTGCATGTAAGCAATTTGTGGACCGAGCAGAACCAGATCCGCCACGCCGCCCTTCTCACCAGCCAGTGTTTCAGGGAATGCTTCGATAATGACCGGCACTTCATATTTCTCTGCTTGTACCTTCATTTTAGAAACCAGCAGAGAGGTGGACATTCCGGCGGAACAAAATAAATAGATGACTTTCTTTTCCATTATGAAACCCTCATATCCTCTATAGATTGCAGACCTGACAACACCTGCGTTCTAACCGGTGAGAACTCATCTACTGCCAATCACCAAAAATGACGAGTTGTCCCTGTTTGAATCGAGTATACGACATCACTTTAGAGTGGGGTAATTCAGAACTAACAAAAATCGTCTCTCCTTGACCACTTCCTATGACCCTTTTCACATTCTGGGTAAATAATTCGCGGAAATAAATAAGATTAGAGTTATGCGCTGTAAGCATAACCCTACAAAAGAAAGCGCTCGGAGCCTATTTAGGCTCAAAGCTCAGAGGCAGTGTTCTCTTTAAATCTCGGCTTGCTTAGGCCTGCAACTTCGGTCTTTAGGGTGAAAAGCGCACCGGAAAGAGGACGTTCACCGATCTCTTCTTCAGTCATGTTTTCACGCGTTGTGGTCACAAACAGCGTTTTCATGTCAGCGCCACCGAAGCAGACCATTGTCGGACAGCGAACCGGCAACCTGTGCTCTTCAAGCAACTCGCCGCTAGGAGAAAAGCGGGCGATACGATAGCCATCAAACAGCGCACTCCAGTAGCAGCCTTCGCTATCCATGGCCGCTCCGTCAGGTCGCCCATTGCCGCGAGGAAAAGTCTTCCACACTTCACGCAACCCCGGATTGCCCTGCTCATCCAATGGAGTACGGTAAATCACGTGGTTAGGCGTATCGCTGGTATACATCCAACGGTTATCAGCAGAAAACGCCAAGCCGTTAGCGCCGAGAATGTCACATTGCAGAACCGTTGCTTTCAGCTCGGCATCTATACGACAAAGCAAAGCGCCGTTGTAATCACGCGGCGCCCAATAGGTCCCGGCATAAAAACGACCTTGCTGATCGGTGCCGCCGTCGTTAAAACGCGCCAATGCTGGGTTATTCGGGTTATCACATACTTTGTTCGTCACTACGCCGTGGCTATCAGTAAGATAAATTCCCGAACGCATCGCAACAATAAATCCGCCTTGCTCACGCAGCGCAAAACAACCTATTTCCTCAGAAAAATTAAGTTTCTGATGCTGGCCTGTTGTTGGCTGATAGCTATGGATCTCTTTTTGCAGAATATCAGTCCAATAAAGCGTTTGTGTTTGCGCGTCCCACGTCGGGCATTCGGGCAAAACACCCTGATAATCAAATAACGGTTCCAGCTTGTGCATCATCAGCGATCCTTATTGGGGGGATATCGGAGTATTGATGTTATGCCATGAAGCCATTGAATTAAGAAAGCTCAATTGTGAAAAGATACGCATTAAGGAGGCTAAGTTTACTTATTTTGACGTGTAGAAATTGGCGGGACTATTTCTTGGTATTAATTTTCCAATGCAGCAAACTAGCAATATCCTTCTCGCCTTCGGCTTCCTTTAAACGCCGCTGCTGTTCGGCAAACTGAACATATTCCGCCTGAGCTTTTTCGTCGGCCATTTTCTTGCTGACTTTACCTGCGCCTTGCAGAACCTGCACGGTCGTTAAATTGCAGGAACTGATCCAGCTTATCCTGCCAGTCGCGTAAAAATACCTGCTGACGACGACGGGCCTGATCTTCAGCAAAATCCAACCACATATTAACTACACGATTAAGTTCGCTAACTTCATCCTTGCTCAGATAATTTTTAGCTATTATCACATCACTTTTACACACTTCATCGCCTTTATAGCTACTCAGCCCCATATGGGGTTGGCTGGCATCAGCACGTTGATGGATAAGTTCAGCGGCAGTATGACCAGTACAGGCAAAATGTAGTTTATTTTGGATCGTTTGGAAAAACAGCGTCGTTTCTTTAAGTGAAGGCTGATAATCGGCGGCTAATGCAAAAATTTCCCGAACCCGCAAATAAACCCGACGCTCGCTGGCCCGAATATCGCGGATGCGTTCGAGCATCTCATCAAAATAGTCAGGTACCGTTGATGAGCCAACAGCCGGATTTTTAAGCCGCTCATCGTCCATCACAAAACCTTTTATCAGATATTCCTGAAGCGTTTGAGTTGCCCATTGGCGAAATTGAGTGCCACGAGGGGAGCGAACGCGATAACCGACAGCAAGAATAACAGGCAGGCTGTAGTGAAGCCTATTGCGGCTTACTTGGCGGCTACCTTCCTGTTGAACTTGTAAGTAAGACTTACAGGTTGAATTTTGTTCAAGTTCGCCTTCTTCATAGATCGCTTTAATATGCTGTGTAACGGCTTGGGGAGTGATCTGATAAAGATTTGCAATGGTTGCCTGAGGGAGCCATAGAGTCTCTTGTTCAAAGCGGCATTCAACGCGTACATCTCCATCGTCGCTGGCAAACATAACAAATTCGCCTGCCGGGGATTGGGTTAAGTATTTATCCGTCATACCGCCTCCGCTTTTATTTCATCAATAACGCTGTAATTTATCTAGTTGCCAGAGATTTTCATAGAAACTAATGAATGGTCGGAAGATGTAAATTGGCGGAAGATCACAGGAGTCGAACCTGCCCGGGACCGCTGGCGGCCCCAACTGGATTTGAAGTCCAGCCGCCCCACCGGGGACGATGATCTTCCATTGGGAGATCTGAAGAGTCGGCGATTATACCCTGAAAAACCTCACGTGCTAAGTGGAAAATCCCAGTTTCGCGATGCGTTCTTCATAAATAAAACAACGTTTTATTTTAATCAACACAAGTTTGGTACCCTTTGCTGCATAAATAGCCGTCACCTTATTTGCAGGAGATACCATGTCTAAGAAAGTCGCTGTACTACTGGCGAAAGGATTTGAAGAAGCGGAAGCGATCATGACCATCGACGTTCTGCGTCGTCTGGACATCCACGTGACCACTTTGGCCTGTCAGGATATGTTGGAGCTCACCAGCTATCACAACATTCGCATGTTTGCCGATGTGCTTCTCGAACGCAGCATGGATGAAACCTTTGATGCCGTCGTTATTCCTGGCGGGCCAGAAGGAACCGTCAATCTAGCCGCCAATCCACTGGTTGTTGAATTCATCCGTCGCCACGACGCCGCAGGAAAATGGATTTGCCCTATCTGCTCTGCCGCCGCACGCGTTTTGGGAGGGAATAATCTTCTCAATGGCCGCCGCTATACTTGCTCAGGCGATCTGCATCAGGATGTTAAAGACGGCATCTACGTGGACGAAAAGATCGTCGAAGATGGCAATTTGCTCAGTGGGAAAGGCCTTGGCGTTGCTTTCGATTTTGCTTTCCACCTCGGCTGGAAACTCACCGGTGACGCAAGCAATGTTGATTTTCAGGTAGACCATATCTATTACGACTACTGGCGTACAAACGCCTAATGAATAGGTGCAGTAAATATATTTGCTGCACCCTATTCCACTGCCTAATTACTTAATTTTCAAACGGGTTATCCCGATCACATAAAACACAAAACATAATTTCAGAGTGAAAAAACACAATGGTTAGCGGCTTATCCTTGCCCTAAGAATGGCGTATCGAATCCACGATGCGAACGCCTTCAGAGGGATATATGAGCAGCCACATTCTGTCAAAGCGAGAAAAAATCGGCTATGGCCTCGGCGATGCCGCAAGCCATATCATTTTTGACAACGTCATGTTCTACATGATGTTTTTTTACACGGATATTTTTGGCATTCCCGCTGGCTTCGTCGGCACGATGTTCCTGCTAGCGCGTGCGCTCGATGCGATTTCCGACCCTATCATGGGTTTAGTCGCTGACCGAACCCGCACCCGCTGGGGTAAGTTTCGGCCTTATGTGCTGTTTGCAGCTATTCCCTTTGGCATCGTCTGCATATTTGCCTACAGCACGCCGGAGCTCAGTCTAACCGGTAAAATGATTTACGCCGCCATCACATACACTCTGCTGACGCTGATGTATACCGTCGTCAACATTCCGTACTGCGCGCTGGGCGGCGTGATTACCGCCGATCCAACTCAACGAATTTCTCTACAGTCCTACCGCTTCGTGCTGGCCACCGCGGGCGGTATGTTAAGCACCGTGCTCATGATGCCGCTGGTCAATTTTATTGGTAAAGGCGATCAGGCCTTCGGCTTTAAAGGCGGTATTGCTGTACTCGCCTTAGTGGCCGTTATCATGCTGGCGATCTGCTTCGCCACCACCAAAGAACGTATCAGCGATGAAGGCACAACGCAGGGCAGCATGCGTGAGGATCTACGCGATATCATTCGCAACGACCAATGGCGCATCGTTGGCCTGCTCACCATTTTGAATATTTTGGCCGTCTCGGTCCGCGGCGGCGCCATGATGTACTACGTCACCTATATTCTCGGCAACCCGCTGGTGTTTACTTGGTTCCTCACCACCTATTGCGTAGGCAATTTGTTAGGCAGCGCAGCAGCCAAACCGCTAACCGACTGGAAATGCAAAGTCAGCGTCTTCTGGTGGACCAATGCCCTCCTCGCCATACTCAGCATAGCGATGTTCTTTGTGCCCATTGGCGCCAATATCACTATGTTTATCTTCATCTTTGTTATCGGTGTTCTGCATCAGCTCGTCACTCCAATTCAGTGGGTGATGATGTCTGATACCGTTGATTACGGCGAATGGAAAGGCGGCAAACGCCTCACTGGGATTAGCTTTGCTGGCACGCTGTTCGTCTTAAAACTCGGGCTCGCCCTCGGCGGCGCGCTGATTGGCTGGATGCTGGCAGGAGCGGGATATCAATCGGGTGCCGCCACGCAAAACAGCGCCACAATAATGAGCATTATCGCCCTGTTCACGCTGGTTCCCGCCGCTTGCTATTTCCTGAGCGCGCTTATCGCCGCTCGCCTGTATACCCTGCGTACACCGTTCATTAACCGCATCCTCAAAGAGCTGGCCGATGGCGTGCGCCGCAACGAACACGCATTTACTCAAGATATGAAAACAGCAGAGGATTTAAGTCATGAAAATCAGTGACGGCAATTGGCTCATCCATGAAGGACTCAACCTCATCCACCCGTTATACGTGTTTGAAGTCGAGCAGCACGCCCGTGAAATGGTCATTTACGCCGCTCCACGTGAAGCCAGCGCTCGCTCAGCGCAGCTGGATACCCCGCTGTTTACGCTACGCTTTTTCTCTCCGCAAGAGGGCATCATTGGAGTACGCATTGCGCACTTTACCGGACGAATAGAGCGTGGGCCGCAACATCCTTTACATCACTCCACCGAACACCCCCTGCGGATGGAAAATACCGAAGATTACGCCGCTCTGCACAGTGGCGATTTATGCGTTCGGGTAACCAAAGGGGAAAACTGGGCACTCGATTTCCTGCGTAACGGCGAACGCATCACCGGCAGCGTGGCTAAATCCAACGGCTATATTCAAAATGCCAAAGATGGCAAAACCTATCTCTATGAACGCCTCGATCTCGGCGTGGGAGAAACCGTGTATGGCCTTGGCGAGCGCTTTACTGCTTTCGTCAAAAACGGGCAAAACGTAGAAACATGGAACCGCGACGGCGGCACCAGCACCGAACAGGCCTATAAAAATATTCCGTTCTATCTGACCAATCGCGGCTATGGCGTATTGGTAAATCATCCCGAATGTGTCTCGTTTGAAGTGGGTTCGGAAAAAGTCTCCAAAGTGCAATTCAGCGTTGAAGGAGAGCATCTGGAATATTTGGTCTTTGACGGTCCAACGCCCAAACAGGTTCTAGACCGCTACACTCGCCTTACCGGACGCCCTGCGCTGCCGCCAGCATGGTCATTTGGCCTTTGGCTTACCACCTCATTTACCACCAACTACGACGAAAAAACCGTTAACCGCTTTATCGACGGCATGGCCGAACGCAACCTGCCGCTGCACGTATTCCATTTTGACTGCTTCTGGATGAAGGCATTTCAGTGGTGCGATTTCGAATGGGACCCTGAAACCTTCCCCGATCCGGCAGGTATGCTCAAACGTTTGAAAGCACGCGGGCTAAAAATATGCGTATGGATTAACCCTTACATCGGGCAAAAATCACCGCTGTTTAAACAGGGAATGGAGAAGGGATATCTGCTCAAACGCCCAAACGGTGACGTGTGGCAATGGGATAAATGGCAACCGGGACAGGGCATCGTTGATTTCACCAATCCTGCGGCCTGCGACTGGTATGCAGGGCATCTCAAACGCTTAATCCATATGGGCGTTGACTGCTTTAAAACCGATTTTGGCGAGCGAATTCCAACCGACGTGGTATGGCACGACGGCTCATGTCCACAAAAAATGCATAACCATTACGCCTTTATTTACAACAAGTTGGTGTATGAAGTTTTACAGCAGGAGTTGGGTAAAGACGAAGCGGTGCTGTTTGCCCGCTCGGCGTCGGTCGGCGCGCAGCAGTTTCCGGTTCACTGGGGCGGCGATTGCTACGCCACCTATGAATCAATGGCGGAAAGCCTACGCGGTGGACTATCTCTTGGATTGTCTGGCTTTGGCTTCTGGAGTCACGACATCGGTGGGTTTGAAAATACGGCACCGGCACACGTCTATAAACGTTGGTGCGCCTTTAGCCTACTCTCCAGCCATAGTCGCCTGCACGGTAGTAAATCCTACCGCGTACCGTGGGCGTATGACGATGAAGCCTGCGACGTGGTACGTTTTTTCACCGAGTGGAAATGCCGCCTGATGCCGTACCTCTACGCCGCCTCTGCTCAGGCAGCCAAAACAGGTACGCCGGTGATGCGCGCTATGATGCTGGAATTTCCAGAAGATCCGGGCTGCGATTATCTGGATCGCCAATACATGTTGGGGGATTCCCTACTGGTCGCGCCGGTATTTAGCGAGAACGGTGACGTTAGCGTCTATTTGCCCGCGGGCCGCTGGACACACCTCTATACCAACCAAGAAGCCACCGGTGGCTGGCACCGAGAACAGCATGGGTTCAACAGTCTACCGTTGTATGTGCGCCCTAACAGCCTGATCGCTATCGGTAATAACAGCCAAAAACCTGATTATGACTACGCCGATGGCACCTGTTTCCATCTGTTTGCCTTAGAGGAAAATACTCAAGCGAAGGCCGTCATTCCGGCCACCGATGGTGAAGCTCAATTTACGCTTTGCGTGCAACGTAAAGGTAATCAGCTGCTTGTTTCGAGATCAGGAAACGCTCAACGCTGGAGCCTATGCTTACGCAATATTCATCGAGCGATAACACAGGAAAGCAGCACAGTAGATGCGGGGGAAATGGGCGTTACCATCACGCCAGCAGACGGGGTTAATAGCCTGACGATCACGCTCAAATAAATTCTCTTTGCTAAAAACAGACTGCCGCCAGCGCCTAAAACGCTGGCGGTTTTTTTAATGGCGTTCGACGGCGGGCGCAGCCCATTCTTGCGGATAGCGCGATGGAACAAAGCGCAGCGTCAGGAGCATTAAACCAACGACCAATAACGCGTGGAATATCCAATCCATCAGGAAGTTACCGCTGAGACTACGCAGCAATCCAGAAAGGTATGGCGACAGACCTGCCACGATGAAACCGATCCCCTGCATGAAGGCCACCAAACGCCCAGCAATCGCTGGCTGAGGCGAGTGATCGAGCGCCAACACCAAGCACAAAGGGAACGCGCCGCCGAGTCCAAATCCGCACACCACCGCCCATAGAACGGACATCTGCAAAGGCATCCAGATAAAACCACAGAACCCAATCAGCTGTAGCATTAGCGCCGCCAGCAGCAGCATGCGTCGATCCTGACGACGTGCAAACATTGGCAGCATTAATGCTCCTGCCGCCTGCCCAACCGTCATCAACGCCAGCAAACTCCCGCTAAACTGCGCGCTGGAACCCAGCTGCATGTAGTAGGGCGGCAGCCATGCGATCAGGCTGGTATAACCGCCATTAATCAGTCCGAAATAAAGACCCAGCGTCCACGCTCGCGGGCTGATATGTAAGCGCAGCGGCTGTGCTGACACCGAGTGTTTGATTGGCTGCGCCAGCGTTTTGCTCTGCGGCCACCAGCCAATCAACGCAATCACAGCAGGTAATGCCCACCACGCCAAAGAGCGGTGCCAAACATCGCTGTGCTGCGCAAGCCACGGTGTTAGCGCGGCTCCCAAACCACCGCCGCCCATCAGCGCCGCCGACCACAACCCCATCACCAACGGCATACGCCGCTGAAATGAGCGTTTAATCACCGCAGGCATAACGGCCTGAATAATCCCGATACCAATCCCGCCCAGCAGTGCGCTGCTTAGCAACACGAGGCTTTGTGGAGCAAGCTCACGCAGCAGCGCGCCGACAGCAATAGCCAGCAAACTCAGCGCTACGCTATTGCGTTCACTGATATGGCGATCGACCCAGCCTCCCGCCAGCGCTAATACGCCCATCGCCACTACCGGCAAGGCGGTTAACAATGAAACGGCGGTAAAACTCATGCCGCTCGCTTCACGCAGCTGCGGCAATAATGGCCCGATAGAGGTAAGAAGCGGCCGCATATTTAGACCGATTAACACCAAAACTAACAGCATCAAACTTTGTTTCTGTGTCTGGCTCATGACTGCTTTTGCGCCCAACGTTCATACAGCTTGCGACCGTTTAGCTGTGGCAAGTGGTGAATCGGTAAAGATTGTTGTTCTAACGGCAGCTGTAGTTGCTGATAAATAGCCGCAGTCGATAATTTATACTCTTCCCCATCCTGATTGCCGTTGGCGAAATACACCGCTTTTACGCCGGTCAAATACATGGCGCTGAGGCACATCGAGCAAGGCTGACCGCTCGCATACACCGTACAGTCACGCAGCGCGGCGCTTCCCAGATGAGCAGAAACCTCACGAATACCGTTCAGCTCGGCATGCGCCGTTGGATCGCCATTGAGATGAATGGTGTTCACGGCCTCGGCAACAATCTCATCGTTGCGCACAATCACTGCGCCAAATGGACGCCCACCCTGCTCAACGCTATCCGCCGCCAGCGCTAACGCACGCTGTAGATACTCATCATGAGAAGACATGTGTGACTCCTGTTAATAAAAGTTAGCAGGGTAAGGTTATCTTGAATTGGGGGGGGAGGAATAGTACGGAATGAAACTTTGTCTCTGATTGGTTAGGTCATTACGGTGTAAAGTTTCTACCGCCAAAATTTACTAAATAGGTGTAAGGTTTCGACCGCCTATCAATACCGCTTTCACATATAGCCAAGTCGAAGGCGTCCGATGAGAGCCCCGTTGCGCGGGGGCTCTCAACTCGCGCGCTTTTATCCGAGACGCCATCTCCGCGCCGGGTCGGCATGCGCCATCCTTGGCGCCTCCTCCCCTCGTAGAAACATCCTGTTTCTACTGCTCTCACTACCAAAACTTAAACGCCAAAAAGACAAAGGCTTTTGTCTTAGTAGATTTTGATCTTGCCGTTGACCTTTTCCGGCACGTTGTTCTTCAGCCGAATAGAGGAATGAAGGCTAGGATTCGCCGACAGGGACGTCGGCGAAAGAACGGAGGAGCCAGGATGGCGATTGCCGTTCGTTCCGTTAAAGCCGGAATGACGAAATGAGGGAACCTGCGAAGCAGGCTGAGGAACGGTGCCAAGCCGAGGCGTCGGAGGGCGGCGATTGAGCCCTCCGACACGGACGCCTGCACAGTCTCAATGTGAAACTAGGTCTTTTAGGCGTACGTAATATTCACAAATTCTAAAATCTTTAAACATCCGCGATTATATTAGCCGCACAAAACCCTTCACAGCTCTACCATAGAGAAAAAAGCCGTTGGCGTCCCCCAACTCACAACAGCGCCGCCAACCGATTCAAATCCGACTGAATAGCCCCCGCCGTCACATCTCGTCCTGCGCCCGGGCCACGGATAACGAGCGGATTATCACGATACCAGCGGCTTTCAATGGCAAACACGTTGTCACATGGCAACAGCGCCGCCAGTGGATGTTCTGGACGGACGGCTTCCACGCCAACCCGCGCTTTACCGTTGGCGTCAAATCGAGCGACATAGCGCAGCACCAGACCCATTTCATTGGCAGCTTCTAAACGCTGGATCATTTGTTCGTTCAGGTCTTCACCGTTTTCGAAGAAGTGATCGATAGATCCCCCTTCGCAGCCCGCCGGCACCAGCGATTCCACACGCACCTGATTCGGTTCAATGTCATAACCAGCCTCACGCGCCAAGATCACCAGCTTACGCATCACGTCTTGACCAGAGAGATCAACGCGCGGATCGGGCTCAGTCAGTCCTTGCTGCCACGCTTGATCGACCAATTCGGTAAACGGAACCGTTCCGTCAAATTGCAGGAATAGCCAAGATAACGTACCGGAGAAAATCCCGCTGATCGACAAGATAGAATCGCCGCTGTCACGCAGATCGCGAACCGTATAGTTCACCGGCAAACCAGCACCCACGGTGGCGTTATACAGCCAGTGACGGCCGGTTTTCTCAAAGGCATCACGGATTTGGCGATAATCATCGCTGCACGATGCACCGGCCAATTTGTTCGCACTAATAACGTGGAAACCATAGCTGGCAAAATCACGATACTGCTGCGCTAACGACTCGCTCGCCGTGACATCCAGCACCACTAAATCGTCATAAGGATGGGCGCGCATCCACAGGAACAGGCTTTCTTCATCCATTTCCTGCGCTTCATCATCAAAGAATGCTAATGCGCGGCTCGCGTCTAAACCTTCATAATTCAACAAGCTGCGGCTGCTATCCACCACGCCAGCCAGTACAAATTCAAAGCCGCTGCGGGCAGAAATGTTTTCCTGCTCACGCGCAAACAGTTCTAACCAGCGCGAACCGATGTTGCCCTTGCCCATCAATACCAGTCCAACGCGTTTTTCCGCACGGAACAGCGTGGTGTGCAAACCTTGAATCAGAGCTTCAGTTGGGCCACGGCGCAATACTGCCACCAAGCTGATGCTGTCTTCTGACTGGCAGAAGAACTCAATTGGCTGATCTTTTAACTGCTGATAGAAACGGTGGCTGTGCAGTGGATTCTTGCATACGCCTGCACCGACTAATGCCACCAGCGCCAATCCTTCGCGCAGCTGTAGCAAACCCGGAACGCCAGACTCTTCCAACAGCTTCATCGCGCTTTCCACCACTTCAGCGGTATAGCACAGCTGGATCATATGGCGGTCACGATGCACGCCGGTCGCTAATGGACGCAGCTGAGAGCGCTTGAGCACGCGGTCAATTTCCTGACGCACATGTTCAAAATCATGACTTTGCGGAACGTTAAGCTCAATCAGGCAAACTTCATCGTGGCTGGTGACAATTTTCGCACCGGTGCCTGAAGCCAAAACACGTTCAATACGCGTTGAGCCCTGCTCTGGCTGATAGCTACAGCGTAGCTGTAAATCAATATCGCTAGCGGAAACCGGCTGCAACGTGCGCGCATGTAAAACCGGAGCGGCTAAGCGTGCCAGTTCGCTGGCTTCATCTAAACGCAGCAACGGCAACAGGCAAGCATCTTTAACCTTACGTGGGTCAGCGCTGTACACACCGGCCACGTCGCTCCAAATCGTCACGCGAGAAACGCCCGCTAATGAGCCAATCTGAGTAGCGGAATAGTCAGAACCATTACGTCCTAACAGCACGGTTTCACCCGCATCGTTACGGCAGATAAAGCCCGTGGCGACGAGGCGTTTGTTAGGGTGCTGCGCCAGAAGTTGCTGTAATAGAGGATAAGATCGGCCTTCATCAACCTGTGGCTGAGCAGAACGTTCGGCACGCAGGAAACTACGCGCATCCAGCCATTCTGACTCCATACCTTTCACGTTGAGCAGCGCCGACATCAAGCGTGCAGACCAAATCTCACCGTGGCCCACCACTTCCGCATAGGTCGCATCGCACATCGGCTCGTCGAGCAAAGCGGCTAAGCGCTCCAAGTCCTGAGTAAAGAGCGCAACCAAAGGTTCGGCAAGTTCAGCGGGCAACAGACCCGTGATGAGTTCGCTCTGATAGCGACGTAACGCCTGCTGAACCTGATGCGCAGAGATCCGGTCAGTCTGGCTTAGCCTCAACCAGCTAATCAGCTGGTTGGTGGTGCTACCTGCTGCGGAAACAACCATCATATCGCCAGGGGCGCTGTACTCAGCCATAATCCCTGCGACGCGCAGATAACATTTCACATCGGCTAAACTACTGCCGCCAAACTTATGCAGCTGGCGTCCTACCGCCTGCCCCGCTACCGGTTGTGCGCTCATTCTTTACCTCTTAAAACCAGCCTAATATGCAGCGTTATCGCTTGAGAAACAGCACATTAGCGTTGGCTGTTAGCTTTCTGGAACGCCTGCTCCAGATCGGAAATTAAATCGTCACCATCTTCGATACCTACAGAAATACGCAGCAGGCTTTCTGAAATACCTGCGGCCTTGCGCGCCTCTGGAGCCATACCCGCGTGAGTCATCGTGCCTGCGTGAGAAATGAGACTCTCCACGCCGCCTAAAGATTCTGCCAGTGTAAACAGTTGCAGCGATTTTAGGAATCGTCGCAGCAAGGCTTCATCGCCATCCAGTTCAAAGCTCAGCATCGCGCCAAAGCCTGACTGCTGGCGACAGGCAATTTCATGCCCTTGGTTTTCTGGCAACGAAGGATGATAAAGCTTTTTCACCAGCGGTTGATGTTTGAGGAACTCTACAATTTTCAGCGCGTTTTGCTGTTGTAGCTGAATACGCGGGCTTAGCGTTCTTAGGCCGCGCAGCAGGAGATAGCTGTCGAAAGCGCTGCCGGTCACGCCAATATTATTCGCCCACCACGCTAACTCGGTAACGTGCTCAGGATCTTTGGCGATAACGGTTCCCGCAACCACGTCGGAATGGCCATTTAAGTATTTAGTACAGGAATGCAGAACCAAATCCGCGCCTAATTTTAATGGCTGTTGCAGCGCCGGACTCAAGAAGGTGTTATCAACCACCGTTAGCGCGCCCACGGCCTTAGCTGCTGTACAAATAGCGGCAATATCCACCACGCGCAGCAACGGATTACTTGGGGTTTCAATCAGCACCAGCTTAGGTTTTTGTTCCAACGCGGCCGCGAGAGCCTGCGCATCGCCCTGATCGACAAACAGCACGTTATATGCCCCGCGCTTCGCCAAACTATCGAACAGACGATAGCTGCCGCCGTAGCAGTCGTGCGGCGCCACCAGCAGATCGCCCGGTTTGAGGAAAACCGTACACACCAGATGAATTGCCGACATCCCCGTGCTGGTCATCACCGCACCAGCGCCGCCTTCTAACTCAGCCAACGCCCGCTGCACCACATCACGCGTAGGATTACCTCGGCGAGAATAGTCATGCGCGCGCGGTTCATTGAAGTCGGTGAAGTTATAAGTGCTGGAAAGATGGATGGGCGGAACGACGCAACCATACTGCTCGTCATCATTTAAACCACTGCGCACTGCAAGTGTTGCCTGCTTATATGTCACGTTGTTCTCTCCGCGCTGGATGATGTGTTTGGTGGAAGTGGAATAAAGATTAATCGCTTCGGATATGGACGTCAATACTTCTAGACATCTAAACTTCTTTGCGTATAGATTGAGCCTTGAGGAAATAACCGCTAAAATTATGTCAGTTTGAGGTGTACTGAAGTCACAAAACGGTGGCATAAACCGATAAATCAGACACTTCGTGAGCATAAATCGTGAGGATCGGACATAATTAGCCGTTTCTCAAAATAACTAAGTCTAATTAAGGTATCCCCCCATGGCTGCTGAATGGAATGGCGAATACATCAGCCCTTATGCTGAGCACGGCAAAAAAAGCGAGCAGGTGAAAAAGATCACTGTATCTATTCCGCTGAAAGTGCTGAAAATCTTAACCGACGAGCGCACGCGCCGTCAGGTCAACAACCTACGTCACGCAACCAACAGTGAGTTGCTGTGTGAAGCGTTTCTGCATGCGTTTACTGGCCAACCGCTGCCTAACGATGCAGATCTGCGTAAAGAGCGTAGTGATGAAATTCCAGAAGCGGCAAAAATATTGATGAGAGAGATGGGTATCGACCCAGATACTTGGGAATATTAATGTTTGCGGTTCTGCAAAATAAAAACCACGCTGAAATGCGTGGTTTTTTTTCGGCTAAGAGACTGACCCTAACCCTCCCCTTCGCAGGGGAGGGAACCGTTCGGCGTAGGTGGTAAGAATCTCGATCGACTCTTCCTCCCTGCCAAGGGGGAGGTTGGGAGGGGGTCTTGGCAAGTTACGCAATAATCGGTGAATGAACCTCAGGGCGCACGCCGAGCGTATGGCAGATGGCATAGCTCATTTCTGCACGGTTTAGCGTGTAGAAATGGAAGTCTTTCACGCCTTCACGGCTGAGGATTTTCACCATGTCCATCGCGATATTCGCGCCCACCATTTTGCGCGTTTCAGCATCGTCATCCAGCCCTTCAAACATGCTGGTCATCCAGTGTGGCACGCGCACATTGGTCATGGTCGCAAAGCGCTGAAGCTGCTTAAAGTTTGAGACAGGCAAAATACCCGGCACAATTTCCACGTCGATACCCGTCGCAACGCAGCGATCGCGAAAACGCAGATAGCTTTCAACGTCGAAGAAAAACTGAGTGATAGCGCGATTGGCACCGGCATCAATTTTACGTTTTAAATTAATAAGATCGGCCTGTGGGCTTTTGGCTTCAGGATGAACCTCAGGGTAGGCGGCAACGGAAATATCAAAATCACCGACCTCTTTCAATAATGAGACGAGATCACAGGCATACATATCGGGTTTGCCGCCGCCCGCTGGCAAATCGCCGCGCAGAGCCACGATATGGCGGATGCCGTTATTCCAGTAATCCTGTGCGATGGTGCGCAATTCATCACGAGTGGCATCAACGCAGGTCAAATGCGGCGCAGCTTCTAAACCAGTGCGGTCTTTAATGCCTTTGATAATGCTGTGGGTACGATCACGCTCACCAGAATTAGCACCGTAGGTCACAGAAACAAATTTCGGCTTCAAGCTGCTCAAGCGGTCGATGGACTGCCATAGAGTATCTTCCATTTCGCTAGTGCGTGGCGGGAAGAACTCAAATGACACATTAATTTGTCCGTGCAGTTCTGCCAGACTTTGGTTCAACGCCTCGCGCTGATTTGCGTGAAAGAAACTCATACCCTGTCTTCCTCTTATTAACCTGTTCGTGCGTAGCCACACTTTTTATTATCGTTTTCATTAAGCGTCTATACGTTTAGACGTCTAAACATGAAATTGCCGTAAGTTGGTCACTGAGTCAACAGTTAAATGAATTTCTCGCATGATGAATGTTCAGGGGGAGGTGAAATAAATTCATGTCTGGTATTCCCCCTCCCAGCCTCCCCCTTCACAGGGAGAGGAGCAGATCGAGGATCTTACAAACATCACTGAACGATTCCCTCCCCTGCTAAGGGGAGGGTTAGGGGGGGGGTCGGTAACGAGCTACCGCTTACTGATCTTATCCGCAATTGGTTTCACAACTTTATCGCCGTGATTACCAAAGAACTGATACAGAGAATCCGATGCCGTGCGTGTTAGCACCATAATCTCGATACGGCGGTTGGTTGCACTCAGTGGCTGATCGTTATCCAGCAGCATTTGGTCGGCCATAGCATTCACCTGCAATACTTTATCCATCTCCAAACCGCCACGAGCCAACGCCTTGCGTGCCGCCATTGCACGATCGCCCGACAGGTTCCAGTTGTTGTACAAATCCTGATCGCGGTAGCGTGACGAATCGGTATGCCCGGTAATGATGATTTTATTGTCCAGCTTATTAAATACCGGCGCTAAATCGCGTAGCAGGCGATTAAAGAACGGCGTCAAAATGGCGCTACTGCGCTGGAACATTTCACGCTTTTGGTCATCTTGCACCAAAATACGCAGTCCCTGCGGCACAATTTCCATCTTCATATTGGTCTGTGCGTTATACGCCGATGTGACCTGCAAGATGATGCGCGCCAGCTCTTCCATTTCTTGCTGAGAGCGTTTGTTAACCTCTTCTAGCGATTCCGTTTTATTGACGATGTCAGCCACAGATTGCTTTGGTTGTTCGCTCTTGATGCCACCGTTATCTGAACCAGAGCCGCTGCCTTCGGTATTTTCGTCGCCGCTACGCTTACCTTCCAGAATAGGGTTACTTCCCCCACCAGAGTTCTTTTGCGTGATGGGATTTATCGACATGCCATCAAAGATGGATTCGCTGTTGAGGGTAGAGACAATTTCTTTACGCTCTTCTTCAGTCACCGAGCCCATAATCCACAGCACCATAAACAGCGCCATCATTGCGAGCGTAAAGTCAGCAAAGGCGACCTTCCACGCCCCACCGTGAATCGCATCGTGCGATTTACGCGAGGAGCGTTTGATTATCGTGGTGTGACCTTTACCTTTTGGGGAGCGCATCAGTTACCCCCCACCATCTGGTTCACCCAAGAGTCCAGCGTAGCGAAGGTCGGTTTGGAATCCATTGGCAACATCTTACGGCCCGCATCCACGGCCAGCAGGGTTGGTTTGCCCGCAACATGGTTAACCAGCACGGTACGCACGCATTCCAGCACCGCCATCTGCGTTTTGGCACGCTGTTCCATGGCGTTAGCCACCGGATCCATCAGGCAGTAACAGATAAATACGCCCAAGAACGTACCAATCAGCGCAGCCGCAACTTTGATACCGATGACCGCAATCGAACCATCGATAGATTCCATGGTGATGATGATCCCAAGAACCGCGGCACAAATACCAAAGCCTGGCATCGCTTCTGCGGTACGCTGCAAAGAACGTGAAGGCAACAGAAGCTCTTCTTCCATCGCACCCAGTTCTTGCTCAAGAATACCTTCCAGTTCGTGTTCGTTGATTTTACCCATCGCCATCAAACGGAAGTTATCCGAGATAAAGGTCACCAGATCTTTATCCAGCAAGATCAGCGGGTATTTCTGGAACAGTGAACTGCTTTCCGGTACTTCAATGTGCTCATCCAGAACTTTCAAACCGCCGTCCTGAACCAGTTCTAACAGCTCATATAACAACATCAGCAGCTGGCGCTGATATTCGTCGGTGTATTCGTTTTTGCGCAGTGCACCACGGAACTGATGCCACATTTCAACCAGCACATGTTTTGGGTTGGCCAAAACCATAGCCCCTAAACCTGCGCCAAGAATAATAACGATTTCGCCGGGTTGCCAAAAAGAAGCCAAACGTCCACCCGACATAATGAAGCCGCCGAGTACACAGACGAAAATAATAATCAGACCTAATAATTTCTGCATAGTGGTTCCACTTCTAGAAAAAGCTTTTAATTTTTTCTGTAATTTTCTTATTGAGCTGACAGACTCTGGCTTCGGTAAGATCCAGCACCAATGCTATCTCTTTCAGACTCATTTCATGCTGATAATAGAGGCTCAAGATCAGCTGCTCGCGTTTATCGAGGCTGGCCAAAGCAACACGCAAAGCATTGCTGACCATCATCTCGTCCTCCAACGGACGGCTATTAAGCGCAGAGCCCACACCGTCGTTAGAGAGTAAATCATCAAGGCTTTCCAGCGACTTAGCGCAGTCGAGCAACAGATATTCCTGATACTCCTGCGGCGAGATCTCCAGTCGCCCTGCAATTTCTTCATAGCTAGGTTCTTTGCCTAGCTCTCGCGCCAGCTCGCGGATGGCGTCATTAAGTTTGTGGGTCTTCTGTCGTAAGCGGCGCGGGCGCCAGTCTAGCTGGCGCAGTTCGTCTAACACGGCGCCGCGAATTCGGTGAATAGCATAAGCACCGAACTGCTCATCGGGATGTCCGTAACGACGCAAGGACGAGAGCAACCCCATTAGGGCGATCTGTTCCATGTCCTCGCGGTCGAGAACGCTGCTTGTTTGGTAAGACAGCTGCCTTACCACACGTTTTACCAACGGCAGATACGCAGTGAGATACTGCGTTTCTTGCGCCGGAGTCAGCGCTTCATTGGTCATAAAATCCATTATTTCCATTGCTCGTGCTTCTATCGCTTTCTATTGAAAGACCATCTTGCTAATGATGACATCGTGAAACGGCACGCCCGTATTCAGTGCTTTAAACTTCTTCACATACGCCGCCATCAGCTGTTCACGCAGCTCAACCACGTTCATGCCGCGAATATGTGAATATTCCATATCGGATAACAGGCTAACGGTCGCCCCGCGGATCGCAGGAACCATCGCCTCTGTACGCGCAGTTTCTTTACCGTCAGACGTGGCGAGCGCCAGCTCCAAAAGCAGATAGCGTTCTTTTTTGTTATCACTTTTCAAGGTGATCACAACGTTCTTGATTTCGACAAACTCTACGGTGGCCTCGCCATCAGCCGAGAACATCTTAGAAATTTTGTCACCCACACCGTTTTCTGGCTGAGCCAGAATGTGATTCCCCATTACGGCCAAAACCGCCGCCAGCACAGCGGCGACTAATGCAATTACCAAACCTAATGAAAATGTTTTTACGGTCATATATGTCTTATTCAGTAGTTCAAATTGTCATGAGGACAGATTCATCCTCGCGGGTTTTCTTCGATGGCTCAGTGGTTTCACTGTCCAGCGGTGTGCCCGAGAGAATGAAAGGCTGCTGAGCTTCGCCTTGATGCCCATGCCCTGATTGTTGCTGTGAGTTTTGCGAAGAAACCTGAACGTTGACCTGTACAAAGTTCTGTTCGGTCAGGCTTTGGCGCAGTTCATTACTGACCTGTTGCAGAGCGCGATAAACCTCGCCCTGGCTCGCATTGATATGCACCTGCAAACGTCCAGACTCAAATTGAATTGAGATATCGATCTTGCCCATATCCGGTGGATCGAGTCGGATCGTGGCGTGCTGGACCTGATTTTTAACCTGAACCTGTAAGCGCTCACCGAGAGAATTTTGCAACTGCTGCGGCCAACGCTCTTCGCTGGATTCCAGCTTGAGCGGCGCCGTAGTCGCATTAAAATTCTGCATCGTCGAAGCCACGTTATTACCTACGCTTGAAGGCGCAGACGTTGCTAACGACGCATTCAGGAGATCGCTGGGTACAGCGGAATGCTGCTGCATCGCAGGACTAAACGCTTCGTGGGTCTTGGTCATCGCCGATGAGATGGCAATGTCAGACGGCGTGGCGTTTAACGCCGCGTTCAGCACTGACGCATTCACTGGCTGAGAAGCGCCTGCCGTCACCGGCTGGGCCGCCGTCTGCCGACTTAGCATTAGCAATTCAGCAGACGCGTGTTGTTCACCCTGCGGTACTGCCGCCTGCTGAACAGGTGGCTGATAGGTGTTCAACAGCAGATTTAACATCTGCTGTTGATCTTCCTGCGGCAAACTCGTCAGATCGTCAACATTCGCATCGCTATCGCCAGAAGGCAGCGCGGTATCGGCACTTGTGCCTCCCACTGCGGGACGTAAACCAGCAACGCCAGGCTGAGCGAGCAAAGAGCCCACCATAGTGAGCAGCTCATGACTAAACTGCGCGGTGTTTTCAGGCAATGCGCCACTATTTAGCACTCCGCCGATCGCCGACGCGACGCCCGTCGAATCGCCGATAGACACGCTAGAAGACGTGCCCGAAGCGGAAGGCATTGAGCTAGAAACCAGATCCATCATGCTCATTATTCGCTGTCCTCATCGCCGCTAAAAATGGCGTAAGCCATCGCCCCTTCGCGATTATTACGGTGCAGAGCCATCTTGTGCTCAAGCTCTGCGCTTTGCTGGCGGCAGATCTCATTCACGCGATGATGGGTATCTTTCAACATCATCAAGGCCTGTCGCTTTTGCTCACTCAACGGCTGCCCGCTGAGTGAACTCAATAACGAAGCGATCTGCTTATCAACGTTCCGCACCTGTACCCAATCACGCTGCTGAGTAGCACTCTTCAACGCGTTGGCAAGGAACTGAATCAGCTGAATATCATCCATTCTGCTTACCCATCTCTTCCCAACCTTCACGCAGGTTGTTGAGGATGGCTTCCACTTCATCAATGTATTCAACCGACAGCTTATGGCTGGCGTCATAAAGACGGTAAACGCAGTAGTCATACAGGTTTGCCAAGCTCAAGGCCAAATCGCCGCCCTTTTCGTAATCCAGCGCACTCGTCAGCGCATTGAGAATATCGATGCACTTATTAATGCTCTGAACTTTACGTTCATAGCGCTTGGCGGCAATGTGGCTCTTGGCGCGAACCAGTTCATCCATGAGACCGCTAAACAGCATAAGAACCAGCTGATGAGGGGTCGCGGCGGCGGCCTGAATCGCCAGATCTGAATCCTGATAGAGGCCGTATCCTTCCTGTTGAGTTCCGTACATAAAACCTGCGTTTCCTTAGACTAAGCCAAACATACTCATCGTATTATTCATCTGAGACATCACCTGCTGCAGCTGGGTGAACTGCTTCAGATAACGGTTATAAGAGTTCTCATAACGGGTGCTAATTTTGTCACTGCGGTCGGTCAGCTGAGTTTCCTGACGATCCAGTGATTCTTGACGGCCTTTGATCACGCCGTTGGTGCTGTTCAGATACTTATCCAGCGACTTATCCATCTTCTTGATAAGGCCGTCATTGCCGTTGAACAACGCGGTAAGCTGTGTTGGGTTGTCTGTCAGCATTTTCTCGAGCTTTTCGCTATCGAGTTCTAACTTGCCGTCTTTATCGGCGGTGATACCGAATTTCGTCATGTCCAAACCATCGACATTGGTACGGATCATGTTGTTCAGCTCACGTTCTAACGACGCAATTCCCGCATCACCGGCAAACGCGCCGCGATCGGTTCCACCGCTGCCGCTGGCGGTTAATTTGCCGAGCGAATCACGCATCGTGTTATAGGCATCAATAAATGCTTTCACCTGCGTTTCAGTTTCACTGGTGTCGGTGTTCACGTTGATACGCAGTGGCGCATCACCATCTTTTTGTGCCTGATTCAGCTCAACGGTCACACCTTCAATAACACCATCTAACTTATTGGTGCTGTTGGTAATTCTTAAGCCGCTACCTTTGCCACCTAAATGGACGATGGCGTCTTGCGCTTCAGAGATCGTCGTGGTCTTACCCGTATCCATCTCTGCGGGAATATTTCCGCTTAACTTGATCTCATTTTCCGCACCGGTTTTGTCACTGCTAAGCATTAACTTAACTTCACCGTCGGTACGGATCAGCGATGCAGTAATCGCCGGGCTGTTCTCTGAGCCATCGTTGGTTTTATTGATCGCGCGAGCCAGGTCTGACATGGTTTCCAGACCATCCATCTCGATATCAATAGACTTGCCATTGACCTCAAGCGTAAAGGTACCCGTCGCGCCTTTGACTGCATCGTCGGTCATCTCGTCGAACGCCACCTGATGCGAACCCGCAAGCTGCTCTACATAAAGGTTATATGTGCCTTTTGTGGCGTTGGAGTTGGCGGTGACATTGGCAATATTGTCGACGCTGGTAGTGACTTTATTGGTTAGCAAACCGCTGTTGGTTTTATTCAGCGCCGTTAATGCGGTACGGAAATCCGTCATGGCAGTTTTCAGTGCTTTTAACGCATCTTGCTGACCGGTTAACGACGTTTGCTGTTTCTTCAGTGCTGCCTGCAATGCCATAACATCGTAGCTAGCCAACTGCGTTGCCATGGTCTGTGGGTCAATACTTGTAAAATCTGACATGCTGATCCTCCGGACGCGCTGGCGAGTAGAAATGGTTACCTACAGGGTTACCGATAAATTCCCTATAGATAAAGCAAAGTACGTGCCAACTTTTTAGTTAAATTAAATCAATGAGATGGGAGACTACCGGAAGGTGTTTTTCCTGATATTGACGGAAATAGGAAGTATTCCGGCAGAAATAAAAACACCGCCCAAGAGCGGTGTTTTTTGCATTATGGTGTCATTGCTGATTAGCCCAGCAGAGACATCACCATGCCTGACATGCTGTTAGACTGCTTCAACATAGACATGCTGGTTTGTGCCAACATCTGCTGACGCGTCATGGTTGATGCTTCTGAAGCGAAGTCCGCATCGCGGATGTTGCCCAGCGCCAGCTCGGTGTTGTCTTGCATGTTTGCCAAGTTTGCAGAGGTGTGGCCCAGACGGTTGATGTTCGCACCCAGAGATGAACGCAGGGAACCAACGTCTTTCAGTGTTTTTTCCAAGTTTGCAATCGCGCCTGATGCGCTGGTTGCGGAATCCAGCTTCAATGCACCTAAACCACTTTGTGAACCACTTGCGTTACTACCGATTGCGACAGACAAACCAGACAGTTGGGTGGAAACGTTCACGTTCAGCGTTTCTGCATTGCTAGAACCGATCTGGAAGTTCAGGCCGCTTGTGTTTGCCAAACCTGTAGTACCGCTCAGCAGTTTAGTACCGCCGTAGCTGGTGTTGCTCATGATGTTGCCCAGCTCAGAGTTCAGCTGATCGAATTCAGACTGCAGGGATGCACGGTCTTCGGTTGAGTTAGTGTCGTTCGCAGCCTGAGTTGCCAAGTCTTTCATGCGGTACATGATGTTGCTCACTTCGTCGAATGCGCCTTCCGCAGTTTGCAGCATAGAGGTGGCATCGGCGATGTTACGTTTTGCGACGGTCATGCCGTTCGTTTGGCCCTGCAGGCGGGAAGCGATCTGCATGCCTGCTGCGTCATCTGCCGCAGAGTTGATACGCTTGCCGGTACCCAGACGTTCCATCGACGTGGACAGCAGGCTATTAGATTTGTTCAGCGCGTTCGTAGAAGCCATGGAAGAGGCATTGGTAAAGATAGATAAAGCCATTGTGTCGTCTCCTTCAGGGAATCCACCTATTTAGATTCCGCATCTCTCGTACTTATAGAAAACGACACACTGACTCTGCTAATTAAATCGAAAGCTAAAAAAATTAAACAAAATTTTCATTGGCTAATAATGATCATCTAATACAAACAAAAACACCGCCCGAGGGCGGTGTTTTCACGAGAGTCATGCGGGATATTAGCCCAGCAGAGACATTACCATGCCTGACATGCTGTTTGACTGCTTCAGCATTGACATGCTGGTCTGAGCCAACATCTGCTGACGCGTCATCGTTGACGCCTCTGAAGCGAAGTCCGCATCACGGATGTTGCCCAGCGCCAACTCGGTGTTGTCCTGCATGTTTGCCAGGTTCGCAGAGGTGTGACCCAAACGGTTGATGTTCGCACCCAGAGATGAACGCAGGGAACCAACTTCTTTCAGTGCACCTTCCAGACTTGCAATTGCGCCAGAAGCAGTCGCCGCAGAGTCCAGCTTCAGGCTGGTCAGGCCGCTAGCACCGGTCAGCGTCGAAGTTAAACCAGAGATGTCACTTGAAACGTTCACGTTCAGCGTTTCTGCATTGCTAGAACCGATCTGGAAGTTCAGGCCGCTTGCGCTAGCTAAACCAGTACCACCGCTCAGCAGTTTGGTGCCACCGAAGCTGGTGTTATCCATGATGTTGCCTAGCTCAGAGTTCAGCTGATCGAACTCAGACTGCAGGGATGCACGGTCTTCAGTTGAGTTAGTGTCGTTCGCTGCCTGAGTTGCCAGGTCTTTCATGCGGTACATGATGTTGCTCACTTCGTCGAATGCGCCTTCAGCGGTCTGCAGCATAGAGGTAGCATCGGCGATGTTGCGTTTTGCAACGGTCATACCGTTAGTCTGACCTTGCAGACGAGAAGCGATCTGTAAACCCGCAGCGTCATCTGCCGCAGAGTTGATACGCTTGCCGGTACCCAGACGTTCCATCGACGTGGACAGCAGGCTGTTAGATTTGTTCAGCGCGTTCGTAGAAGCCATGGAAGAGGCATTGGTAAAGATAGATAAAGCCATTGTGTCGTCTCCTTCAGGGAATCCACCTATTTAGATTCCGCAATTCTTGTACTAAGAGAGAACGACACGTTGGAGGTTAGAGTTAAATAGAAAATAAAAAATCTTTAGTTCAGTAATTAGCTAGAAACTTCTTTCTTATATAGAGAAGCTTATTTTAAAAGACGCACTAATCAGTTCACCTCAACCTAATCGCTATCAAGAATAAATAAACATGACCATTATATGAATACCACTCTCTATATACCCACATTGAAAAAATGGAATTAATGAATTAAAATATAATTCATAGCGACACAAATCAGAAAAATCTTAAGAGAAAATTCTTATTATTTTCACATTATTTTCACTTTATTTATAATGCATCGGCTTTACTTTATTAGTTAAATTAACCCACAATTAATCACGTCTGACGTATACAAAAAGATCACGCAGTTCACAAACTAAATACAAAGGTATCCCAAAGGTACTATGTATTTACCTATAGACATATTTGGTCATAACTCCAGCGTAGAAATAGAGCAACAGCCCTTGCGTGTTGGTATTTGTTCGCGTAAAACAGTGTTCTCGGAAGAGAATCTTCCTAAATGAGATCGATATTGACCAGATAACTTCCCTCAAAGAGATGCTATTTGGAACGCTTTCGGGCATAAGAACACGACGTTCTTCAGTCCTTCACCGCAGCGAGCGGCAATTCATTGACGAATTATAAACGGACTTTTTAACCCAATTTGCGTTAAGAGAAGTTCATTTGATCTCTCTAAAATACAATTATTTTACACATTAATGGTTAATACCTCTGTAATTAAATGAATAAACGCTACTGTTCTGTTAATGATTGGCTCCTGGAAATTTCTTCCGGTTCAATATTGCATTTAAATACCGGAGAAAGAAAAAGACTAGGTGAATACCAATTAAAGCTATTAGACATCCTGACTCAACACGCGGGAGAAATCCTCTCACGCGAAGAGCTCACCAATATGGTGTGGGAACGACGCGTCATAGGGAATAATAGTCTTCCTAACGCTATTCATGCTTTGCGTGTTGCTCTAGAAGATGATGGGAAACAGCAAAAAATAATCAAAACCATACCTAAAAAAGGTTATTTGCTAGAATCGTCCTATTGCCGTTGCATTGAAACAGAATCATTAAATGAGAATGAGAATATTGCTGAAATATCTCATGAAGGTATTTCTACGGATTCAAATATCTACAATGAAGAAGAGTCTCCATCGGGTGCCATCAGCGTGGAACCTTCTTCTGCGAGTATCAATCCTGAATCTGGGTATTATCAGGAAGCGGCCCAACCAAACGAGTTTCGGCCAGCCAAAAAGCGTTCATGGTTAGCGTATGCGGTTCTCATGCTGGTCGCCGTGCTGGTCAGCGGCGCGATAGGCTATAAGTACCTATCACTCAATAACAAAACACTCGCTGCCACTCAGCAGGAAAACAACGTCTACAGCAACATTCGCTTGTATCAGATCGTGCAAGACGGCGACACATCGACATCCAAAGATTCACTTTATACCAAGCTAAAAGGCACGTTCTACCAACTCAATCAGCGCTTGAAGACCAAAAACACCTACATGGATGTTTACTACAAGGTTTCTGATCAGGTGCTGAACTACACGTTTTCAGTGGAAACCACCTGCGCCAACCAGCAGCTCGCGATGACGATCTACCATTGGCGAACCGATACACGTCAGCTTAACAACCTGATTTTTCGTGAAACTGTGAGAAAAATAAATGAAATCCCAGCCTGTCAGAGCCAATAAGCTGATATGGATGCTCAGCCTGCTTATTTTGTTAATCGGAATACTAGGCTACACCGCATTATCGGTCGCGACACCAAGCCTTAAACCACGGCAGGGCACGGTGCAAATGGGGTTTTATGATCTGATGTCTCAGCAAAAAGAGCTCTATGACTCTCATTTAACCTCAGTGAACGGCACCATTCTTAACACCATCACTAACCCAAACGACACGCGCTTTGTGGTGAAAGGGAAATTTACTGAAACTCACCGTGAACTCGGCAAGGTGTACTATCTCTATTCGCAGATTTATTACAGTAAGCCTCAGCGACGCCTGATGATCGATGGGCTGATTGATTTCTTGCAGAATAATGAAGTGTGGATGATCCCGCTGAAGCTAGACAGTCAGCCGCTGGTGATTGGGCAAACCGGGATGATATTTTTATATCCTTTGGGGCATTAGTTCATAACCTCATCCCAGCCAAGAAAATGCTAGGGCTAAAACCCCCTCCCAACCTCCCCCTTCTCAGGGGGAGGAGCCGATCGAGGATCAACCCAACATCGCTGAACAGTTCCTTCCCCTGCCAAGGGGAGGAGCCGAGCGAAGATCAATCCAACATCACCGAACGGTTCCCTCCCCTGCTAAGGGAAGGGTTAGGGTGGGGTCATCGGGGTCATTACCCCAACAAATTCTTCACGGTGCCCAAGCGCACATTGGCCTGTGCACTCAATGCCTGATTTAGGCTGGAAAACTGGCTACTGCTGTTTTGCAGATGTTCACCTAATGCCTGAGACACCGCCAGCGCCTGTTGTGGCTCATATGGCGTAGCCATTCCTTCAATGCGTGTACGCACTCGCTCTTGTTGGAAGCGTAATTTTCCACGCTGATGGGTGATTTGCTCCAGCGCGGTTAATACTTCCGTGCCCCGCTCGCGCAAACGCTCTGGCTGCGCTGCAATTTGCTTCAGCACGTCGCCAATGGCGGGCTCAGCCTGCGGAGTGAGCGATGAAAACGTTGAGTTAAAACGCTTTCCCTCACCACGCACGCTTAAATGAGTACTCACTCGTTCCCAACGCGATTCATCAACGCTAAAGGTTACATCACCAGTGCTGTCTTGGCGGGCATTGACGCCAAAACGCCCCAGCCCTTGATTCAAACGCATTACCGCCTGACGCTCAGAACCATTTTGCGAGAGTGACACCGCGGCCATTTCTCGTTTGTTGCCACCCAGAGAGAAAACGAGCGTCTCTGCATCTCCACCCTGCAACAGTTTTTCACCGTTTGGCAGCGCAAAATTCACCTGCGTTTTGCCTTCCAGCTTCACGTTGAAATGGCGATCGACCGTGTTACCCGAAAGCTGAGCGCGGTTATCCAACAAACTTTGCAGCCCTTTAGCCTGCTGACGAATGGTATCAGGCCGTGTTTGGCTGTGTGTCGCCGAATGGCGTAGCTGCAAAAGCTGGCTTTCCGTTTGCGATAGAAAACTGTCTGCCTGCTGAACCGCCGTTAATTGCTGGTTGAGCTGAACGTTATAGCGCAGCGGGCGCGCTGAAATCAGCGGTGATTCAGGGAAGCTGGCCGGTGAGGCTGACGTGGTATCCGTAATCCCACGATTGCGCACCGACTGTGGGGCATCAACACCTCCCCGCGTTAGCGGAGAAGTGGTGGAGGTTTGTAACGAGGAAGTGCTAAGACCAACTTGCATATCAATTACATCATGCTAAAAAGTGAGAGCTGACTAATCATGCTGTAGGTTTTATTCGAAACCTGCATTGAGTTGTAATACAGCTGAAAATTGACCGACGCCGTGGCCATATCTAAACCAGACAAATCTTTAGCGACCATATCATTGGCCGTTTTCACGTCCGTATGCGCATCGTCTAGCATCGTTAAACGATTTTGACGACCACCGAGATCGGTAAAGATAGCGGCCACATCGTCTGAAGACCCTTTCACGGCGCCCATCAGCGCATTGAGCTCACCTGCATAGTCAGCGGTCGGAATATTGGGGTCCTGCATTTTCTCGCTGATCGATTTCAGCTGATTCAACAAGTCCAGATCGTTGCCACTGCTGGAAAAAGCGCTACTCAGATTTGTGTTTTCGGTGATGCTCACGCCGTTAGCCACCGCGGTTTCACGCGTGCCGTCGTTACCGTGGTATTCGTAGCTCTGGGTGGTTTCGTTCCACACGACCGGTTTCTGATCGGTTTTGGTGCCAGAAAATAGATAGCGGCCGTCTTCGTTTTTCGAGTTCAGCGTTGCCACCAGAGAGTCGAGCATAGAGCCGATCTCTTTGCCAAAACCGGACATATCTTCGCTGCTATGCGTGTCGTTAGACGCCGCCAACAGTTTGTCGTGCAGCGAGATCAGCTGATTACTCAGCGCCGTCACGTGCGATTCCTGCATAGCTAGATTGCCGGACAAACGCGAAATATTGCTCTGATACTGGGTGATCGCTGACTGCTCGCGGTTAAGCTGCACCATGCGCGAACTGGCGATGGGATCGTCAGAAGGAACATTGACGCGCTGCAATGTCGACATCTGCTGCATCAGTTTATTCATCTGGGTGCCGTTCTTACCCATCTGATAGGTCATCATATTGGCGTTGTAGAGGCCGCTGACTCGCATATTAATTCCTTATTATTATCAGAGCAGATTCAGTAAATCGGAGAAGATCTGGTTACCCGCCGCAATCACTTTCATGTTTGACTGGTAGGCGTTCATGTAAACCTGAAGATTAATCGCTTCTTCGTCCTGATCGACCGCGCTGAGGTTGTCACGCTGATTCTGCGCTTCTACATAGACAGATATGGCTGCTTCGGCTTCGGTCTGGTTTTGACGGCTGGCAATACCGATAGAACTAATAATCGCGGCGGCACCTTCGTTGATGCTCATATTGCCCATTCCGCCGATGTTCACTTTTTTGTTTTTCAGTTCGATCAGTAAATTCAGGTTATCGCCGTTACCCGTTTCATCATTTTTGCTCGAGAGCGCCAGCTCATCGGGTTTGATGTCGGTGATGGTCAACATGCCTGCTGGATTGCTCAAATCGAAATTAAACAACGGCTTACCCGGCTGCCCGTTAAGATCAAAACCTTGTCCGAGCTGATCGTTAAACATGGTCGCAATAGATTCCGCCATGCCCTGAACCGATTCCTGCATTTCTTTGAGCGTACCCTGCTCATAATCATTCAGCGCGCCCAGCTGGCCGCCGGTTGCCGGATTAATCGTGTATTCAGAACCGGCATATTTCAGCGTCAGTAACTGGCTGCCATCCGGCTGGGTGGTGGTGGCCAACTGACCAGCACTCCGCCCGTTAACCAACGGCTGACCGTTTGGCAAAGCGACCGTGTAATTGCCTTTCGCGTCTTCACTGACTTTTACGTCAACCAGAGTGCTCATCTGTTTCACCAGCTCATCACGCTGGTCGCGCAGCACGTTGGTGTTACCGCCGGTGGCTTCAAGCTCAGAGATTTTCTGGTTATAGCCTGCGATATTCGAGCTCAGCGTATTCACACTGTCTACCGTGGCATTACGCTGGCTATTGATTGACGTCTTCTGGCTATTAATAAAATTATTAATGTTATTAAAACGCGTCGCCATCGACTGCGCTTCGTTGATCAATTGCTGGCGCAGCGCGGGAGAATCGGGCTGAGTGGTGAGCTCGTTAAGCGAAGCAAAAAGCTTGTCGATACCGTTGCCTAAACTAGTGGTATCCGTACCAATCACCGATTCCAGCGCACCAATGTACTTCTGGCCAGAATCATAATAGTTAGCTTTACTGTTGGTGCCCCAGACCTGACTGGTCAGATACTGATCCGAAATACGGCGAATACTATCAACCTGAACACCGTTACCCGCAGACAGCCCCACGGAGCCCATCGGCCCTACGGCGCTTTGCAAAATACCCTGACGGCTATAGCCCGGCGTTAAGGCATTCTGAACGTTCATGCCAACGGTATTCATACCTAACTTCGCGGCTTGAAGACCGCTGTAAGCGTTACTGATTAAACTCATAATGATTCCTGTCCGCGGCTAAGTACTGGGATAACGGGCGTTTCAAGCTCTACGGGCTCTTGCGCTTCTACAGAATCAGAAGCGACATTTTCGCCCTCAATCTTAAGTGCGCGTTCCATTCCCTTAACCTGAGGATCAAGTTGGTTAATCAGCATGGTGGCAATTCCACTGCTGCGCTGTGAAGCCAGCTGCGAGGCCAGTTTGTCATCGTAAAAATCACGCATCATGCGCTGCTGCTTGCTGTTGAACGGATCATCATCCGCCGCTTTACGCATCTGCTGCATCATCGAACGCAGGAACATCGCTTCAAACTGCTCGGCAGCCTGATCTAAATTCTGTGCTTTCAGCGTGCCGGTGAAATCTCCCGGCAGCACGGTGCTTTGGCGATTAATGGCATCAATCATGGTTTTTTTCCTTAAATAACCACGAGTTCAGCGTCTAATGCGCCTGCTTCGTGTAATGCCTGCAAGATAGCCATGGTGTCATCCGGCGCGGCTCCTAAGCTGTTGATGGTATTCACGATGCTACGCAGGCTGGTGCCTGCGGCAACGGTCACCATCTGGCCTTGCCCTCGGCTCACATCAATATCGCTTTGTGGCGTAGTGACCGTTTCACCGTTGCTGAAGGCATTAGGCTGGCTTACGTTGCGGCTTTCGCGAATGCTGACGGTTAAATTACCGTGAGAAACAGCGGCAGCACGCACCACAACGCCATCGCCAATCACCACCGTGCCGGTTCGAGCGTTAAACACCACGCGCGGCGGCTGTTTACCGGCGTTAATCTGCACGTCTTCCAGCATCGACATAAAGGCCACGCGCGCCCCTGCGTCCTGCGGCGCTCGCACCACAACGTTGGTCGCGCTTTGTGCCGTGGCGGTATTTGCACCAAAGGCCTGATTCAGCGCTACGGCAACGTTGTTCGCCGTTTTAAAGCTTGGGCGTTTCAGATTCAGCGTAACCAAATTACTGACCTGAAAATCGCTAGGGATTTCGCGTTCAATCGACGCCCCGTTCGGCACGCGCCCAACGGTTGGCGTATTCATGGTGATGCTGGAACCGCTATCGCCTTCGGCTTTAAAGCCGCCGACCACCACGTTGCCCTGTGCCAATGCATAAACTTCGCCATCGGCACCGCGCAGTTGAGTCAGCAGCAACGTACCACCGCGCAAACTTTTTGCGTCACCAATAGAGGAAACGGTGATATCGATAGACTGCCCGCGTGCGTACATCGGCGGCAGCGTGGCGCTAATCGCCACCGCCGCCACGTTTTTCACTTTAGGGTCAATCTTGGCCGGTAGCTGGACGCCAAACTGACGCAGCATATTGGTGACCGATTGGCTGGTGAACTTCACCTGATTTTTGTCACCGGTGCCGTCTAAACCCACCACCAAACTGTAACCAATCAGTTGGTTACCACGAACGCCTTGCACATCCACCAGCGAGCCTAACGGCTGCGCCAGTGACATTGAACTCCACAGGAGGGCGACAACCAGCGTAAGGAATCTGCACATGTTGAACATCTCCTGAATTAAATAGGGAACAGCGGATGGTTAAAGATCCGCGTCAGCCAACCGGCTGAGTTGGAGTCACTTAACGCACCACGGCCTGCATACGAGATACGCGCGTTCGCAATACGCTGCGACGAAATGGTGTTATCACGCTCGATATCATCGGTTCGAACCAATCCGGTGACGCGCATATATTCATCGCCCTGATTAAGGGTCAGCCACTTCTCGCCGCGCACTACTAAAACCCCGTTAGCCAAGATTTTATGTACCGCCACGGTGATAGAACCGCGCAGCATATTTTGCTGGGCGGAAGAGGCATTGCCGTTAAAGGAGCGATCCGCACCGATGGAGCCACTCAGCTTATCCACTGAGTGGCCAAAGGCTTCCGGTGCGGCGATAGACGCATCATTCTTCTTGCCGAAGTTGGTGCGCGCCTGTTTGCTAGACTGCGTAGACTCATCAAGTCGTACCGTCAGAATATCGCCCACGCGGTATGCGCGACGATCCTGGGTCAGAGACCAGTTGTAACCGGCGTTGTATAGCCCGCCACCCTGCACTGCAACCGGCTGCTGCAGTATTTCCTCTGGCGGCGCATAGGCCGCATCATCCTTGTGTACTAGCAGCGCAGGGCTTTCACAGCCCGCTAGCGCCATCAACAGGACACACATCAACATCTGCTTTTTCATAACGTTCTTCGCTTTACTCTTTCACCAAGCCGCCGTTACAGCGACTGAGTGACAAACTTCAACATATCATCTGCAGCCGAAACCATTTTCGCGTTCATTTCGTAGGCGCGCTGAACAGTGATCATGTCGACCATCTCTTCAACAACCTGTACGTTTGAACCTTCCAATGTTCCCTGCTCCAACTGTCCAAGGGCATCTTCACCCGGTACGCCTTCTACGGCTTCGCCGCTGGCCGCCGTTTCGCGATAAAGATTGCCGCCTACCGCTTCTAATCCGGCCGGATTAACAAAATTCACCAGCGTGATTTGCCCAAGCTCTACCGGATCGGCTTCGCCGCCCACGGTTGCAGACACGGTGCCATCTTTCGCAATCGACAGCTCTTTGGTGTTAGCCGGAAGCTCAATGGCAGGCACCAACGGCAAACCTGCGGCGTTGGTCACCACGCCGTCGGCGTTAACCTGTAGGTTGCCCGCACGCGTGTAAGCGATATCGCCGTCTGGCGTTTCTACTTGGAAGAAGCCTTGGCCCGTAATCGCCACGTCCATCTGCTGCTTGGTGATCTGCATGCTGCCCACGGAGAACTCTTTTTGAGTCCCCACGATTTTCACACCGGTACCGTACTGAATACCGGTTGGAGCCACGTTGTTCTGATCAAGCTGCGCGCCTGGAGCTCGCTGAGTTTGGTAGAACAGATCGTCAAACATCACGCGGTCGCGTTTAAAACCGGTGGTATTCACGTTCGCCAAGTTATTGGAGATAGCGCTCATTTTGGCGTCTTGCGCTGCAAGACCGGTTTTGCTGATCCATAAAGCTGGATTCATGATTTATTCCTTAATTTAGCTGCCACGGATCAGTCGATTACCGGCTGTCGCCAAATCTTCTGCGGCTTTCATCATCTTGATTTGGGCTTCAAATTGGCGGTTCAGAGCAATACTGGAAACCATTTCGCTAATCGCTGAAATATTGCTGCTTTCCAGATGTCCGGCAGCGATCTCAACGGCGTCGCTGCGTGGGTTATTCCGCGTGGTGCTCACCAATAAACCGTCAGCGTCTTTTGAAAGCTGATCTGCGGGAATATCCACCAGTTTGATGCGATCGACGTCCATGGCCGCGTTAACGTCACCGTCTTGCGGAACAATCGTGATGGTGCCGTCATCGCCGATGGAGAGATCGGAAAACGGCGGCAATACCACCGGTCCGGTTTCACCAATCACGGGGCGACCGTTAATGGTTAAATCACCATCAGGGCTAACGTCCATCTGACCGTTACGGGTGTAAACCTCGCGGTTGCCGTTACCCACGGCAATCAGGCCATTGCCTTTGATGGCAATATCCAGTTCGCGCCCGGTATCTCTCACCGCGCCCGGCGTCATATCCACGCCGCTGTTTTGTCCCTGCACCAGATAGCGCGAGTCGTAGCCCGACCCCATCACCTGCTGCGATAAGGCGCTTTCTAAGTCACCACGAAATCCGCTGGTGTTCACGTTCGCCAGATTATTGGAGTGAATCTGCTGCTGTGACAGGCTGCGGTTAGCGCCGCTAACGGCGGTATAAATTAAGTGATCCATTAGACCGCCTGGAACAGAGCCGACATCATGCTGTCATTGGTGCTGATGACTTTGGTGTTAGCCTGATAGTTACGCTGTGCGGTCATCAACCCTACCAGTTCAGCGGTTAAGTCAACGTTAGACTCTTCCAGCGCACCTGCCTTGATAGAACCTAACAGGCCTGAACCCGGTGCACCGCTCAGCGGCGTACCTGACGCAGAGGTCTGCGACCATGTGGTGCCGTCCTGAGAAGACAAGCCATTTGGATTGGTAAAGTTAGCCAGAATCAGCTGGCCTTGCAGCATGCGCTCGCCGTTCGAGAAGGTGGCATAAACAAAGCCTTCTTCATCAATCTGCTGGCCGGTTTTTTCGCCAGATGCGTAGCCATCACCTTTGTTTTTGGTCACGGAGAAGTCAGAACCAAACTGAGTTGTTCCGGCGTAGTTCACCTCTAACTCCAGCTGTTGAGCGCCTGGGATTGCCAGTGAAATATTGACCACGCCATTAGGTAATTCCATCACGCCCTGAGCGTTGAATGAAATTGTCTCGGTAGCCCCTTTGGATGGATCAGTCGCATCGGGAACCGGCTCGCCGTCCATGTAGTAATGGCTGGTCCAGGTGTTATCTGCGTTCTTAACAAAATACTGCGACAACGTGTGCTCACGGCCCAAAGAGTCATAAACCTGCGTGGTATAGGTATTGTTGTATGAATCGCTGTTTTTCGGATCTAACGGCGTGACTTTCGGCACTTCGGCGTTAGCATCCAGATTAGCGGTGAAGTCTAGCCCTTTGGTGGCTTTCGCTGGGATCGCGCCGCTACTGATGGTCAGATTACCCACGTTACCCACCTGCAATACGCCGTTGGCATCAACCGGATAACCTTGCAGATTCATACCCAGGTTATTGATTAAGTTTCCGCTACTGTCGGTGCCGAAATAGCCCGCACGGGTATAGGCTTCAGTACCTGCGCTATCGCGCACCACGAAGAAACCGTTACCTGAAATCGCCAGATCCAGCGCGCTTGAAGAGGCCATGATGTTACCGCCACGGGTAATACTTTGGGTGATACCCGTCACGCCCACGCCCAGCGGCTGGGACTGTGCGTACAGCGCAGAGAACTCCGCACGACCAGACTTGAAGCCTACAGTGCCGGAGTTAGCAATGTTGTTACTGATAGCGCTAAGCTGCTGAGTGATGGCGTTCAAGCCTGAAGTTGCGATACTAAAGCTCATAAAATCTTTCCTGATCTAAATTGGGTTAGTGTTCGAAAGTATTCCGTTTTCGAAATTACGCTTTGCGAGTGTCGGTGTTATTGGATGGGCTATTCATCCCAAACTGGCTGATGTAGTTATAAGGAACCTCACCCAGCCCAGCGATATTCAGCATGGTGGCACTGCCATCCAATGGAATACGCACGTTGTTAACCACGCCACCCACTTCAATCGGAACCGACTCTTCACCGGTATCCGTCACCACGCTCAGCGTGTATTTGCCTTCGGCAAGGCCCAGCTCTTTCGGATCAATTTTGAAATCAATCTGTCCGGCTTCCTGCTGGCCCAGCTCAATTTTGTGCTCGGTACCGGCTTCGTCTTTGACATACATCGTAACCACACCCGCGGCGTGATCCAGTGACAGGCGGCCATCAATAACCGTACTGCCGTCAGTTTCGATTTTGTCGGTCTGAACCATCACCTTCTGCCCTACCAAGTTGCCGGTAGACAGGGTTTGCAGGTTATCCATCAACACCGCATTGTTTTGCATCAGCGCAGACATGGATTCCATCGACTGCACCTGAGACAGCTGCGCCAGCTGGCTAACGTACTCGGTGCCATCGGTTGGGTTCAGCGGATCCTGATTTTGGATCTGCGCAACCAATAGCGTCATAAACAGGTTGTTCATGCTCGCGGCGCTGTTGTCATTGCTAGCTACACGGCTGTTATAGCTAGATGTATCCGCATAGCTCTGCGCGTCATCTACGTTCATGCTTAGGCTTCTCCAAGTCTCAGCAGGCTCTGCTGCATACTTTTGACACTGTTAAGAACTTCGACGTTTGTCTCGAAGCTACGGGATGCCGACATCATGTCGGCCATCTCTTCCACGACGTTAATGTCGGGATAAAAGACATAACCCTGATCGTTGGCCATAGGATGATTTGGCTCATAGCGCTGCACTGCGCTGCCGGTTTCAACCACGTCCATGATTTGTACGCGAGCGCCAGCCAAGGCTTTGTTGTCCATCAGCTCGCTGTTTTGATACACCGCGGCAAACACGGGGCGGCGAGCTTTGTACACGGCACCCTCGTTGTCCGCTGGCGACTCCGCGTTCGCCAGATTACTGGCGATGGTGTTCAGGCGGACGGTTTGAGCCGTCATTGCTGAACCCGAAACGCGATAAATATCCGTAAATGCCATTGTCCGTTGTTACCTAAATCAATTACTTACCGTCAATTGCCTTTTTAAGGCCCACAAACTTCATGTTTAAAAACGCTAAGCTGGTTTGGTAATCCAGCGCGTTTTTCGAGAACTCAGCCTGCTCAACGTCCAGAGCAACCGTGTTGCCATCGCTAGCAGGCTGATAAGGCACGCGATATTTCAGTTCTGCCGAGTTATTCGTCGAAAAGTTCAAACTCGAACGTTGCATCTCAGCGGCAAAATCAATATCTTTAGCCTGAAAGTTTGGGGTGTCGACGTTAGCTAAGTTCGCCGATAACAGCTCTGCTCGGGAAAGTCGAAGCTGTACCGCCTGTGGATGAACACCTAATGCCTTGTCAAAACTTAAGCCCACTGAAACTTCCTCTCATCACGTCGTTGTAAAATGTTGTTTCTCTGTCATTTACTGCTGTCCACTACTGATATAGCAATTACCATGCCAGAGTTATAACAATATGATTTTTAAACAAGTTACGTCTAAAGTTAGCCATACTAGGAAACCTTCTTTCCTTCCGCAGAATGTCCTTGGCCGAGCCCTCGTGGTTTTCGGGCTGTGTGCCCTTCCGCTCGCCTCCGGCTGGGCGATGAAAGAAACCTCCAAGCCCAGCACATCTAGCGCTCGCAAACAGATTTATGCCCTCGCGGTAGAAGTGGCTACGGCGGATATCAATCGCGAAGCCAAACGTAAAAATTGGAAAGATTTCAACGCGAAAATGAACGTGTTTATTCCGTCTGAGGTCAGCGGCTATCGGGTTTGCTCCCAGCCGTTGCAGGCCGCGCTGCCTACCGGAGATAAGCGCGATCTGAGCCGTCTGCGTTATGACATTCGCTGTGAAGACGCTAACGGGTGGGAAGTTGACGTGACCGTGAAGCCAGATATCTATCTGCCGGTCATTGTGGCGAAGAACACCCTTGAGCGCGGTGCGGTCATTTCCCCTTCTGACATCGAGTTAAAAAAACGCAATATCTCCAGCAGCCGTGCAGGAGTCATCACTAATCCTGACGAAGTTGTGGGATTAACGGTGAAACGTCGTATTCGCGATTTACAGCCCATTAGTCCTGCCCAGCTCGATCAGCCCATCATGGTCGATCGCGGCCAGCGCGTAGTGATGATTGCCGAGCAAGACGGCATCGAGGCACGCACCATGGGCGAAGCGATGAAAAAGGGTCGTAAAGGCGACATGATCAAAGTGAAAAACGAAAGCAGCCAGCGCGTGGTCAGCGCCGTTGTCGACAATATTGGCGTTGTGCGAATGCTTTACGCTCCGGGTCAATAAAGTTTTTGCACGGATAATTAAGTTTTGCTGTTGGCTGGTCGCTATAGTTGGGTATGGAAGGAAGACTTCCGCCTCTAGTCGATAATCTACATCGATAAACTAGTGGTTAACCTTGCGCAGCCAGACAGAAAATGACCAACGGGATGCCCGTTTCGGAGAGATGCAATGAAAGTAACTTCAACCCAGTACAACCTGACTCAGGCCGTCAACAATACTGCAAACACGAAGAGTGCCAATGCAGAGTCTGCGACCTCCTTACGTGCTCAGGCCACCACACCGGTTGATCCCGTGCTGGGTGAAGCTCAGGGGCAACTTGCGGCCATGCCGGAAGTCGATATGGATCGCGTTAACGCGATGAAAGACGCCATCAGCGCCGGAAAAATTGACATCAATCTGGACGAACTCACGCTCGCCATAGAGAAATATTACAAAGGATAGAAAGGGAATATGACTACGCCTGCGCAAAAGGTTAATACGCTAATTCAAGATATCGTCAGCGACCGAAAGATCTATATTGAGCTTATCGACCAGCTCGAAAAACAGCGCGCATATATCATTGCGCGCAACGCCGACGATCTCAGCACGCTCAATCATGAACTGGTTGAAAACTACCAGCGCCTGACTGAAAGCGCACAAAAACGGCAGGATATTTTACAGTCTCTGGGCGTTGCCGGAGGACGTAAAGGCATCACCGATCTCTTTGCTCGCCTGCCTGAACAGCATCAACCGAAGGTCAATGCACTGTGGGCAGACCTTGAGCAACAGGCCAAACGCTGTAAAGAGATCAATGAGCGCAACGGTGTGATGCTGCACATGCAGCAAGATATTGTGAATAACCTGATTAATGCCGCCCAGCCGGAAGTTTATTTATATCAGGAAGGGTGAGCTTGTTGCATGACTAAACCGTCTTTTAATCGATACAAGGTTATTGATATAAGGCGGTTTATTTTCGAATACACTACATACAGTAGTACACATCCTCAGCAACCTGAGATTCAGTCGCCGTTAATAAATCGCATTTAGTATCAATTTCATAAGATTTTACCTGATAGCTCATTAAGGGCAAAAATTGAGATAGTTGTTGGAAAACGGAATCCCCCTGTTTCGTGAGAAGACGGGAGGAAATGTAGCAAAGATTTGCCCACTCAAACTCTGTGATATTTTCTCTTGAAAACGATGATACCTTTTCATTATCTAGCGAAACATAAACAGCATCACGCGTTTTGGCCGCTGTCACTCCGATAATATCCTGCCTATCATTTTCTACGCAAAACTGTTTGAAGCCTATAAATGAATCAGGTTGGAAGATAATATCAGCATCCATAAACATGCAACGTTCTGATATTCCTTCAGCGCCCATAAAATAACTCGTTAATGTAGATGTCGTACGATAATTTGGATTTCTAACAAAAGTTATATCTTTGCGATAGCGTAAAACACACTCCATCACATCTTGCTCTTGATAGCCAACCACAATTCTTACATCTTCAACATCCTCTAGCAGCTTGAGAAGATATGCAATTAAAGGGATTTCATTGATTTTTATTAAACATTTTGGACGCCCCATTCCAAGCCGACTGCCCAACCCTGCAGCCGCAATTACAGCGTGTTTAATAGTCGACATAGTGAATCCTCATGGTAAACAATATAATCAGAAACAGTGATAAGGTTCTGGCTAGGGTTATGTGTTAGTCCAACAGAAATAGACTTGTCTGCCGCCTCAAACATCTCATAGTCGTTATTTCCATCTCCAATAGCAACAACGATTCGATTGGGAAATAACTGACGTAATTTTGATATAGCTTGGCCTTTATGCATGATGTAATCGAGGGATATGAGCTTATCCCCCTCTGATTTTGTTTTTGAACATAAATAATTACAACCAATAGACTGCATCAGAGGGCTAATCCAAACATCGAGATTCCCAGTTACTACATAGCATGAGTCTTTTCGTTCTTTTATGAAACAGATTAATTTTTTAAATAACTCCGCTTCAGCGATGACGTTCTGTACTTTATCTATCGAAATTGTTTTTAGGATTGCAAAGCGTAAACGCAATGACTCTTCAAAACTAATCACACCGTCAATAGTTAACTTAGTTAATACGTCAAATTCGTGCTCTAAACCTACCTCGGCAGCAATCAGTGGAAGCAGTTCCCTACGCGTAAGTGTCCCATCTAGATCAAAACAAAATAGTGTATTCATAGACATTCAAAAATGAAAAACATCTGTTTGGTATCACTACGATTATTTAATGTAGAGTCATACATTAACCCGGAGTCTATCAATTTAATTGATAGTGAATTTTCATCTTGATGACAAACACAGTCTATTAACTCCTGTTTGGTACGATATATTGCACTATAATGAGAGTTAAGCTCATCCGACCAATGTTTATTTAACGTCAATCGACGTTCAACACCCACAGGCTCTCTAATATAAATTAGGCTACCATGAGTAGTACAACTCGCAATTCCTTTAAGCATTCTGGTTATTTCAAGATCGCTCAAATAGATCATGATACCAGAAACGATGACATGACTAAAAAAATACCATCAATCAACAGGTTAGATGAAATATCATCAGCTTTAAGCGTGATAAATGTACAGTTATCATCCGCTACATAGGTTTCATTGGCTACCGCAATCAATGAAGGAGAAAAATCTACTCCAACATAATTGACACCATAATTTGAAAGTGAATCATACCAACGACCGTTACCGCAGCCTACATCAAGAACCTTCGCATCATTGGAAAGGTGTAACTTGGGCAAGATAACATTTTTCTCATGCAAATCTCGAGCAGAAGATATGTCATGAGGCTGATACATTGTCATTTTTAGCTTATCTTTCTCTTCTGCTCTACCTTCAAAAAACTGATATATACTTTGGCTATCTAACTCAACCTGCTGATCACCATAAATTCTTGATGTTGTCATTTTTTTACCTGACTTAATAAAATCTTGCATATTTCATCGCCGACACTTTTTTCCGGAATGAATATGTTTTCTGTCAAAGCCTGCATACGCAAATAATATTTAGGATCTTCATTAACTAGCAGCATTTTCACAAAATCATCAATGTCCTGCTCGTCACTAGCAACATAATGACTTTCATAAATGAACTTTGCGCTTTCATTTAATCCAAAACACTCAGGATGAGTGAGATAGAGTATCGGTTTTTTTGACGGCAAGAATTCAAGCAAGAATGAACCTGCATCAGCAAGTAATGCATCAGCTTTAAGAAATGAATCTTGGTATGATGGGTTCATATCAAAAGTGATATTTTCGTACGTCTTGGCATAGTTAATGAGGGTTTTAAACATTTCAACCGCCTCACCATTAAAAACCTTAAGCCTCCCTATAAATAGAGGATGTGGCCTGATAATAAGTTTTATCGGATAATTGATGGCCATAAATATCATAGTCATACAATAAACCTTGAACGTTGACCACCCTTTTCGCCCCTCTTCATAAAAATGAGGAGTCCAAAGTAGAACCGGAGTATGAAGCGCTTTTCTATCTGGACTCATGTTCTGATAATTTTTGTAAACATCAAACTTTGGATGTCCAGTGACATGGACATTTTTGTTACCCGCCGAGCAATATTTTTTAAATAAATGCTTATGCTTGGAAGACCTTACAAATATCCAACTCGCTAGATTATGGCAATCCATATTGTATTGGTATGTGAGATTTTGATCGCCATCACCAACATCAAGGCCATAGGGAATATAGGCAAATTTTATATTTCCTCGCTTTAGTTCAAGGCAAGAAAAACGCTCTGGTCGCGTGAAATCATAGGGATTTTGTATAAAGACCAGATCTGGTCTTTTTTTAGAAAAATCGTAATCCTCATGCCAAATATAATCAATATCGCGCTGTTCTAAAAAATTTTTAGCTTCTCTGTTCTCATGATCTAGCACTCCACTATGGTGGAACGGTAGTAAGATTAAACGACAACAAAATCGCTTATCGCTCTGAAGAACAGAGATCACTGACTCATAGTTTGTCCAGCCTGGAGCCCACTGAAATAAAAAATCTACATTAATGGTCATACGTTAATTCATATCTCAGCTAATCAGTGCCAACCCCGTCAGCAAACTGTAATCCGCAGTATGATTGGCATTGAACTGAGCGTTTTCCGTTGCCTGCCACGCAAAATAGGCACTAAACAGCGTCACCACGTTTTCTTCGGTTAATTGCTCGTTGTCGGTTAACCACATCGCGCACAGCATTTTCAGGCGGAAGAAATGGCGCACCAGTGCCAAGAATGACTCGCCGTAGTTCTTAGCATCAATGCCTGGGAATACATGGTGATACAGGCTATACAGCAGCGCATTGCGCAGAATATGTGGCTGTTCGGTAAGGAGAGTTTGTGTCTGCCAAGCAGCATCTAGCTCCTGTAAGCGTTCAGCTAAACGTGCCGGTTGCATGATGCCTAGCTCACTAAGTTTCAGCATCATCGGCATTTTTTGCGGCATCGGCAGATTCAGATTCAGGCGCAGCGCCCCCATTCCTTGCAGCGCTTCCAGTCGGCTATCAACAATCGGCGGCAACATTCCCAGTTGCTGCTGTAGCACGCCTTGATCGGCCAGCAACATCAGTTGTTCACCCATTGAAGCAATCTGAGAGCAGGATTCATCGCCCTGTTCAGACAAGTTTTGCGCCTTGCTCAACAGCACGCCGATGGCATACAGGCTGCACTCTAAGTTCATGGCACGCTGGATGGTTAAATTGATGCACTGCTGGTTCACCTGCTCCAGCCACGGGCTAAGTGCGTCTTCCGCCATAGCCTGTGTTTGAACCGGATGTAACACAAAAGCCTCAGGGTTGAGCAATGTCTCACGCACCGCGCTCTCACAGCCCAACATCAGGCTTTCACGTTCCTGATTCTGGAAGCGTTGAGTCACACGCGGATACTCGCTCTGCTCGGTTTTACACTTAGGGCAGCTGCACGTTTCCTGAAGAGCCACAAAGCGAGCCACATATTCAGGCTGATAACTTTCAATCAGTTGCATTTCAATCTTCTCCAAAACAACGCGCTCACGCGCTGCTTTTTACTTAGGTTTTCTAAAGAACCAATGAGTGCAGTCAATTTCTTTATCCTGCAGGTAATCCCAATCACGGTTCAGGTAAGCGAAGCTGGGGTGAAATGCCAGCCAGCAATGTTGTTGCATCAGCTCTTTCCAGCGCATATCCATGCGCGCGGCTTTGGGCTCAGCGCCCGCTTGCAACGAGGTTAAACATTCACGGTAATGGGTCAGTAATGTATCGAAATAGCTGCGATTGACGGCGTATGCGCAGCCACAAAGCGCGTCATAAACCCGACCAACCGACGGCAGGCTTTCCATCATGCGCATCTCAAAATGCTTAGCCCCCAACAGCACAACATTCCATTCGATATTTTCTAGCGATTTGAGCAAACCGTTGACGTTGGTGACCGTATTTTCTTTTTTCACGAACTGAATATCGGCGTCCAAAATCAATACGTTGCGCCATCCTTGCTGCTGCGCCTGCTCCAGAACGTGGCAATGCGTGGTGAGTTCTGAAATTTCTCGCGTTGATTCAATCTGCTTAGGCAAACACACCAGCCGTTCAGAAGGGATACCAAACGCCATCAGCGCCTGACAGCGATCCGGCAACTCGGCTTCGAAGGCGGGATCAAACAGCACCACCACTTTCTCAAAACATTCCCAGTAAACCGGCTGGGTCGAAGGCGTCTGGCTTAGGCGGCGGTAATGCGCCAGCAAATTAGTGTCTTGAACAAAGTCTTCCAGCGTCAGATCAACCGGCTCACAGCTCGACATGATGTAATCTTTGTCATAGGTGTTAGCGCTGTGCGATACACACAAAATGGTGCGCTTAGGGTCAATTTGTAATACTGGCGCGGTGAAATTATTCAGAAAGCCCTGCTCTTCAGCCAACATTGCGTCATGCTCATAGCGATGCTTTCTCAGAAACTTTTTGTGGTAAGCAAAAGTACCGTTGAGCGCATGATTTGCCCCAAAGGGATGAGTGCGATAGATTTTATTGAGATGGCTGTACCAAACGTAGATCTGATCGGAGCCTGAAAACAGCGCGTTGTTGCGCTGAAGTTCATCCACTTGATAAGTAATTTTTTGCGGCGAATAGTAGTCATCGTCGTCGAAACAGACGATATATTCACCGTTAGCTAGGTCGTTAAGCATATTGCGCTTTTCACCCAGCATCAGACGGCGCTCGCTGTGAATGTAGCGCACGTTCTCCACGCTAGGATCAACCAGCATATCAACCAGATCTTGGCTGCTGTGTGGCGAATCATCCACGATGATCAGTTCACGGCGATCGGCGGGGTAATCCTGATATTGGTAGATATAGAGCAAATAGGGTAAAAACTCGCGGCGGTTGTAGCTCGGACACACCACGCTCACAAAAGGTTTTTCGCCTTCAATCCGATGACTGCTCTGGCGTTGGAGCAAATGGTTCATCAAATTCGACGATGTATTCTTTTTATTATTCAGTTTGTTATTCACACTTATGTACCGTATCTGATTAACGCGTCGCGGCCTGACGGCGCAGCCAGCACTGGGTCGAGATCGCATCAGTCACTTTTTGCGCCTGTCTTTCTCGTTCGCGCGCCACGAAATCACGGCGCTGTTCCAGTACCAGTTCCACGCTTTTCTCACGACGCGCTTCATGGACCAAATCAGCCTGTAGCTGCTTAGCCTGAATATCCGCCAGTGCCTGTTCCTGTCTTTGCCATTCGATCACGCGCTGGAGATTTTTCTTGTAGCCAGACTGATTATTCATCAGCAGTGCCGAACTCCCCTGTAGCAGTGGAACTCCGGCCGATAGCTCGGTCAGCGCAGCAATATTGCGTTCATAGCGCTGGCAAAGCTGCTTCTGCGAGGAGAGCTTTCCACTGATGTCTTGTACCGCACGGTTACGCAGTTGGCGCAGCTGTTCCAGCGTTGAAATCATCTTGCTCATAGGGATACCTGTCGGGTTAAGCCTGTGCCAGCAGGCATAGATCGCTGATGGTGCCGTTAAGCAGCGCGGCGTCTGAAACTTCCTGCTGCAAGAAACTGTGGATCGCCGGAGAGAGTTTTACCGCACGATCGGCGGTGGGATCGGCTCCCGCCACGTAGCCACCGAGGGGGATCAACGGTTTGATACTCATGTATTCGGCATACAGCTGTTTGAGGGTGCGAGCCGCACGCTGGTGATCGCGCTGCGTCACCTGACTCATACAGCGGCTGATCGACTGACCAATATCAATGGCCGGATAGTGCCCCGCTTCCGCTAAATGGCGAGACAACACGATATGTCCGTCAAGCACCGCTCGTGCGCAGTCCACGATCGGGTCCTGCTGGTCATCGCCTTCGGCCAGAACCGTATAAATTGCCGTCATGGTGCCCGCGCCGGTGCTGTTACCTGCGGTTTCCACCAGTTTAGGAATGATGCCAAACGCCGAAGGCGGATAGCCTTTGGTTGCCGGAGGCTCGCCCAATGACAGCGCAATTTCACGCTGCGCCATCGCATAACGGGTAAGAGAATCCACCAGCAAGAGTACGTCTTTGCCTTTGTCGCGGTAATAGCTGGCAATTGAGTGGCAAAGTTCGGTGGCTTTGATACGCATCAGCGGCGATTCATCCGCCGGTGCCGCAACGATCACGGATTTCGCCATACCTTCAGCGCCCAGCGAATTATCAATAAACTCTTTGACTTCACGGCCACGTTCACCGATTAACCCAACCACAACCACTTCTGCTTGGGTATAACGGGTGATCATGCCAAGCAGCACGCTTTTACCTACGCCGCTACCGGCCATTAGGCCGACACGTTGCCCTTTGCCGATGGTGAGCAAACCATTGATAGCGCGCACGCCAACGTCTAATGGCTCTTCAACCGGACGTCGCGTCAGCGGGTGAATTTGCGCAATTTGCTGAGGCAATAAAGTGTCACCGCCAAGTTTGCCCTTGGCATCAAGCGGTTCACCTAAGCCATTCACGACGCGGCCTAGCCACTGATCGCCAATCAGCACGCCTTCATCTTTTTCGGCGGGAAAGACACGTGCGCCAGCAATTAAACCGGCGGGATGTTTGAACGGCATTAGGTAAGTGACATCGCGGTCAAAACCGACCACCTGCGCATCCATCAACTCATGTTCAGTGCTTTCTACGCGGCAAAGTTGTCCCACCGCTAAGCGGCAGCCAACACACTCCAGCAGAATGCCGTTTACTCGCACCAAACGTCCGGCCACGCGAGCCAGATTGATGTTTTCAATGGATTTTAGCGCCTGCTCAAAGTCGGTATTTATCATGCAACCAGCTCGTCTGCGGTATCAGGCAGCAAGCTGCTTTGCAGTACGTCCATGCACTGATCGAGGCGGTGCTGGCAGCCAACATCCATCTCCGAAGTGTCTGTCACAACCCGACACTCACCCGGTGCCATATCCGCATCGGCACACAGTCCCCACTCACGCGCTTTCTCAGGCTCCGCTTCGCTAATGCGGCGGAATTCTTCAGGGTTGAGATACACCTTGAGCTGATCGGGGATCTGCGGCAGGCTGCTGAGCGCTTCTTCCACCAGCGTTAATAGCTGGGTTGGCTGTAATGTCAGCTCGCAGCGAATCACCTGACGCGTCACTTTTTCTACCAGCTGTAATAGCTCTTCGCGTCGGCGGAGTTCATAGCCATCAAGATAGCGCTGTAGCTGAGCAGTGAGAGAGTCAAGCGGCTCAGCCGCATCGATAAACTGCTGTTTGCCCGCCAGCTTGCCTTCGGCAAAACCTTTACGCATTCCCTCTTCAAACCCCGTATTCGCACCTTCCTGATAGCCTTCCTCTTTGCCTTCTTCCAGACCTTGAGCAAAGCCGCGGTTCAATCCGTCCTGAAAACCATCCATCAGTTGCTTTTGATATTCTGCCGGATCGAGCGCCTGCATTAAGTCGCCGCTTTCACCCGCTAAGCCATTGGCTTTCTGCCAACTTTTTCGCAAAGGCGGAAACTTATGCTGCCGTGGAACAGCGCTTTGGCGCGTAGCGGCACGGCGGCTATTCAGCGGCGCAAAAACTGATTTTTGGTTTTCTTTATGCATGACCGTTATTCCACCGTTTGCTCAGCGAAGAGCTGTACCTGAATTTCGCCATCTTCAGCCAGTGAGCGCACAGAGCTCATGATCTCTTTACGTACCTGTTCAATACGGCTAACCGGCACTGGTCCCAAGCGAGCGGTGGTGCTTTGCAGTAGTTGAACCTGACGCTTTGGCATCACGTTGAAAATGGACTGACGTAAAACGGTTTCGGTGCCTTTCAGCGCCACAGCCCAATCTTCGATCGGGATTTCATCCATCAGACGCTGCAACGTAGCGGTGTTTTGGCGGCTAAGAATGAAGAATTCGTACATTTCATCTTTCAGCTCATCCACCACTTCTTCGTCACGCTCACGCAGCTGGTCTAACAAAATCTGCTGGTTAGAAGGAATACGGTTCACGATGTTTGCCGCATGCTTAATACCGGTGACCTTCGAACCGTGCTCTGACAGCACGGCAACGCCGCGTTCAATCAGTCGATCCAGTTCGTCAATCACGTCGCGGTTCACGTCATCCAGCTTAGCGATGCGATAAACCACTTCGTCCTGACGTTCTTCAGGCAGGTAAGACAGGGATGCCTGCCGCCACTTCCGGCGGCAGGAAAGCCAAGAACACGGCCTGTAACTGCAAGTGCTCCTGCTCAATCAGCGCGGCCAACTGGGGAATATCCACCCACTGCAAACGCGCCATGCGATAGCGAATTTCATCGCCATAAATACCGTTGATCACGCTACGGGCAATTTCACCGCCGAGTGATTTTTCCAAGATCCCTTGCAGGTAAGTTCGCGAGGCACCGTTAATGCCGCTCTGCTCCTGATAATCTTGGAAGAAGTTATTAATCGCCTGGCGAGCCTGAGCCACCTTAACGCCGTGCATACGCGCCATGGTTTCGCTGATGCGAATCACTTCCTCACGGCTAAGTTTCTGCATCACGGTTGCCGCTGCTGCTTCGCCAATGCTCAGCATCAAAATAGCGGCTTGCTCTATGCGGCTACGTTCGCTGTTGGCGTTCGAACCGATTCGACTACTATTGTTTTGTGCCATCACGCTCATTGCTGTTAATCCATTGTTTCAATACTTCAGCCACTCGCTCGGTTTCACGTTGAGCCAGCATTTGCATATATTCCACCTTAGTCTCCAGACCGGAGCTCTGCGGCGGCAGATTGTTGTCTTCTTGGAAGGCGATAGCATTCGGGAGCCCTTGAGTGAGTCCCTCATCCGTCGTCACCATATCTTTTTCAATTAGCTTGTTATCTGGCATTTCATCGGCAATCGCATCAACGGTCACAGGTTCACGTACCTGACTGAATCGACGCGCAACCGGACGCACACCAAACAACACGGCGAGCAGAGCCAAGAAGCCTATGCCGCCCATCTCACCCCAGCGCTGAATAGATGGATCTTGCCACCACGTCATCACAGGCATGTCGATATCGGCCGGTGCCGTGAATACCATCATGTCGAGCGTGAGCGAGTCGCCGCGATCGCGGCTGATGCCCGCAGCATCTTCAATTAATTTAGTGAGGCCAGTAACCTGAGTTGGCGTCCATTCGGCTAACGCCGGAGCCGCTTTATTCAGCACAATGGCGACCGTCATTTTTTCCAGCTTGTATCCCGGATGACGGATATGGCGCACATCGCGATCGTAGGCGTAATTACGCTGAGCCTGATTGCGTGTTGAAAGTGCCTGTTGGTTGTTGTTCGCATCGGCAGGAGCTGCGCCTGCCGCAGGGGCTGGCGGAGCCGGACGATTACTCAAGGAACCCGGAACGCCCATCGCTAATTCGTTGGTGGTGTTTTCCTGGTTCAGGCTTTCATTACTGACGCGTGGATCGCCGCCAAGACGTTCCTGCGTTTCTTCAACGCTGCTCATATCAACCTGTGGCACTACGCTGATACGGTAGTTCGAGGTACCCACCACGGAGCTGAGCAGGTTGGCAATGTTCTTTTCGGTATCGGCTTTTAGACGGTTGATCACGTCGTTGCCCTGACGGATACCAGCAATGTTGGAATTGCCCGCTTGGAAGCCTTCTGACAGTAAAGTGCCGTTCTGATCGACAACGCGCACGTTGGCGACTTTCATGCCGGGAATGCTACCGGCAACCAATTGCACAATCGCACCGACCTGCTGATCGTTCAGCTCTTTGCCATAGCGCAAACGCACCACCACGGAAGCGCTGCTGTCGGGTTTGTTGCTCATCACAAACGAGCTGGATTCCATCAGGCCTAGATGCACACGCGCATGTTCAACCGGATCCAAGCCCATGATGCTTTGCGCCAACTCACCTTCGAGGCTGCGTTTGTAGCGCACGTTCTGGATAAACTGGCTGCTGCCCAGCATCTCCTCTTTATCCATCAGCTCGTAGCCGCTTGGCATTACCGCTGAAATACCTTTGGCAGCCAACGCCATACGGGCTTTTGGCAGACTGCTTTCATCAATCAGGAGTTGGCCGTTATCAGGATTGATACGGTAAGCAATATTCTCTGCTCCCAGAACTTCAACCACCTGTGAAACCGGTATGTTTTCCTGAGAGCCAAATAGCGCGACATAGCCCTGATTGCTGCGCCATAAAGAAATGACAATAGCGCCGGTCAGCACAACGGCTGCGGCGCCAATCATCACCATATTTTTATTGATACCCTGCGGTAACGCGGGGATTTTTGCTTTGATTTTGTTTAACACTGACTAACCTTTAGAGGGCGATATTCATAACTTCGTCCAGCGCCGTGGTGAGCTTATTGCGCACCTGCACCATGGCAGAAAAGGCCACGCTGGCTTTCTGGCTTTCCAGCATTGCGCCGGTTAAATCATCACTTTGGCCGGTATCAATCGCCGTTTGTTTGGCGCTGGCAACATGCTGCATTTGATCGACATGGTTGATGGCGTTATTCATCACCTGACCAAACGAAACGGACTGCGGCGCAGAAGGGAACAACGAGGTGTTCGCTGGCGCAATAGTCATGTTTGGTGCAATGCCCGCCGACGCTGTCGCCGCGGCGTGCTGCATGCGCTGCATCATTTGCATCTGCGACGCTGGCATACCTAAACCTTCAATCTTATCCATCACTTATTTCCTTTATGGCGTGAGCGACACCTTGCCAACTCCCTCCTAGCCTCCCCCTTTTCAGGGGGAGGCGCCGATCAGGGTTTTCGCAACCTACGCTGAACGGTTCCCTCCCCTGCGAAGGGGAGGGTTAGGGTGGGGATGAATGACAAGGCCAGCTCATCCCAGCTTCGCAATTACGAATAACATTCCACATCAATGCCTTCATCGCGCATTGACGCGAGTCGGTAACGCAGCGCACGCGGCGTAATACCTAAAAACTCAGCCGTTTTAGATTTGTTGCCTTTATGGCGTTTCAGCAGATCGACGATGTACTGGAATTCCGCCATACGGCCATGCAGCTTCACGTTACGCATAGCGGGAACCGCACCGCTTGCCGAGACGGGCGCATTTTCATCATAAGCAGGTAACATCGGCATTCCCGGCGCGGCTGGAATTGGCGTGGCGGCAAGGCCAAAATCGCTGCCTTTAATCACGCCGTTATTACTCAAAATCAGTCCACACTGAATAACGTTTTCTAACTCACGCACGTTGCCAGGCCAGTTGTATTGCAATAATGCCTGACGCGCTTCATCAGTCAGCTGAGTTTTCCCCGCATGGAAAGCCTGATATTTTTGAATAAAGCGCAGCGCCAAAGGAATAATATCTTGGGTGCGTTCACGCAGTGGTGAAATATGAATAGGCACCACGGATAAACGATAGAACAGATCCTGACGAAAACGCCCTTCCGCGATTTCAACTTGCAAATCTTTATTGGTTGATGCAATTAAACGAATATCGAGAGGAATACGTTTATGACTACCTAAACGCTCAACTTCTTGCTCTTGTAATACACGTAATAATTTAGCCTGTAATGAAAGTGGCATATCTCCAATTTCATCAAGCAATAAAGTCCCGCCGTTAGCTTGTTCGAATTTACCCGGAACGCTGGTTACTGCACCAGTAAAAGCACCTTTCTCATAACCGAATAAAATAGCTTCCAGCATACTTTCTGGAATCGCTGCGCAATTTACGCCGATATAAGGTGCGTTCTCACCAAGCGCATGATGATGAATGTATTTAGCCACACACTCTTTACCCGTGCCAGTCTCACCCGTAATGAGTACAGAAACATTAAAGTTGGCCACACGACGGGCTAATGAAAACACGCTAACACTGGATGGCGCATTAGCAATAAATCCGTTCTCATTGTGAGATTTGTGATCGACGATAATATTCATGGTGTATTGCAGCCTCTATAAACCGAGAGTGGCCTACATATAATATGCAGGTATCTTCATACCGTATTAATGTGTGCTGCAAAGGTGATAACGATAGAGTATTTATCTCTATATAAGCAATGACACATTAAAAGAGAGAAAACATCTTAAACTCTCTTTGTTACCGGTAATCCATTCTAGTTAACAATTAGAAAACATATTTATAATCTAGTCGTATCGCCTTAATGATAATAAACACAGTTATTAGTTTACTTCGGTGACGATTCAATAAAATGGAGTATATAGATACCTTAATCATTGTCTTGTTTTTAATGAGTATTAAAAAATAAAGACAATAAAATCAATGTGATACAAAGTTATTAATGGATATTAATCTAATAAAAATAATAGATTAATAAGCCAACACCCCTTGTATAGAAAGTGGAATGCAGGTTTAATCCTATTCCCGTGAAAAAGGATGTGTTGTGAAGATTGTCGAGCGTTATCGGTTTAGAGTTGTGGCTCTCAAATAAATAGTACGACTCACTGAAATCATAACTTAAGTAACAAATGAATTTTTTTACACATTTTTTGGCAAGCACTATTCGAACATTGATGTACCCAAGATATTTCGCGATGCAGGGTATGACTGAAGAAACTTAAGCTGCCAGAATAAAGTCACACTTGGAATAAAAATGCAGCCTTCAGCAAACAGAATCAGAATACACAACAAGAACCAGCATCCTGACTTGGTTAAGCTGGAAGTGAATAAGCTTGGACGTCCATATCATAAACTGCCAAAGATTATGAATGACTGCTTTGACATCCTAGATGCCAAGCTGAGTATTTATTTCTTGAAGAAATATCGTGTTAATGTCGCGTTAAACGAAATGACATTTAAAATGGACTGTAATTACAAGAATGCGCAAATCTTCTCTACGCCTTATGGGAATATTGCATTTGATATCGACCGTATTTTATTGCTCGATATTCTTCATGATTATTACGGTCTAAGCAAAGACAACACACGCCTATCTCCTGACTTAGAACAACCAACAACAAAAACAGAAGAAAGATTAAAAACAAAACTGGCTCAAGAGTTAACGCAATTAATTATCAATCAGGAAACTTTTGGTGAGCCATTAGAAATTAAAAACGACTACTCAACGGTAATTAGCCAGTGGTCTTATTGTGTAACGTTCTGGTTAGAGGGTTACGAGAAAGGTGGTTTCTCTATTCTATTAGATAACCATCACGTGGATAAAATGCTATCCAATATGCGTGGACCAGTCGAAGAAACTCAGCCACGTGAGAATATTACCCCAGCTCAAATTGAACGTATGTTTTATAGTTTACCGCTGAAATTAAATGGCCGACTGGCAAGTTTAAATTTAACGGTTTCCCAATTATTAAATATTGAAGCTGGCGATGTCATTCCTATTTCGTTGAATGAACAGCTTCCTATCTTTATCGGTAAAGAGCAGATGTTTAGCGCCGTGGTAGCAGAAGACCGCGGCAAATTGTTCTTGTCTGAATTCAACGATAAAACCACCGAGATGAACTATGAGTGATCAACAAACCGACCTGGCGCAGGATCTTAACTTCGACGACTTCAATCTGTCTGAAGCTCCTCAGCCTGATACAGCAGAAAGCCAGAATCGCGACAGCGCCCCTCGCTACGATTTGCAGCAGGACAGCAACGCTGAAAGCCCGCTAGATAAGATGCGCAAAATGTCGCTCTTTAGCCGTATTCCTGTCACGTTGACCTTAGAAGTTGCCTCCGTGGAGATTTCTTTGGCTGAGCTGATGACGGTCAACAACGATTCCGTGATCGAACTCGACAAGCTCGCAGGCGAACCGCTGGATATCAAAGTGAACGGCATTTTGTTCGGTAAGGCAGAAGTCGTGGTGCTTAATGATAAATACGGCCTACGCATTATCGAGTTCAACAGCAAAGACTTAGGCGAGCTGGCACGATGAATCGCCTGATCCGCTCCGGTGGCTTAACGCTACTGCTCACCATCGGATTGCTTTTCTCTCCGCTGCTGCTTGCTGCCAACGGAGACGTGACGCTATTTAGCACCGCAGATAACGGCGGCGGGCAGGATTACAATGTCAAAATTGAAATCCTGATCCTGATGACCTTGCTTGGCCTGCTGCCAATCATGGTGCTGATGATGACCTGCTTTACCCGCTTTATTATCGTACTGGCCATTTTGCGTCAGGCGTTAGGTCTACAGCAAAGTCCACCCAATAAAATCCTGACCGGCATCGCGCTGGCCTTAACGTTATTGGTGATGCGTCCGGTTTGGACCACGGTCTATAACGATGCCGTCGTACCCTATCAAAGCGATCAGATCACCATGAAAGAAGCGCTAGTGAAGGCTGAAGCACCGCTGAAAAAATACATGCTGGCACAAACCAGCCAAAAAGCGATGGCGCAGATGATGGGTATCGCTCAGGTGACCGGAGCGGCCGAAGAGCAGGACCTGACCGTGGTTACGCCCGCCTATATTCTGAGCGAGCTTAAGACCGCGTTTCAGATTGGCTTTATGATCTACATTCCATTTTTGGTCATTGACCTGATCGTCGCCAGCATTCTTATGGCGATGGGTATGATGATGCTATCACCGCTGATCGTCTCGCTGCCGTTCAAACTGATGCTATTTGTGTTGTGTGACGGGTGGACGCTTATCGTCGGTACCCTTACTTCTAGCGTGCAGGGGTTATAGCCATGATGACGATGGACGTTGCTGGCGACATCATGGCCAGCGGTATTCGCCTCGTGCTGATGATCTCTGTGGTGGCGATTATCCCTAGCCTGTTGATTGGCCTATGCGTCAGTATTTTTCAGGCCACCACGCAGATTAACGAACAAACGCTGAGTTTTTTGCCTCGTCTAGTCATGACGCTACTGGCGCTGATCTTTGGTGGAAAATGGATGCTGACTCAGCTGTCCGATTTCACTATTGATATCTTCCACCAAGCTGCGGTACTGGTTGGATAAATCGCTATGGGCATTGATATTCAGACGTTAATTACGCCGCTGTTGGCGCTTTGGCTGCCTTTCGTGCGTATTTTATCTTTTCTGCATTTCAGCCCGATTTTCGATCAGAAGTCGTTTTCACGCCGCATCAAAATTGGCACCGCGCTGGGGCTTTCCATTCTGATCACCCCCATGCTGCACAATAACGTGGTGCTCACCGAGCTGATGTCGATGCGCAGCGTGATTTTGATGGGCGAACAAATTCTGTGGGGTTTCCTGTTTGGTGCAACGCTACAGCTGGTGTTTGTTGCGCTGCAAACCGCGGGGCATATTCTTTCGATGAATATGGGACTCGGTATGGCGATGATGAACGATCCCAGCAGCGGCTCGTCTACCACCGTGATTTCACAGATTATTTTTGTATTTTGTGCCCTGCTATTTTTCACTATGGATGGACACCTGTTGTTTATGACCATCCTGTACAAAGGCTTTGTCTATTGGCCTATCGGGCAAGCCATTAATGAGTTTTCACTGCGCACGCTGGCGCTGAGCTTGGGCTGGATTATGTCGTCAGCCACGCTAATTGCCTTACCGACCACCTTCGTGATGCTGATTGTGCAGGGCGGATTTGGCCTGCTTAACCGCGTATCGCCTACGTTGAACCTGTTTTCTCTCGGCTTCCCCATCAGCATGCTGTTTGGCCTGCTGTGTATGACGCTGATTATCGCTAACGTCCCCGACCACTATCTCAACTTAACCAACGAGATCTTGGCACGCCTCGACAATATGAGGGTGAACTGATGTCTGCCAGTTCAGGTGAAAAGAGCGAAAAACCCACCTCGGGCAAATTACGAAAAGCCCGCGGCAAAGGTGATATTCCTCGCTCTAAAGATATGACGATGGCGACCGGTTTACTGGCCTCGTTTATCACCATGACAGTTTTTTTCCCTTTTTATAAGCACCTGATCAGCGAATCATTTATGTCGGTGAGCATCATGGGAAACAAGCTGAATGATGATGGCGTGATTGAGCAGTTTTTATTGCGTAACGTTTTTATTTTATTGAAATTTATCGCCACGCTGATCCCGATCCCGGTGGCGTGTATTGTCGCCAGTCTGGTGCCGGGCGGCTGGATTTTTACGCCAAATAAATTAATTCCTGATTTTAAAAAAATTAATCCGATCAGCGGCGTCAAGCGCATGTTCTCCGCCAGCCACTACGTGGACGTGGGCAAGATGCTGGCGAAGTGTGGGGTATTGCTCGTCACGCTCTACATGATGGTCAATGACTCCCTCACACCGCTGTTACAGCTGCAAAACATGTATCTGCGCCAGGCCATTATGGCTGGCTTCGATATTTTGCATCACGTTCTCAGCTATTTCGTGGCCATTATCGTCATATTTGCCTTTATTGACGTGCCGCTGAGCAAATTCATGTTCACCAAAAAGATGCGCATGACCAAGCAGGAAGTGAAAGAAGAGTACAAAAATAACGACGGTAATCCGCAAATTAAAGGGCGTATTCGTCAGCTACAACGGCAGATGGCCATGGGACAGATTAACCAAACCGTGCCCACCGCCGACGTGATCCTGACTAACCCAACGCACTATGCGGTGGCGTTGAAGTATGACCCTGATAAAGCCCAAGCGCCCTTTATTGTCGCCAAAGGCGTGGGTGATATTGCGCTTTATATTCGTGAAGTCGCGATGACCAATAACATTGAGGTGGTGGAGTTTCCGCCACTGGCGCGTGCGGTTTATCACACCACCCGCGTGAATCAACAGATACCCGCGCAGCTGTTCCGCGCTATCGCACACGTATTGACCTATGTGATGCAGATTAAATCTTGGCGCTCAGGCCAAACCGAATTTAAACCCCGTTTGAATACGCAAATCGAGATCCCGAAAGAGGTGCTAAAGACGCATGGCAAACAGTAAGTTAAAGCTGGCTTTTACAACATTAAGGCAGGGAAACGTCGGCGTCCCGATCCTGTTGCTGTGCGTACTGGCAATGGTTATTTTACCTTTGTCACCGCTGGTGCTGGATATTCTCTTCACCTTCAACATCGTGTTAGCGGTGTTGGTGCTATTGGTTGCGGTCAACAGTAAGCGCCCACTCGACTTCGCCGTTTTCCCAACGATTTTGCTGATCACCACGCTGATGCGATTGACGCTGAACGTGGCATCCACTCGCGTAGTTTTACTTCACGGTCACGAAGGCGTAGGCGCTGCCGGTAAGGTTATCGAAGCCTTTGGTCAGGTCGTGATTGGCGGTAACTTCGTCGTCGGTTTTGTGGTCTTCGTAATTTTGATGATCATCAACTTCGTGGTTGTTACCAAAGGTGCTGAGCGTATTTCCGAGGTTTCGGCTCGCTTTACGCTAGACGCCCTTCCGGGTAAACAGATGGCTATCGACGCCGATCTGAACGCCGGTTTGATCAATCAGGAACAGGCTAGGGCACGCCGTAAAGACGTGGCCAACGAGGCCGATTTCTACGGTGCGATGGACGGTGCGTCGAAGTTTGTTCGTGGTGACGCCGTTGCCGGGATCATGATCCTGATTATCAACGTAATCGGCGGTATCTGTATTGGTATCTTTAAATACGATTTGGATGCCAGCCATGCGTTCCAGCAATATGTTCTGCTGACGATTGGTGATGGTCTGGTCGGTCAGATCCCATCCCTGCTGTTGGCGACCGCCGCTGCGATTATCGTGACCCGCGTGAGCGATGGTGAAGACGTTAGCGATGAAATCAAAACTCAGCTGCTAGCAAAACCAACCGTTCTCTACACCGCGGCGTTTGTGATGTTCATTCTGGCCGTGGTGCCAGGCATGCCGCATATCGCCTTCCTCAGCTTCACCGGTTTACTCTTGTTCGCCGGATGGAAGCAGAGCAAAAAGGTGCAAAAAGCCGAGCCGGTCACGGATATGGCGGCTATCAGCGAAGCTATCTCCAAAGACAACACGCCAGTCGTGAGCTGGGATAGTATCCCGCTCATCGAGCCTATCGGTTTGAATCTGGGATACAAGCTGGTCACGCTGGTTGATTCCGCCAAAGGCAGCCCGCTTTCCCAGCGTATTCGCGGTGTTCGACAGGTGATATCTGAAACCTGCGGCGTATTGCTGCCCGAAATTCGGATTCGTGAAAACTTCCGCCTGAAGCCAGCCCAGTACGCTATTCATATCAATGGGATAAAAGTGGCAACCGGCGAGGTTCACTCCGACAAGTTAATGGCTATTCCGGGCGCTGAACTGTATGGCGAAATTGACGGCGTATTAGATACCGATCCGGCCTACGGCATGGCGATCATCTGGATCATGCCAGAACAAAAGTCCAAAGCATTAAATCTGGGCTATCAGGTTGTGGATTGCGCCAGCGTGGTCGCGACGCACGTCAATAAAGTGGCGCGTCACTACTTACCGGATCTGTTCAACTATGACGATATCACCCATCTTCACGCACGTTTGGGCTTACAAGCACCCAAACTGGCGGAAGATCTGGCTGGCGCGCTTAACTTCAGCCAACTGCTACGCATTTATCGTCAGCTACTGACGGAACACGTTTCGTTAAAAGATATTGTGACCATCGCCTCGACGCTGTTAGAAAGCGCCGCGGTAACCAAAGATCCTATATTGCTAACCGCCGATGTGCGCTACGCACTACGCCGCGCCATTATTAATAACGTCAATGGTGATAAAGGCACTCTGGCGGTATATACCATTGATAATGAGTTGGAAAACCTACTGCTTAGCGCCCTGAATCAGTCTCAGCAGGCAGGCAAAGTGGCGCTAGATAGCTTCCCTGTCGATCCCAATATTTTGTCGCAGTTACAAAATACCATGCCGATGATCCACGAGCAGATGAAGGCGAAAGGGTACGCCCCTATTTTGCTGGTTGCTCCGCAGCTTCGCCCTATCCTTTCACGCTACGCACGCCTATTCGCCGCAGGGTTGCAGGTGCTTTCGTATAACGAAGTGCCGGATGATAGTGATTTGAGTATTGTGGGGACGTTGGCTTAGGTTTTGTTTGATAAGCTTATATCTTCTAAGCGGATAATGTCAGGTTTCGACCGCCTCTCTATTGCGGTATTCACATTTAACCTCACGCGAAGGCGTTCGAGTCGGGTGCGCCAGCGCGCGCACCCAACACCCGCGCGCTTTTATCCGCGACGCCATCTTCGCTCCGGTTTGGTATCGGCCATCCAGGCCGCCCCAAACTCCACGCAGACGTCCTGTCTGCGTGGCTCGACCTACCAAAACTTCAAGTTTAATTCAGTATAGAGCCGCCATCAGGAAGATGGCGGCAGGTTGAGGGCGTGCAGGGATGCACGCTCCGAGACCGGTCGGCCTAACAACACAGGACAAAAGCGCGAGAGTCGAGAGGTCGCGCGCTAGCGACCTTTCGTCGGACGCCGACAATGATATTTGCATATAAATACCAAACCTGACCGGCGGACGAAATCACGCTTCGCGCTCTGCAAATATTCGCCCTAGATTTTAGGTAACGTAAACACCTCCAACGCCCGATACAACTCTCTGAAAACACGTCTTCTTTCTTGATAACTCTCATGCCGTGCCGCATCGGGTTGATGCACCTGCTCCAGCGGAAGTTCGGGGAGCAATTCGGCGAGCGGCGTGCTCGGATGCAGTGCGATTTGGGCGAGACGTGCAGCGCCTAACGCAGGGCCAACATCTCCGCCGGTTCGGTATTCAAGCGTTTGGCCGCTGATATCAGCCAGCATCTGCCGCCAATATGCACTGCGGGCACCGCCGCCGATCAGGGTAATACGCTGCGGTTTTAAGCCCGTGGCATGCAAAACATCCATCCCATCCGCCAGCGCAAAGCCCACGCCTTCTAATACGGCTCGGCATAAATCGGCGCGCTGGTGCTCATGAGTCAGTCCCCAAAATGCGCCCTTGGCTTCTGGATTATTATGCGGCGTGCGCTCGCCGGAGAGATAAGGTAAAAACCACAGCGGAGCTTCAGCCGGAGCGCTGTTTTCTACCTCTTTTAGCAGTTCAGATACGCTGCTAAGCCCCGTGAGTTTCGCGACCCAGTCCAAGCACGATGCCGCGCTGAGCATCACTGACATCAGGTGCCACGTATTCGGCAATGCGTGACAGAAACTGTGTACCGCACTTTCTGGATTACTTAAGAAACCATCACTGACGGCAAAATAGACGCCGGATGTACCAAGCGAAAGCATCGCCTGACCTGAACGATATAAACCCACGCCCACGGCACCCGCTGCGTTATCGCCACCGCCCGCCACCACGGGCACAACCGGCATATGCCAACGCTGCGCAATGGATGCCAGTAATTCACCTGTGATCTGCGAGCCTTCAAACAGCGCTGGCATTTGGCTGCGATTAAGCCCCGTTGCCGCCAGCAGCTCATCACTCCAATCACGCTGGCCTACATCTAGCCACATCGTGCCTGCCGCGTCGGACATATCACTGGCAAAAACGCCGCTCATCTTCCAGCGGAGGTAATCCTTGGGTAACAACACCTTATCTATCTGAGCAAACACGTCTGGCTCATGCTTTGCCACCCATTTTAGCTTCGGCGCGGTAAAGCCCGGCATCATCAAATTGCCGGTAATCTGGCGAGAATTGGGTACGCTCGCCTCTAATTCTCGACACTCCTGCGCGCTGCGTCCATCGTTCCAGAGAATTGCCGGTCGCAGAATATTTTGCTGTTTGTCGAGCAGCGTTGCCCCGTGCATCTGGCCTGTCAGCCCCACGGCTCGCACGTTGCTCAGTGAATGCTTTTGACCCAGCGCCAGCACCGCCGCGTCCGTAGCAGACCACCATGACGCGGGATCTTGCTCAGACCATAATGGATGCGGACGATTGACCTGTAACGGTTCGCCATGGCTGGCTATCACTTTGCCCTCTTCGCTGAGCAAAATGGCTTTTACGCCGGAAGTCCCTAAATCAATACCCAGATACATGGCTCAGCTCCTGTTCTCAAACGATTCCTCCCCCAATAAAGGGGGAGGTTAGCAGGGGAAGTATTAACCAAAAATATAACGATTAACTACGTTTTCCAGCAGCTCTTGATGTCCGCTCTGGTGCTGCGGCGCGAGCTGGTTTTGCTGAGCGTATTGCGCAATACCATCCAGAGAGAGTTTGCCCTGCAAGATTTGCTGACCAAATTCGCCGTTCCAGCCGGAATAACGTTTCGCAACGCGACGATCGAGTTCACCATCCTCAATCATTTTGGCCGCAATTTTCAGCGATAGCGCCATCGTATCCATGGCACCAATATGGCCATAGAACAGATCATATTTATCCGTACTTTGGCGGCGAACCTTAGCGTCGTAGTTCAGACCACCGGTGGTGAAACCGCCTGCTTTGAGGATTTCAAACATGATAAGCGCATTTTCCTCTACGCTATTCGGGAACTGATCGGTATCCCAGCCGAGCTGCGCATCACCTCGGTTGGCATCCACCGATCCAAAAATACCCAGTGCAATTGCGCTGGCGATCTCGTGGTGGAAGGTATGGCCCGCCAGCGTGGCGTGGTTGGCCTCGATATTTACCTTAATCTCTTTTTCTAAACCGAACTGTTTTAAGAATCCATAAACCGTCGCAACATCATAGTCATATTGATGCTTGGTTGGCTCTTGCGGCTTAGGTTCAATCAGCAACGTGCCTTGGAAACCAATTTTGTGTTTGTGATCGACCACCATCTGCATGAAACGCCCTAACTGCTCGCGTTCTTGGCGTAAATCGGTGTTCAGCAGGGTTTCATAGCCTTCACGCCCGCCCCACAGCACGTAGTTTTCGCCGCCCAATTTTTTGGTCGCCTGCATCGCTTGGCAAACCTGAGTGGCAGCCCAAGCAAAAACGTCTGGATTTGGATTAGTAGCCGCACCTGCGCCGTAGCGCGGATTCGTAAAGCAATTCGCCGTGCCCCACAGCAACTTCACACCGCTGCTTTCTTGCTTCTCGGCCAGCACATCGGTCATCACGGCAAAGTTATTAACGTATTCTTTCAGCGAAGCGCCTTCAGGCGACACGTCGATATCATGGAAGCAATAATATGGCACATTCAGCTTGTGGAAGAATTCAAAGGCGACATCGGCTTTGCGCTTCGCCTGTTCCAGCGCTTCGCCCGGCTGCTGCCAAGGGCGATCAAATGAGCCGATACCAAACATATCCGCACCATTCCAGCAGAAGGTATGCCAGTAGCACGCCGCAAAGCGCAGGTGCTCTTCCATGCGTTTACCAAGAACAATTTCGTCTGGATTGTAATGGCGGAAAGCTAAAGGATTAGTGCTATGAGTTCCTTCAAAACGAACACGTTCTAGTTGATCAAAATACGATTGCATGGCGATACCCTCTAAGTAGGTTCAATGTGCGTTGACGTCACCATCTTGGAAGTCTCACCTCACCATATCAATTACGAAATTTCACACCGTCATTAAGAGAATTATTAATTGTGTTCTATATCTCAAACTCTTAAAAAATAACATTCAAAGGAGCGAAGTATGATGCTTGTCATAAAAAACACAATTCATAACTCGGAAGTAAAATATGGCAATTGTTTTAAAACGATTGCCACTAGAGGATTAACTCCGTTTTATCTTCAGGTTAAACCTCTTATCTGATTTTTATTAGAAGTTCAGTATTACTCTACGGATAGAAATAAAAAAGAGCTTTTTTATTAGAAATCAGATGTTGCATGTCTAAAAAGTAAGGCAGGGCAATTACTATGAAACAGCACTATAACTCATCTTATATCTTTAGAATCACGCTAGTTGCCACACTGGGAGGACTCCTTTTTGGCTATGATACGGCGGTCATCTCAGGTACGGTTGATTCAATAAATCAAGTATTTGTACAACCGCAGGGCCTCAGCGAAGCCGCTGCCAACTCACTACTGGGCTTCTGCGTAGCCAGTGCACTGATTGGATGCATCATCGGTGGGGCAATGGGCGGCTACCTTAGCAATCGCTTTGGCCGTCGAAATTCATTAATGATCTCAGCACTGCTTTTCCTTATTTCCGCTATCGGTTCTGGGTGGCCAGAATTAGGGTTAAGCGCTATTAATCCAGATGGAGGTATACCCGTTTACTTATCAGGGTATATTCCTGAATTTGTTATTTATAGAATCATTGGTGGCGTCGGCGTAGGATTAGCGTCAATGCTATCCCCTATGTATATTGCAGAAATCGCACCGGCAGAAATAAGAGGTAAATTAGTTTCCTTCAACCAGTTTGCCATTATTTTTGGTCAGCTGATGGTTTATTGTGTTAACTATTTTATCGCGCGCTCTGGCGATGCGTTATGGCTAAATAGCATCGGTTGGCGCTATATGTTTGCGTCAGAGGCGATTCCGGCAATTTTATTCTTTGGTTTGCTGTTCTCCGTGCCAGAGAGCCCTCGTTGGCTTATCGCGCGTGGTGAAACCAAACGGGCAAGCGATATTTTAACTCGTATCATGGGCAAATTGCAGGCTGAACCCGCGCTAAAAGAAATTACCCGTTCACTCAATAACCCACAGCATGCCAACGCACGATTGCTGATGTTTGGTGTGGGTGTCATCGTTATCGGCGTCATGCTTTCGGTATTCCAGCAGTTTGTTGGGATCAACGTGGTGCTGTATTACGCGCCGGAAGTGTTTAAAACCTTGGGCGCCAGCACGGATATCGCCCTGCTACAAACCATCATCGTAGGGGTGATTAATTTAACCTTTACCGTAGTCGCCATTATGACGGTCGATAAATTTGGCCGTAAGCCTTTGCAGATCATCGGCGCGTTGGGTATGTCACTTGGGATGTTTGGCTTAGGCACCGCTTTCTATGCCCAGCTTTCTGGCGTGGTGGCACTCGCGTCAATGCTGTTTTACGTGGCGGCTTTTGCGATGTCGTGGGGGCCGGTTTGTTGGGTACTGCTGGCAGAAATATTCCCTAATGCAATCCGCAGCAAGGCCTTAGCAGTCGCCGTGGCTGCTCAGTGGATAGCCAACTATTTTGTCTCGTGGACGTTCCCAGTGATGGATAAAAACTCCTATTTGGTAGCGCATTTCCATAACGGATTTTCCTACTGGATTTATGGCGTCATGGGCATTCTCGCCGCATTGTTTATGTGGAAATATGTTCCAGAAACCAAAGGAAAATCACTCGAGGAACTCGAATCACTCTGGACTCATCATCCTCGCTCACAGGATCAAGACATTAAAATCTAAAATCCTTCATACTCATCCGGCGTAAAGTCGGATGAGTGCTGTGAAATAATGCTTTATCCCCTTCATGCCCGATTTTGCTTCCCTGTTTGCGCCTTACTCATCATCGTTTAATGGAGTCAGCATGTTTGCCAAACGCTATCGCATTACATTGTTATTCAATGCCAACAAGGCGTATGACCGTCAGGTTGTGGAAGGTGTGGGTGAGTATTTACAGGCTTCTCAGTGTGATTGGGATATTTTCATCGAAGAAGACTTTCGTTGCCGTATCGACAATATCAAAGATTGGCTGGGCGATGGCGTGATTGCCGATTTTGACGACCGCGAAATCGAAGCACTGTTAAGTCATCTCGAAGTGCCGATTGTCGGCGTCGGTGGCTCTTATCATCGCGAAGAAGACTACCCACCGGTTTCTTACATCGCCACCGATAACCATGCGCTGGTCGAAAGCGCATTTTGCATCTCAAAGAAAAAGGCATCAACCGTTTCGCTTTTTATGGCCTGCCAACCAGCAGCGATAAACGGTGGGCGCAGGAGCGAGAGTATTCTTTCCGCCAGTTGGTTGCTAAAGAGCAATACCAAGGCGTGGTGTATCAAGGCATGGAAACCACGCCAGATAACTGGCAATACGCGCAGAACCGGCTGGCTGACTGGGTGCAAACGCTGCCGCCGCAGACCGGGATTATTGCCGTTACCGATGCGCGTGCGCGCCATCTGCTACAGGTATGCGAGCATCTTGATATTGCCGTACCTGAAAAAATCAGCGTCATCGGTATCGATAACGAAGAACTCACGCGATATCTGTCACGCGTGGCGCTTTCGTCAGTCGCACAGGGCACGCGTCAGATGGGATATCGTGCAGCAAAAATGCTGCATCAGCTGCTATCAAGCGGAAAACCGTCGGTTCCTCAACGTGTTTTAGTCCCGCCGATAAAAGTGGTTGAGCGAAGATCGACCGATTTTCGTTCGCTAAGCGATCCGTCCGTGATTCGAGCCATGCATTTTATTCGTCACCACGCCTGCGAAGGGATCAAGGTTGAACAGGTTTTGGATGCCGTGGGAATGTCGCGTTCAAATCTGGAGAAGCGTTTTAAAGATGAAACCGGGCAAACCATTCATGCCGTGATCCATGAAGAGAAGTTAGATCGTGCACGTAATCTCTTAGTCGCCACATCGCTATCGATCAATGAAATCTCTCAGATGTGTGGCTATCCATCGCTGCAATATTTCTATTCAGTATTTAAGAAGGGATACTGCATGACGCCAAAGGATTATCGCGATCGTTTTGGGGACAATATTGGATAACGAAAAATTAGCGAATGAAACAGTAAGCTGATAAGAAAAGTCTTAGTTACCCCTGACTAAAACCGCCGCCTTTTACCTCAACTCAAATAAATTGGGGTTAATATCAAAGCGGCGGGAACACGCTATCGGTCGATCTCGTCACTCAAGATATAATCAGCTAACTGCCAATTAACGGGAGAGCCTTGGTAGTAAGGCATAATTGTGCCTTTGCGGATATTGAGAACAGGATTTGAAGATGAGTTCATCATCCGCCATACCCCAGTTTGTGGACATTCATGTCCGCTTGCTCGCTGGATCCCGAGCGGCTTCCTTGTCATTTCGTTTTGATTCTGAGATATAAGTTCAGTTGATAAGTAAGCAAAATTATTACTTTCTATTCTCATGACATCCTCAAGCAATAAAAGAAAGAACATCTATGAAAAGCGGCATGAGTTAGAAAAATCTTAAGCGCGAAAAATAAACACAAATACGATAAATAATTTGTTGGTTAATGTTTTGCCAAATATACTGGCAATGATTAATCCGATTTACTCTTATTAGGTTTTAATATGTGTGTTAGAAACACATTAATTAAGTTTTTCTTGGTTCTGCTCGTGGGCCTGACCAGTAGCCAAGCGATGGCGGTTAACTGCCAGCGTGCCACCACGCCGTTAGAAAATACCATTTGTAGTAACGATGGCCTGCACTGGCTAGACACCACGATGACCATTATTTATCGGGCCATGCTGGTTAAAGAAGACTCGCTGAAAGTGCATAGCCAGTACGAAAACTGGGAAAAATCGCTCGAAAAATGCACCAGCGATAATTGTATCGAGCGCGCTTATTATGAAGGGATCAGCACCCTTTCTGATGCCGATACTAACTTCCAATGGGATGGCCAGTGGTGGAATCTTAGCGCGGGTAATATGAGCGGAGGCACCGTCCAATTCAGCCGCAGCAATGAATGGGGCTTTAACATTGATATCCATGCTTGGACGGGAATGAACGGTGATGAATATACCGCCGAAGCCCGTAAGCTTTATGGCATCGGTATCGTCGATCGCGTCACGGATACCAGCAGCTGTAAACTGCTGCTCATTCCTAAAAAGGATGGCTCGCTACAAATTCACAGTAACGCCGACTGGGGATGCAGGATGTCCATGCCTGATGGCGTATTCATTGACGGAAAATATACGAAAGCGACGAAAGATCCTCGTCCAAAGCCTTCGTTGCTGTCCATTGGCATTATTACGGAAGCCGCTCGCGACCAGCAATTCCGTGAACTCGTGGGCGATGACTATCAGCGCTTTGTCGATACCGCAAACGTCTATATCTATAGCGAAGATCTCGACAACATTGGCGCTAGAGTGGTTTCGATGTGGGTGCGTGGCGCGTCAAATAACAAAGCCGCTATCATCATGTATACGCCAGAAGGCGATATGTGGGCAGGCCTGATTGTGCCAGACAAAAATGGCCAACTGACCATGCGCTATTACAGCTCAAAAAATAAGGATGAAAAAATGATGCCAAGAACTTTGGCATCGTGGAAGCTTCATTTTTTAGAGAAGTAGCCAAAGTATTCCTACCCCCATTCTTGCCATCGCGAGAATGGGGGATAATTATGAAACCCAGCCCTTTCTATCGATTTTCCCCAGAGCCCAGCTGCACAGCAAACTTCCCGCCAGCGCGAAGAAAAACACCATGAAAATGTCCACCAGCGGCCAGCTGCGTGCATCTAGATGATGAGTGCGAATGAAGTGAATAAAAAAGGCATGGAATCCATAAATCGCCAACGAATGGCGCGAAATAAACGCCATCCACCGAGATTGGGAATGGTTAAAGTTATTCTTAAAGAATAGAAAAATGGCGCAGCTCGCAATAAACACCAGCGGCCCGCAGTACATGTAGTAAGTATCAGCAAATCCACCGTTATGCAGTGTTTGGCGGTAGGTAGAAAATGCAATCGCGGCCACGCAGCCGATAAAGGTTAGCGCCGCGCTCCAAGATACGCGCCGCTGCTCGGTATGTAACGTCCCTAGAGATCGGCCCATCAACGCATAAAGCAGGTAGTAAAACATGTCACCAGAGATATGCAGATTAATGGGGAACAGCTTGATCCCTTGATAACTGTATTGCGGCAAATTAGGGTTAGCAATAACCGCCAGCACGGCAACCACTATCGCCAAATATCGTGCACTCACCGCACGCACACTAATCAATGGGGAAATGATATACAGTGCCAAGATCGCATAGAAAAACCATAGGTGATAAAACACCGGCTTGACGAGGAAATACCGAATAGAAAGCCACGGGTTAATATGTGTCAGCATACTGATGTACAGCAGCCCTAGCGCGCTATAAAAAAGCAAACAGCGCAAAACATGCAGTACATGCCGCCCTTGAGCAGACTTCTCGCCAAAAAACAGATAGCCCGAAATCATGAAAAATAAGGGCACACATACCCGAGATGCCGAATTCAGGAGGTTAGCTACGTCCCAATTTATTTGGCCAATACTAAACCCACTGGTGACATAGTAAGTTGTTGAATGGATCATCACTACCATGAGGCAAGCCGTGGCGCGTAAGTTATCGATCCAAATGATTTTCTGACTCATGTTTTTGCGCCAAGCCCTTACCTGAATTCCGCATAACACCGACGGCGTTTTTGTTAAAAACAGGTTAACCTTCCAACCCCTCTATCAGCAATCAGAACAATGCCTAAGCTTTATCGTGATTTATATATTTGAGTTACACATCACTGATTGCCAAGCGTGATAATTGACGGCAAAATAGCCACTCAGCCTCACGTTGTTCGTAAAACATAATCTGTTCACCGACACATCGCCGGTTTTTTTTCTCTTTTCTGAATAAACAAATAACTAATAAATATGCAAAAGTCTCTCACCGCCGCAGGGCGATTGGGCCGACAGGCGCTGCTGTTTCCGCTTTGTCTGGTTCTGTATGAATTCACCACCTATATCGGCAATGACATGATTCAGCCCGGCATGTTGACCGTGGTGCAAGAATTTAACGTTGGCCAAGAATGGGTACCAACGTCAATGACCGCTTATCTGGCCGGCGGCATGTTCCTGCAATGGCTGCTTGGGCCATTGTCGGACCGCATCGGGCGTCGTCCGGTGATGTTGGCGGGCGTGGCCTATTTTGTCGTGATGTGTTTAGCCATTTTGCTAGCACAGACGATTGAGCAATTTACGCTGCTGCGCTTCTTGCAGGGCGTGAGCCTGTGCTTTATTGGTGCCGTGGGCTATGCCGCAATTCAAGAATCTTTTGAAGAATCGGTGTGCATAAAAATCACCGCGCTGATGGCGAACGTGGCCCTGATTGCTCCCTTGCTAGGGCCTTTAGCCGGTGCTGCTTGGGTGCATGTTTTGCCATGGCAAATGATGTTTGTGATGTTTGCCGCACTCGCCGCGTTTTCTTTCTATGGATTGTGGCGTGCGATGCCTGAAACCGCGACGCGTCGTGGTGAAAAACTGTCGCTGAAAGCGCTGGGGCAGGACTATAAACAGGTGCTATCGAACCGCCATTTTTTGTGTGGTGCGCTCGCGACCGGTTTTGCCAGTTTGCCGCTGTTAGCTTGGATCGCACAGTCTCCGGTCATCATAATTAGCGGCGAAGGTTTAAGCAGCTATGATTACGGACTTCTACAGGTTCCGGTGTTTGGCGCGTTGATTCTGGGCAACTTTACGCTGGCGAAACTAACCAGCACGCGCAGCGTTCGCTCCCTGATTAAACTTGGCGCATGGCCAATGATGCTGGGGCTGGCAATCGCGGCGATTGCCACGGTACACGCTTCTCATGCCTATCTGTGGATGACGGCGGGGCTGAGTATCTACGCCTTCGGGATCGGAATCGCTAACGCAGGGTTATACCGTTTAACGCTGTTTTCCAGCGATATGAGTAAAGGCACCGTGTCGGCAGCAATGGGTATGCTTAGTATGCTGATTTTTACCGTCGGCATTGAGTTAACCAAACACGCTTATCTGCTGGGCGGTAATAGCTGGTTCAGCCTGTTTAACCTGATGAGCGGTATTATTTGGCTAACGCTTGTGGTGATGTTCTTACGTAACAAACAAGTCGGAATGCCGCAGGCGGCATAATTGGCCGCACTTCACATTGGTCGAAGCCGCTCAGAGAAATTCCACGCTTCACCAAGCGGTTCCCTCCCCTGCGAAGGGGAGGGTTAAGCTGGGGCTGCAATTCACCAAGCCTTACTGAATACTGCCCTCATCATCATCTTCGGTCGCCGGTAGTACCATATAAGTCCCTTCAAACACCGCGCCGGGATGCTCATCACCATATAAATTCACTGAAAGCTGAACGCGCGCTTTGCGCCCACGGGCAAGCCTATCCAGATCGCCGCTGACGGAACTGAGATCCGCAACCGCTCGCGGTCGACCGGTAATCGGTGCGCTATAACGGATATGCGCATCGGCAAGAATAATGGTTCCGCCCAAATGGCGCTCACGCAGCAGCAGCCAAATCAGCCCCCAGCCTGTGAGCGTCGCCAATGAAAACAAGCTACCCGCAAACAGCGTTTGATGTGGATTTTGATTGCCTGACTCAGGCATGGTGGTGACAAAGCGCTGGCCGGTATATTGGCTGATACGCACACCCATTTTTTCACTCAGCGGGATGTTTTCGTACCATGCTTTTTGCAACTGAGCGCACCAATCGGGGCGATGTAAAATATCATCGAGCGTTGCGACTGGCTTAATCATCAGGAAATGACGTACCGGCGTGGTTTGCGGTGCGGTAATTTCGCCCTGATTTTCAAAACCCAATTTGGCAAAAAACTCCACCGCATCTTCACGTGCGCTACACACCACCCGTTTAACCCCTTCCTGACGCGCTACAGACTCCAGCGTCATCGCCACCAGCGTTCCTAACCCTTTGGCCTGTACGGTTGGATCAACCGCCAGAAAGCGGATAGAGGCTTCATTATCGGCATTGATATATAAGCGCCCGATAGCAACGGGTTTGCCCGACTCATCAACCACCATTTGATGGTGCGCCATCGCATCATAGGCATCACGCTCCGATCCCACCGGCTGATGCAGCGGCTTACGCAGCATCTCCCAGCGAAACTGGTAATAATCTTTTAGCTCTTGCTCTGTAACCGGAACTCGCAGGTGGTACATAACTTGCTCTCTCTCATCGTACAATCGCAAAGGTACAGATAGTCATCGTGGTTTAGGCGTTATCGGCGCAGTCATTTTGAGAGCGGACAGCGCGCAAGAACCGGAGCGTACAATAGTACGTGAGGATTCTGAGCACTGCCCAACCTCAAAATGGCAAGCAAGATAGCCTAAACCTGGAGCCAGAAGGTGACCGGCCCATCATTGAGTAGTGAAACCTTCATATCGGCTGCAAACTGCCCGGTTTGGGTGTTGATGCCGGTTTCACGGCACTGGCCAACGAAGTATTCATATAGGCGCTCTGCTTCATCGGGAGCGGCACCACCGGAGAAACTTGGACGCATCCCTTTTTGAGTGTCTGCGGCTAGGGTAAATTGGGAAACCACCAATACGCTGCCACCGGCTTGCTGAACGTTAAGATTCATTTTGTCGTTTTCATCGCTGAAAATGCGATAGCCCAATACTTTGTCACGCAGCCTTTGGGCTTTTTGTTCGTTATCTTCTTTTTCAACGCCCAGTAATACCAGCAGCCCTGGGCCAATCTCACCCACGGTGGAGCCTTCAACAACAACGCTGGCATGAGTTACTCTCTGAATTAACGCTATCATTTAGTTCTTCTCTTCCTTATCGTTTTCTGGCGGTGTCGCTTGAATTTTCTGGTTTTCTTCTCGTTTTGCGCGCTGATGCATGGCGCGGTATTCACTTAGCGAGACGGTAATCTCTGCGCCCAATAACACAATACACCAGCTCCAGTAGACCCAGACAAACAGTATCGGTATCACGGCCAGTACGCCATAAATCAATTGATACGATGGAAACATCGTGACGTATAGCCCAAAGCCTTTTTTACCCAGTTCGAATAATAGCCCCGCCACCACCGCGCCGATTAACGCATCTCTGGCAGGGACTCGCTGCGTGGGCACGACGCAATAAATTAACCAGAAACTAGCGCAGGACAACAATAGGGGGAAAACCCGTAGTATCTGATCCACCAGCGAATACACGCCGGTCATCGCCAGCCAGCGGATGGAAAGCAGATAGGTGCTAATCGCCATGCTGGCCCCCACTAAAATGGGCCCAAGGGTTAATACCATCCAATAGATCGCAAATGAATAGACGATTGGGCGCTGAGTACGGCTACGCCAAATATGGTTTAGCACACCGTCAACGGAGGAGATTACCAGCAGAGCCGTGACGATCAGCCCAACGGCACCCACGGCGGTCATCTTGCTCGAATTGGCGACAAACTGTTCGATATAAGACTGCACGACATCACCAGCAGCGGGGACGAAATTGGTAAAAATAAAGTGCTTAAGCTGTTCAGAAACTTCGCCAAACATGGGGAAAGCGGCAAACAGCGAGAAGACCACTGTGACGAGAGGAACCAGAGATAACAAAGAAACATAGGCCAGACTACCCGCCATCATGCTTACTCGGTCGTGATTGACTCTGGCCCATAAAAGGCGCCCAAAAGAGACGCAGGACTTTGCTGACTGCCAAGAAAAAAGGGTCATGCCCCCTCCTGAAAACAACGCTCAGGCCATGACATTACGGCCTGAGCGGTTAAACATCTTTTAATGTTAACGTTTTCTTGGGGTTGCGCAAAAAAATGCACAGGATAAATCGAATTATCCTAATTGCCTGCTCCCTGATTACCTACCCCATATATAGGTTAGGCAAAATACGCAGGCACGACTTTATTATCCGTGACGAGAATAGACTTAATTCCCAACGCCGACGCGGCCGCTACGTTTTCAGCGTTATCATCAAAGAATACCGCATCGCTGGCTGGGCAATGTTCCTGAGCCAACACGTGCTGATAAATCTCCGCGTCGGGTTTACGCATGCCGAGATCTTGAGAGAGGTACATGTGATCGCTGGCGGCTTCTACTTCAGGATAATGCTTCGGCCAATAGTTACTGTGCAGGCGGTTAGTGTTGGAGAGCACAACCACGCGGTTACCGTAGCTACGCAACTTTTTCATGAGCTCAATCACTTCCGGACGCAGGCCAACAAACACCGACTGCCAACCTAACTCAAACTGTTCGAAGCTGAGTGCTATCCCCATTTCAGCACAGAGTTTGTGCGCAAACTCTTCATCGGTAATAGTGCCACGCTCGTGCTGTTGGAAAACTTCGCCCATTTTGAAGCGTTCGGACAGCGTTGCCAGCGGCACACCGCTATATTTGCTCCAAACACCGAGCACGCGCTTAAAATCAATATCAACAATCACATTCCCTAAATCAAAGATGTACAACATGTGCCGCTCCTGATTTTTTGTGAATTTTTACTCTAACCTGAAATCGTGCGCTGAAATAGGCACCGTCTCTAAACGCCGCAGCGAACACAGAACACCCAAAATCCGCTGTTCTGAAGCTTTGCACAACACCTTGATAGCAGAACGCCCTACTTAAACTCGCAAAAATTGGACATAGGTCACAATTCCTCACTGCGGATGACTATTTCAATAGCAGCAAAACCTTTATTTCCCTGTGGGTATAAGAATTTTCTAACTTCCGCCGATAGCAAATCAAGCATCGCATATTTATTACCCAAAACAAGGCCGGAAACTATGTTTAAAAATCTAACAATCAGAACAGGGCTGCTCGTTTTATTAGCCGTATTTGCCCTACTCCAATTTACGTCCAGCGGAATTGGGATGTATTTTCTTCATCAAAACGATGAAGACGTTAACTTTTTGGAAGTCACCGCAAGCGAACAAAAAGCACTCTCCGATTCACGCGATGCCGTCTTACGCCTGCGTTCGATTATTGACAGCACCGTTATCCAGCTTACCAATAACATGCCGGTTAACGTGCCTCAGGTCGTCAAATCATTACGCCAAGAATTACAAATCTCACAGGATAACTTTGACTTGTTCATGAAGATCCCTGGACTGACGATGAGCCGGCCAGAAATCGGTAGGATCATGGAAAAAACACAGGCGGATCAGGTTGCCAGCGCGTTGACGAATATTGGCTTATTGGAAAATTTCACCACACCAGACCAGCTCCAGCAGTCCATGGCAAGCCATCAAGAATCCCGCCTAAAAGTGCGTAACGAATATGATGCGCAATACACAAACTATATAAAACTGCGTCAGGAGAATCTGGTCAAAGCTAGCGCCGATAGCACCGCTTCTTACGAGTTCTCTATTCAAATCATGTGCGCCATTTTAGCTGCCGTAGTGGTGCTATTTATCATTGCTTACTTCTGGTTGGATCGCATCTTGGTGAAGCCGTTGAACAAGGTTTCAGGCTATTTTTCCCAAATTGGTAAAGGCGATCTTCGTCACTCGATTGACGTTGAAAACAATAATGAAATCGGTAAGTTATGTGCCGCACTGCAAGAAATGCAATATGAACTGATTGAAACCGTGACGTCTATTCGCGATGGGGTGGAGTCCATTAATATTGGCACTCAAGAAATTGCAGCAGGCAACACCGATCTATCTAGCCGAACGGAAGAGCAGGCATCCGCGCTAGCAGAAACAGCCGCCAGCATGGAGCAGATATCGTCTACGGTTAAGCTCAACGCGGATAACGCCGTGCAAGCCTCCTCCATGATTCAAACATCAGCTTCTATCGCTCATGAAGGCGAGCAGCAGATGAAGAACATGACCACTAAAATGCATGCCATTAAAACCAATGCGCAAAAGATGGGCGATATCATTAGCGTCATCGACAGCATTGCATTCCAAACCAATATATTAGCGCTGAATGCCGCCGTTGAGGCTGCTCGCGCAGGCGAAGCCGGTCGTGGGTTTGCCGTTGTCGCCAGCGAGGTGCGTAACCTTGCCCAACGCTCTGCGCAGTCAGCCAAAGAAATTAACAGCCTCATTTCTGAATCTGCTTACCAAATTCAAGAAGGTGCGGAACTGGCAGATAAAACGGGTTCAACAATCGCGGAAATGACCAGCGCTATCTCGAAGGCCAGCACGATGATGGACAGCATCTCTTACGCCTCTGAAGAACAAAGCCGTGGTGTAGAGCAAATTCGCGTAGCCATCACCCAGATGGATCAGGTCACTCAACAAAATGCGGCCTTGGTTGAGCAGGTTGCCACCACAGCGGCAAACGTTGAGGATCTGTCAGGAACCCTAACGCAGGCCGTCGCCGTCTTTCAAATTAAAGGTCAAACCACAACGCCGGTAAAAAACTCAGCGACAGTAAAAACAGCTGAAACGCTAGATGATGAAAACTGGATCTGATTTTTAGGTATAAAAAAAGGGCACCCAAAGGTGCCCTCATATCAGACTTAAACAATCGTTAAAGAAGATTAGTCTTCTTTAGGGCCACGAGCTGCGCGGCGACGGTCGTTTTCAGTCAGGTGACGTTTACGGATACGTACAGAAACCGGAGTCACTTCTACCAATTCGTCGTCATCGATGAATTCCAGAGCCTGTTCCAGAGACATTTTAATCGCAGGAACCAGAGTCGTTGCTTCATCAGTACCAGACGCACGCATGTTGGTCAGTTTTTTACCGGTCAAGCAGTTAACGGTCAGGTCGTTAGAACGAGTATGAATACCGATGATCTGGCCTTCATAAACTTCTGCACCGTGACCCAAGAACAGCTTACCGCGATCCTGCAGACCGAACAGAGCAAACGCAACCGCTTTACCCTGACCGTTAGAGATCAGCACGCCGTTCTGACGCTGGCCGATTTCGCCTGGACGTACATCGTCGTAATGGCTGAAGGTGGAGTACAGCAGACCAGTACCAGAAGTCATAGTCATGAATTCAGTACGGAAGCCGATCAGGCCACGCGCAGGGATGATGTAATCCAAACGGATACGACCCTTGCCATCTGGAACCATGTTTTTAACGTCGCCCTTACGTTCACCCATGGCTTGCATGACTGAACCCTGGTGCTGCTCTTCGATATCCAGAGTTACGTTTTCAAACGGTTCTTGCATACGGCCATCAATCTTACGGTTGATAACCTTAGGACGAGATACTGCCAGCTCGAAACCTTCACGACGCATGTTTTCGATCAGAACCGACAGGTGAAGTTCACCACGGCCTGAAACGCGGAATGCGTCAGCATCTTCAGTTTCTTCAACGCGCAGAGCAACGTTGTGTACCAGTTCTTTCTGCAGACGCTCCAGGATCTGACGGGAGGTCACGTATTTACCTTCTTTACCGCAGAACGGAGAGGTGTTTACGCAGAAGTACATGGTTACAGTTGGTTCATCAACGCTCAGCGCAGGCAGAGCTTCAACATTACCGACTTCACAAATGGTGTCGGAAATGTTCAGTTCACCCAGACCGGTGATTGCGATGATGTCACCAGCTTCAGCAACGTCAGCTTCGATACGCTCCAGACCCATGTGGGTCAGAACTTTACCGACTTTACCGTTACGAGTTTTGCCTTCGCTATCGATCAAAGTAACCTGTTGGTTAGGTTTGATTTTACCGCGTTTGATACGGCCGATACCGATAACGCCAACGTAGTTGTTGTAGTCCAGCTGAGAAATTTGCATCTGGAAAGGTGCATCAGCTTCAACTTGTGGCGGAGATACATGGTCAACAATCGCTTGATACAGCGGAGTCATGTCGTCGGCCATATCGTTATGGTCCAGACCCGCAATACCGTTCAACGCAGATGCGTAAACGATTGGGAAGTCCAGCTGCTCGTCGGTTGCGTCCAAGTTAACGAACAGGTCGAAGACCTGATCGACAACCCAGTCAGGACGTGCGCCCGGACGGTCAACTTTGTTGATAACCACAATTGGTTTCAGACCGTTAGCAAATGCTTTTTTGGTCACGAAACGGGTCTGCGGCATAGGGCCATCCATTGCGTCAACAACCAGCAGTACCGAGTCAACCATAGACATTACACGTTCAACTTCGCCACCGAAGTCAGCATGCCCCGGGGTATCCACGATGTTGATACGGTAGTCTTTCCAATTAATGGCGGTGTTTTTCGCGAGGATGGTAATCCCACGCTCTTTCTCCAAATCGTTGGAGTCCATTACGCGTTCAGTTGCTTCTTCACGTTCACCGAACGTGCCGGATTGTTGTAGCAACTTGTCAACCAGGGTAGTTTTCCCATGGTCAACGTGCGCAATAATGGCGATGTTACGCAGATTTTCGATCACAGCTTTGCCTCAGGCATTAGAAATAGCGCGCTATTGTACACGTAATAAGCGAGGGACTAAACAAGATCACAAGCATCTCTTATAAACAACCGTAAAAAGGTGAGTTTGTGATCCTATTCACGATGCCAAACGGCGCGGGAATGAACAATTTGCACTGGAATGGTGCATATGAAATCTTACACTGCACCATTCTGGTGCGGAATTCGATTCTGGTGCATAGTCTCCTATCACCAGATACGCCAATTATGCGCTTTCCGAGCGATTTGTAAAGTTGGCATGGTTTTAGCTTGTATAAATTTATGGTGAAAAAACCATTTATATATACAGATTCGTTCCACGACGACCTTAGGCAACCGGGAGTAGAGTATGTCCGCTGAACACGTATTAACAATGCTGAATGAGCATGAAGTCAAATTCGTAGACCTGCGTTTTACTGATACTAAAGGTAAAGAACAGCACGTTACGATCCCTGCTCATCAAGTCAATGCCGACTTCTTTGAAGAAGGTAAAATGTTTGACGGCTCCTCTATCGGCGGCTGGAAAGGTATCAACGAATCCGACATGGTGCTGATGCCAGATGCAAGCACTGCGGTTCTTGATCCATTCTTTGAAGAACCAACTCTGATTATCCGTTGCGACATTCTTGAGCCAGGCACCATGCAGGGCTATGACCGCGACCCACGCTCCATCTCTAAGCGTGCAGAAGATTACCTGCGCTCTTCGGGCATCGCAGACACCGTTCTGTTTGGGCCTGAACCAGAATTCTTCCTGTTCGATGACATTCGTTTCGGCAGCAGCATTCGTGGCTCCCACGTAGCTATTGACGATATCGAAGGCGCATGGAACTCCAGCACCAAATACGAAGGCGGCAACAAAGGCCATCGTCCAGCGGTGAAAGGCGGCTATTTCCCTGTACCTCCTGTCGATTCTTCACAGGACATCCGCTCTACCATGTGTCTGACCATGGAAGACATGGGTTTGGTGGTTGAAGCTCATCACCATGAAGTTGCAACCGCCGGTCAGAACGAAGTGGCAACCCGCTTCAATACCATGACCAAAAAAGCTGACGAAATTCAGATTTACAAATACGTGGTTCACAACGTGGCTCACGCATTCGGCAAAACTGCGACCTTCATGCCAAAACCAATGTTTGGCGATAACGGTTCTGGTATGCACTGCCATATGTCCCTGTCTAAGAACGGAACTAACCTGTTCGCAGGCGACAAATACGCGGGCCTGTCTGAAATGGCGCTGTACTACATTGGCGGCGTAATCAAACATGCTAAAGCGATCAACGCGCTGGCAAACCCAACCACCAACTCCTACAAGCGTTTGGTCCCAGGCTACGAAGCACCTGTTATGCTGGCTTACTCTGCCCGTAACCGTTCTGCTTCTATCCGTATTCCAGTTATCGCCAGCCCGAAAGGTCGCCGTATTGAAGTTCGCTTCCCAGATCCAGCGGCTAACCCATACCTGTGCTTCGCGGCACTGCTGATGGCAGGCTTGGACGGTATTGTGAACAAAATCCATCCTGGCGATGCGATGGATAAAAACCTGTACGATCTGCCACCAGAAGAAGCGAAAGAGATCCCAACCGTTGCGGGCTCTCTGGACGAGGCGCTAGCCTGTCTGGATGCTGACCGTGAATTCTTGACCCGCGGTGGCGTGTTCACCAACGACGCGATCGACGCTTACATCAAACTGCGTCAGGAAGAGATGGAACGTGTTCGCATGACTCCGCATCCTGTTGAGTTTGAACTGTATTACAGCGTCTAAAACCGGCGTTTAAAACACGCTCATGCGCTTGGCACGTCTTATGGCGTGCCGCTAAAAGATTCAAATTGGTTCGTCGATTTTTTGTTGCCGTGGAAACTTTATACCCATCTTCGGATGGGTTTTTTTCTCCACTTTTTTTGAGCATCTAACTGATGGGCACCCGCGGAGAAATTTTTTTACTCGCCAAATCCCACGGTTTTGAAAGCATGCTAAAGTGCATTTATCTTATTTGCACCAAAACAGTGCAGGAGCCCGCAATATGGCCGACCAATCCATGACCGATGCGCAAACCGCACGTAAACAGCCCGACTCCGGGCAAATTCTCAATTCTCTGATTACCTGCGTATTGTTGCTCGATCGCAATCTGGCGGTTCATTACGCCAATCCAGCCGCCCAACAGCTGTTGGCTCAAAGTTCTCGCAAATTATTCGGCACCCCACTCCCAGACTTATTAGGCTACTTCTCGCTGAATATTCGGCTGATGCACGATAGCCTGCATGCTGGGCAGGGCTTTACCGATAATGAAGTCACGCTGGTTATTGATGGCCATGCACATATTATGGCGCTCACGGCACAACCCATGAGTGATGATTTTATCCTGTTGGAACTCTCACCGATGGATAGCCAGCGCCGCCTCAGCCAAGAACAGCTACAGCATGCCCAGCAGGTCGCCGCTCGCGATTTGGTGCGTGGATTAGCTCATGAGATTAAAAACCCGCTCGGTGGATTACGCGGCGCGGCGCAGCTGTTAGCTAAAGCCTTACCCGATCCCTCGCTGACCGAATACACCAAGGTCATCATTGAGCAGGCAGACCGTCTTAGAAATCTGGTCGATCGGCTGTTAGGCCCTCAGCGTCCGGGTCAACACGTCACACAAAGCATTCATCAGGTGGCAGAACGTGTTTGCCAGCTGGTTTCGCTCGAATGCCCCGACAACGTCACGCTGGTTCGAGATTACGATCCGAGCCTGCCGGAGCTTGAGCACGATCCTGAACAAATTGAGCAAGTGCTACTTAATATCACCCGCAATGCGCTCCAAGCGCTAGGAAACGCGGGAGGCACAATTACGTTGCGCACGCGAACCGCATTCCAGCTCACCCTGCATGGCGAGCGCTATCGCTTAGCGGCACGTATTGATATTGAAGATGATGGTCCTGGGATCCCCGCCCATCTGCACGATACCCTGTTTTATCCGATGGTCAGTGGCCGCGAAGGCGGTACCGGACTCGGCCTGTCGATTGCCCGAAATCTCATCGACCAGCATCAGGGTAAAATTGAATTTAATAGCTGGCCGGGGCATACCGAATTTTCGGTTTATCTGCCTATTCGCAAGTAATTCACAACATTCACTAAGCGGCCTTCCGTAAACAGAGGTGATTATGACAACGCAACAGGGAATCGTCTGGATCGTTGATGATGACAGTTCCATCCGCTGGGTGCTGGAACGCGCACTGACCGGCGCGGGTCTGCGCTGCGTCACGTTTGAGAACGGAAATGAGGTACTGGATGCCTTAGCCAGCCAAACGCCGGACGTTTTGTTATCCGATATTCGCATGCCCGGCATGGATGGTTTAGCGTTACTCAAGCAGATAAAACAGCGTCATCCAATGCTTCCGGTCATCATAATGACAGCGCATTCAGACTTGGATGCCGCGGTCAGCGCCTATCAGCAAGGTGCCTTTGATTACTTGCCTAAGCCTTTTGATATTGATGAAGCGGTCGCTCTTGTAGAACGGGCGATCAGCCACTATCAGGAACAGCAGCATCCCGCACGCAGCGAACCCATTAACGATCCGGCTGCCGATATCATCGGTGAAGCACCGGCGATGCAGGATGTCTTTCGCATTATTGGCCGACTTTCGCGCTCTTCAATCAGCGTATTGATTAACGGTGAATCGGGTACGGGTAAAGAGCTGGTGGCGCACGCGCTACATCGCCACAGCCCACGCGGCAAAGCGCCGTTTATTGCGCTGAATATGGCCGCCATCCCCAAAGACCTGATTGAATCAGAGCTGTTTGGTCACGAAAAAGGGGCCTTTACCGGCGCGAATCAAATTCGTCAGGGCCGTTTTGAACAGGCAGACAGCGGCACGCTGTTTCTGGATGAAATCGGTGATATGCCGCTCGATGTGCAAACGCGTCTGCTGCGCGTGCTAGCCGACGGTCAGTTTTATCGCGTTGGCGGATATGCCCCCGTCAAAGTCGATGTGCGTATCATTGCCGCAACGCATCAAAACCTTGAGCAACGGGTGCAGGAAGGAAAATTCCGTGAGGATTTATTCCATCGCCTTAACGTCATTCGCGTACATCTGCCTCCGTTGCGCGAGCGCCGTGAAGATATTCCTCGCCTAGCGCGTTACTTTTTAAAAGTGGCTGCCACCGAATTAGGCGTTGAAGCAAAAATTCTTCATCCTGATACCGAGTTGGCGCTCACACGTCTTCCATGGCCGGGTAACGTGCGCCAGCTAGAAAACACCTGCCGTTGGCTTACCGTTATGGCCGCCGGACAGGAGTTGCTGGTTCAAGACTTGCCAAGCGAGCTGTTTGAAACCAGCGTGCCGGAATCCACCAGCGGAACCGCCTCTCCCGATCATTGGTCTGCACTTTTGGCTCAGTGGGCAGAACATGCCTTGCGATCTGGCCATCAGGACCTGTTGTCTGAGGCGCAGCCAGAGATGGAACGCATTCTGCTGACGACCGCGCTGCGTCATACCCATGGTCATAAACAAGAAGCCGCACGCCTTCTCGGCTGGGGACGCAATACCCTGACACGTAAGCTAAAAGAGTTGGGAATGGAGTAATCGTTAGCCAATCATTAGAGATTTGTTAGCGGGCTGTGTCTGGTTAATAAAAATACAATCCGGCGCACAAAAAAACGGCTATGCCGATCTTTCACTGCACACCGCGGATCGGTATGATCATCGGCACAGTTTTTGGAGGTTATGATGATCGATTCGTTACTGAGCTTGATCTCGCAAGGTACTGAGCTCGCCACCGCCGCCGGACACTCATCGCAGACGGCATTTGCCGCCGTGCTATGCGCCGCTCTGCTGAGTTTTTTAGGCTAACCTATTCACTCCCCCCTCTCATGAGAAAGGGCGTTGTTCTAGCAACGCCCTTTTTTGTTGGCAGAATCCTTAAAACTCATCGTGATTAAGACCCAATTCAGAACCCTGTTTGCATCTTTCGCTGTTATGCTGAAATGAAAGAGCCTGAATTATCAGCCAATCCTGACGCCTATCTCCTAGGAGCAAACATGAAACCTGCCATCGTTCTCTATAAAAAGCTACCCGCTGACCTGCGCCAAAAGCTCGACGAACACTTCAGCGTGACCGCCTTTGACGAGCTTTCTCATCAAACCTACCCTGCATTTTTACAGGCATTAAAAAACGCAGAAGGATTAATCGGTTCTGGCGGGCGTATTGATGCTGACCTACTGGCACAAGCGCCTAAACTTCGGGCGGCTTCAACCATTTCAGTCGGCTACGATAATTTTGACGTCGACGAGATGACCCGACGTAATATCTTGCTGATGCATACCCCCACCGTGTTAACGGAAACCGTCGCGGATACGTTAATGGGGCTGATGCTGGCCACTGCGCGCCGCATTCCAGAATTAGATGCATGGATCCGTGACGGGCATTGGAATGATAGCCTTGGAGCCGATCATTACGGAACGGACGTTCACCACAAAACCGTCGGTATTCTTGGCATGGGGCGCATCGGTATGGCGCTGGCACAGCGCGCTCACTTTGGTTTTGGCATGAAAGTGCTTTATAACACCCGCACCCCAAACCCAGAGGCGAATCAAAAATATCAGGCACAACATTGCGATTTAGATACGCTACTCGCCCAATCTGATTTTGTTTGCATAACACTGCCGCTGACGTCACAAACCCACCATATGATTGGGCGTGCACAGTTAGAAAAAATGAAAAAAAGCGCCATTTTAATCAATGCGGGTCGCGGACCTGTCATTGATGAAAACGCCTTAATTGAAGCGCTGAAAGACGGCACCATCCTCGCGGCGGGCTTAGATGTGTTTGAGCGCGAACCATTACCTCATGATTCAGAGCTGATGAAGCTTAAAAATGTGGTTTTAGCACCGCATATTGGCTCGGCAACACATGAAACCCGCTACGGTATGGCGGCGTGCGCCGTCGATAATCTGATTGCTGCATTAAACGGTACGGTGAAGGAAAACTGCGTCAATCCTCAGATTGCAGCCAAAAACTAGAAACATAAAGCAGTGATGGGCAGGACAATCTGCCCATACTTCAGCGGAGAATAGGAGGCGTTATTAAGCACACGTTATAAAGAATAGTAGTGCTCTTTTACACGCTGCCAATCTTCAGGAGGGATCGGCTCTAAGTATTTCTCTAACTGTTTAAAATCGTGCCGCACCGCTTTTTCTCTCACCCAACGGCGGCGACTCTTTTCAAGATCTAAAAATCCAGCCTGAACGTCCCCATGACTTTTCACATAGATATGCCGCACATAACAGCAACCGTGCTGACGATTTACGCTATGCATTTTTTTAAAGGCAACGGCAATCTGCTTGAGCAGTTCATTCATCACTTCAGGTTCGCAGGCCTGATTCTGTTTTTGTGTATACCAATCACCGATACACACAAAATCCTTCATATCTTCCGTCACGAGCAGTGCACGCCATTCGCCATTAATTTGCAGCGCTTTACCGTATACGATTTTAGGGACGATCACACCAGCCGCCGAGAGCTCGTTGATCACCTGAATTTCGCGCACAATGGTGGGACGTCCAAATGGATAACGCAGAGAGTGGAATAGGTGCATCACCTGACGTTTTACATAAAGCGTTTTGCCATCACGTTCTATGCGCTGAACGCCGCTCATGCCTTTGCGGCGCTCATTAGGCTCTTCAACCCAATCGCCTTCTGTATCCCACCAACGTTGAAACTCTTCTAATTCTGCTCGTGATGCCATATCAACCCCTCGTGTGAAAATCCATTCACGCAGACTGTTATTTCTAAATTTAAAATCGAACGAAAAAAATACACATACAGCGCAATAATAACCACTAAAACTAGTAGTGGGATTATCTTAAAGAGCTCACCGACCGCAGGACGTACTTCCGTATATCGCCAGAAAACGTACATTCATCATCACGAAGGCTTAAGTCGGCGATAAAACATTCAATGCACAAACGTAATAGGTGAATCGTTTCATAATGACTGCGGTTATGTGGTTTACCCCACAGATGTGCGATGCGGCTTTTGCGAGAATCCACAGTAATTGTAAGCAGTTAGACATTAACCAGTGATCAACGGCGAGCGAGTTCGATGCCGCCTTTTATTAGCAGTAGAATCAAGGATGTGTACGATGAGCGATATCGCCCTTACGGTTAGTCTGCTGGCGCTCGTTGCCGTGCTGGGTTTGTGGATCGGCAATTGGCGCATTTATGGTGTTGGCTTAGGCATCGGAGGCGTGCTTTTTGGCGGAATTATCGTCGGCCATTTTGCTCAGACTTACGCACTCGACCTCAACGGCGATATGCTGCATTTCATCCAAGAATTCGGCCTGATTTTATTTGTGTATACCATCGGGATTCAGGTCGGGCCCGGCTTCTTCTCCTCGCTACGGGTTTCAGGGCTCAGGCTTAACGGCTTTGCCGTTCTGATGGTGGTGTTGAGCGGCGTCGTGACGGCGCTGATCCACAAACTGTTTGGTGTTCCTCTTCCCGTGATACTGGGCGTGTTTTCAGGCGCAGTGACCAATACCCCTGCGCTTGGAGCCGGACAGCAAATCCTGACCGATTTAGGCTCCGATCCCGCGCTGGTTGATAAGATGGGGATGGGCTATGCCATGGCCTACCCGTTTGGGATATGCGGCATTTTGCTGGTGATGTGGCTGCTACGCTTGATATTTCGTATCAGCGTGGATGCCGAGGCCAGAGATTTTGACGCCAAAAATGGCTTGAAGCATGAGCTGCTGCAAACCATGAACATTTCGGTGCGAAACCCCAATCTGGCAGGAATGCCGATTCATAGCATCCCTATTATCAACAGCGATGAAATCGTCTGTTCACGTTTAAAACGCGGCGAACATCTGATGGTGCCACTGCCCGATACGGTGCTGGAATTAGGCGACCTTATCCATCTGGTTGGACAAAAACAGGATTTAGAAAACGCACGGTTAGTCATCGGCGATCAGGTCGATACATCACTGTCTACACGCGGTACGGCGCTTCAAGTGAGCCGCGTGGTGGTGACGAACGAGAAAGTGTTAGGTAAAAAAATCCGCGATCTGAATTTAAAACAGAAATACGACGTGGTGATCTCTCGCCTGAACCGCTCTGGTGTTGAGTTGGTTGCGAGTAGCAATGCAAGCCTCCAGTTTGGCGATATATTGAATCTGGTGGGAAGACCGGAATCTATCGATCGCGTGGCAGATATCGTCGGCAACGCCCAGCAGAAACTGCAACAGGTTCAAATGCTGCCGGTGTTTATTGGCATTGGACTCGGCGTTTTACTCGGTTCCATCCCCCTTTTCATCCCCGGATTCCCTGCCGCATTGAAGTTAGGTTTGGCGGGTGGTCCGTTGGTGGTCGCGCTGATTTTAGGCCGCATCGGCAGTATTGGTAAGCTGTATTGGTTTATGCCACCTAGCGCCAACCTTGCCCTGCGCGAACTCGGTATCGTCCTATTTTTATCCGTCGTTGGCCTGAAATCTGGCGGTAACTTCGTTGATACATTGCTTAATGGCGATGGTTTATCGTGGATTGGCTATGGCATCTTAATTACCGCGATTCCACTGCTTACTGCTGGGATCCTCGCGCGCGCGATGGCGAAGATGAACTATCTAACCATCTGCGGCATGCTAGCTGGCTCAATGACAGATCCTCCAGCGCTGGCTTTCGCTAACGGACTACATCCGACTAGCGGCGCTGCGGCGCTCTCGTATGCGACGGTTTATCCACTCGCAATGTTCTTAAGGATTATGTCGCCACAGTTGTTGGCGGTGATTTTTTGGGCAATGTAGGGGCGGGGATTTTATGGAGTAGTGTAAGGTTTCGAACACCGAGTATGTCTGTACTGAAGTTCATACAAGACAATCTCAATATTACAGATATACGTAAGGTTTCGAACGCCTGTGAGCATTTGCATTTCTATGAAGCTACCGGCGTAGGCGTCCGATGAGAGTCCCGTTGCGCGGGGACTCTCAACTCGCGCGCTTTTGACCGAGCCGTTTGACCGACCGGTCTCGGAGCGCACATCCTGTGCGCCCTCAACCTGCCACCAGCATCCCTGCTGGCGGCTCTAAAATGCATTCCATCTAACACGGAAAAGACAAAAGACTTTTTTGTCTTCTTATCTTTTTATTTTTTTCTCTGTTTTTCTTTTCATTGTTTAAGTCTTGGTGGGGAGAGCCGTCGGTACAGGGATGTACCGACGGAGTTTGGGGCGCCCGGGATGGGCGATACCAAACCGGAGCGGAGATGGCGTCTCGGATAAAAGCGCGCGGGTGTTGGGTGCGCGCGCTGGCGCACCCGACTCGAACGCCTTCGACTGAAGTTGTATGTGAATACCGGTGCTGATAGGCGGTCGAAACCTTACACCGCAAGCGCATACTCCATAATCAGGCATTTATGCACTGAATTAAGCTTACATTTTGCAATGACAATCCCACCTCGATCACACTTCTGAATTCATCCCAAACCAATCTGTGACAACTGTCATACATCCTCATTATTTCGCTTTTTTATGGAACCGGTTCCAAATATCTTGGCGTTATTGAATTGATGATGAAGTGACCATCATTGGAGTGAATATGAAAAGAGATATCGTCGTTGTGACCGCCGCTTATGGGTGGGACAACATTAAAAAGTTAGGCGGACAGGCTAATTTACTGCCAATTATCGCCGAATCAGGTGCCAACGGCGTTGAAATTCGTCGCGAGTTATTATCTGACTCAGAACTAAGCACCTTAAGCCATTTAGCCGGTCAAATTGCTGACCACCAGCTTTTCGCCGTCTATTCCGTACCGGAAGGATTATTTTCCCGCGATGGTTCACTGAATCCACAGCTCGAAAATCGTTTACGAGAAGCCGCCGAGCTCAACGCTCGCACGGTGAAATTCTCACTAGGGCATTATCAGCCAGGCTATGACATCACCGAACTAAACGCCTTGCTCAGCAAGCACCAAGTGCAACTCGTGGTTGAAAACGATCAAACACCGGACTGCGGTATTTTGTCACCGTTAAACGCGTTTTTTGCCGCGGTACAAGATTGTCATTCCCCAATACGTATGACCTTCGATATGGCGAACTGGGACTGGGTTGACGAAGACGCGCATATTGCAGCGCAAAAGCTGGCGCACATGGTGCATTACGTACATGTGAAAGCCGCAGAAAAACGGCCTCAAGGCTGGTGCGCGGTGGAACTCGATAATAGCGACGGTCGCTGGAAACCCTTGCTGGCTAAGCTTCCCCATCAGGCAATGCGCGGTATTGAATTCCCATTAGAAGGCGATGACTTAACCTCAGTAACCCGCCACTACGTTAATTTATTGAGAGCAGACTAATATGAAAACTTCACCGTTAGACGTAATCACCTATGGCGAAGCAATGACCATGTTCGTCGCCAATGAAACCGGTGAACTGGATCAAGCCATGCAGTTCACCAAACGTATCGCGGGCGCTGAGCTGAACGTATCTATTGGTTTGTCTCGCCTCGGAATGAACGTGGGCTGGGTTAGCCGCGTAGGAAACGACTCTTTTGGCCGTTTTACGCTCGCTACGCTACAGCAAGAGGGAATAAATCATCAGTGCGTTACCGTTGATGAGCGCTTCCCAACCGGTTTTCAGCTGAAATCTAAAGCAGAAAATGGAACCGATCCCAAAGTGGAATATTTCCGCAAAGGATCGGCTGCCAGCCACCTTTCTGTTCACGATTTCGATCGGGCCTATTTCTCGCAGGCTCGCCATCTTCACCTGAGCGGCGTTGCCGCAGCGCTTTCTACCGATTCTTTGGCTCTCGCCAACCACGCGGCTCAGGAAATGCGTGCGATGGGTAAAACCATCTCTTTCGATCCTAATTTGCGTCCAGTGCTATGGCCAAGCCAGCAAGTGATGTGTGAAAAGCTGAATGCTTTAGCGTTCCAGGCCGATTGGGTTTTACCGGGTCTGAAAGAGGGTCAGATCCTCACAGGCAAACAAACACCGGAAGAGATTGCTGATTTCTATCTTAGCCGCGGCGTAAAAGCCGTCATCATCAAACTCGGGCCAGATGGCGCTTGGTTTAAAACCGCAGACGGCCACCAGCAACATGTTGCTGCCGTGCGTGTTGAAAACGTGATTGATACCGTTGGCGCGGGTGATGGCTTTGCCGTCGGTGTTATCAGTGCATTACTTGAAGGCAAAGCGCTACCGGATGCCGTTATGCGCGGTAACAAAATTGGTGCGCTGGCTGTGCAGGCGATCGGGGACAGCGAGGGTTTACCAACCCGTGCTGAACTCGGCGAATAATAAATAACACATCCACCTCTGGGCCCTACATCCCAAGGATGTATCTGAACCATACTGAAGGATTATAACCATGAGCAAATCAACGATTGCCCCGAAGCGCTGGTGGTACATCATGCCGGTGATTTTTATCACCTACAGCATGGCTTATCTTGATCGCGCGAACTTCAGCTTTGCCTCTGCCGCTGGGATTAATGAAGATCTTGGCATCACCAAAGGAATGGCCTCTCTGCTGGGAGCCCTATTCTTCCTCGGCTATTTTTTCTTCCAGATCCCTGGAGCCATTTACGCCGAACGCCGTAGCGTGCGTAAGCTGGTATTTTGGTGCCTGATCCTGTGGGGCATGTGTGCCACGCTAACCGGCTTGGTCAGTAATATTCCTGCACTGGCGGCGATTCGATTCGCTCTTGGGGTCGTTGAAGCGGCGGTTATGCCCGCCATGCTTATCTACATCAGTAACTGGTTTACCAAGGCAGAACGCTCCAGAGCCAATACCTTTTTGATTTTAGGTAATCCGGTCACCGTTCTGTGGATGTCTGTGGTGTCTGGCTATTTGATTCATGCCTATGGCTGGCGCGAAATGTTCATCATCGAAGGCTTCCCTGCGGTTATTTGGGCCTTCTGTTGGTGGGTGCTGGTTAAAGATAAACCTGAGCAGGTTGGCTGGTTAAGTGAATCTGAAAAAGCCGCGCTGCAAGCCAAACTGCTTGAAGAACAGCAAGGCATTAAGGCTGTACGTAACTACAGCGAGGCTTTCCGCTCACGTAACGTCATTATCCTGTGCGCTCAGTATTTCGCGTGGAGTATCGGCGTGTACGGCTTTGTGCTGTGGCTGCCTTCGATTCTGCGCCACGGTTCTGATATGGGAATGGTGGAAGCTGGCTGGTTATCGGCGGTGCCATATTTGGCTGCAACCATTGCGATGATCGTGGTGTCTTGGGCATCCGACAAAATGCAAAACCGTAAACTGTTCGTATGGCCGCTGCTGTTGATCGGCGCACTGGCCTTTATCGGTTCTTATCTCGTCGGCGCTAATCACTTCTGGTGGTCTTACGCGCTGTTGGTTATCGCAGGCGCAGCGATGTATGCACCTTATGGCCCATTCTTCGCCATTATCCCTGAAATGCTGCCACGTAACGTTTCCGGTGGCGCAATGGCCTTAATTAACAGCATGGGCGCACTAGGCTCTTTCTTTGGCTCGTGGTTTGTGGGTTATCTGAATGGTTCTACCGGCTCTCCAGCTGCGTCCTACGTATTTATGGCCGGTGCGCTACTGGTCGCTGTTTGGTTAACGCTTATCGTTAAACCCTCAGATACGCAAAAAAAAGCCACCGTTAAACCGGCCTCAGCCGTTGCTCAGGGGAAATAGTTTTATGAAGCAATCCATTGTTCTGTATAAGAAAATACCCTCTGATTTGCTACAACGATTAGAAGACAATTTTGATGTCCGATTCTTTGATGGAATCAATGAGACTAACCGTGCAGAAGTTCTCGCCGCGCTAAAAAATGCCGATGGCATGATTGGCGCAAGTGTTCCGGTACGAGCAGAGTTACTTGACCATGCTCTCAAGCTAAAAGCGATCTCAACCATTTCAGTTGGCTACGATCAGTTCGACGTCGGCGATCTGACACAGCGTAAAATTGTGTTGATGCACACGCCAACGGTGCTCACCGAAACCACGGCTGATACCGTGTTTACGCTGATTCTGATGACCGCTCGCCGCGCTTTGGAAATGGCAGAAATGGTGAAAGCCGGAAAATGGACGCGCAGCATCGGCAGCGATAGCTATGGCGTCGACGTTCATCATAAAACGATTGGTATTTTGGGCATGGGGCGTATCGGCGCGGCGCTGGCACGTCGAGCCCACGCAGGTTTTGGCATGAATGTTTTGTACTGGAACGATCGCCCCAATACGCAGGTGGAAAAGGAATTTAACGCTCGCCGTTGCGAACTGGATGAATTGCTCGCCCAGTCTGACTTCGTCTGTATTACGCTGCCTTACAGTGAGCAAACGCATAAACTCATCAACACTGAACGTTTAGCTAAAATGAAATCCAGCGCTATTTTGATCAACGGCGCACGCGGCAAAATCGTCGATCAGGCTGCATTAATTGAGGCGTTAAAAAACGGTACGATTCGCGCTGCAGGATTGGATGTGTTCGAAGTGGAGCCACTGCCTGCTGATTCAGAATTGCTGCAGTTACCTAACGTTGTTGCACTGCCTCACATCGGCTCAGCAACGGAAGAAACCCGCTATAACATGGCGGCCTGCGCGGTAGATAATCTGATCACGGCATTAACGGGGGAAGTAACGGAAAACAGTGTGAATGCACATTTGTTGAAGTAATTGCGTCGTGCTTCACTTCAGGTCTTGGTAGGTCCAGCCACATCGGCTCTTCCTACCAAGACATACATCTTTTAGATCACCCGCGAAAACTGCTGCATTCTCGCCTGCTTACGCAGATAAATATCAAAGCACATGCAAATATTACGGATCAGCAGACGACCGCGTGGCGTCACTTCAATGCTGGTTGGCGTTATTTCCACCAGCCCATCGTCGACCAAAGGTGCCAGCAGTTTTAAGTCATCCGCGAAATAATCGGCAAAAACAATCGCGTATTGGCTCTCAACTTGGGAATAGTCTAGACGGAAGTTGCAGATGAGATTTTTAATCACATCACGGCGCAAACAGTCATCTTCAGTCATGGAAAGCCCACGCCAAAGCGCATGGCCGTGGTCTTGCACGTCGGCGTAATACTCTTTCAGCACTTTGCGATTCTGCGCATAGCTATCCCCGATCATGCTTATCGCGGAAACGCCCAGCCCGAGCAGATCGCTATCGCCCTGCGTGGTATAGCCTTGGAAATTGCGATGCAATTTGCCCTCACGCTGAGCCACCGCCAATTCATCATTAGCGTGAGCGAAGTGGTCCATACCGATAAACTGATAGCCAGAACCCGTTAGCATCGCGATAGTTTCTTGCAGGATAGACAGCTTGCTGTCTGCCGATGGCAGGTCTTCGTCTTTAATTTTACGCTGCGCGGCAAATAGCTTCGGCATATGCGCGTAGTTAAATACGCTCAGACGATCGGGATTTAGCTCAGCCACTTTTTGCAGCGTATAGCTAAAGCTCTCTGGCGTTTGCTTTGGTAAACCGTAGATAAGATCGATATTCGTTGAGGTAAAACCGATCGCTTTAGCTCGGTTAATCAAATCGAAGATAAACTGTTCGTCTTGCTCACGATTCACCAGCTTCTGAACTTCTTTGTTGAAGTCCTGCACGCCCATACTGAGGCGGTTGAAGCCTTCTTGGCGCAGGTGGTCGAGCACATCCAGCTCAATTTCACGCGGATCGACCTCAATTGAAATTTCTGCATCCGGCAGAAAATCAAAAGCATCGCGCAGCATATGCATTAAGCCGGAAATCTGGTTTTTATCTAGATACGTTGGCGTACCACCGCCCCAATGTAATTGGGAGACTTTTCGCCCCACAAACATCGGTGCACGTTGGCGAATTTCGAATGCCAGCTTATCAAGATATTCATCCGCTTTATGTGTTTGACGGGTAACGATCTTATTGCAGCCGCAGAAGTAACACAGCTTGTGGCAAAACGGGATATGAACGTAAAGCGACAGCGCACGTTCAGGGTAACGAGCTACTGCATTCGCAAACTCAGTCTCGGTGAAGCTTTCGCTGAATTCTAATGCAGTAGGATATGAGGTGTAACGCGGCCCAGAATAGTTATATTTTTGAATCAGGGCCAGATCCCAGACAATTGCCTGTTCCGACATGCTTACTCCTTCCGATGATTTCGTCTGCCAGACCGGTGACGAGGAAGCCGTGAAAACTGGCGGGTCATGGCAGCTTGCCGCCAGCGTTGTTTACGCCGCGACAGCCACCATAGTTTACCTAATAACCACAGCAGATAACACGTAAGCAGTAAGGCTATTGTTAGGATTAGCCCCATTGACGATTAAAATACGTCTTTCGGGTTACCGCGTTTGAGCAATTTAACGATGTCTTCTTTTGGCTCTTCTTCGTCGACTTCGTCATCTTCGTCGCCCAACTCGATGCCTAACTCTTCCATCAGCGCATCAATACGATCCAACATGTTGTCGACGTAGCTTTGCTCTTCTTGGTTGAGATCTTCACCATCGTCAAGGCGGATCAGCAGCTCATCCAGACGCGGATCGTTTTCCAACTGAGTCAGCTCTTCTTCTGGCGTCAGTCGTTTTTTCGCTTCCGGTTTAGGCGCTTTTGCTTTTGGCTTCTTCACTTCTGTTGCCACCAGCGATACAGGCACTTTGCTGCCAATGCGCGGATCTACAACTTTGGCTGAATCACCGGTTTTTTTGTTGGCGGCTTCTGGGTTGGCACGGCCACCCGATTTGTTACCGCGGTGCTTTTTCTGGCGCTTACGGGCACGAGCTTCCAGATCGAGCTCAACACGGGTTTTTCGTTTTTGTTTTGGCGCTGAAGTTTTAGCTTTCGGCGTTTTATTGGCAGGACTCATTAGCGTGTACTCACAGAGAGATAAATCGAGTAGAGAAATATTAGCGAGCTCAGGTTAATTCCTGATACGCCAGTCTCCGACACCCGTAAAACAGGCGTTTAGGCTGAGGGGGCGGACAATGCGCACACCCTACCAGAAAGCACACAAAGAAAAAAGGCGACAGCCTAAACTGTCGCCTTAATTCTAGCCTTCAAATGAAGGATATTCACGCAATTCAATCCTTGAATGCAGTCAACGTCCCGGTTTTTCCCTTTGCCGTTTTGCTCCTAGCATCCTCTTCCTGAGGCTCTTGTCCTTGTTGCGCCAATTCCAGCGCTAAACTCATCCTGAGTTCGTGTCTTCCTTTACGATATACATCCTGTATATCTTCGCTAATCCTTTAGCGTGAATCCTTTCTCTCGTTACGCATTCTTGCGTTCCCTGAGATTCGTCTTCCTGACGAAGTTTCCGTGCCGTTATCCTTGGCGTTGAAAGATACTTTAAAGTATTGGCTTACTTTCTCAATGGGTTATCACACCCGACATCATGTGATCTCTATCACGTTGTTTTGTAATTATATGAATCTATTACTTTAATAAATTCAGGCTTATAGCGGAAAACGTGATTGCCCGAAAAACGAATGGTCAATGTCTTACACGGCTGTAAGCCGTGAGCTTACAGCAGATAAACAGCGGTTTTATGCGCTCTTTGCGGCTGATGCAGTTATAATCCCCACCAGATACCCCCATGCTTTAATGGAGACGAACGTTTTGAACCGTAAAACTTATAACTATCATGTGACACACTTCGTCACCAGCGCCCCTGATATTCGCGCACTGCCGGCCGATACCGGAATTGAAGTTGCCTTTGCCGGTCGCTCTAACGCCGGTAAATCCAGCGCCCTCAATACGCTGACCAACCAAAAAGGCTTAGCACGTACCAGTAAAACACCTGGACGTACTCAGCTGATTAACCTGTTTGAAGTTACCGACGGTATTCGCCTCGTTGACTTACCAGGTTATGGCTATGCAGAAGTGCCGGAAGAGATGAAACGCAAATGGCAGAAAGCGTTAGGTGAATACCTGCAAAAACGTAACTGTCTGAAGGGTTTAGTGGTGTTGATGGATATCCGTCACCCGCTGAAAGATCTCGATCAGCAAATGATCCAATGGGCCGTAGACGTTAACCTGCCGGTTATGCTGCTGCTAACCAAAGCCGACAAATTGGCATCCGGTGCGCGCAAAGCTCAGCTAAATATGGTGCGTGAGGCTATTTTGCCGTTTATGGGCGATATTCAGGTTGAAGCGTTTTCTTCACTGAAGAAGTTTGGCGTCGATAAGCTGAGTGAAAAACTGAATACGTGGTTCAGCGAGATTGAGCCTGAAACACTGTCTGAAGAAGATGAGGAAGAAGGCGGGGAATAACTGCCTAACATCTTATTGAACAAGTTATTGAACAAGGTCGCTTAGGCGGCCTTTTTTTGGTTTGGGCAAAAAAAAACGCCCCAGTCATAAAAGACTGGGGCGGCTAATATTCAGCCAAATCCGATTACGTGAAGTAAAAGGTCTGAAAGATAGAACATCTTACCTCTGTACCCTACGTCTGTAACTCTACAACATTTTCAGACGAGGGAAAACCCTTTTTGTAGCTAACTTACAAAAATGCGTTCAATTAAGCAGCATAAACGGCGTAATGAACGCGATTTTATGTAGTTAAATTACATAAATAGATTAATTAACCATCATTTAGTGAGCTTGATCCCAGTTTTCACCAGTACCCACATCAACTTTTAACGGAACCGCCAACTCAAGGCTTTTCTCCATCAGTTCACGAACTTTCTCGACCGTTTGATCGATGATGGACTCATGAACTTCAAAGACCAATTCATCGTGCACCTGCATAATCATGCGAACTAAAGGTTCTTGCTGTTCCAATAACCATGCATCAACGGCGATCATCGCACGCTTGATAATATCAGCCGCGGTTCCTTGCATCGGCGCGTTGATCGCAGCGCGTTCTGCCGCCTTACGGCGCATACCGTTACGGGAATGAATTTCAGGCAGATAGAGGCGACGACCATCCAACGTCTCTACATATCCCTGCTCAGCTGCCTGCTGCCGTGTACGCTCCATATATTCAAGCACGCCAGGGTAACGCTCAAAATAGAGGTCCATATAACGCTGCGCTTCACCACGGGCAATATTCAGCTGATGAGCCAAACCAAACGCGCTCATGCCATAAATCAGTCCAAAGTTAATCGCTTTAGCACTGCGTCGCTGTTCACTGGTGACATCTTCAAGCGCTAAGCCAAAGACTTCTGCCGCCGTAGCACGGTGAATATCCTTACCGGCGGCAAACGCAGTCAGTAGACCCTTGTCACCCGACAAGTGCGCCATGATGCGTAATTCAATCTGAGAGTAGTCGGCCGCAACAATTTTGTAGCCCTGTGGCGCAATGAAAGCCTGACGGATCCGGCGTCCTTCATCATTACGCACTGGGATATTCTGTAGGTTAGGATCGCTGGAAGAAAGTCGTCCGGTTGCGGTAACCGCTTGGTGATAAGAGGTATGGACTCGACCCGTCGCGCCATTGATCATCTGCGGGAGCTTATCCGTATACGTACTTTTTAACTTCGCTAAACCACGATGTTCCAAAATAATGGTTGGCAGTTCAAAGCCTTGCTCAGCTAATTCAGCCAACACCTCTTCATTTGTTGAAGGCGCTCCGCCCGGCGTTTTTTTCACAACAGGCAGCTTCTGCTTTTCGAATAAAATCGCCTGTAGCTGTTTTGGTGAGGAGAGGTTGAAGGGTTCTCCCGCAGCCTCATGTGCCTTCTTCTCCAGCTCATCCAAGCGGATAGCCAGCTCCTGAGAATGTTTGCCAAGAATATTGCTATCGATCAGTACGCCGGTTCGCTCCATGCGCGAAAGCACTGGAACCAAAGGCATATCAATATCAGTGAAGACTTTCTTCAAACCCGCTTCTTTTTCTAGCTGTGGCCAAAGTTTGAGATGCAGCTGTAAAGTCACATCGGCATCTTCAGCTGCGTAAGGCGCAGCCTGTTCAAGTGCAATCTGGTTAAAGGTCAGCTGAGATTTACCTTTACCCGCAATTTCTTCAAAAGTAATGGTTTTATGATTCAAGTGACGTTCAGCCAAGCTATCCATATCATGGCGACCGGCAACGCTGTCGAGATCATACGATTCCAGCATAGTGTCGAACGCAATGCCTTTTAGCTCAATGCTATAACGCGCCATGACGCCTTGATCGTATTTTAGGTTCTGCCCAACTTTCTGAAGATTGTCATCTTCCAACAGGGGTTTTAACTTCGCCAAAACGGCATCACGGCTCAGCTGATCTGGCGCATCGAGATAGTCATGGCCGACTGGAATATAAGCCGCGACGCCCGGCGCTGTCGCAAATGACAGGCCGACCAGATTGGTCGTTAAGACATCCAGAGAATCAGTTTCCGTATCGAAGGCGAAAACCTTCGCGGCTTTCAAGCTGGCGATCAAATTATCCAGCGCCGACTCATCCAGAATAGTTTGGTAATTTTCCTGTGATAAAACCGACGTGGCCTCTTCCACCACAGCCGCCGCTAGCGGCTCACTGTCAGCTTTGGCAGGTTTACGCGCCGCTGGTGCTTTCTTTTCACCGCTGAGCCAAGAACCGGCTTCTGCGTCTTCTAGCCAGCGTTTAAACTCATAGCGGCTAAATAATTCGTGCAGTTGTTCAGTGTCCATCGGCTTGAGCTGGAGATCGTCGCAGGTAACATCCAACTCAACGTCGGTTTTAATCGTCGCCAGCAGGTATGAAAGATCGGCCTTATCTTTATTCAGCTCCAGCTTAGCGCCCATCGTTTTGGCACCGCGGAAACTCAGAGTCGCCACTTTATCCAAATCGCTATAGATCTGTTTTAGGCTACCAATACCTTGTAACAGCGCCTGAGCTGTTTTTTCGCCAACGCCGGGTACGCCTGGAATGTTATCCGAGGAATCCCCCATCAGGGCAAGGAAATCGATGATTAACTCAGGTGGCACACCATATTTTTCGCAAACTTCCTGTGGCCCCAAAATGGTGTTATTCATCGTGTTGATCAGCGTGATATTTGGCGTCACAAGCTGCGCCATATCTTTATCACCGGTGCTGATCAATACATGGCGTCCGGCTTTTTCAGCAGCCTGCGCCAACGTACCAATAACATCATCAGCCTCGACGCCAGAAACAGCTAGAAGAGGCAAACCAACGGCCTGAACCATTTTATGCAGCGGCTCTATTTGCTCACGTAAGTCATCTGGCATGGGTGGACGATGTGATTTGTATTCAGCAAACAACTCATCACGGAAAGTCTTTCCTTTGGCGTCGAATACCACAGCGACGTGACTCGGCTGATATTGCAGCATCAGGCTGCGCAGCATATTCAACACGCCATACATTGCCCCTGTAGGCTCTCCCGCACGGTTCGTTAACGGAGGAAAAGCATGGTATGCACGGTACAGGTATGAGGATCCATCAACTAGGATCAGGGGGTTTTCAGGGATTTCGGCCATAGTATGTCTTTATCGTGATGGTGAACTTAGAGGTAAGGATGCCATACCTCGGGACAAGAGACGAATTTTAGCGGGAGATTTGATGAGTAATGCGATCAAGTATTCAGATCTGAACGATCAAATTGTGGATAAGTTTGTGAACAAAAGATCATGATTTTAATAATAAGTGTTATTGCCTATCTTTGATTTGCAATTTTATTAATATTTTAAATGACTTACATGCAAATATACCTGCCAGCATATAAAATAGCCAGCCATCTTGTGATGTGGATAATATTTCAGTTAGTCACCGTTATTTTCATATTACTGATAACGCCTCATACAGAGTAGTCTAAATAATCAACTATGCTAATGCTTTTGAATTTATCTTTCATATATCTGGCGAAATGCTGTTGTTCAATAAGCCTTCTGGTAAAATCGCGCTTTGATTCCTCAAATGCTATTACACGAATAAGCTAATGCCTACGTTGATTGCCTTGGTTCTATCACCCATCCTATTTGTGTTAACCACGGCGTTGACCATCCTCGTGACAGTTTTATGTTCTATACCGATTACGATCGCAGGCATCATAAAACTCCTACTCCCCATCCCTTTTATTTGGCGATATATCTCAAGCTTCGCTGATTTCATGATGTGGTGCTGGTGCCAAGGCTTATCGATGCTGATGAGGCTTAACGTTGGTTTAAAGTGGGAGGTAGACGGCTTAGAAGATCTGAGCAAAGACAATTGGTATTTGGTCATCAGTAATCATAAAAGCTGGACCGATATCGTCGTACTCTGCGTACTGTTGCGCAATTATATTCCAATGAATAAGTACTTTTTGAAGCAACAGCTTGCTTGGGTTCCTTTCGTTGGCTTTGCCTGCTGGGCTCTGGATATGCCGTTTATGAAACGCTATTCACGCAGCTATTTACTAAAGCATCCCGAATTACGTGGCAAAGATATTGAAACCACACGCCGTTCCTGCGAAAAGTTTCGTCTTCGTCCAACCACCATTGTTAATTTTGTCGAAGGATCGCGCAGCACTGAAGAGAAGCGAGTAAGAACGCACTCTCCTTATCGAAATTTGCTCCCACCAAAAGCAGCGGGCATCGCATTCACACTAAGCGCATTGGGCAATCAGTTTGATCGTGTATTGAATATTACACTGGTTTATCCAGACAATAATCACAGCCCATTTTTAGATCTACTCTGCGGCAGAATGAAGAAAATTGTCGTGCGAGTAGAAACATTGCCCATCACAGCGGAAATGCACGGCGATTATTTCAACGATAAGGTCTTTAAACGACACTTCCAGCTCTGGTTGAATAATCTCTGGCAGCAAAAAGATCGGCTTATCGATCACCTTAAAAAGGTGTACGCAGCACCACATAAATAAAAAACCGGGCAAAAGCCCGGTTTTTTATTGCTAAGACAGACGCAGGATTATTTCTGTTTCAGCAGGAAGTTTACAACGTGAGAGAACTGCTGAACGTAGGAATCCATTGAGCTGGTATCCAGACCATCGTTTTTGACCATATATTTGCCATTAACGAAGATAGCAGGGACGCCACGCAGTTGCAGATCTTCAGCCGCTTTCTCTTGCTGTACGACTAAAGATTTCACCACAAAGCTGTTCAACGCGCCATCGTAGTCTGCAGCGCTAACGCCCGCTTTAATGAAGACGTTACGGATATCATCAGGGCTCTGAACGCTCTGGGTTTTCTGCACGGCTTCAAACATTGGCTGAGTGATTTTATCTTCAACACCCAAAGCCATTGCAACAGCCCACGCTTGAGTTAACTGCTTACCCAATGGACCTAAGAATTCGACGTGATATTTGGTCATTTTCACGCCTTCTGGCAGGCCTTTACGCACTGCGTCGGAAACGTGGTAAACCTCTTCGAACTCATAGCAGTGCGGGCAGTAGAATGAGAAAAACTCTAAAACCTGTGGCTCATTAGTGACACTTTTATCTAGCTTCACATACTGATCGCCTTCAGAAAATTGAGCCGCAGAGGCACCAAATGCCATTGCGATCCCAACTAACGCCAACCAAATCTTTTTCATGCGAACTTCTCCATCGTCTTAAGTTTTTTGATTTAATACATCGGCATTAGCTGCAACGGTGGTGCTTGTAACAGCTTAACCTGCTCCATGAAGGCAGATGTTTGTCTCAACCAGAAACTCTCATCGGTCATCCACGGAAAACTCTTTGGAAAGGCAGGGTCTTGCCAACGGCGGGTAACCCATGCCAAATAGTGCACCATGCGCATAGCACGCAGCGGCTCTATTAGTTTTAGCTGCTGAGAATCAAAATCAGCAAATTCACCGTAGGCTTCAAGCAAAATATCTAGTTGGATAAGCTGCTCTTGGCGCTCACCGTGCAATAGCATCCATAAATCTTGGATCGCAGGGCCATTGCGCGCGTCATCTAAGTCAACAAACAGCGGGCCATCGCGCCACAGAATATTGCCGGGGTGGCAATCGCCATGTAGCCGTACCGGCGCCCAGTCGGTCGTCCAATACTGCTCAACCTCTGAAATTAATGAATCTAGGGCAGTAAGAAACGCGGGTTTTAGCTTTGCAGGTATTAATGAAGTACGCTCTAAAACAGCCCTTGGCTGGTAGAGATACTCATCCAACCCCATCGTTGGCCGCTCGCTGAAGAGCTTCTGCTGACCCACTTGATGGATACGCGCCATATAACGCCCAACCCATTCAAGCTGATCGTCGTTGTCAATTTCTATGCGCGGCCACCCACGCTTGGAAACAGAGTAAAGGCGTAACCAGCAAAATGATGAAGCGTTTGCCCATTTAACGACAATGGTGCGACAACAGGGATCTCGCTATCAGACAGCTCGCGAGCAAAGCTATGTTCCTCGCCGATTTGGCTATCTGACCATCTTTCAGGACGATAGAACTTAGCAACATAGCGCTGGCGATCTTCATCCATCAATTGAAAGACACGGTTCTCATAACTATTGAGCTCGGTTAAGCCGGAATCAATACGAATTCCCGTACTCTCAATGGCATCGAGAATAAGATCTGGCGTAAGTGTTTGAAAACTGAAAGTTGGATTAGTCATAGTTAGGCCAGAGCTCGCGCAATAAACCAAGATGATAACATTATCAAATCGACCTACCGCGCTGTTTATGCGCTATCTTATCTGAAATTAGTCTTTGATTACGCCTCTGGCGCGCAGAATAGCGGTCTTAAAGTCTTCCTCGTAGTCTTTCTTTAGACCTGGGATGGCTTCAGTGCTGGCGCTGTTACGCATCTTAAGGTGATAAATGAGAATATCGTCGGTCAGGTCAGCTAAATCGCCTTTAAACCCGGCTTCGTCGGCAAGTTTTTGCAAAAATTGAACCAGATTTAAATCAGGTTCTTGTTGCCAAGCTGGATGGATCAGTTCAATAAGTTCATTAACGCGATGGCATTTCATTATGTATTTCTCCCTGATGCTTAATGGGCAGACAAATTATCAGTCTTAATTTACCAAAGATAGCCCTTGCACGTATAACATTCACTTTTTACAAACTATTACACGCACAGGAAAGTATCCAGCAGGCGCGTTACAATATGCCATTAGCGACAGAGAGAGACCTTGTATGTATGACATCGAAGGCGTAATTCTAGCTGGAGGAAGAGCCTCTAGAATGGGGGGTAATGATAAAGGCCTCGTTCTACTCAATGGCCAGCCTCTTTATCAATATGTGCAGGACGCGCTGGCACCTCAGGTAACAAGGCTATCCATCAATGCTAATCGCAATATATCAATTTACCAACGTTCAGGGCTAAGCGTATTCCCTGACGTTCTTAACGATTACCCCGGACCATTAGCAGGAATGCTCAGTGGTTTGCAGCAAAGCCACCATGAGTGGGTTGTGTTTGCTCCATGTGATGTTCCATTTATTCCAACAGATATCGTGCATCACCTGTGGACATATAAAGCAGATAAAAAAGCCGCATACATATTTGATGGAAGCAGAGCACATCCAACAATTGCGTTATTGCATCGCTCTCTCATTTCACCGCTGATGAATTATCTTGAACGAGGCGAGCGCAAATTAATGATATTTTTAGAACAATGTGAGGCTCAAAGGATTACGTATCCTAAAGAAGAGTGCTTCATTAATTTCAATACATACGAAGAGTGTTTGCGTTGCGAGCAGAGGCTAAAGGAGCAAAAATGAAGAACAGCATACCTTTGCTTGGTATAGCGGCTTATAGCGGGACAGGAAAAACAACGTTATTAAAGAAGCTTATCCCACTGCTGAATGCTAAAGGGATAAGAATCGCGCTGATTAAGCACACACACCACGATATGGATATTGATACCCCAGGAAAAGATAGCTACGAGCTCCGTAAAGCAGGCGCAGAACAAACCTTGGTAGCAAGTGACAAACGGTGGGCGCTGATGACGGAAACGCCAGAAGAGGAACCGCTGGATTTACAATTTCTTGCTTCGAAGATCGATCCCTCGCGCTGTGACCTTATTTTGGTTGAAGGCTTTAAGCATGAACCTATTCCTAAGATCGCGTTATATCGTGAATCAGTTGCGAAGCCTTTTGCTGGAATAATTGACGATCACGTTGTGATGCTGGCGAGCGATGGAAACATCAACTGCAATCTCCCTATGTTAGATATAAATAACATCGGATATATAGCAGATTTCGTCGAAGAGTGGTTAAAGCAGCAGTAAGATCTACCTACATAACAATAATAAATAGCCGCGTTAGCGGTTATTTATTGAATGAAATGTTCAAATTCCCCATAGCAAAAAACCCCAGTCTTTCGACTGAGGTTCTTTACTTTAATTAAAGCCTGGCAGTTCCCTACTCTCGCATGGGGAGACCCCACACTACCATCGGCGCTACGGCGTTTCACTTCTGAGTTCGGCATGGGGTCAGGTGGGACCACCGCGCTATCGCCGCCAGGCATATTCTGTTAATTAACCCGTGCTCCGTATTCCTACAGCTCACCAGTCAATCCAATCTGTTCACAAGCCTACTCTTTGTGTTTCGCGTCTCTGCGTCTTAAAACACCTTAGGTGTTGTAAGGTTAAGCCTCACGGATCATTAGTACTGGTTAGCTCAACGTATCGCTACGCTTACACACCCAGCCTATCAACGTCTTAGTCTTAAACGTTCCTTTAGGAGACTCAAGGTCTCAGGGAAGACTCATCTCGAGGCAAGTTTCGCGCTTAGATGCTTTCAGCGCTTATCTTTTCCGCATTTAGCTACCGGGCAATGCCATTGGCATGACAACCCGAACACCAGTGATGCGTCCACTCCGGTCCTCTCGTACTAGGAGCAGCCCCTCTCAATCTTCCAACGCCCACGGCAGATAGGGACCGAACTGTCTCACGACGTTCTAAACCCAGCTCGCGTACCACTTTAAATGGCGAACAGCCATACCCTTGGGACCTACTTCAGCCCCAGGATGTGATGAGCCGACATCGAGGTGCCAAACACCGCCGTCGATATGAACTCTTGGGCGGTATCAGCCTGTTATCCCCGGAGTACCTTTTATCCGTTGAGCGATGGCCCTTCCATTCAGAACCACCGGATCACTATGACCTACTTTCGTACCTGCTCGAGCCGTCACTCTCGCAGTCAAGCTAGCTTATGCCATTGCACTAACCTCACGATGTCCGACCGTGATTAGCTAACCTTCGTGCTCCTCCGTTACTCTTTAGGAGGAGACCGCCCCAGTCAAACTACCCACCAGACACTGTCCTCAATCCCGATTAGGGACCGGAGTTAGAACATCAAACATTAAAGGGTGGTATTTCAAGGTTGGCTCCATGCAGACTGGCGTCCACACTTCAAAGCCTCCCACCTATCCTACACATCAAGGCTCAATGTTCAGTGTCAAGCTATAGTAAAGGTTCACGGGGTCTTTCCGTCTTGCCGCGGGTACACTGCATCTTCACAGCGAGTTCAATTTCACTGAGTCTCGGGTGGAGACAGCCTGGCCATCATTACGCCATTCGTGCAGGTCGGAACTTACCCGACAAGGAATTTCGCTACCTTAGGACCGTTATAGTTACGGCCGCCGTTTACTGGGGCTTCGATCAAGAGCTTCGCCTTGCGGCTGACCCCATCAATTAACCTTCCAGCACCGGGCAGGCGTCACACCGTATACGTCCACTTTCGTGTTTGCACAGTGCTGTGTTTTTATTAAACAGTTGCAGCCAGCTGGTATCTTCGACTGGCTTCAGCTCCATCCGCAAGGGACTTCACCTACGCGCCAGCGTGCCTTCTCCCGAAGTTACGGCACCATTTTGCCTAGTTCCTTCACCCGAGTTCTCTCAAGCGCCTTGGTATTCTCTACCTGACCACCTGTGTCGGTTTGGGGTACGATTCAATGTTACCTAGAGCTTAGAGGCTTTTCCTGGAAGCTTGGCATCAACTACTTCATCACCGTAGTGACTCGTCATCACGCCTCAGGGTTAATAAAAGCGCGGATTTACCAACGCTTTCCCCCTACACGCTTAAACCGGGACAACCGTCGCCCGGATAGCCTAGCCTTCTCCGTCCCCCCTTCGCAGTAACACCGAGTACAGGAATATTAACCTGTTTCCCATCGACTACGCCTTTCGGCCTCGCCTTAGGGGTCGACTCACCCTGCCCCGATTAACGTTGGACAGGAACCCTTGGTCTTCCGGCGAGCGGGTTTTTCACCCGCTTTATCGTTACTTATGTCAGCATTCGCACTTCTGATACCTCCAGCAACCCTCACAGGCCACCTTCAACGGCTTACAGAACGCTCCCCTACCCAACAACACCTAAGTGTCGCTGCCGCAGCTTCGGTGCATAGTTTAGCCCCGTTACATCTTCCGCGCAGGCCGACTCGACCAGTGAGCTATTACGCTTTCTTTAAATGATGGCTGCTTCTAAGCCAACATCCTGGCTGTCTATGCCTTCCCACATCGTTTCCCACTTAACTATGACTTTGGGACCTTAGCTGGCGGTCTGGGTTGTTTCCCTCTTCACGACGGACGTTAGCACCCGCCGTGTGTCTCCCGTGATAACATTCTTCGGTATTCGTAGTTTGCATCGAGTTGGTAAGTCGGGATGACCCCCTAGTCGAAACAGTGCTCTACCCCCGAAGATGAGTTCACGAGGCGCTACCTAAATAGCTTTCGGGGAGAACCAGCTATCTCCCGGTTTGATTGGCCTTTCACCCCCAGCCACAAGTCATCCGCTAATTTTTCAACATTAGTCGGTTCGGTCCTCCAGTTAGTGTTACCCAACCTTCAACCTGCCCATGGCTAGATCACCGGGTTTCGGGTCTATACCTTGCAACTTGACGCCCAGTTAAGACTCGGTTTCCCTACGGCTCCCCTATTCGGTTAACCTTGCTACAAAATATAAGTCGCTGACCCATTATACAAAAGGTACGCAGTCACCCCATAAAAGAGGCTCCCACTGCTTGTACGTACACGGTTTCAGGTTCTATTTCACTCCCCTCGCCGGGGTTCTTTTCGCCTTTCCCTCACGGTACTGGTTCACTATCGGTCAGTCAGGAGTATTTAGCCTTGGAGGATGGTCCCCCCATATTCAGACAGGATGTCACGTGTCCCGCCCTACTCATCGAACTCACAACATATGCATTTTCAAGTACGGGGCTATCACCCTGTATCGCCGGACTTTCCAGACCGTTCCTCTGACACATACGCTGATTAAGGTTCTGGGCTGTTCCCCGTTCGCTCGCCGCTACTAGGGGAATCTCGGTTGATTTCTTTTCCTCAGGGTACTTAGATGTTTCAGTTCCCCTGGTTCGCTTCGTTAAGCTATGTATTCACTTAACGATAGTGCAACGAATTGCACTGGGTTTCCCCATTCGGAAATCGTCGGCTATAACGCTTCATATCAGCTTACCGACGCTTATCGCAGATTAGCACGTCCTTCATCGCCTCTGACTGCCTAGGCATCCACCGTGTACGCTTAGTCACTTAACCTCACAACCCGAAGGTGTCTCTTGGTGAACACGGTTACGAACCGGTTCAAGACAGCATTCAAGATTGCAAAAAATTGAGAGACTGCTTAATGCTAACTGTGTCAGTGTTTGAGTCTGAATAAACAGACGTCATTCTCACAGTTGCTTAAGCTTTCAAATTTCAGCTTGTTCCAGATTGTTAAAGAGCAAAATACTTCGCAGCATACTGTTTCCAATACACTCTGAAGTATGTTTTTGAGACTGAATACTTATTAAAAATAAAAGTAATGGTGGAGCTATGCGGGATCGAACCGCAGACCTCCTGCGTGCAAGGCAGGCGCTCTCCCAGCTGAGCTATAACCCCATACAGTCAACAGTTTACCTTTGATACCAACTCCTGACACACAGGCGTAAGAATTGGTAGGCCTGAGTGGACTTGAACCACCGACCTCACCCTTATCAGGGGTGCGCTCTAACCACCTGAGCTACAAGCCTATATAAAGGTATTCTGCTCGTTATTCTTCATCAGACAATCTGTGTGGACACTGCACTTAACGCTATCTTTAGGTAAGGAGGTGATCCAACCGCAGGTTCCCCTACGGTTACCTTGTTACGACTTCACCCCAGTCATGAATCACAAAGTGGTAAGCGCCCTCCCGAAGGTTAAGCTACCTACTTCTTTTGCAACCCACTCCCATGGTGTGACGGGCGGTGTGTACAAGGCCCGGGAACGTATTCACCGTAGCATTCTGATCTACGATTACTAGCGATTCCGACTTCATGGAGTCGAGTTGCAGACTCCAATCCGGACTACGACATACTTTATGAGGTCCGCTTGCTCTCGCGAGTTCGCTTCTCTTTGTATATGCCATTGTAGCACGTGTGTAGCCCTACTCGTAAGGGCCATGATGACTTGACGTCATCCCCACCTTCCTCCGGTTTATCACCGACAGTCTCCTTTGAGTTCCCACCATTACGTGCTGGCAACAAAGGATAAGGGTTGCGCTCGTTGCGGGACTTAACCCAACATTTCACAACACGAGCTGACGACAGCCATGCAGCACCTGTCTCAGAGTTCCCGAAGGCACTAAGCTATCTCTAGCAAATTCTCTGGATGTCAAGAGTAGGTAAGGTTCTTCGCGTTGCATCGAATTAAACCACATGCTCCACCGCTTGTGCGGGCCCCCGTCAATTCATTTGAGTTTTAACCTTGCGGCCGTACTCCCCAGGCGGTCGACTTAACGCGTTAGCTCCGGAAGCCACGCCTCAAGGGCACAACCTCCAAGTCGACATCGTTTACAGCGTGGACTACCAGGGTATCTAATCCTGTTTGCTCCCCACGCTTTCGCACCTGAGCGTCAGTCTTTGTCCAGGGGGCCGCCTTCGCCACCGGTATTCCTCCAGATCTCTACGCATTTCACCGCTACACCTGGAATTCTACCCCCCTCTACAAGACTCTAGCTGACCAGTTTCAAATGCAGTTCCCAAGTTAAGCTCGGGGATTTCACATCTGACTTAATCAACCGCCTGCGTGCGCTTTACGCCCAGTAATTCCGATTAACGCTTGCACCCTCCGTATTACCGCGGCTGCTGGCACGGAGTTAGCCGGTGCTTCTTCTGCGAGTAACGTCAATCACTGCGGTTATTAACCACAATGCCTTCCTCCTCGCTGAAAGTACTTTACAACCCGAAGGCCTTCTTCATACACGCGGCATGGCTGCATCAGGCTTGCGCCCATTGTGCAATATTCCCCACTGCTGCCTCCCGTAGGAGTCTGGACCGTGTCTCAGTTCCAGTGTGGCTGGTCATCCTCTCAGACCAGCTAGAGATCGTCGCCTAGGTGAGCCATTACCCCACCTACTAGCTAATCCCATCTGGGCACATCTGATGGCGTGAGGCCCGAAGGTCCCCCACTTTGGTCCGAAGACATCATGCGGTATTAGCTACCGTTTCCAGTAGTTATCCCCCTCCATCAGGCAGTTTCCCAGACATTACTCACCCGTCCGCCGCTCGTCACCCAGAGAGCAAGCTCTCTTGTGCTACCGCTCGACTTGCATGTGTTAGGCCTGCCGCCAGCGTTCAATCTGAGCCATGATCAAACTCTTCAATTAAAAGCTTGATTTGCTTAAACAAGTTAAGCGATGCTCGAAAATTAACTTTCGTAATAATTCAACTAAATGAATTACTGCTTGGTCACTCTTCAAGACTTTAATATTTTATCGTCCGAGGACGTTAGATATTGTCTTGTGAGTGCCCACACAGATTGTCTGATAAATTGTTAAAGAGCAGCGAATTGCGAACATTCGTTCCAGCAACTCGGGAGGTGCATATTACGCTTTCCTCCTGAAGAGTCAAGCTTTTTTCTTTTCAGAAATTCGCATTACTGCGATGCTTTTCTCTTCCTCACCGAGCGACGTTTGCGTCGTTGTTCCCGGTCAGTGGTGGCGTATTATAGGGACTTCTCAGCAGGTGACAAGTGTTTATTTCATAAAAAAATCCGAATGCATAATATTTCATCATTAAGCTTAAGAAACGGTACTTTCTGAATGAATATTGCGCAGAAATGGCTTGTGCTACAGCTATCGTTGTATTCTCAGATATAAACAAAGAGGTAGAAAAACATATTCAAGTTTTGATTTTATTACTGGCTAGATCGATTTTTTAAATCGTTTATCACCTATAAAACAAGTGACTCAGGATCCAGTGTTATTCGATTTATAGTAGAACTCACGCTCGATCTTAGAATAATTAGGGAGAGAAATAAGAAAAGGATAACGAAGAGAAATAAAATAAGTAGAAGTGTGGTGCTTAATATGAACTATTTGAGCGATATGTCACCATGCAGATAATATCCTCTGCTTGGCAGCTACTCTGTAAAAACATAATTCATGGTTAATAGAGAATGATTTACTCAAATTCCCCATAGCAAAAAACCCCAGTCTTTCGACTGAGGTTCTTTACTTTAATTAAAGCCTGGCAGTTCCCTACTCTCGCATGGGGAGACCCCACACTACCATCGGCGCTACGGCGTTTCACTTCTGAGTTCGGCATGGGGTCAGGTGGGACCACCGCGCTATCGCCGCCAGGCATATTCTGTTATTTGTACCGCTTTCTGTATTTCTACAGCTAGCCATACAAACCAATCTGTTCACAAGCCTACTCTTTGTGTTTTCGCGTCTCTGCGTCTTAAAACACCTTGGGTGTTGTAAGGTTAAGCCTCACGGATCATTAGTACTGGTTAGCTCAACGTATCGCTACGCTTACACACCCAGCCTATCAACGTCTTAGTCTTAAACGTTCCTTTAGGAGACTCAAGGTCTCAGGGAAGACTCATCTCGAGGCAAGTTTCGCGCTTAGATGCTTTCAGCGCTTATCTTTTCCGCATTTAGCTACCGGGCAATGCCATTGGCATGACAACCCGAACACCAGTGATGCGTCCACTCCGGTCCTCTCGTACTAGGAGCAGCCCCTCTCAATCTTCCAACGCCCACGGCAGATAGGGACCGAACTGTCTCACGACGTTCTAAACCCAGCTCGCGTACCACTTTAAATGGCGAACAGCCATACCCTTGGGACCTACTTCAGCCCCAGGATGTGATGAGCCGACATCGAGGTGCCAAACACCGCCGTCGATATGAACTCTTGGGCGGTATCAGCCTGTTATCCCCGGAGTACCTTTTATCCGTTGAGCGATGGCCCTTCCATTCAGAACCACCGGATCACTATGACCTACTTTCGTACCTGCTCGAGCCGTCACTCTCGCAGTCAAGCTAGCTTATGCCATTGCACTAACCTCACGATGTCCGACCGTGATTAGCTAACCTTCGTGCTCCTCCGTTACTCTTTAGGAGGAGACCGCCCCAGTCAAACTACCCACCAGACACTGTCCTCAATCCCGATTAGGGACCGGAGTTAGAACATCAAACATTAAAGGGTGGTATTTCAAGGTTGGCTCCATGCAGACTGGCGTCCACACTTCAAAGCCTCCCACCTATCCTACACATCAAGGCTCAATGTTCAGTGTCAAGCTATAGTAAAGGTTCACGGGGTCTTTCCGTCTTGCCGCGGGTACACTGCATCTTCACAGCGAGTTCAATTTCACTGAGTCTCGGGTGGAGACAGCCTGGCCATCATTACGCCATTCGTGCAGGTCGGAACTTACCCGACAAGGAATTTCGCTACCTTAGGACCGTTATAGTTACGGCCGCCGTTTACTGGGGCTTCGATCAAGAGCTTCGCCTTGCGGCTGACCCCATCAATTAACCTTCCAGCACCGGGCAGGCGTCACACCGTATACGTCCACTTTCGTGTTTGCACAGTGCTGTGTTTTTATTAAACAGTTGCAGCCAGCTGGTATCTTCGACTGGCTTCAGCTCCATCCGCAAGGGACTTCACCTACGCGCCAGCGTGCCTTCTCCCGAAGTTACGGCACCATTTTGCCTAGTTCCTTCACCCGAGTTCTCTCAAGCGCCTTGGTATTCTCTACCTGACCACCTGTGTCGGTTTGGGGTACGATTCAATGTTACCTAGAGCTTAGAGGCTTTTCCTGGAAGCTTGGCATCAACTACTTCATCACCGTAGTGACTCGTCATCACGCCTCAGGGTTGATAAAAGCACGGATTTACCAATGCTTTCCCCCTACACGCTTAAACCGGGACAACCGTCGCCCGGATAGCCTAGCCTTCTCCGTCCCCCCTTCGCAGTAACACCGAGTACAGGAATATTAACCTGTTTCCCATCGACTACGCCTTTCGGCCTCGCCTTAGGGGTCGACTCACCCTGCCCCGATTAACGTTGGACAGGAACCCTTGGTCTTCCGGCGAGCGGGTTTTTCACCCGCTTTATCGTTACTTATGTCAGCATTCGCACTTCTGATACCTCCAGCAACCCTCACAGGCCACCTTCAACGGCTTACAGAACGCTCCCCTACCCAACAACACCTAAGTGTCGCTGCCGCAGCTTCGGTGCATAGTTTAGCCCCGTTACATCTTCCGCGCAGGCCGACTCGACCAGTGAGCTATTACGCTTTCTTTAAATGATGGCTGCTTCTAAGCCAACATCCTGGCTGTCTATGCCTTCCCACATCGTTTCCCACTTAACTATGACTTTGGGACCTTAGCTGGCGGTCTGGGTTGTTTCCCTCTTCACGACGGACGTTAGCACCCGCCGTGTGTCTCCCGTGATAACATTCTTCGGTATTCGTAGTTTGCATCGAGTTGGTAAGTCGGGATGACCCCCTAGTCGAAACAGTGCTCTACCCCCGAAGATGAGTTCACGAGGCGCTACCTAAATAGCTTTCGGGGAGAACCAGCTATCTCCCGGTTTGATTGGCCTTTCACCCCCAGCCACAAGTCATCCGCTAATTTTTCAACATTAGTCGGTTCGGTCCTCCAGTTAGTGTTACCCAACCTTCAACCTGCCCATGGCTAGATCACCGGGTTTCGGGTCTATACCTTGCAACTTGACGCCCAGTTAAGACTCGGTTTCCCTACGGCTCCCCTATTCGGTTAACCTTGCTACAAAATATAAGTCGCTGACCCATTATACAAAAGGTACGCAGTCACCCCATAAAAGAGGCTCCCACTGCTTGTACGTACACGGTTTCAGGTTCTATTTCACTCCCCTCGCCGGGGTTCTTTTCGCCTTTCCCTCACGGTACTGGTTCACTATCGGTCAGTCAGGAGTATTTAGCCTTGGAGGATGGTCCCCCCATATTCAGACAGGATGTCACGTGTCCCGCCCTACTCATCGAACTCACAACATATGCATTTTCAAGTACGGGGCTATCACCCTGTATCGCCGGACTTTCCAGACCGTTCCTCTGACACATACGCTGATTAAGGTTCTGGGCTGTTCCCCGTTCGCTCGCCGCTACTAGGGGAATCTCGGTTGATTTCTTTTCCTCAGGGTACTTAGATGTTTCAGTTCCCCTGGTTCGCTTCGTTAAGCTATGTATTCACTTAACGATAGTGCAACGAATTGCACTGGGTTTCCCCATTCGGAAATCGTCGGCTATAACGCTTCATATCAGCTTACCGACGCTTATCGCAGATTAGCACGTCCTTCATCGCCTCTGACTGCCTAGGCATCCACCGTGTACGCTTAGTCACTTAACCTCACAACCCGAAGGTGTCTCTTGGTGAACACGGTTACGAACCGGTTCAAGACAGCATTCAAGATTGCAAAAAATTGAGAGACTGCTTAATGCTAACTGTGTCAGTGTTTGAGTCTGAATAAACAGACGTCATTCTCACAGTTGCTTAAGCTTTCAAATTTCAGCTTGTTCCAGATTGTTAAAGAGCAAAATACTTCGCAGCATACTGTTTCCAATACACTCTGAAGTATGTTTTTGAGACTGAATACTTATTAAAAATAAAAGTAATGGTGGAGCTATGCGGGATCGAACCGCAGACCTCCTGCGTGCAAGGCAGGCGCTCTCCCAGCTGAGCTATAACCCCATACAGTCAACAGTTTACCTTTGATACCAACTCCTGACACACAGGCGTAAGAATTGGTAGGCCTGAGTGGACTTGAACCACCGACCTCACCCTTATCAGGGGTGCGCTCTAACCACCTGAGCTACAAGCCTATATAAAGGTATTCTGCTCGTTATTCTTCATCAGACAATCTGTGTGGACACTGCACTTAACGCTATCTTTAGGTAAGGAGGTGATCCAACCGCAGGTTCCCCTACGGTTACCTTGTTACGACTTCACCCCAGTCATGAATCACAAAGTGGTAAGCGCCCTCCCGAAGGTTAAGCTACCTACTTCTTTTGCAACCCACTCCCATGGTGTGACGGGCGGTGTGTACAAGGCCCGGGAACGTATTCACCGTAGCATTCTGATCTACGATTACTAGCGATTCCGACTTCATGGAGTCGAGTTGCAGACTCCAATCCGGACTACGACATACTTTATGAGGTCCGCTTGCTCTCGCGAGTTCGCTTCTCTTTGTATATGCCATTGTAGCACGTGTGTAGCCCTACTCGTAAGGGCCATGATGACTTGACGTCATCCCCACCTTCCTCCGGTTTATCACCGGCAGTCTCCTTTGAGTTCCCACCATTACGTGCTGGCAACAAAGGATAAGGGTTGCGCTCGTTGCGGGACTTAACCCAACATTTCACAACACGAGCTGACGACAGCCATGCAGCACCTGTCTCAGAGTTCCCGAAGGCACTAAAGCATCTCTGCTAAATTCTCTGGATGTCAAGGGTAGGTAAGGTTCTTCGCGTTGCATCGAATTAAACCACATGCTCCACCGCTTGTGCGGGCCCCCGTCAATTCATTTGAGTTTTAACCTTGCGGCCGTACTCCCCAGGCGGTCGACTTAACGCGTTAGCTCCGGAAGCCACGCCTCAAGGGCACAACCTCCAAGTCGACATCGTTTACAGCGTGAACTACCAGGGTATCTAATCCTGTTTGCTCCCCACGCTTTCGCACCTGAGCGTCAGTCTTTGTCCAGGGGGCCGCCTTCGCCACCGGTATTCCTCCAGATCTCTACGCATTTCACCGCTACACCTGGAATTCTACCCCCCTCTACAAGACTCTAGCTGACCAGTTTCAAATGCAGTTCCCAAGTTAAGCTCGGGGATTTCACATCTGACTTAATCAACCGCCTGCGTGCGCTTTACGCCCAGTAATTCCGATTAACGCTTGCACCCTCCGTATTACCGCGGCTGCTGGCACGGAGTTAGCCGGTGCTTCTTCTGCGAGTAACGTCAATCACTGCGGTTATTAACCACAATGCCTTCCTCCTCGCTGAAAGTACTTTACAACCCGAAGGCCTTCTTCATACACGCGGCATGGCTGCATCAGGCTTGCGCCCATTGTGCAATATTCCCCACTGCTGCCTCCCGTAGGAGTCTGGACCGTGTCTCAGTTCCAGTGTGGCTGGTCATCCTCTCAGACCAGCTAGAGATCGTCGCCTAGGTGAGCCGTTACCCCACCTACTAGCTAATCCCATCTGGGCACATCTGATGGCGTGAGGCCCGAAGGTCCCCCACTTTGGTCCGAAGACGTCATGCGGTATTAGCTACCGTTTCCAGTAGTTATCCCCCTCCATCAGGCAGTTTCCCAGACATTACTCACCCGTCCGCCGCTCGTCACCCAGAGAGCAAGCTCTCTTGTGCTACCGCTCGACTTGCATGTGTTAGGCCTGCCGCCAGCGTTCAATCTGAGCCATGATCAAACTCTTCAATTAAAAGCTTGATTTGCTTAAACAAGTTAAGCGATGCTCGAAAATTAACTTTCGTAATAATTCAACTAAATGAATTACTGCTTGGTCACTCTTCAAGACTTTAATATTTTATCGTCCGAGGACGTTAGATATTGTCTTGTGAGTGCCCACACAGATTGTCTGATAAATTGTTAAAGAGCAGCGAATTGCGAACATTCGTTCCAGCAACTCGGGAGGTGCATATTACGCCTTCCTCCTGAAGAGTCAAGCTTTTTTCTTTTCAGAAATTCGCATTACTGCGATGCTTTTCTCTTCCTCACCGAGCGACGTTTGCGTCGTTGTTCCCGGTCAGTGGTGGCGCATTATAGGGACTTCTGAACGGCTGACAACCCCTAATTTAAAAAAACTTTTCAACCGCGCAAGTTTTCACCAAAAACCACATATTTGAGGATTAAATGCTCAATTCACGTAGTTCTGAGAAGCCTAAGCGATGCAATACAGGTAAAAGCGCATCGGTATCGCTATTTGTTTCTGTTGCATAGGCCAAATCACTTTCCGTGCTCAGCACGTTTTCCTGATTAGCAATCAACCAAGCGACGCGACGGGCTATTGCGGCACCCGAATCAACTAAACGAGTCCCTGCGGGTAATACCGCCGCCAGTTCTTCGCGCAGTAAAGGGAAATGCGTACATCCCAGAACCACCGTGTCTGGCGGTTCAGCCATTGATAGCCACGGGCGTAGTATCTTCTTTAGCACCGCATGATCAATCTCTTCGCCATGCAACTTGGCCTCAGCCAGCTCCACCAGCTCAGCCGAGCCCAGCATTTTGATGCTACAGTCTTTCGCAAAACGGGCAATCAGGTCGTGAGTATATGAACGTTGCACCGTTGCTCTCGTCGCTAGCAAGCCAACAATACCGTTGCGCGTCAGTTTTGCCGCTGGTTTTATCGCGGGTACAACCCCAACGATAGGGCAATTGAAGCGTTCGCGTAATGCTGGGAGCGTGATGGTACTTGCAGTGTTGCAAGCGATGATAACAATAGAGAGAGGATGACGCTTTTGCACTTCGGCAACGGTTTTAACAACGCGGTCGATAATAAACGCTTCGTCTTTTTCCCCATAAGGGAATCCCTGATTGTCGAATGCATATATATAGTGGAGATCCGGAAGCAAATCACGGATCTCTTGATATACAGATAACCCACCCACGCCGGAGTCAAAAACCAGCGCAGTGGGTTTAGAAGTCGCTACATCATTAGAAGGTGTAGCTACCGGAGAGATAATATTCTCTACCTGCGGTTTGGTAGCCATAAGCCGTTTCATAATCTTTATCTAACAGGTTGGCGATTCTACCACGAACTGTTAGATGAGACGTAACGGGATAAGAGGCTGAAATATCGACGGTGCTGTAGCTTGGCAATACCTGTTGCGTATTATTGTATTTAGACGTGTTGTTATCGTAACGACGGCCATAATATTGATACGAGACATCCATATCGACATTAAACATAGTCCAGTCGAGCTGATATTTAGCCTGCCGTTTGGCTCGACGCGCTAGTACTTCATCATTTTTATCATTGCGCGGATCTAAATACTGCAAGGTGACCTGATGCGTGAAGATCCCCGTATCAACGCTGCCCGTCCACTCGACGCCTTTAATCGTGGCAGAATCGATGTTGTCATAGCTACCCGCATAGGTGACAGGATCGGAATAATAGGTAATCAGGTTTTCAATTTTGTAATGATAGGCAGACAAACGCCAATCAAGTGGCCCAGTCAGCCCTTCTAAACCCGCTTCCCACTGCTTCGACTCTTCAGGTTTTAAATTAGGATTGGAATCAATGCCGAAACGCGTTGAACCAAACTGCTGCCCTAGCGAAGGAGCCAAGAATCCGGTGCCATACGATAACGTGGCTCGATAGCCCGGCGTAAACTCCCAACCCGCTGCCGTTTGCCAAGTACCGTGCCAACCGAACTGTTCGTCTTTATCTTCACGGCCAGAGGCTTCTAACGTGACATCACCCAGTTTTTGCTGGCCACTTAAATATAAGCCGGTGTTATCACGTTTATAGGTATCTGACAGACTGGTATCAGAAGATGTCAGGCGCTGCTGTTGCCAATCCACGCCAGCACTAATCTGCCCATGTTCTAGGCTATAGGTATTACCCCATTGAATATTGCGCTGATCCATATCATCCAGCGTGGTGCCATCGTGATAACGCCCATACTCGCTGCTGTAGTTATAAGCTTTTACTTTTTGATAGCTACCCGTTAATTGGGATGAATAAGCACCAGACAAATAGCGCAGGCCCATGTCGTATGTATGATTATAGGTTTCGCTTTCATTTGCGCTGTAAGCAGGTTTCGACGGCGGACTCCCGAGGTCATAATCACTGTTGTTGGTATACCCATAACCACGAGCAAAGCCAGAAAACTCGTTGTTAAACTGGTGATCTATACCACCCCAGAAAGTCTTGTTGCGATAGCCATCATCATCATGATCCGGTTCATACGTTGAGCCCGGCTGCACGTTAAATCCTTTTGTGCTCTCATATGAACCCGCCAACGTGACTTTGGTGTTATCACTGATTTTCTGACGCACGCTACCATCGTACTGCTGGAACCCTTTAGAGCCGACGCCTGCATTTATCTGCGCGCCTTCCTTATCGGTTTGCGTGATCACGTTGATAACCCCACCCATCGCACCCGAGCCATACACGGCAGAACGTGGGCCACGAATATATTCAACGCGTTGAACCAGTGAAATTGGGATTTGATTGAAATCAGCCGTATTCGAAATTCCAGGACGAGCAATAGGAATGCCATCCACCAGCACGAGAACTTGACTTGCGCTGGTCCCACGGATATACATCGATGCACTCTGACCCATGCCGCCATTTTGAGCGATATCGACACCGGGTAAACGTCGCATGACGTCATTAAGCGTTTTGGCCTGCCAACGATCGATATCATCTCGGGTAACAACATCAGTAGGTGCTAGCACGGTAGAAACCGGCTGAGGAAAACGAGAGGCGGTGACAATGACATCATCGTTAGTATTTGCGGATGATGATGAAGGTGTTTCGTTAGAATCTTGCGCCCAGCCAGAGAAAGCCGTGACAGACAAAGCTGCCATCAGCGCATTTTTTTTATAGTCATATAAGAGCATCCAAACTTAATTGGCAGGATGCCGCGAGCCGTGGCGTTAATTCGCGAAAACCACGTAAAGCGACGTGTACCGGCAGGTCTTCGGGCTTAGGATTTGTGTATCAACATTCATTGTTGAATACACACCGGGCGATGACTTCCCATCTGTAATGACAGTGTCAAAATATCGCCGTGACTTCCCCATACCGCTGCGCGTCAGCTCCGGATTCACACCGGATTCCCTTTTCACTCTCCACTGGAGACCGGGCCGCCATGCTAAGTGAAAACATGTTCAGAAGTCTAGACTTCTATGATTTGGATGTAGAATAAGTCACAGAGCTGGACATCATCATTCCATCGCCTACAATCGCCCCTCTATTATTATGCTAACGAGAAATGCCATGACGCCGAACACGCTGCCAACCGATCAATATGATGCCCAACTCACGGAAAAAATTACCCGACTGGCCAACATGATGACCCCGTTTGCGGCCCCGGAGATTGAGGCATTTCGTTCGCCGGCCAGCCACTATCGCATGCGCGCAGAATTCCGCGTTTGGCATGATGAAGGCGATCTCTACCACATCATGTTTGATCAGCAGACCAAAAAACGCATCCGCGTCGATCAATTTCCTGCGGCGAGCGAGCTGATTAACCGTTTGATGAGCGTGATGATGGATGAGCTAAAGCCCAACCACGTTCTGCGCTTTAAACTGTTCCAAATTGACTATCTGTCGACCATGAACAATAAAGTGGTGGTTTCCCTTCTTTATCACCGCAAGCTGGATGATGAATGGAAAGTTGAGGCTGAAGCACTTCGCGATCGCCTACGTGCGCAAGGTTTTGACCTGCAGCTTATTGGCCGAGCAACCAAAACCAAAATCTGTTTCGATCAAGACTATGTTGATGAATGCCTACCTGTTGCTGGGCGTGACATGATCTATCGCCAGGTTGAAAACAGCTTTACCCAGCCTAACGCGGCCGTAAACATTAAGATGCTTGAGTGGGCGCTTGACGTTACACAGGATTCCAAAGGCGATCTGCTAGAGTTGTACTGTGGCAACGGTAACTTCTCCTTGGCGCTTGCGCGTAACTTTAACCGCGTACTCGCGACAGAAATTGCTAAACCTTCCGTTGCTGCTGCGCAGTTTAATATTGCAGCCAACCACATCGAGAATGTGCAAATCATTCGCATGGCGGCAGAAGATTTTACTCAGGCGATGAACGGCGTGCGCGAGTTCAAACGTTTGGAAGGTATCGATCTCAAAGGCTATCAGTGCGAAACTATTTTCGTCGATCCACCGCGTAGCGGCTTAGATGACGACACATTGCGCATGGTGCAAGCGTATCCGCGGATCCTCTATATCTCATGTAACCCTGAAACGCTCAGCGCAAACCTAGAAACGCTGAACGAAACTCATCGGGTCACACGTTTGGCGCTGTTCGACCAGTTCCCGTATACCCATCATATGGAATGCGGCGTGTTGCTGGAAAAACGTGATTAAAAACGATTCAGATTGAAACGCAAAAAGGCAGCCATTGGCTGCCTTTTCTATTTGCATCGAATATCAGTTCGGCTCAATCACTCAGGATCGTGGAAGTCTTTTCCGCTATCAGCCTCGGCGTTCTTCTTAAACGCCTTGATGCGGTAGGCAATCCAGAAAACCAACACAATACACAGAAGAGTTGGCATAAAGTTCGAACCGATTTCTGGGTACTCCACGCGAACAATGGCGCTATACATCAGCAAACCAAGCAGAAAACACGAAGAGGAAAGCACCGGCATACCTTCAGGCATAGAGCAGTTCAGATAACGCTGATGCAGGCAATACACTGATAAAATCAGTGCCAGCAGGGGAAATACCGAAAATGATACGGCTGAGCTAAACAGTGCGGCAAAAGATCCGCTGATAGAAAGCCCCGCAACCAATGACAGAACCAATGTTCCCACATCCAAACGACTTTTAATCATGACCAACCCTATGCTTTAAATTTATTCCTGAGCCTGCTGCTCTGCATTTTCATGCATATGCGCAATGTGTGCCTTCTCCTGCTCACGACGGTACCAATAATAAGCGCCCTTGGAAATCATCCGCAACTGCAAAACCAGACGTTCTTCCAACAAACGACGGTGTTCCATATCAATATCTAACGCTTCGGCGCCCGCGCTAAATACGATAGTGACCATTGCCTCGGCCTGCGCTTCGGTAAAACTGCGCGGCATGTGATTTTCGATTTCAAGATAATCGGCAAGTTCCGCAATAAAGTGCTGAACCTCACGCTGCACTGCGGCACGGAACGCAGCAGAAGTACCGGAACGTTCCCGTAAAAGCAGGCGAAAAGCATTCGGATTATTGCCGATAAATTCCATAAAAGTTGCTACAGATGTGCGGATGACGCTGCCACCTTTGGCAATACGTTGACGAGCCTGACGCATTAACTGACGCAGCATCAGCCCACTTTCATCCACCATCGTTAACCCTAACTCATCCACGTCACGAAAATGGCGATAGAAGGAGGTTGGGGCAATACCAGCTTCACGGGATACTTCACGCAGGCTCAAACTCGCAAAGCTCCGTTCAGCGCTTAGCTGATTGAACGCTGCCTCGATCAGTGAACGACGAGTTCGTTCTTTTTGTTGCGCTCTGACGCCCATATTAATATCCGGTTAAATGTAAGTTTCTTTATTCCACCGTCGGCTTTTTTTGATTCTGGCGCGGTAGTTCAGCGCCACTATATCAAACTTTACCCCAACCACGCTTCTATGACCTGTGACATGTATAGCTAGGATGACAAAAACAAGGTGCGAATTGCCACGAAAAGCGTAGGGATGATTGGGGATGCACGGTTATTATGTTAAGGTAACGTTGTATTTTTGTATAAGAAAGGCCTACCCTACATGCAACAGCACTATTCTTTTGATGCCATAGTGATTGGCTCAGGTCCCGGTGGTGAAGGCGCCGCCATGGGTCTGGTAAAACAGGGCGCGCGGGTTGCCGTTATAGAACGGCATTTTAGCGTTGGTGGCGGATGTACCCATTGGGGCACCATCCCTTCGAAAGCACTTCGCCACGCCGTTAGCCGCATAATCGAATTTAACCAAAATCCTCTCTACAGCGACAACTCCCGAATTCTTAAATCGACATTCCCTGATATTTTGCGCCATGCCGATAACGTTATTAATCAGCAAACTCGCATGCGTCAGGGATTCTACGAGCGTAACCATTGCCAATTATTTTCCGGTGACGCCGAGTTTATTGATGCTAACACCCTCAGCGTTAGCTACCCAGACGGCACGCGCGATACCTTAACCGCCGATAACATCATTATCGCCTGTGGTTCACGTCCGTATCATCCGTCTGGCGTCGATTTCAAGCATCCACGCATTTACGACAGCGACTCCATTCTGCAACTTAACCACGAACCGCAGCACATCATCATTTATGGTGCTGGCGTTATCGGCTGCGAATATGCGTCGATCTTCCGTGGATTAAGCGTGAAAGTGGACTTAGTGAATACCCGCGATCGCCTGCTCGCATTTCTCGATCAAGAAATGTCAGATGCGCTCTCTTACCACTTCTGGAATAACGGCGTTGTTATCCGCCACAACGAAGAGTTCGAGCAGATTGAAGGCGTTGAAGATGGCGTCATCATGCATCTTAAATCCGGCAAAAAAGTGAAAGCCGATTGCCTGCTGTATGCCAATGGCCGTACAGGAAATACCGATGCGCTGAAACTGGAAAATGTCGGGCTTGAAGCCGATGGCCGTGGCCTTTTGAAGGTCAACAGCATGTACCAAACGGCCATTTCACATATCTACGCCGTGGGTGACGTCATTGGCTATCCAAGCTTAGCCTCTGCGGCTTACGATCAAGGACGTATTGCTGCTCAGGCCATTATGCAAGGCGAAGCTAACGTACATCTGGTCGAAGATATTCCTACCGGCATTTACACCATTCCTGAAATCAGCTCCGTAGGTAAAACAGAGCAGGAACTGACAGCAATGAAAGTGCCGTATGAGGTGGGCCGTGCACAGTTTAAACATCTGGCACGCGCACAAATCGCAGGCATGAGCGTGGGAAGTTTGAAGATCTTATTCCATCGAGAAACCAAGCAGATCCTAGGGATCCACTGCTTTGGCGAACGTGCGGCGGAGATCATTCATATCGGCCAAGCGATCATGGAACAGAAAGGAGAAGGTAATACCATCGAGTATTTCGTTAATACCACCTTCAACTATCCAACCATGGCCGAGGCCTATCGTGTGGCTGCGTTAAACGGGCTAAACCGCCTGTTTTAAAGTGTCACACTGTTGCGCCATGACGCCCTGCATATGCTCGCGGATTGCTTCCGCGAGCTGTTCATAGCGCGCACGCAGCGGAGAACCTGGACGATAAACTAAGGCGATAGTTCGCTTTGGTTCAGGCTTATAGCATTGCAGATAGCAAATGCCATCGCGTTCACGCTCCGGTGGAACCGCTAATGCTGGCAACAAAGTAATACCGCTTCCCGCAGCGACCATGTTGCGCAGCGTTTCTAAGCTGGTTGCGCGGAAATGCGTATCTTCATCTGCCCCTGCTTGGAAACAGAATCCCATCGCCTGATCGCGCAGACAATGCCCGTCTTCCAGCATTAACAAATTCTCACCGGCCAGCTCAGACATCGCGATTTTATCTTTGTCTGCCAGAGGATGGCCGCTATACACCGCCAGCTTCATAGGCTCATCAAACAATGGCACTTCAATAAATGCTTCGGTTTCTTTGACCAATGCCAGAATCGCGCAATCCAATTTGCCGCTATCAAGCTGTGCAAGCAATTGGTGGGTCTGTGCTTCATGCAAATACATTTCCAGCTTAGGGAAAGTTTTGTGCAGCGTTGGAATAATCTGTGGCAGTAAATAAGGCGCAACCGTTGGGATCAAGCCGATGTGCAGTGGGCCGGACATCGCCTCACCCTGCTGGCTGGCCATCTCTTTAAGTACCTTAACCTCACGCAGAACTGTCCGTGCCTGATCGACAAGTAGTAGTCCGGCTTGGGTAAACAGCACCTTACGGCTGGTACGCTCCAGAAGCATCACACCCAACTCATCTTCCAGCTTACGGATTTGCCCACTCAGCGTAGGTTGGCTGACGTGGCATGAGTCGGCGGCGCGACGAAAATGGCGATGTTCAGACAGCGCCACTAGGTATTCTAAATCTCGAATATTCATATTTATCCTCCGAGCCATGATAGCTCATGGCGATAAATAAGATAGCAATGAACGATTAGAACTATCAAGCCTAAGTGTGAATAATGTCCATCAACGAACGGCGACACGCCAACACCAGTGATTTTTAATCTAATAATTAAAGGGTTAATCCATGTTTACTAGCCAAGAAGGTAAGAAAATTCCACAGGTAACTTTCCACACCCGTCAGGGCGACCAGTGGATTGACGTGACTACCGATGACCTGTTCAAAGACAAAACCGTTATCGTGTTTTCTCTGCCGGGCGCATTCACCCCAACCTGTTCATCAAGCCATCTGCCACGTTATAACGAGCTAGCTCCCGTGTTCCATGAAAAAGGCGTCGACAGCATTCTGTGCGTTTCCGTGAACGACACCTTCGTAATGAATGCGTGGAAAGCGGACCAGAAAGCAGAGCACATCACTTTCGTTCCAGACGGCAACGGTGAATTTACCAAAGGCATGAACATGCTGGTCGAAAAAGCCGATCTTGGCTTTGGCCCACGCTCATGGCGCTATTCCATGCTGGTTCGTAACGGCGTGGTTGAAAAAATGTTTGTTGAACCTAACAAGCCAGGCGACCCGTTTGAAGTATCTGATGCAGATACCATGCTGAAATATTTAGCACCTGATTTCAAAGTGCAGGCTTCGGTTTCCCTGTTTACTAAACCGGGTTGCCCATACTGCGCGAAAGCTAAACAAATGCTGCAAGACCGCGGTATCCAATATGAAGAAATCGTGCTGGGTAAAGACGCAACCACCGTGAGCCTGCGCGCTGTAACTGGCCGAGCGACGGTTCCACAGGTTTACATCGGTGGACAACATATCGGTGGCAGCGATGACTTAGAAGTTTACCTGCAACAGGCATAATCACCTGCAAGTAGTCGTTATTATAAAAAAGTAAGCCAACATTTTGGCGGGTTCGTCCCGCCTTTTTTTCCGATTTCAGGAGATAGCTTCATGAAAGAACTCAATGTTGACGTGGCCGTTATCGGCGGCGGTACAGCAGGTTTAGGTGCCTATCGCGCAGCAAAACTCTCTACGCCAAGCGTTGTTATGATCGAAGGCGGTCCATTTGGCACAACCTGTGCCCGCGTTGGCTGTATGCCTTCCAAATTACTCATTGCCGCGGCAGAAGCCGTGCATCAAATCGAGCGCGCTCCCGGTTTTGGCATTCATCCTCAGGGTGAAATAAAAATTGATGGCCGCGAAGTCATGGCTCGCGTTAAACGCGAACGCGACCGCTTCGTGGGTTTTGTGATGGAAGGCGTCATCAGTATTCCTGACAACGACAAAATTCTCGGTTACGCCCGTTTTATCGATGACAATACCCTACAAGTTGACGATCACACTCGCATCGTGGCAAAACGCATCGTTATCGCCACCGGTTCTCGCCCAACATGGCCAGCGCCGTGGAACGACCTCGGCGATCGCTTAATTATCAATGATGATGTATTCAACTGGGACGATCTGCCTGAATCCGTTGCGGTATTTGGCCCCGGCGTTATCGGTTTAGAGATCGGCCAAGCACTTCATCGCCTTGGTGTGAAAGTGAAAGTCTTTGGCGTCGGTGGTGCCGTAGGCCCTCTCACGGACAGCGATGTACGCGATTATGCTCGCCGCGCTTTAGGCGAAGAGTTTTATCTCGACCCCGATGTGAAAGTCGAGATCATGCAACGCGAAGGCGATCGCGTATTTATTCGCTATCAGGATTTAGACGGTAAGCCACAGGAAATCATGGTGGACTACGTGCTGGCCGCCACCGGCCGTCGTCCAAATGTTGATAATCTCGCCATCGAAAATACGTCGCTTGAGCTTGATGCGCGTGGCGTTCCGGTCGCCGATCGACTGACCATGCAAACCAGCGTACCGCATATCTTTATCGCCGGTGATGCAAGTAATCAGCTACCGCTGTTACACGAAGCCAGCGATCAGGCTCGTATTGCCGGTGATAACGCGGGTAGCTTCCCAGAAGTGAAGCCGGGACTGCGCCGTAGTTCGATTTCGGTGGTGTTCTCCGATCCGCAAATCGCCATGGTCGGTTCAACCTATCGTGAACTCAGCCAAAAATATGGCGCCTGCGGCTGCTTCGAGGTTGGCGAAGTCTCTTTCGAAAACCAAGGACGTTCTCGCGTTATGCTGCGAAACAAAGGCTTACTGCATGTTTATGGCGAACAAGGAACGGGCAAATTCCTTGGTGCTGAAATGATGGGGCCGGAAGTTGAGCACATTGCACATCTGCTGGCATGGGCGCATCAGCAAGGTATGACCGTCGATCAAATGCTGGATATGCCGTTCTATCACCCTGTAATAGAAGAAGGCTTGCGTACAGCATTGCGTGATTTGCAAAGTAAGCTGCGCATCGGCGGCAGTGAAACCGAGCGCTGTATGCGCTGCCCGGGTGAATAACGTCGCGAATAGCTTCGCAAATTTCTCTACAAAACCGGGCATTGCCCGGTTTTTTTGTATAGTGCATTCCTAACTTAATCACTCCCGCTTGCCCCATTTCTTAACTCAGACACACTCACTTTCACTACAACAATGAGATTGATTTAGTATCAATAACGATACTATCATGGGGGCAGTGTGAAGGAGCTTGGCGATCTTGCTGAAGAGTTACGTACACATTCAACCAACCTGTCTTTTAATGAGCTGGTCAAAGTCTGCATTCTGCTGTTTGGCCCACCGAGGCAGAATAGTGGGAGCCACAAAGTCTTTCATATGCCGTGGCACGGCGATCCCAGAATAAATATTCAGGCCGGCAAAAATGGCAAAGCCAAGAGTTATCAAATTAAACAAGTTATTGCGGCAATAGAAAAATTGGAGCAGGCCTATCGTGACAACTCATGATCGCTTTACTGAACACTACACTTATCGCATTACGTGGTCTGAAGAAGATAACGAATTCGTCGGGTTGTGCAGTGAATTCCCGTCACTATCATGGTTAGCCGCTACGCGACAGGAGGCTCTAGATGGGATTATGGATCTGGTTTCCAGCGCGGTATCTGACATGTTAAGCAACGGAGAAATTCCGCCCGCGGCGCTGGCAGAGAAAAAATATAGCGGCAAGCTGGTATTACGTCTGGCTCCTGAACAACATCGACGCTTGGCTATTCTCGCCAGTGAAGAAGGCGTAAGTCTCAATCGATATCTATGTGCTAAGCTTTTAGGATAAAAAAACCGGGCATTGCCCGGTTTTTCATTGGTACAACGGCTGAACTAAAGCAGGCGCTGTTTTGCCTCGGCAATCGCCTGAGCGACCTGATGCGGAGAAACGCCACCTTTGGCACTACGTTTATCCAAACAAGATTGCAGTGACAAAATAGGATAAACGTCATCGCCAATCACGCTGCTGAATTTTTGCAATTCGCTGAGGCTCAACGCTTCCAAGGCTTTACCCTGCTTAATCGCTCCCACCACCGCTTCACCTACAATATGGTGGGCTTCACGGAACGGAACGCCTTTCGCGACGAGGTAATCGGCCAACTCTGTTGCGTTCGCATATCCTTGTTCCGCAGCTTCTTGGCAACGAGGACGCTTCACCTGAATACCATCCAACACCAGCGCGGCCATATGTAGGCAGTCCATCCACGTATCCAGTGCGTCGAATAGACCCTCTTTATCTTCCTGCATATCTTTGTTGTAGGCCAAAGGTAGGCCTTTCAACGTCATCATCATGCCGGTCAACGCGCCCTGCACGCGGCCACATTTGCCGCGAATCAGTTCTAATGCATCGGGATTTTTCTTCTGTGGCATCAACGATGAACCAGACGTCACGCGATCGGACAGCTCAACAAAGTTCGCTTCACCGCTGTTGAAGAAGATCAGGTCTTCCGCAAAACGCGACAAATGCACCATACCGATGGACGCATTAGAAAGCAGTTCCAGCACGTGGTCGCGGTCAGAAACGCTATCCAAACTGTTGCGCGTTGCGCTAGCAAAACCTAGCCATTCCGCCAACTGTTCACGATCGATGGGATAAGCCGTGCCCGCCAAAGCCCCACACCCAAGCGGGCTCACATCCAAACGTTTCAACGTATCGTGCAAACGGCTTTCATCACGCGCCAGCATCTCGGCATACGCCAAACACCAGTGAGCAAAAGTCACGGGCTGTGCGCGTTGAAGATGGGTATAACCCGGCATCACTGCGTCCTGATTGGCTTCAGCGGTTACCACCAGCGCCTGCTGCAACTGCTGAACAGCCAATAACAACTCACCGATCTCATTCTTGCACCAGAGTTTCAGATCCGTGGCAACCTGATCGTTACGGCTACGCCCCGTGTGGAGTTTTTTACCTAAATCACCGACTTTATTAATCAGCTGCGTCTCAACCCAGCTGTGAATATCTTCTGCATCGCTGGCCAAAATTGCATTGGGATTCGCCTGAACTTCTTCCAGCAACACACCCAACGCATCTTCCAACTTTTGTTGTTCTTCAATCGTTAAAACATTCACGGTCACCAGCGCCTTCGACCATGCCACCGAGCCGGTAATATCCTGCTCAGCCAATCGGTAATCAAACCGCAGTGAGTCGTTAAATTGCTTAAACCGCTGGTCTGCCGCCTGACTGAACCGCCCGCCCCATAGTGCCATGTGATGCTCCGTTGAATTTTAGTGTTCTACTCATTATTACCCCACCCCAACCCTCCCCTTCACAGGGGAGGGAGCTGTCAGCAATCGTTGCTCGATCGGCTCCTCCCCCTGCGAAGGGGGAGGTTGGGAGGGGGAAGGCCTGCTATTATTTCTTCTCGTTCAGCGCACGAATACGTGATGACAACGAGAACAAGCGAATAAAGCCGCCCGCATGGCTGTGATCGTAAACGTCATCTTCGCCGAAGGTAGCAAACTCTTCGTTATACAGGCTGTTGCCAGATTTTTTCTGGATAGCCGTTGCCTGTCCTTTATACAACTTAATCACGACTTCGCCATTAACATCTTTGGCGATGGAGTCAGCTGCAGCCTGAATGGACTCACGCAACGGCGCAAACCAACGGCCATCGTATACAACATAGGACATTTCCTGACCAAGCTGTTCACGCCATTTAAAGCAATCACGATCCAGCACTAACTGCTCTACCCCGCGCAGAGCTGCCATCATAATGGTGCCCCCTGGGGTTTCGTAGCAGCCACGGGATTTGATCCCTACCAGACGGTTTTCCACGATATCAATACGGCCCACACCGTGTTTTGCACCCAACACATTCAGCGCTTCTAAGCAGGCAAACGGGCTCATTTTTTTGCCGTTAACCGCAACCACTTCGCCGTTTTCAACACCAACGGTCACTAATTCAGACTCATTTGGTGCATCTTCAGGGGAATTCGTCCAGACCCAGCAATCTTGGTTAGAGGCATTCCATGGGCTTTCAAGCACGCCACCCTCGGTGGAAATATGCCAAGCGTTCGCATCACGGCTGTAAATTTTTTCCAGCGATGCAGTGGTTGGAATATCGCGTACTTTCAGGTAGTCCAGCAGCGCTTCACGCGAACGTAAATCCCACTCACGCCAAGGGGCAACCACTTTCAGCTGTGGAGCCAGCGCGGTATAGGTGGTTTCGAAACGAACCTGATCGTTACCTTTACCCGTTGCGCCGTGGCACAGCGCATCCGCGCCGAGTTTCAGGGCAAGTTCAACCTGCGCTTTGGCAATCAGCGGGCGCGCCATTGAGGTTCCCAGCAAATAGGTTCCTTCGTACAGCGCACCGGTTTTCAGCACAGGGTAAACATAATCTTTGATGAATTCTTCACGCAGATCGGCGATATAACAGGCAGAAGCACCAGAGCGCAGCGCTTTTTCTTCCACGCCAACCAAGTCTTCACGCTCTTGGCCGATATCTGCCACGAATGCGATAACTTCACAGTCGCCGTAGTTTTCTTTCAGCCAAGGAATGATTGCTGACGTATCCAAGCCGCCAGAGTAAGCCAGAACGATTTTGCTGATGCCTTGCGTTGCCATAGTCTTTTCCTTTATCTCAATAACTTAAAATTATTTAGTTAGATTAGGTCGTCATTACCCTACATTGACGGGTAATTAATTCGCGAGAATTCTGGTGCCTACCGGCACGCCATTAAACAATGCCGGAAGTTTCTCGGCATGGCGCCAGCTTGCAATATCAACCGGCCTTCCCAAAGACCGAGCGGCATCAAGCGCAGCGTTTACTTTTACAATCATTCCATCGGTAATAATGCCTTGAACGATCAGTTGCTCTGCTTTGGCAGCCGTCATTTCTTCTATACGCTGCCCTTTGCCATCCAGAATACCGCTAACGTCTGACAGCAAAATCAAATCCGCGCCTAAGGTTGCCGCCAATGCGGTGGCAGCCTGATCGGCATTCACATTCATCAATTCGCCTTCCGCGGTGATCCCAACCGAGCTGATAATCGGCAGATAGCCTGTTGCCAACAGCGTCGTGACCAGCGCCGGTGAGCCCGCTTTCGCTTTGCCCACATGGCCGAGTTCTTCTGACAACTGGCTCACTTCAACCATATCGCCATCGCCCAATGACAAACCTACCGCTGCAATTTTGTGTTTCTTGGCACAGGCCAGCAGCGTTTTGTTTGCCGTACCGGCGAGCGCACCGGTAATAATGCCGATCTGATCGGCTGGCGTGACGCGCAGCCCGTTCTTCTTCACTACCGGTAAATTGAGCTGCTTCATCAGATCATCCACCAAACAGCCACCGCCATGAACAATCACCAGTGGTCGCTGATGGCTTTGGCGGTAAGCAACTAAAGCCTGAAACAAACGTTGCATCGCCTCTTCACTATCGAGCAGTACGCCACCTAACTTGATGATTAATGGATTATTCATAGCAGTCTCTTTTTAAAGTTAACGTTTGGTCGTTACAGCAATGATTGGGTTTCATTAAATCCAAAGCGAATATTCATGCATTGCACCGCTTGAGCCGCCGCGCCTTTCAGTAAGTTATCTTCGGCAGACACAATAATCAGGTGCTCACCCTGAAGTGCAAAACCGATATCGCAGAACGGCGTTCCCGCAACGTTTTTGATCGCCGGAACGCCTTTGTCATAGATGCGAACCAACGGTTTTCCGGCATAAGCCTGCTGATAAGCAGCATCGATCTGCTCAGCCTTTACACCCGCGGTTAATTTGCAGGTTATCGTGGCCAAAATTCCGCGAGGGAAATTGCCTAAGTGCGGGGTGAAAATCACCGGCGTTCCTAAATGGGTCGCTATTTCAGGCTGATGGCGATGAGTAAAAATGCCATAAGGCTGCAAACTGACTTCGCAAAAGCTGGTCGTCATACTGGCTTTACGCCCTGCACCACTCACACCGCTCACGGCGTTGATGACCGGCCACTGGTTTAAATCGAGCAGACCCGCATCAATCAGCGGCTTTAATGCCAGCTGTGACGCCGTGGGATAGCAGCCGGGAACGGCCACCAGTTGAGCCTGTTTAATATCTTCAGCACGCCACTCCGCCAATCCATAAACTGCTTTGTCGAGCCAGTCGGCATGCTGGTGAGTAAATCCATAATAATCTTGGTAAAAACTAGCTTGATTGACCCGATAAGCACCGGAAAGATCAAACACCACACAGCCCATCTGTAAAAACTGCGGGGCGAGGTCATGGCTAACTTCATGCGCCGTAGCAAGAAAAACCACATCAACATCTTTTGCCATTGCCGCCACATCGCTCATCGGCAACAACGGTAAATCAACAATGCCTTTCAGCTGAGGATGCAAATCAGAAAGCAACTTTCCTGCATCTGCACTTTGCGCTGAAACCGTTAAACCGGTTATGTTCATATGAGGATGGCGATGCAGATAAGCGGCGAGTTCCGCGCCGGTATAACCGCTGGCTCCTACAATTAACCCGTTTAACGTAGACATGTATCGATTCCACCTTCTTAGTTTTTATGAAAGATTGTTGATCGGAAAAATTACATTTGGCGCTGCTCATCATAACTTTTACGGTTTCATTCGGCGAGCGCTTATTGTATTTTTATTCATAAATAATGCATGAATATTGATACTATCCTAACGAAAGGCTGTCAACAGTGAATATGAAATTACCGCCATTTATTGAGCCGTACCGTGCCCTGATCGCCACTCCATCCATTAGTGCAACGGACAGCGCGCTCGATCAAAGCAATGAAACATTAATCAACTTACTCGCAGGCTGGTTTAGCGATCTTGGTTTTCGGGTTGAAGTGCAGTCCGTGCCACATACGCGTAACAAATTTAATCTCCTCGCCAGCTATGGTGAGGGAAGTGGCGGGCTGATGCTGGCGGGTCATACGGATACCGTGCCGTTTGATGATGGACGCTGGACGCGCGATCCCTTCACGCTTACCGAGCACGACAATAAGCTTTACGGACTCGGCACCGCAGACATGAAAGGCTTCTTCGCTTTTATTCTGGATGCGCTACGCGATGTGGATTTGAGCCAGCTCAGCAAGCCGCTTTATATTTTGGCTACCGCCGATGAAGAAACCACCATGGCTGGCGCACGTTATTTCGCCGCGACGACTCATCTGCGCCCCGACTGCGCCATCATCGGTGAGCCAACGTCACTCAAACCCGTGCGTGCACACAAAGGACACTTATCAGAAGCAATCCGCATCACGGGACAATCCGGCCACTCCAGCGATCCCTCTCGCGGCGTAAACGCGATCGAACTGATGCATGATTCCATCGGCCATCTGCTGACGCTGCGGAACACGCTAAAAGATCGCTTCCACCACGATGCTTTTACCATTCCATACCCAACCATGAACCTTGGGCATATTCACGGCGGCGACGCACCGAACCGAATCTGCGCCTGCTGCGAATTGCATATGGATATCCGTCCGTTACCGGGCATGACGCTTAACGATATCGACGAGTTACTCAATCAAGCTCTAGCACCGGTGAGTGAAAAATGGCCAGGCCGTTTAACCATTGAACACCTGCATGTGCCGATCCCAGGATATGAATGCCCGGTTCATGCCCCGCTGGTGCAGGTCATTGAGGGATTATTAGGCGAGCGTGCGGAAGTGGTGAACTATTGCACCGAAGCGCCATTTATTCAGGAAGTTTGTCCTACACTGGTCTTAGGGCCCGGCTCAATCGATCAGGCCCACCAGCCCGATGAGTACTTAGCAACGTCGTTCATCCAGCCTACGCGTGATTTGATCGGCCAAGTGGTTAGACATTTTTGTAGATAATCGATGAATTACCGATCCGCGCTTTAATGAATTATTCGCAGTGAAAACGGCGGTGATATCACCCTATCGCCGCCGTTTGCAACGTAACTGTTATTAGAAACGTTAATTCCCGTCACCGTGTAATTAAATTTCAGTTAAATCACCAAATTCATGTCGTTTAGCAATAAATTGTGACAATTGACGTAGACAATGGAACGTGGCTTTATAAAAGAGGCGGTCTACGCCTTTCGGGTGAAAGAAATTTACATATTGGAGGGGTCAGGGGTCTTATGAACGAACAATATTCGGCAATGCGAAGTAACGTCAGTATGCTAGGGAAGCTGCTCGGCGACACCATCAAAGAAGCGCTGGGCGAGAATATCCTAGACCGCGTCGAGACTATCCGTAAATTATCAAAATCCTCACGTGCGGGTAACGATGCAAGCCGTCAGGAACTGTTAACGACGCTACAGAACTTGTCGAATGATGAGCTATTGCCGGTTGCCCGTGCTTTTAGCCAATTCCTGAGTCTGACAAATACCGCCGAGCAATATCACAGCATTTCCCCTCATGGCGAAGCGGCAAGCAACCCTGAAGTGATGGCTCAACTTTTCACCCGTTTGAAAAACAACAATCTCAGCGATGAGCAGATCAAAAAAGCCGTAGACGATCTCTCCATTGAGCTAGTCCTCACCGCTCATCCTACTGAAATCACCCGTCGTACCCTGATTCATAAACTGGTTGAGGTTAACAACTGCCTTAGCCAGCTCGATCACAGCGATTTGGCCGACTACGAACGCAATCAAATCATGCGTCGCCTGCGCCAGCTGGTTGCTCAATCATGGCATACCGATGAAATTCGCAAGAACCGCCCATCCCCAATTGATGAAGCTAAATGGGGATATGCCGTAGTGGAAAATAGCCTGTGGGAAGGGGTTCCGGCATTCTTACGCGAGTTTAATGAACAGCTAGAAAACTCATTGGGTTACCAACTACCGGTTGAAGCTGTGCCCGTGCGTTTCACCGCATGGATGGGCGGCGACCGCGACGGCAACCCGAACGTGACGGCAGACATCACGCGCCACGCTTTACTGTTAAGCCGCTGGAAAGCTACCGACCTGTTCCTGCGTGATATCGCCGTGCTGGTTTCTGAACTGTCGATGACAGAATGCACGCCAGAACTGCGCGCTCTAGCCGGTGGTGACGACGTTCAAGAGCCCTACCGTGAGCTGATGAAAAAGCTGCGCACGCAGCTAACTGAAACTCAGGTTTATCTGGCAGCGAAAATCAAAGGCGAACGCGCGACGCGCCCAGACAATCTGCTGGTGAAAAACGAGCAGCTTTGGGAGCCGTTGTACGCCTGCTACCAATCGCTCAAAGCCTGCGGCATGAGCATTATCGCCAATGGCCAACTGCTGGACACGCTGCGCCGCGTTCACTGCTTCGGCGTACCGCTCGTACGCATGGATGTTCGTCAAGAAAGCACGCGTCACTCTGAAGCCTTAGCTGAGCTCACCCGTTATTTGGGCCTCGGCGATTATGAAAGCTGGTCAGAAGCTGACAAGCAGGCCTTCTTGGTGCGTGAACTCAACTCCAAACGCCCACTGGTTCCACGCCAATGGGAGCCAAGCGCTGAAACTAAAGAAGTCTTTGATACCTGCCGCGTGATCGCGGAGGCACCTCAGGGTTCTATCGCCGCCTATGTAATTTCGATGGCGCGCACTCCTTCCGACGTGCTCGCTGTTCATCTGCTATTGAAAGAAGCGGGTTGCCCTTACGCATTGCCTGTTGCTCCGCTGTTTGAAACCCTTGATGACTTGAACAATGCCGAAGATGTGATGACTCAGCTATTGAGCATCGATTGGTATCGCGGCTTTATTCAGGGCAAGCAGATGGTGATGATCGGCTACTCTGACTCAGCAAAAGATGCGGGCGTGATGGCCGCATCATGGGCGCAATATCGTGCTCAAGAAGCCTTGGTTAACGTGTGTGAAAAAGCGGGCGTGGCATTAACCCTGTTCCACGGACGCGGCGGTTCGATCGGTCGCGGTGGTGCACCGGCTCATGCGGCTCTGCTTTCACAACCGCCGGGCAGCTTGAAAGGCGGTCTGCGTGTCACCGAGCAAGGCGAGATGATCCGCTTCAAACTTGGTTTACCACAGGTCACTATCAGCAGTCTATCGCTGTACACCAACGCGATTTTGGAAGCTAACCTGCTACCACCACCGGCACCAAAGCAGGAATGGCGCGATTTGATGGATGAGTTGTCAGACGTTTCCTGCGATATGTATCGTGGCTATGTTCGGGAAAATAAGGACTTCGTGCCTTACTTCCGTTCTGCGACGCCTGAGCTTGAGCTTGGCAAACTGCCTTTGGGTTCTCGCCCTGCCAAACGTAAACCAAACGGCGGCGTAGAAAGTCTGCGCGCCATTCCATGGATCTTCGCTTGGACGCAAAACCGCTTAATGCTGCCAGCGTGGTTGGGCGCAGGTGCTGCGCTACAGGCCGCCGTTGATGAAGGAAAACAGTCAACGCTGGAAACCATGTGTCGCGACTGGCCTTTCTTCTCAACCCGCATTGGGATGCTAGAAATGGTGTTTGCGAAGTCAGATTTATGGCTGGCTGAATACTACGATCAGCGCTTGGTTGACGAAAAACTGTGGCCGCTAGGCAAACAGCTACGCGATCAGCTATCGAAAGATATCAAAGTGGTGCTCACCATCGCCAATGACGATCACCTGATGGAAGATCTGCCGTGGATCGCCGAGTCTATCGCGCTACGCAACGTGTATACCGATCCATTAAACGTACTGCAGGCTGAATTGTTGCACCGTTCACGCTCGCTACCGGAGCCGGATGCCAACGTTGAACAAGCGCTGATGGTCACCATCGCAGGCGTTGCAGCCGGTATGCGCAATACAGGCTAATACTTTCCTTACAACAAACGCGCTATCTCTTTAGGTAGCGCGTTTTTCGTTTAGTCAATCACCTCGACGCTTTCATGCCCTCGCCATACCACTGTACGTAATACTTTCCTTCAATGAAAAACCACAATGCATCACGAACTCTTATTAAAAATTAGCATCTATTGTTACGAAAAAATAATATTGCTAGTATCGTCCGGCTTTATTGCAGCGCTTACTCGCTGTTCATTAATCCCGAGACACATGTTTATTGCGGTTTACTTAATCCGTTAATAAAAACTAAGGTTCCTTTAAGGTTAGATGACTAACATCCCCGCGGTGATATTCTCTGATAGGCTGAAATAATATGATTTCATCTCCAAACGCAGATAAGGCATTCAGCTGGAAAGCGTTATTCTGGCTTCTCCTGTTCTTTTGGTTTTTCTCTACAGTTCTTCAGGCTGTTATCCTCGTAACGGGATACAGCGGCTCCAACGGCATTCGTGATTCATTGCTATACAGTTCTCTTTGGCTAATTCCCGTATTTTTATTCCCAAATAAAACCCGCATTATTGCTGCGGTTATTGGCATTATTTTATGGGCCGCATCGCTGTGCTCTTTGGGTTATTACATCATCTACGGACAAGAGTTCTCCCAAAGCGTCCTGTTTGTGATGTTTGAATCGAATACCAGCGAAGCCGGAGAGTACTTCAGTCAATATTTCAGCCTTCACCTCGCTCTTCTATTGCTGGCTTATACCGTTGTCTGCGCGTTCCTTTGGACTCGCGTACGCCCAGTGTATATTCCATCATTCTGGCGTTATGTTATTCCAGCCGCGATCTTCTATGGTCTGATCGTTAATCCGCTGGCCTATAACATGGTGATACAGAAGCGTTCATTTGAAGATTCTCTACCGCGTTTAACTTCGCGTATGGAACCTGCGGCTCCATGGCAAATGATCACCGGCTATTTTGAATATCGCAGCCAGCTTGCAAGCCTGCAGGCGCTGATGAAAGAAAACAGCGCGTTGCCTCCGCTTGCAAATCTCACCGATACCAGCGGTAACGCACCGCGTACTCTGGTTCTGGTAATTGGCGAATCAACTCAGCGCGGCCACATGAGCCTGTACGGCTATCCGCGTGAGACCACGCCGCAGTTGGATGAAATTCATAAAACTGACAAGAACCTGACCGTGTTCAACGACGTGGTAACTTCCCGTCCTTACACCATCGAGATCTTGCAGCAGGCTCTGACGTTCGCTAACGAAAAGAATCCAGACCTGTATCTCACCCAGCCTTCATTGATGAATATGATGAAGCAGGCGGGTTACAAAACCTTCTGGATCACTAACCAGCAAACCATGACCAAGCGTAATACTATGCTGACCCTGTTCTCCCAGCAGACAGATAAGCAGTATTACCTGAACCAACAGCGTACACAGAGCGCTCGTCAGTATGATGAAGGTGTTCTGAAACCGTTTAAAGAAGTGATGGCCGATCCTGCACCGAAGAAATTTATCGTGGTACATCTGTTAGGTACGCACATTAACTACAAATTCCGCTACCCAGAAGGATTTGATAAGTTCAAAGGAACGGAAGGCACGCCTCCAGGTTTAAGCCAAGATCAGATTGACTCTTATAACGAGTATGACAACGCTAACCTGTACAACGATTTCGTGGTTTCTAGCCTGATCAAAGATTACTCGGCAACGAATCCGAACGGTTTCCTGCTGTATTTCTCTGACCACGGTGAAGAAGTGTATGACACGCCTCCGCACAATATTCAGGGACGTAACGAAGCGGCACCAACGCGCCACATGTACAGCATCCCGTTCATTCTGTGGACATCACCAAGCTGGCAGCAAGCGCACCCGCGTGACTTTACTTCCATGACCAATCGTAAATACAGCAGCTCTGAGCTGATTCATACGTGGTCTGACATGGCTGGTTTGAAATACGACCTGTTTAATCCAGAGAGAAGTTTGGTGAGTCCAAACTTTGTGGAAACAACACGTTGGATCGGCAACCCGTATGCGAAGAAAGGTCTGCACGATTACGACAAATTGCCGTATGGCGATCAGGTAGGTAATCAGTAGTAGGTCATCAGTAAACGTAAAAAGCCTCTTCTCGAAGAGGCTTTTTTATTTGTACGCCTATTTCACTGAATTTTAGGCAACAAAAAAGGTACCCTTAGGTGCCTTCTTCTTGAGCAAAAAGAATTACTTCTTAGTGCCTGGTACGCTGAAACGCTTGTTGAAGCGGTCAACACGACCACCGGTAGCAACATCACGCTGCTTGCCAGTATAGAACGGGTGGCAGTTACCACATACGTCCAGGTTCAGGTCGTGACCTGCGGTAGAATGAGTTTTAATCACGTTGCCGCAAGAGCAAGTTGCAGTGATTGCAACGTAGTTCGGGTGGATACCTTGTTTCATGGGATAACCTCAGTTAAGGCCGCGTCGCTATCCAGCCCTATTCCGCCAGACACCACGCGTGGTTGATAAATTTGGTTTGATAAAAAAGACTATCAAAGGCGGCGAATTATACAGAGATAAAACATCCACCGCAATCGAATTGCAAGTAGCTTTATTCATCTTCTATTACGACACGTAAAAGCAGCGATATCAATTAAACTGATTCACTCCCCCCGCGCTGCATGTAAACTACGCATACATTTAGAAGCAGGATAAAACATGTCGGTCGCTCACGTAGCCTTACCCGTTCCATTGCCACGCACCTTTGATTACCTTCTGCCCGCAGGTGTGAAACCTGCCGTGGGTGTACGGGTCAGTGTGCCTTTTGGACAGCGTAAAATGATCGGCATTATCACCGGGGTCAGCGAGCACAGCGAACTACCGCTCGAAAATTTGAAGTCGATTCACCATCTCATTGACGATGAATCGCTATTTTCCTCGCGGATGTGGCACATGCTGCGCTGGGCAGCAGACTATTATCACTACCCGATTGGCGAGGTTTTATTTCATGCGCTGCCGGTGATGCTACGTCAGGGAAAACCCGCCCAGCACGGACAACTTTGGCAGTGGGTGATCACGGAACAGGGTAAAGCGACCCTGCCTGAAACGCTCAAACGTGCACCTAAACAGCAACAGGCGCTCGCCATGTTGTTGCAGCGGCCTCTGTATCGCCATCAGGTCGTTGAATGCGATCTCACCGACGCCGCACTGCAAAGCATCAAGGCAAAAAAGCTGGCCGAGTTACGCGCAGAGTCGCCAGAGCTTCAAGACTGGCGCAAAAGCTATGCGGTAAACGGTGAGCGTTTAAAACTCAACACCGAACAAGCCACCGCCGTGGGCGCGATTCGTAGCGAAGACAACCAGTTCAGCGCATGGCTGCTAGCAGGCGTCACCGGCTCCGGTAAAACCGAGGTCTATTTAAGCGTCATCGAAAATATTCTGGCACAGGGTCGCCAAGCGCTGGTTTTAGTGCCTGAGATAGGGCTCACCCCGCAAACCATAGCCCGCTTCAGAGAGCGTTTCAACGCACCGGTAGATGTGCTTCATTCTGGTTTAAACGACAGCGAACGCCTCGCCGCTTGGCTGCGTGCGCGCAACGGTGAAAGCGCCATCGTAATCGGAACACGCTCAGCGCTGTTTACGCCCTTTGCTCGCTTAGGCGTTATCATCATTGATGAAGAACACGATGGTTCTTATAAGCAGCAGGAAGGCTGGCGCTACCACGCGCGTGATTTAGCCGTATTCCGCGCACATCAGGAAGATATTCCTATCGTGCTTGGCTCGGCTACCCCCGCATTAGAGACATTGCATAACGTTGAGTTAGGCAAATACCGTCGTTTGCGGCTCACGCAGCGAGCGGGAAACGCAAAACCAGCCACCCAACACTTGCTCGATTTAAAAGGTCTGCCGCTAAAAGCGGGTCTTGCACAGCCGTTGCTGCAACGCATGAAACAGCACGTTGATGCAGGCAATCAGGTGATTTTATTTTTAAACCGCCGAGGCTTTGCTCCAGCGCTACTGTGCCATGAATGTGGCTGGATTGCGGAATGCCAGCGGTGCGATCATTACTACACGCTGCATCAGCAGCAACATCATTTACGCTGCCATCATTGCGACAGCCAAAAGCCAATCCCACGCCAGTGCCCACAGTGTGGCACCACCAATTTAGTGCCTGTTGGGTTGGGAACGGAACAATTAGAAACCGAGCTCGCAGCGCTTTTCCCTGATACGCCGATCACCCGCATCGACCGCGATACCACCAGCCGCAAGGGCGCGTTAGAACAACAATTGGCTGAAGTACACCGCGGCGGCGCTCGTATCTTGATCGGCACCCAAATGCTGGCGAAAGGTCATCACTTTCCTAACGTCACGCTGGTTGCCTTGCTTGACGTAGACGGCGCGCTGTTTTCCGCTGATTTTCACTCCGCAGAACGCTTTGCTCAGCTCTATACGCAGGTATCAGGGCGCGCAGGCCGTGCGGGGAAACAGGGCGAAGTCATATTACAGACCCATCACCCAGAACATCCTTTACTGCTGACGCTGCTGAATCAAGGTTATGACGCGTTTGCCGAACAGACCTTAAAAGAGCGCAAAAGCGTATTTCTTCCCCCGTATACCAGCCACATCATGGTACGCGCCGACGATCACGATAACCAAAATGCACCTCAGTTTTTGCAGCAATTAAGAAATCTATTAGAAGCCAGCCCGCTGCGTGATGAGTCATTCTGGATTCTAGGGCCGGTGCCCGCACTGCAACCCAAACGCGGAGGGCGATTCCGCTGGCAGTTGCTGCTTCAACATCCGTCTCGTGCTCGTTTACAGAAAATTGTTAAAGGCACACTGCCACTGATTGGCACGTTGCCAACGGTGAAAAAAGTAAAATGGACAGTGGACGTTGACCCTACCGATAACTGATCTGCCTTGATGAGAAAGACCATCAGACAGAGAGATAAAAATGATGATTTGCGATCCCGATCTAAAAAATCTATCTAGGTCACATTTCTCATGCAAATTAGGTAACAACAGCAGGGTGCATTCTGTTTAAAATGTGATCCATATGGTAATTCATGAACTGGTATGAGCATTCCAAACAATAAATTTGGGATGACGCAAGGAAGCTGGTTTTCATTCAGTAAAACAGGACGAGCAACACTCGCCGCGTCGGCGTTTCGCCAGACGCAAGGAGAACAGCGTTGGAAGAGAAGCAAAGCATGTCTGCTGCCACCATGAAAGATGTGGCTGAACACGCCGGTGTCTCAACGGCCACCGTTTCACGAGCATTGATGAACCCCGAGAAAGTCTCTGCATCTACCCGCCAAAAAGTTGAACAGGCCGTATTAGCCGTTGGTTATTCTCCGCATGCGCTGGCCCGCAGCTCCAAGCGAAATGAATCGCGCACGATCCTGGTGATTGTGCCTGATATCTGCGATCCCTTTTTTGCCGAAGTGATCCAAGGTATAGAACGCACCGCCGCTGAACATGGGTATTTAGTTTTGCTAGGCGACTGTGCTCAGCAACAGCAGCAAGAAAAAACCTTCGTTAACCTTATTATCACTAAACAAATCGATGGCATGTTGCTGCTCGGCTCGAACGTTCCTTTTGATGCTAGCAAAGAAGAACAGAAAAATTTGCCACCGATGGTGATGGCCAACGAGTTCGCTCCCGAACTTGAACTTCCAACTGTCCATATCGACAACCTCACCGCCGCGTTTGAGGCCGTGCTCTATCTGCATGAGCTTGGTCATCATCGTATTGCCTGTATTGCTGGCCCAGAAAGTATGCCTCTGAGTAAATATCGCCTACGTGGCTATATTCAGGCGTTGCGCCGCTGCGGTATCGCTGAAGAGAAAAGTTTTGTTGAGCGCGGCGACTTTACCTATGAGGCTGGCGCTCAGGCTATGTATGCTCTTATGTCGCTGCCACAGCCACCAACGGCGATTTTCTGCCATAGTGATGTGATGGCGATTGGCGCGCTTTCTCAAGCCAAACGTATGGGATTACGCGTACCCGATGACGTTTCTCTGGTCGGTTTTGACGATATCAAGCAGGCGCAGTACTGCGATCCTCCGCTGACAACCGTTTCTCAACCGCGCTATGAAATTGGTCGCGAAGCGATGTTATTGTTGTTAGAGCAGCTACATAGCCACTCTGTGGTGAGCGGATCCAGACTGTTAGACAGCGAATTTATCGTCAGAGGAAGTACATCTGCGCCGAAACGCTAGTTAAATTGGGATGAGTTCAGTAACATGGCGCTCTTAATTCAAAATCACGATGTAGCGAAAAGACAGTGGCACAAAGAGACTATGTGAGCCGGGGCCGCTCATCAGGAGCGAAGCGCAAAACCAATACCCGGAAAAAGAAAAAATCATCTCCGGGTATATCTAAAACCATGGTGGTTGTCGCCTTGGGGGTTTTAGTGACTTTCGCTGCCGGCCTTTATTTCCTGACTCACCATAAGCCAGACAGTGATGAACTGTTACCGACGCAAGCAAAACATGCGGGTAATGGTCTTCCTCCAAAACCGGAAGAGCGCTGGCGTTACATCAAAGAACTTGAGAATCGTCAGGTTGGCGTTGCTACGCCTACAGATCCCACCAGTAACGCGGCCACTGCACCTACGCAGCAGCCACAGCTGACCGCAGAACAGCGCCAGCTTCTCGACCAAATGCAGTCTGATATGCGTCAGCAGCCAACTCAGCTGTCTGAAGTGCCGTATAACGATCAAACGCAGATTGCACGTCGTGCGCCGCAAAATAGCCGGATGCCGGATCAAACCTATACCCAGCAACAGCCGGTCACTAATTCGCAGCCACGCAATCCGTTCTCTCAGCAAAATACGGCGCCTGCTCAGCCTCGCCAAACTACCACTGAACCGGCACGTCCTGCGCGCACAGCACCGCCAGTGCAAGCGACTCAGCCACCGGTTCAGCAGCCGCATAAAGAAAAACCAGCGCCGGTAACGAGCGTGGCGGAACAGCCAGCACCAGCAAAAGAAGCCAAAACAGAAAAAGCGCTAGAGAAAGAAAGCACGCAAAAATGGATGGTGCAATGTGGTTCATTCCGTAGCACCGATCAGGCTGAATCAGTCAGAGCTCAGCTTGCCTTTGGCGGCGTTGAAAGCCGTATTACCGCTGGCGGTGGCTGGAATCGCGTTCTGTTAGGCCCATACACCAGCCGCGCTTCAGCAGACAAAATGCTGCAACGATTGAAGGGTGATGGAATGTCTGGCTGTATTGCCCTCTCCGTCGGGGGTTGAAAAGCAAAATATCCCCCCCATCTATCTGACAATGCCCCCACACAAAAGTGTGGGGTTCTTATTTCGTCAGCTACGGGGGTCTGCTCGTGACAACAATAGTAAGCGTACGCCGCAACGGTAAAGTGGTGATCGGTGGTGATGGTCAGGCGACCATGGGCAATACCGTGATGAAAGGTAATGTTCGTAAAGTGCGTCGTCTCTATAACGACCGCGTTATTGCCGGATTTGCTGGCGGCACCGCAGATGCCTTCACCCTGTTCGAACTCTTTGAACGTAAACTGGAACTGCATCAGGGACATTTGGTTAAAGCCGCCGTTGAGCTTGCCAAAGACTGGCGCACCGACCGCATGCTGCGCAAGCTTGAAGCGCTGCTGGCCGTCGCGGATGAAAACGCCTCCCTCATCATCACCGGTAACGGTGACGTTATTCAGCCTGAAAATGATTTAATCGCGATAGGTTCCGGCGGCCCGTATGCTCAGGCAGCCTCTCGCGCATTGCTAGAAAACACAGAACTGAGTGCCCGCGAAATCGTTGATAAAGCGCTGGGTATAGCTGGTGATATCTGCATCTACACCAATCAGTTCCACACCATTGAAGAATTAGACTCCAAAGCGTAAGGACTCCAAACATGTCTGAGATGACCCCACGCGAAATTGTCAGCGAACTCGACAGCTACATCATTGGCCAACACTCAGCAAAACGCGCCGTGGCAATTGCTCTGCGTAACCGCTGGCGTCGTATGCAGCTTAACGATGAGCTGCGTCATGAAGTGACACCAAAAAATATTCTGATGATTGGTCCAACCGGCGTCGGTAAAACCGAAATCGCCCGTCGTCTGGCTAAATTAGCCAACGCGCCGTTCATCAAGGTTGAAGCCACCAAGTTCACCGAAGTGGGCTATGTGGGCAAAGAAGTTGACTCTATCATCCGTGATTTGACTGACTCTGCCATGAAAATGGTACGCATGCAGTCCATTGAAAAGAATCGCTATCGCGCCGAAGAAATGGCCGAAGAGCGCATTCTGGACGTCTTGATCCCACCAGCAAAAAATAACTGGGGTCAGGCAGAGCAAAGCGCCGAGCCATCCGCTGCGCGCCAGAGCTTCCGCAAGAAACTGCGTGAAGGTCAGCTCGATGATAAAGAAATCGAATTAGAATTAGCCGCTTCACCGGTTGGCGTTGAAATCATGGCACCTCCTGGCATGGAAGAAATGACCAACCAGCTGCAGTCCATGTTCCAAAATCTGGGCGGACAAAAGCAGAAAGCGCGCAAAATCAAAATCAAAGAAACGTTCAAGCTACTGATTGAAGAAGAAGCCGCAAAACTGGTTAATCCAGAAGAGCTGAAAGAGCAGGCGATTCACGCCGTTGAGCAAAACGGTATCGTATTTATCGATGAAATCGACAAAATCTGTAAGCGCGGTGAATCCTCAGGCCCAGACGTTTCCCGTGAAGGCGTTCAGCGTGACCTGTTGCCTCTGATCGAAGGCTGCACCGTTTCCACCAAGCATGGCATGGTGAAAACCGATCACATTCTGTTTATTGCTTCTGGCGCATTCCAGGTATCCAGCCCATCGGATCTGATCCCAGAACTTCAGGGCCGTCTGCCAATTCGCGTTGAGCTACAGGCGCTGACGACAGAAGACTTTGAACGCATCCTGACCGAACCAAGTGCGTCCCTGACAGAACAGTATCAGGCGTTAATGGCCACCGAAGGCCTGACCATTAACTTTACCGCTGACGGCGTGCGTCATATTGCGGAAGCGGCATGGCGAGTTAACGAAAGCGCAGAAAATATCGGTGCGCGTCGCTTACATACCATTCTGGAACGTCTGGTCGAAGAAATTTCCTTCGAAGCCAGCGACATGAGTGGCCAAACAGTGACGATTGATGCGGAATATGTGCGTAATCATCTTGATGAGCTCGTTGCAGATGAAGATCTGAGCCGGTTTATCCTATAATTCGTTTTAAGAACCGTCCCTATCGGTTGTCGTAAAAGGGAGGCTTTGGCCTCCCTTTTTTACGTCTATACCCTAAACTATTGGCGTTGCACGCCGCGGCTAACACCGAGGTAGCATCACGTATAACGGGTATACAATATCCAATTGATAAAATATGGTAGATTACCGACCTTAACTGGAACCCTCACCCGAATATTTCACGATGGGATCCCCTGAGCGACTGAAGCGAATAATGAGTTCATCAACAACAATTAGCAGGCCACGCGCCTGGTTGGAAAGTTTGCGCCTGCGTACCTTGCCGCTGGCTTTGGCATCTATTGTCACCGGCTCCGCCATTGCAGCTTGGCAACATACCTTTAAGGTTGAAATTGCCCTGCTTGCACTGCTGACGGCGGCGATGCTGCAAATCCTCTCCAACCTCGCCAACGACTATGGCGATGCCGTGAAAGGCAGCGATACCGAAGAGCGCATTGGGCCACTACGTGGTATGCAAAAAGGCGTGATCACCCAAGCGCAGATGAAGCGAGCGCTCGGCATTACCGTGGTGATCACCATTTTGTCCGGCATTGCACTCATTGCCGTCGCCTGCCAGAAGCCACAAGATATCATCGGGTTTTTGGTTTTAGGTTTGATGGCCATCGTCGCCGCTATTACCTACACCGTAGGCACTCGTCCTTATGGCTATATGGGCTTGGGCGATATTTCTGTGTTGGTGTTCTTTGGCTGGCTCAGCGTAGCCGGTACGTATTATCTACAAGCGGGGACTTTTGACAGCGTCGTCATGCTGCCAGCCACGGCCTGTGGTTTCTTAGCCACGGCAGTTTTGAATATCAATAACCTGCGCGATATCGAAAACGATGCCGTGAATGGCAAAAACACGCTGGCAGTACGTCTCGGCCCCATCAAAGCACGCGTTTATCACGTCGTTTTACTGATTGGCGCCGTAGTGTGCTTAGCACTGTTCGCCTTGGTGAATCTCAAGAGCGCGTTTGGCTGGCTGTTTGTTCTCGCTATCCCCATGCTGTACAAGCACGGCCGCTACGTTTTCACCCACCGCACGCCAGAAGCTATGCGACCGATGCTAGAAAACATGGTGAAAAGTGCCTTACTAGCCAACGTCTTATTCGCCATTGGCACCGTACTCAGCTAATTCCCTTCTTTTCGCTGGCGCGCAAAACGTGCGCCAGCGCCGCGTTTAGTCATATTTAACAATTGGTGCTTTTGCAAACAACATGAATAAGGGGATATACTAGACCTCCCTGCGGCAAACAGACGTTAATCCTATGAAATACGATACTTCCGAACTATGCGACATTTATCATGAAGATGTGAATGTAGTAGAACCGTTGTTCTCCAACTTTGGTGGGCGTACTTCGTTTGGCGGGCAGATCACTACGGTGAAATGCTTTGAGGATAACGGCCTGCTCTATGAATTGCTGGAAGAAAACGGACGTGGACGCGTAATGGTCATCGACGGCGGCGGCTCTGTGCGTCGTGCTTTAATCAACGCGGAACTGGCTCGTCTTGCAGCTCAGAATGAGTGGGAAGGCATTGTGGTTTACGGTGCCGTTCGTCCAGGTCGATGACCTCGAGGAACTGGATATCGGTATTCAAGCAATGGCAGCAATTCCTGCTGGCGCAGACGGAGAAGGCATCGGCGAAAGCGACATCCGCGTCAACTTCGGCGGCGTGACCTTCTTCTCCGGCGATCATCTGTATGCAGATAACACCGGTATTATTCTTTCCGAAGAACCGTTGGATCTTGAATAATCCATCGCTTTCTTTGTGAGAAAAGGCGCTCATTGAGCGCCTTTTTTATATTTTAACCATGAACAAAGATAACTTAGTTAACTTCATCCATGCGGCCTAACAAAGAGCGCAGGCGCTCCTGCCATGCAGTTTGTTCTTCTTTAAGCTGTTCGTTTTCACGCACCAAAGACTCACGAGAGCCAGCGGCTTGCTGAACTTCTTGATTCAGTTGAGTGTTCTGTTCTTTCAGCTCTTCGATTTCCATCTGCAACAGCGTAATGGTATCAATCGCCTGCTGAACTTTTGCTTCCAATTTTTCAAATACTTCAAATGACATTCTTCTGTCCCCTTATCATAGCCAGGCGTACATCTGCTGTAGTGAGTGCGTTTCTTTAGCACCCACTGCGAAAATATAGTTGCGCCCATAAACACAACGGCTGCTGTCACCTCAAGGCGCGCAAGCCACTGCGCAATAAATTCGTTTCAACTCCGATTGTATGTACCCCATTCTCTACTGTCTAGCGCGATACTGAGGCAAAGTGCAGTCTGTAACAAATTCGCACCTTCTGCCTATCAGCAAATCCTTAAAAAACGCATTTTTCTCTACGATGTTGTTTTCACAATTATTTTACAAAATCGTGTCACCATGATCTGTGTCAGTGGTCAGATCACAAAAAATTTTCGCTAAAAGAGCACTAAATGCGCGGCTTCACTCATTTTTATGACGAAGCACACACATTTTGATTTCGCTATTTCTCGTTTTTGCTCGTTAACGATAAATTTACAACAAGCCCAGAAAAAATAGATAAGGGCTGATCCTTACTCCCTACAATAATTCGTCGTTAGGACATCAAGTCATGAGCCAAACAGCTAGTTCAACGTTAAAAGGGCAATGCATCGCTGAGTTTCTTGGCACCGCGTTGCTGATATTTTTTGGATGTGGCTGCGTAGCTGCACTCAAGCTGGCAGGCGCAAGTTTTGGTCAGTGGGAAATAAGCGTCATTTGGGGCTTGGGTGTTGCCATGGCAATTTACCTCACCGCCGCTATCTCTGGTGCACACCTCAACCCTGCCGTCACCATCGCGTTATGGCTGTTTGCCTGCTTTGATAAACGCAAAGTTGTGCCTTACATCATCGCGCAAATCGCAGGTGCATTTTGCGCGGCAGCGCTAGTGTATGGCTTATACCACAACCTGTTTGTCGATTTTGAACAAGCCAACCACGTCGTTCGCGGCAGCGTAGCCAGCTTGGATCAGGCGGGCGTGTTCTCAACCTACCCAAATCCACATATCTCGGTTGGACAAGCATTCTTGGTTGAAACCGTGATTACCGCCATTCTGATGTGCTTAATCTTAGCCCTTACCGATGACGGCAACGGCATTCAGCGTGGGCCATTAGCACCGCTGTTGATCGGTATTCTGATCGCGGTTATCGGTGCATCCATGGGGCCACTAACCGGATTTGCCCTAAATCCAGCCCGTGATTTTGGTCCTAAAATCTTTGCCTATCTGGCGGGCTGGGGTGAAGTCGCCTTTACGGGCGCCCGTGATATTCCATACTTCTTAGTACCTATCTTTGGCCCAATCGTCGGTGCATGTATTGGTGCCTTCGGTTACCGCTCATTGATTGGCCGCCACTTGCCATGTGATGTGTGCAAGTTAGAAGATGAGCCAGCAGCGAAACCAGAGCAGCGTAAAGCTTAGTCATTCACCGGCGTAGGCGATGTCTGCGCCGGTTTTCATCTCTTTGAGACACCATGTCGTTTTCAGTTCATCAACGCAGGATTAATGTTATGACGACCGAAAAAAAATACATCGTCGCGCTCGACCAAGGAACCACCAGCTCTCGTGCCGTGGTACTGGATCATGACGCTAATATCATCAGCGTCTCTCAGCGTGAATTTGAGCAAATCTATCCAAAAGCAGGATGGGTTGAACATGACCCTATGGAGATTTGGGCGACGCAAAGTTCTACTCTGGTCGAAGTTCTTGCGAAGGCAGATATTAGTTCAGATCAAATCGCCGGTATCGGTATCACCAACCAGCGTGAAACCACCATCGTATGGGAAAAAGAAACCGGTAAGCCAATTTATAACGCTATCGTCTGGCAATGCCGCCGTACCGCTGATATTTGCGAAAAGCTGAAAAAAGCAGGTATGGAAGAGTACATTCGCCACAATACAGGCTTAGTGGTTGACCCGTATTTCTCCGGCACCAAAGTAAAATGGATTCTGGATCACGTTGAAGGTTCACGTGAACGTGCAAAACGTGGCGAGCTGTTGTTCGGCACCGTTGATACGTGGTTGGTATGGAAAATGACGCAGGGGCGTGTTCACGTCACTGATTACACCAACGCCTCCCGTACCATGATGTTCAACATCCACACTCTTGAGTGGGACGAGCGCATGCTGGAAGCGCTGGATATCCCTCGCGAAATGCTGCCAACCGTACACCCATCGTCAGAAATTTATGGCCAAACCAACATCGGTGGTAAAGGCGGGACACGTATTCCTATCGCGGGTATCGCGGGTGACCAGCAGGCAGCGCTTTATGGCCAGCTGTGTGTTCAGGAAGGCATGGCGAAAAATACCTATGGTACCGGCTGCTTCCTCCTGATGAATACGGGTAAAGAAGCGGTTCCTTCTAAGCACGGCCTGTTGACGACCATCGCCTGTGGCCCACGCGGTGAAGTTAACTATGCACTGGAAGGTGCGGTATTTATCGGCGGTGCATCCATTCAGTGGCTGCGCGATGAGATGAAGCTTATCAACGATGCAGCCGACTCTGAGTACTTCGCTACGAAAGTCAAAGACAGCAACGGCGTGTACGTTGTTCCTGCCTTCACCGGTTTGGGCGCACCGTATTGGGACCCGTATGCGCGTGGCGCTATCTTCGGTCTAACCCGCGGCGTCAACAGCAACCACATCATTCGTGCAACGTTGGAATCTATCGCTTATCAAACTCGTGATGTGCTGGACGCCATGCAGGCAGACTCAGGTACTCGCCTGAAAGCGCTGCGTGTCGACGGTGGTGCCGTTGCCAACAACTTCCTGATGCAGTTCCAGTCTGACATCCTCGGTACGCGTGTTGAGCGCCCTGAGGTGCTAGAAGTCACCGCGTTGGGTGCAGCTTATCTGGCTGGCCTCGCCGTTGGTTTCTGGAGCGATCTGGAAGAGCTGCGCAGCAAGGCAACTATCGAGCGTGAATTCCGCCCAAGCATTGAGACCGTGGAACGTAACTACCGCTACAGCGGCTGGAAAAAAGCGGTATCACGCGCTCAGGCGTGGGAAGAGCACGATTGATATTGAGCTCACCAGTTATGTATAAAAACTAAGATGTAAGGTTTCGTTCGCCTATCAGCAACGGCATTTGCCTATTAGCTGAGTTGAAGGCGACCGATGAGGGGCGCCAGCGCGCGCCCCTTCAATCCTCGCGCTTTTATCCGAGATGCCATCTCCGCTCCGGTTTGGTATCGCCCATCCCGGGCGCCCCAAACTCCGCCGGTACATCCCTGTACCGGCGGCTCTCTCTACCAAAACTTAAATAGTTAAAAAGACAAAAATGTCTTTTGCCTTTTGTCTTGTCCTGTTGAAAGAATGCATTTTAGAGCCGCCAGCAGGGATGCTGGTGGCAGGTTGAGGGCGCACAGGACGTGCGCTCCGAGACCGGTCGGCCAAACGACTCGGTAAAAGCGCGAGAGTGAAGAGGTTGCGCGCTGGCAACCTCTTCTCGGACGCCTACGCCATCGGTTTCATGGAAACAAATTTGCTGACTAGCGGACGAAACCCTTCATCGCTCCAACATAGAATAGAAGGCAGAAGCAATGAAGCCCCTGCAATCGTTTTCCAATCCCCCCACTCACCTTGTGCTAAAATCCCCTCCCGTCTTTATCCTTCAAACTTTCAGTAACCAATACGGATCTACAATGAAACGTGAATTAGCCATCGAGTTCTCCCGCGTCACAGAAGCCGCAGCACTGGCAGGTTATAAATGGTTAGGTCGTGGTGACAAAAATGCCGCCGACGGCGCAGCCGTAAATGCTATGCGCATTATGCTTAATCAGGTCGATATCGACGGGGAAATCGTCATCGGCGAAGGCGAGATCGATGAAGCGCCAATGTTATATATCGGCGAGCGTGTCGGTACCGGCAACGGCGATCAGGTTGATATCGCGGTAGATCCTATTGAAGGCACTCGCATGACGGCCATGGGGCAGTCAAATGCGCTTGCCGTGATGGCCGTCGGTGATAAAGGTACGTTTTTACGCGCGCCGGATATGTATATGGAAAAGTTAGTCGTTGGGCCCCAAGCTAAGGGCGTTATCGATTTAAATCGTCCATTGGCTGAAAACCTGCGTTTAGTGGCTGAAAAACTGGAAAAACCACTGCATGAACTAACCGTCATCACGCTAGCAAAACCTCGCCATGATGGCATCATTGCGGAAATGCAGGCGATGGGCGTTAAAGTTTTTGCCATTCCTGACGGCGACGTTGCCGCCTCCATTCTGACCTGCATGCCTGAAAGCGAAGTCGATGTGATGTATGGCATCGGCGGTGCACCGGAAGGCGTGGTATCAGCCGCCGTTATTCGAGCTCTGGATGGCGATATGCATGGCCGCCTGCTGGCACGCCACGACGTAAAAGGCGACACGCCAGAAAACCGTGCTTTAGGCGAACAAGAGCTGAAGCGCTGCGCTGAAATGGGTATTGAAGCCGGTAAAGTGCTGCGTCTGGATGAAATGGCGCGTAATGATAACGTGGTGTTCTCCGCAACGGGGATCACTAAGGGCGATTTACTGGAAGGGATTTATCGTAAAGGCAATATGGCGACAACGGAAACGCTGCTGGTTCGCGGTAAGTCGCGCACTATTCGCCGTATTCGCTCAACGCATTATCTGGACCGTAAAGATCCGAAGATCTGCGAATTGATTATCTAGTTTTACTCGTTCAGCCTCTCATTCTCGAGGAGGCTGAACGATGTTAATTCAACGACTACGCCATATGCCCTTGCTGCTGCATTTTATGCGCCAGCGGCAGCCAGCAAAGCAGAATCATCACGCCCATTGCTGTCATTAACATGCCTAAGCTGAATTGCCCCGTCTGAGGCAACAGCGCTGAAAACCACGCCATCGCACCAGAACCTACGTTTTGCAATCCACCCACTAAAGCACCCGCCGCACCCGCCAAAAATGGGAATGGCTCCATGGCACCGGTGGTCGCCAGTGGGAACAACATGCCAGCGCCAAAGAAGAACAAGGCAGCGGGCACAACCAGAGTCCAGATATTCATAATGCCGAACCAGCCTGGTATCCACATCATTAATCCGGCAACCAAACAGCTGATCACCGAATGCCACATTAGCGTGGAGAAGCTTTTACCCTGACGTCCTGCGTACCAAGCGCCGAAGAAGGCCGCAGGAATAGGCAGAATAAACAGAATACTGACGACAATACCGCTAAGCCCTAATACGCCGCCCATTAAGACGCCGGAACAAGCTTCAAAAACAGCCACTCCGGCCAGTCCACCAACCAGCATAATCAGATAGCAACCAAACGAGCCGTTGGTCAGCAACATCTTGTAGCTGGCAAGCATATTCTTACGCGGCGCATTGGCAGGGCGGGTTTCTGGCAGAAAGCGATACATCGAAAACATAACGCAAACGCAAAGCAACAGCAGGAAGCCGTAGCAAGCACGCCAGCCTAATACCGAATCCAACATGCCGCCGATGACCGGTGCCAGCAGTGGGCTGACCAAAATGCCCATGTTTAATAGGCTATTGGCATAACGTAGAGAAGGCCCTTCGTAAAGATCGCGTGGCATCGTTCGCGCCATCACGCCAGCAACACCCGTCCCCATGCCTTGCAAGGCACTCGCCATGATCAGCATGTCTAAATTGGTAGACAGCAATGCCCACAGCGCCCCGGCGATGAAAATCCCCATACCGAGCAGAATAACAGGACGACGGCCCACCCGATCGGATATCGGACCGTAGATCAGCTGCGAGCCGCCATAGGTTAGTAAATACGCCGCCATCACGCCCTGCACCGCACCGCTACGCACGCCTAAATCGCGCGCCATATCGGCAATAGAAGGCACATAAATGGTTTGCGCCATCTGACCAACGGCGACTAATAGAATCAACATCACTAACAGATGAAAATTTTCGAGCTTTCTCATTATCTTACGCTTGCCGACGCATTAAATTAGTATAATCGACCATTCACTTGGTGAAAGTCAGGAAGTTAAACCCATAGATCGGCGCATAATCTAACAGATTGGTTTAAATAAACGAGAGAGTAAGGTGCTTTATTCTGGTGTGATTTGGCATATAAAAGTACCCGACTCGTAAAGAAAAAGTTACAGCCATATGTTCTTTCTGCGACGAGATTAAAAATAGAGAATATTAATCATTTAATAGCGATTTATAAGTTATTAAACTATATACCCACTTTCCAAAAGGATTTGAGTCATGAAGACACCAGAACTGATTATGCTGCAGTTGAAGAGCCTAGGCCCTCAATCAGCCAAAATGCTCGCAGATAGAATTTCTATCACGACTATGGGCATTCGCCAGCATTTACAGCAGCTCGAGCAACGTGAGCTTGTCTGTTATGAAGAGGCCAGAACCAAGGTGGGTCGCCCAACGCGTTATTGGTCATTGACCACCAAGGGCCACGGCCAATTCCCAGATCGTCACCAAGATCTGTCACGCGTGCTACTTGGCGCTGCACAGCAATTATTTGGCGACGAAGGCGTCGACAAACTCATTAACGTGCGCGAAGACTCCCTCTTCCAGCGTTACACAACCGAGCTTGAAAAGCATCCCGAAGGTGAGGAACGCTTCCAGGCCTTAGCTCGCCTGCGCCAAAACGACGGCTATATGGCCGAGTTGGAAGTCGAAGACGATGCCGTTGTCCTGATCGAAAATCACTGTCCGATTGGCGTTGCAGCCCATAACTGCGGTAACTTATGCAACTCAGAGCTGAGTTTATTGCATCGTCTTTTAGGGCCGAACTATGAAATCGACCGAGTCGAGCATATTATTTCCAACTCACGCCGCTGTGCATATCGCATTACACCTCGGGAGTTGTAACCATGGCAGAATGGGTAACGGGAACCATTACTCAAGTTCAACACTGGACAGATAATCTGTTCAGCATACAGGTGCAAGCACCGGTCAAAGCCTTTACGGCTGGCCAGTTTGCCAAACTCGGCTTAGACATCGACGGTGAGCGCGTGCAGCGCGCTTACTCTTACGTCAACGCGCCGAGCGATAGTAACTTAGAGTTTTATCTGGTGACCGTGCCTGCTGGCAAGCTCAGCCCTCGCTTGCACAGCTTGCAGGCCGGAGATACTTTACAGGTGACTGAAGAAGCCGCAGGCTTCTTTGTTCTGGAAGAGGTGCCTGACTGCAATACGCTATGGATGCTCGCGACAGGGACCGCGCTTGGGCCTTATTTGTCGATTCTGCAGGAAGGCAAAGACCTAGAACGCTTTGAAAATATCGTTTTAGTTCATGCTGCTCGCTTGGCGCAAGACCTAAGCTATTTGCCGCTGATGCAACAACTTGAGCAGCGTTATAACGGTAAACTGCGGATTCAAACCGTGGTTAGCCGTGAGAACGCTGCGGGTTCACTGCAGGGCCGAGTTCCCGCATTAATTGAAGATGGTTCACTGGAAGCCGCGGTTGGGCTGAAAATTGATGCCGACAACAGCCATATTATGCTGTGTGGTAATCCGCAGATGGTGCGCGATACTCAGCAGGTATTGAAGGAAACGCGTGGCATGCGTAAGCATCTGCGCCGTAAACCAGGCCATATCACCAGCGAGCATTACTGGTAATAGCATCACGATCGGGTGCCGGATAATTTGTCCGGCACTTTTCTGGGTTTAACGCCCTGCGTTCTTAAAATCGACAGGCGTAGGCTCTGGGCCAAATCGGTTATCCCCTTCTGTTCCCACGAATGAACCGCAGTCAATCAGCATCATCACGCCAATCAGCGTAGGGATAAAACGCCCAACGCCCCACTGCCAGATCTCGGCCAACATGCTCCAATTCCCCGCAGCTAACATCCATGCTAGTACCACCAACAGCGCCCACCAGCCTGACTTATTACGATCGTGCAAACGCTTCACCAGCACCGCAGCCGTTGGCCAGAGAGAGAATACCAAGCCAAATGCCGCCGTTTGCAGCGAAACCCAGCCGCTTCCCGCAATGGAAAAAATAATCACTAAAAGTAGCGCCCACAATCCCATCCAAATCCAGAAATCGCGCCGCCCGATCCGTCCGTTAAAAGAGAAACACCATTTTTGAATGGTCATTTTCCGACGTTACCTACGTAATTAAACCTAATGGCGGCAAAGTCTACCTTATCTCGATTAGCCATCGGGGAATTTTGCACACAATTTTGACAATCACCCTCCGAAAACGCTTTAATCAGGTATCAGGCGTGTGTATTACCAGCATTCAGAATAGCGGATTGGAAAATCAGACCAACAATGAAAAAAATGAGTTGCTACACATCCAACAAAGTTTTTCTCTTACCGATACTGCTTCTGTGGGCCACGGCCACCACCATCAGTTTCTCAGCTCATGCAGCAGCAGATGAAAAGCATTCCCTGAGTGACGAACTTCCCGCGGCACCTTATCTGCTCCCCAATGCACCTACATTCGATTTAACGCTGGTTGAGTTCCGGTCTAAATACAACATTGAAAACCCAACGCTCATCATCAATGAATACCGTGCTATCAGCGTTAAAAATGAAGAAACCGCCATTACCCGCGCTGCGAGTAAAATCAACGACGATCTCTACTCTTCCGTGGTGCTAGAAAAAGGCACCGGCAAGATTAAAAGCTTACAGATGACCTATATCCCGCCCGTTCCCGTAAAAGATGAAAAAGAGAGCGGGAAAGCTGAGGATAAAAAAGCAGTGAAGCCGGATGACAAAGACAAAGCATCACGTGCGCTGGCGGTAAATTATATGGCCGCCATCATGCGGCATTTTTCGCCTACACTGTCCTTTGATCAGTGCACCGCGAAAGTCTCCTCACTGTTGAATAAAGGGAAAGGCCAGCTCTATTTCGCCCAAAACGATGGGGCATTGCGCTATGTGGTGTCAGATAGCGCAGAAAAAGGTATTACTTTCGCTGTTGAACCGATTAAGCTGTCGCTATCAGATAATGCAACTTAATCGCATCCTTTCGTATTTCATGATGGAAAACAAAACTTCTTAGTCGCGAGCTTTCTATACTGATTTACAGACAATGCCGTAAGGCAGACTTTTACGATTATGTGTTCCCGAATTGGAGAAATGAAAATGCGTCAACCATTAGTCATGGGCAACTGGAAACTCAACGGCAGCCACCACATGGTCAACGAACTGATCCTTGCGCTGCGTAACGAACTGAGCGAAGTGGCCAACTGTGACGTTGCTATCGCGCCACCAACTATCTATCTGGATCAGGCTGCACATACTCTGGCAGGTTCTCGTATCGCTCTGGGCGCGCAAGACGTTGGTATCAACGCATCTGGCGCATTCACTGGTGAAACTTCTGCTCAGATGCTGAAAGATGTTGGTGCTAAATACATCATTATCGGCCATTCAGAGCGCCGTACTTACCACAAAGAAAGCGACGAGTTCATTGCTGAGAAATTCGCAGCGGTTAAAGAAGCAGGTTTAATCCCAGTTCTGTGCATCGGTGAAACCGACGCAGAAAACGAAGCAGGCAAAACTCAGGAAGTTTGTGCGCGTCAGTTAGACGCCGTGCTGAAAACCATGGGCGCTCAGGTGTTCAAAGGTGCAGTCATCGCTTACGAACCAGTATGGGCAATCGGTACTGGCAAATCTGCAACTCCAGCACAGGCTCAGGCCGTTCACAAATTCATCCGTGACCATATCGCTAAGCACAACGCTGAAGCCGCTGAAGAAGTGATCATTCAGTACGGTGGTTCTGTGAATGCCGCTAACGCTGCTGAGCTGTTCACCCAGCCAGACATCGATGGCGCGCTGGTTGGCGGTGCATCTCTGAAAGCTGACGCTTTCGCAGTTATTGTTAAAGCAGCAGCTGAAGCTAAAAAAGCCTAATCGCTTTTTTATGCTTTAAACGCAAAAACCCCGGTTCTCCGGGGTTTTTTTATATCTGACATTTTATCGCTGCGAGATTTGATCAAACTCGCCGCCGGTTGAAAAGTGCTCTTTCTGCGCTTTCTGCCAGCCGCCAAAGACTTGGTCAACGGTAAAGAGCTTCAGCTGTGGGAACTGCTGGCTGTATTGTTTGGCAATGGCCTCGTCACGCGGGCGGTAGTAGTTCTTCGCCGCGATAGTTTGCCCTTCCGGTGAATACAGATACTTCAAATATTCATCGGCCACCTGACGCGTGCCGCGCTTATCAACTACTTTATCAACAACAGATACCGTTGGTTCAGCCAGAATAGAAACGCTTGGCGTCACGATTTCAAACTGATCTTTGCCCAGCTCATGCTGTGCCAGCAACGCTTCATTTTCCCATGCGATCAGCACATCACCGATACCTCGCTCAACAAAGGTATTGGTTGCGCCACGCGCGCCAGAATCCAGCACCTCAACGTTCTTATACAGCGCCTTCACGAACTCTTTCGCTTTCGCCTGATCGTTGTTGTTGTTCTGCAATGCATAACCCCATGCGCCTAAATAGTTCCAGCGAGCGCCACCTGAGGTTTTTGGGTTAGGCGTGATAATGGCAACGCCCGGCTTGATTAAATCATTCCAGTCGTGGATCTGCTTGGGATTGCCTTTACGTACCAAAAATACAATGGTCGAGGTGTAAGGCGCGGAGTTATCCGGTAGGCGTTTGATCCAGTTTTTATCAATACGGCCGCGTTCAGCGATGGCGTCAACGTCACAAGCCAGCGCGAGCGTGACGACATCGGCTTCGATACCGTTGATGACCGAAGTCGCCTGCTTACCCGATCCGCCATGAGACTGCCTGATCGTCACGTTATCGCCCGTTTCTTGCTTATAGTGTTTGCTGAAAGCCTCGTTGTATTGTTGATAAAGCTCTCGCGTTGGATCGTAAGAAACGTTTAGCAACTGAATATCTTTTGCCAGTGCACCGGTAGCCACCAGCAGTAACGACAGCCCAATCCCGAATTTATGCATCACCGCTCTCCAAAACTTTGTCCCCAAGAAGTTAAGGTAGAGCCTGCCAGAAACCCGAGAAATCATTAAAGAATAAAAAAGATACAGTTATACCGTCGAGGAATAATAGAAAGCATTTTACTCAGCGGATTTATTCGTAGAGAAAAGCAAAAAGCCCCAAGAAGGGGCTTTTAGAATCAGATTCACTTTTAATTTGTGAAACGATTAGTACAGCACTTTCGCGGTTTCTAACCAGTCACCTTTGAACGGACGCTTCATGTTTTCAACAGCGTCAATGATGTCATGGTGAACCAGCTTTTCGTTCTGAATACCAACGCAACGGCCGCCATAGCCCTGCAGCAGCAGCTCAATGGAGTATGCGCCCATGCGGGAAGCCAGAATGCGGTCATAAGCGACTGGCGCGCCACCACGCTGGATGTGGCCCAGTACAGTTGCGCGAGTTTCACGGCCGGTTTCTTGCTCGATGTGTTTCGCCAACTCATCGATATCACAGATATGCTCGGTGATAGCCACAATCGCGTGTTTTTTACCCTTGATGATGCCCGCTTTGATTTCGTTAACCAGATCTTCGCGTTTGAACTCAACTTCTGGCAGAACGATGAACTCACAGCCACCGGCAATCGCCGCCGCCAGAGTCAAATCGCCACAGTAGCAGCCCATCACTTCAACGATAGAAATACGCTGGTGAGAAGAAGAGGTATCACGCAGACGGTCAATCGCTTCAACCACGGTTTCTAACGCGGTGAAGTAACCAATGGTGTAGTCGGTACCGGCTACGTCGTTATCAATGGTGCCCGGCAAACCAATGCAAGGGAAGCCCATTTCAGTGATGCGCTTCGCACCCATGTATGAACCATCACCACCGATAACAACCAATGCGTCTAAACCCACTTTACGCATGTTATCAACGGCTTTCTCACGGACTTTATCGTCACGGAATTCTGGGAAACGCGCAGAACCCAAGAAAGTACCACCGCGGTTAATCATGTCAGAAACGCTAGAGCGATCCAGCTGCTTCATTCGACCTTCGTACAAGCCAAGGTAGCCGTCCTCAATACCGTAGACTTCTAACCCTTTCGCTAACGCTGCACGTACAACACCACGGATCGCAGCGTTCATACCTGGAGCGTCACCGCCACTCGTCAATACACCGATTTTCTTGATCATGACTACCTCTGAGCTTGTAGATGCTATTCTTAAGAATTGTTTTCGCCATCGCGCTAAACGTTATTATATGTGGTACAGGACACAGGTATAAAAAATGAACGTTTATCGCTGCTACTGCTGAATATTATATCAAAGTTATCCAGCTGAATTGATTCAGGTCAGTCTAGTTTGTGGTAAAAAAATTCCCAAGCACTTAAAGAATAAATTTAGAAACCCACCACACTAATAACATTATTTCTTATAGTTTAGCCGTGATTAGAGCTCCCAATGCCCTTTTTGCCCATCAGGTACCACCGAACAGGGGTCTTGATGGATAATCACGTCCGAACCAGGAAAACGTCGCAAAATCGCCTGCTCAACTTGTTCAGCAATGCCATGAGCCTGAATTAAAGGCAGGTTATCGTCCATCTCAATATGTAACTGAATAAAACGAGTCGGCCCAGACTGACGGGTTCTTAGATCATGCACGCCGCTAACGCCCGGCCATGCGTGCACAATATCAATGATCGCTTGCCTTTCATCGTCGTCCAAAGCCCGATCCAGCAAAGACTGCACGGCTTCATATCCCATACGCAGCGCGCTATACAGGATGTAAACCCCAATCCCCAATGCAAACAGGGAGTCTGCACGAGTAAAGCCATACCAGCTCAGCCCCAGAGAAATAAGAATCGCGCCGTTCATCATCACGTCGGACTGATAATGCAGCATATCGGCACGCACCGCCTGACTACGCGTTTTACGCACGACCCAACGCTGGAAAGTGACCAACACCATCGTGCAGGCTAAAGCGATAATGGTTACCCCAATCCCTAGGCCGGGATCGGTCATCGGCTCTGGATTGATAAGGTGCTGGAATCCGGTAAGGAACAGAAACAGCGCGGAACCAGAAATAAACATACCTTGAGCCAGCGCGGCCAGCGATTCAGCTTTACCGTGGCCAAAAGTGTGTTCTTCATCAGCTGGCTGCAGGGAATAGCGAACCACAAACAGGTTTGTCAGCGAGGCCGCGATATCAACCACAGAATCCACCAGCGACGCCAATAGGCTCACTGAGCCAGTATGCCACCAGGCAAGCGTTTTAATAATAAGGAGAGCGGTGGCAGTTACCGTGGCTCCCAGCGCAGCGGTTTTGACTAACCGTGCATACTGCTGGTCCATGAAAATTTCCTTTAACGATTAGGGCTGTTCAGTATAGCGAATTAATGACAAAAAAAAGCCACTCGGGAAATGACACGATACCGATCGTTAAATCGCAGACAAAAAAACCCCACCGCAAGGTGGGGAAGACAGGGATGGTGTCTATGGCAAGGAAAAACAGGGTGCTACTCTTTCGTACCTAACTTCAGGGCTGAAGTATTCTGCATGGTCGCTACCTGCTGCTGCCAACTGGCAATGCGTTGCTGGTAACGCTCATTTAACTGGGCCTTTTGCTCGGGAGTCAGCAGGTTGTACATCTGGTTGCGAATTTTCGCCATTTCAACCTGACGGTTTATACTCTCCTGAGCCATTTTTTCGGCTAACTGCCGCACTGCGGCTTCATCGAACTTTTCTGCCGTTACCAGATTATGCATGGCTTCAGCCTCCGCTATATCAACGCGGGGTAAATCATGTCGCGCTAGTTGCATCAAATCGCGCATTTGTTGACGCTGATGTTCGGTAAGATTCACACCGTCAAACATGCGGTTATGATCCATACTTTGATACAACATACCGTTTTGTTGAGTGCCATCGGCAAATGCTGCGGTAGAGGCCATCGCAAGCATCAAAGTCATGGCTAACGAGGTTACTTTACGCATCATCTACTCCTTTGCTTTGGCTCGCTTATGTGAATCAACGAGAATCAGTGTAACTCGGGGCCTGAAAACTAGCGTCAGTGCATGTAAAACTAAGTAAAGTCATGGAATAGCGGCACTTGTTGTCGTATTTTGCGTCAGGAGGTAAACACCTATGAATAAAATTTTACTGGTTGATGACGATCGCGAACTGACGTCACTGCTGCAAGAACTGCTTGATTTAGAAGGTTTTAGCGTCGTGGTAGCGCACGATGGCGAACAGGCTCTGGAGCTTTTAGATTCCAGCATTGATTTATTATTGCTCGACGTAATGATGCCAAAGAAAAACGGCATCGATACTTTGAAAGAAGTGCGCCAACATCATCAAACGCCGGTAATTATGCTCACGGCTCGCGGTAGCGAACTGGACCGCGTATTGGGTCTTGAGCTTGGTGCAGATGACTATCTGCCAAAACCATTTAACGATCGTGAACTGGTTGCACGTATTCGTGCCATTCTGCGTCGCTCCAACTGGAACGAACAGCAGCAAAGCAACGAAAGCAATGCGCCAACGCTGGAAGTGGATCACCTGCTGCTCAATCCAGGGCGTCAGGAAGCCAGCTTTGATGGGGAAACCTTAGAGCTCACCGGCACTGAATTTACCTTGCTCTATTTGCTAGCACAGCATTTGGGTCAGGTGGTGTCACGTGAACATTTAAGCCAAGAAGTGCTAGGCAAACGCCTAACACCTTTTGACCGCGCGATTGATATGCATATTTCCAACCTGCGCCGTAAGCTGCCAGAACGTAAAGATGGCCAGCCTTGGTTCAAAACGCTGCGTGGTCGCGGTTATCTGATGGTGTCTGTTTCATGATTAATAGCCTTACGGCACGTATCTTTGCCATTTTCTGGTTAACGCTGGCGTTGGTGCTGATGGTGGTGCTCATGCTGCCCAAGCTCGATTCACGCCAGCTAACCTCATTACTGGACAGTGAACGCCGTCAAGGCATTATGCTGGAGCAGCACGTAGAAGCAGAGCTAGCTGTTGATCCGGCGAATGACTTGATGTGGTGGCGCCGTTTGTTCCGCGCCATTGATAAATGGTCACCTCCGGGTCAACGCCTTCTGCTGGTGACAAGCGAAGGGCGCGTTATCGGCGCTCAACGCAATGAAATGCAGATTGTACGTAACTTTATCGGCCAGTCTGATAACGCAGACCAGCCGAAAAAGAAAAAATATGGCCGACTCGAAATGTTGGGGCCATTCCCTATTCGTGATGGCGAAGATAACTACCAGCTCTATCTGGTTCGCCCTGCAAGCAGCCCTCAGTCTGATTTCATCAACCTGATGTTTGACCGACCGCTGCTGCTGTTGCTTGTCACCATGCTTATCAGCTCGCCGCTGCTGCTTTGGCTCGCATGGAGCCTCGCAAGCCCCGCTCGTAAGCTTAAAAACGCCGCCGATGATGTTGCCAGCGGTAACCTTAAACAGCATCCGGAACTGGAGGCTGGCCCGCAGGAGTTCTTAGCCACAGGCGCTAGCTTTAACCAAATGGTCAGCGCGCTTGAACGTATGGTCAACGCACAGCAGCGTTTGATCTCTGATATTTCGCATGAGCTAAGAACGCCGCTCACGCGCTTGCAGCTCGCCACCGCGCTGATGCGCCGCCGCCATGGTGAATACAACGAACTGTCACGCATTGAGATGGAGGCGCATCGCCTCGACAGCATGATTAACGATCTGCTGGCGCTATCCCGTAATCAGCATAAAACCGAGCTAGAACGCGAGCATTTGAAAGCCGATGAGCTTTGGGATGACGTGCTAGACAATGCGAAGTTTGAGGCCGAGCAGGTTGGGAAAACGCTAGAGATCATCAGCCCTCCAGGGCCTTGGCCACTATTTGGCAGCCATGCCGCTCTGGATAGTGCCGTTGAAAATATCGTGCGTAACGCGCTGCGTTACTCTCATCATCAGATTGCGGTGACGTTTAGCTGCGATAATCAGGGCATCACTATCCACGTTGATGATGATGGCCCGGGCGTTGCACCAGAAGATCGCGAGCAAATTTTCCGGCCGTTCTACCGCACCGATGAAGCGCGCGATCGCGAGTCGGGAGGAACCGGTTTGGGCCTCGCTATCGTAGAAACCGTGGTTGAACAGCATAACGGCTGGGTGAAAGCCGAAGACAGCCCGCTGGGCGGTTTACGCCTGACACTTTGGCTTCCGCTTTATACGCGATAAGTTTGGAGTATAATGCGCCCCCTGACCTTGGGGGCGCATCACATGCTTAATATCGTTTTATTTGAACCTGAAATCCCACCGAATACCGGCAATATCATCCGTCTTTGCGCCAATACTGGCTTTAGCTTGCACCTCATTGAACCCTTAGGCTTCACATGGGATGACAAACGCTTACGTCGCGCAGGTTTGGACTATCACGAATTTGCTACGCTGAAGAAACACCATGACTATCAAGCGTTTCTCGATAGCGAAAAGCCAGAACGCCTGTTTGCATTAACTACTAAAGGTACTCCAGCGCATAGCGCCGTGAGCTATCAGGCCGGAGATTATCTGGTGTTTGGCCCAGAAACACGTGGCCTACCCGCCTACATTTTGGATGCACTTCCAGCACAACAGAAGATCCGTATCCCGATGCTCGCCAGCAGCCGCAGCATGAACCTGTCTAACGCAGTTTCAGTGGTGGTTTACGAAGCATGGCGTCAATTAGTCTACGAAGGGGCTTTGCTCAAAGAGTGAGTTTTACTGTGATATGCGAGGCAGGCGAGTGTCTGCCCCGTAGAATGAAAAGAACCTGCCGTTAAATTCCGTCGCCGAACTCAAAACCATCGTGTGAACCGTTAAACAACTGATCCATATCCATGGACGGTTTTTCACTTTCAGGACGCCCTACAATGCGCGCAGGCACACCAGCCGCCGTAGTGTGAGCAGGAATAGGATGTAGAACCACTGACCCTGCACCAATCTTAGCTCCGCGACCCACTTCGATATTGCCCAGAATTTTAGCACCTGCGCCGATCATAACGCCTTCACGGATCTTCGGATGACGATCGCCCCCTTCTTTACCCGTACCACCCAGTGTTACGGATTGCAGAATAGACACGTCGTTTTCAACCGCGGCCGTTTCGCCGATCACAATACCCGTCGCATGATCGAGCATGATCCCACAGCCAATTCGCGCCGCAGGATGAATATCAACGCCAAAAACAACTGAGATTTGATTTTGCAGGTAAATAGCCAGCGCTTTACGATCTTGCGACCACAGCCAATGACCAATGCGGTAGGCCTGCAAGGCATGAAAACCTTTCAGGTAAAGCAATGGCGTGGAGTATTTATCTACTGCTGGATCTCGCTGGCGAACCGCGAGAATATCGCGTGCCGCGTAGTCGGTCATATTGGTGTCGGCGCGATAAGCCTCTTCCACCACTTCGCGAATAGCAATCGCAGGCATAATGGCATTGGCCAGCTTATTCGCCAGAATATAGCTCAACGCACTGCCCAAATTTTCATGCTTAAGGAGTGTTGCGTGATAGAAACTAGCCAGCATCGGCTCACACTCGGCTAAACCACGCGCCTCGGTTTTGATGCATTGCCAGATTTGTTCTAGTTCTTCTATCGACATACAACACTCCCTTCAATCAATTTAATTGCTGCCGTGACTATATCAGCTATAGTTATAATTCAGACAACAATTAATCAGACCTGCCGTAGCATGGTCAAGCCTTGATGTTAAAAACTTGATCTCTAACGGCTGGTTTTTTCGTCTTTGCGTGCTCGACCTAGCAGCGTCAACGCCGCTTCACGAGCATCTTTATGGCAATAAAGCACCTGATAGATTTGCTCAGTGATAGGCATTTCCACACCAAAGCGTTGGGCCAAGGCCATCACTTCTTTGGTATTTCTATAGCCTTCAACCACTTGGCCAATCTTATCTTGCGCTTCCTGCACGCCTACGCCCTGCCCCAGCATAATCCCAAAACGGCGATTACGAGACTGGTTGTCAGTACAGGTCAGCACCAAGTCGCCTAATCCAGACATACCCATAAAGGTAGTTGGATCGGCACCCAGCGCAACCCCAAGACGACTCATTTCGGTCAACCCACGCGTGATCAACGCAGTTCTGGCGTTCGCACCAAAGCCGATGCCGTCAGACATACCTGCGCCAATCGCAATCACGTTTTTTACCGCACCACCTAGCTGTACACCGATGAAATCAGGGTTGCTATAAACACGGAAGCTTTTGCCGCAGCGCAGTAGCTGCTGTAAATCGTCGGTGAACTGTGCATCGGTGGATGACAGCGCAATTGCAGTAGGTAAACCCGCAGCCAGTTCTTTGGCAAACGTTGGGCCTGACAGCGTAGCTAAAGGAATGTCAGGGCCAAGCGCTTCACGAGCAACATCTTGTAGCAAACGACCTGTTTCTGCTTCTAATCCCTTGGTTGCCCAAACGATTCGTGAATCAGTACGCAGGTATGGCTTCAGTTGACGCAGCACTTCACCAAACACATAGCTCGGTACAACGACCAGCACATCACGGCTTGCAGCCATTGCCTTCGCAAGATCGGTTTCCAGCGTTAGCGTATCGGGGAAAGGAACATCAGGCAGGAATGCCTGATTACAGCGCGCGGCATCAAGTGCTTCGATATGTTTAGGGTCGTGACCCCATAACACCACTTGGTGCCCATTACGCGCCAGCGTAATTGCCAAAGCGGTGCCGTAAGAACCGGCACCGATGACGGTCATTGAAGCCGTAGGGTTATTCATTAGGCATCCTGAGGCTGCTGTTCAGCACCTTCTGCGCCTTCAGCCTGCTGCAGATAATTCATGAACAGTGCGTCGAAGTTCACTGGAGCCAGGTTCAACTGTGGGAAAGTACCACGAGAAACCAGGCTGGTGATGCATTCGCGTGCATATGGGAACAGGATGTTCGGGCAGTAAGCACCCAGACAATGAGCCATCTGAGTTCCTTCGATGCCAGAAATAGTGAAGATACCTGCCTGCTGAACTTCACACAGGAATGCAGTTTCTTCGCCCAGAGTTGCCGTTACCGTCACGCGCAGTACCACTTCAAACACGCCGTCAGCCAGCTGAGTGGATGCAGTATCCAGATCCAGTTTAACTTCTGGCTGCCAATCTTTCTGGAATACAGCTGGCGCATTTGGAGCTTCAAAGGAGATATCTTTGGTGTAAACACGTTGGATCTGGAAAGACATCTCTGAGTTGTTTTGTTCTGACATAGCGTTAATACCTTTTAAGTTAATATCCATAAATGGGAATTATGGGGCGAATACCGCACGGATTACAGCAACGGGTCGAGGCCGCCTTTTGCATCCAGCGCGTGTAAATCGTCACAGCCACCAATGTGCTGCCCATCAATAAAAATCTGTGGCACGGTTGTACGACCGCTGCGCTCAATCATTTCTTCGCGCTTTTTCGGATCGTTATCAATAGCAATTTCATTAAACTGAGCGCCTTTTGACTGCAACAGCGCTTTCGCGCGATGACAGAAAGGACAGGTCGCTTTGGTATAGATCTCAATGTTTGCCATGATGAATTCCTTGCAGATTATTTGCCGCGAGCTAAAGGCAGATTCTCACCGCTCCAGCCTGCGATACCGTCTTTCAGCGTATAAACGCGCTCAAAGCCCGCTTTCACTAAATGCTCACCCGATTCACGAGAGCTCATGCCATTGGCGCAAACCACGATAACTGGCTGAGTTTTATGTTTCTCTAACTCACCAAAGCTGCCATTTTTCAGGTCGCTAGGCGTCAGATTCAGAGAGTTTGCCAGATGACCCTTGCGGAAATCTTCGCGAGTACGGGTATCAACAACAACGGCATCTTCTTTGTTAATCAGAAGAGTGGCTTCACCACGAGTAATTTCTTTTACTTTGGAGAAACGGCTTTTAAAGGTGGTGACCAGCACTGCTACAAACAGAACAATCCACGCTACGCTAAGTATGGGATGGGCACTCACAAATTGCATAATCTCTTGCATTTGCATGGGGTGTAACTACTCCCGTCAGTTAAGGGATAAAATCAAAGAGTCAGAGTATACCTGCGCAGTGCGTCAATTACAGCCAGAAGACCTGTTACTAAAAACGAATCTGCGGCATAACCCGAAATTTTTTATGTTTCAGACAGGATTTACCGGCTTGAAACAAGGTACAGAAACGATCATTTGATCTTTCTGCGCTCAATTCACCACAGACTGTAGTAAAATTACACTACTTTGAGTGCAAATAGCCGTGTATGTTATTCGGCCTTTGCTTAGGCACCGCTCAGCGGGCGTGTGAGTGATTCCGTTTTAACCTAAACGGCTATTCACACTTGAACGTATTTTGAACTCAAACTTTGAACTTATAAAGAAACGAGGTTGTTGCAATGTCGAGCGCCAAAAAACCAATGGTACTGGTAATTCTGGACGGTTATGGTTACCGCGAAGAAACCCAAGATAACGCGATTCTTAACGCTAAACGTCCTGTCATGGATCGTCTGTGGAAAGAATACCCACATACCCTGATTTCTGCTTCCGGTTTGGACGTAGGTCTGCCTGACGGCCAGATGGGTAACTCTGAAGTTGGTCACGTAAACCTTGGCGCAGGCCGCATCGTTTATCAAGATCTGACCCGTCTGGACAAAGAAATCAAAGACGGCGACTTCTTTGCCAATGAAGTTCTGGTTGGTGCGGTTGATAAAGCCGTATCTCTGGGCAAAGCCGTTCACATCATGGGTTTGATGTCTCCGGGTGGCGTACATAGCCACGAAGAACACATTCTTGCTATGGTTGAGTTGGCTGCCAAGCGTGGCGCAGAAGCTATCTATCTGCACGCATTCTTGGATGGACGTGACACCCCGCCGCGTAGTGCTGAAAATACACTGAAACGATTCACCGAGAAATTTGCCGAATTGGGCAAAGGCCGCATCGCGTCCATCATTGGTCGCTACTATGCAATGGACCGTGATAACCGTTGGGATCGCGTTCAGTTAGCTTATGATCTGCTGACCGAAGCGAAAGGCGAATACACCGCAGAAAATGCGGTTGCCGGCCTTGAAGCGGCTTACGCACGCGACGAAAACGACGAATTTGTTAAACCAACCGTAATCAAAGCGGCAGGTGAAGCCGATGCATCCATGAACGACGGCGATGCGCTGATCTTCATGAACTTCCGTGCTGACCGTGCTCGCCAAATCACTCGCACCTTTGTTAACGCTGACTTTGACGGTTTCAAACGCAACAAAGTGGTTAACTTCAGCAACTTCGTAATGTTGACTGAATATGCGGCTGACATTAAAGCGGCTTGCGCTTATCCACCATCTTCACTGGCAAACACCTTCGGTGAATGGCTGATGAAGCATGACAAAGCTCAGCTGCGTATTTCTGAAACTGAAAAATATGCTCACGTGACCTTCTTCTACAACGGTGGCGTGGAAGAGCCGTTCAAAGGCGAAGACCGCATTCTGATCAACTCGCCAAAAGTGGCGACTTACGATCTGCAGCCAGAAATGAGCTCTGCTGAGCTGACCGAAAAACTGGTTGGCGCTATCAACAGCGGTAAATACGATGCGATTATCTGTAACTACCCTAACGGCGACATGGTTGGCCACACCGGTATTTACGATGCCGCAGTAAAAGCCGTTGAAACGCTGGATCACTGTGTCGGTCAGGTCGTCGAAGCCGTTCAAAACGTAGGTGGTCAGTTGCTGATCACTGCGGACCACGGCAACGCCGAGCTGATGCGCGATCAGGTGACAGGTGCTGCGTATACCGCTCACACCAACCTGCCAGTGCCATTAATCTACGTTGGCAAACCGGCTAAAGCCGTTGAAGGCGGTAAATTGTCTGACATCGCAGCGACCATGCTGACCATGATGGACATGGAAGTGCCTAAAGAGATGACTGGTAAGCCGCTGTTCATCGTGGAATAATCGATCCCCATGAGGGGAAAAGATCAATTTCACGAATCAAAGGTAGCCTTAGCGCTCAAAGCGGATAAAAACATTGGCGATAAACTCACTCGTTTGTCGCCCACTCCCGCAGCGTTTCGCATGTTACCGATACTGTGTGCCAGCGTAATCTATGCTGGCGCATGGTTTTCCTCGTTCCCCACTCAGGCCGCTGATGACAACAAACAGCAGCTAAAATCTATTCAGCAAAACATTGCTGAAAAAGAAAAAGCCGTCAAACAGCAGCAACAACAGCGTAGTTCACTGCAAGATCAGCTTAAAGCGCAGGAAAAAATCATTGCTCAGGCAAGCCGCTCTCTTCGAGAAACGCAGTCTGAACTAGCAACGCTAAGTGCCAACGTTACCAAGCTGACCGCATCGATTAAAAAACTTCAGTCGCAAGAAAACAAACACCTGAAGCTGCTCGAGCATCAGCTCGATATGGCTTTTCGTTTAGGCAAACATACCGGTATTCAGGTTTTACTGAGCGGTGAAGAAAGCCAGCGCAGTGAGCGTATTTTGGCTTACTTTGGTTATCTCAATGAAGCGCGCCAAAAAAATATCGATAAGCTAAACCAGACGCGCACCGACTTAGCCAGCGAAAAGAAAGAGCTGGAAGCCGCACAAAATCAGCAAAAAGCGATTCTGGTTACCCAGCAGCAAGCGCAGCAACAGCTAGAGTCTGCCCGCATTCAGCGCCAAAAAACCCTCTCATCATTGGAAAGCTCACTGGCTAAAGATCAGCAACAGCTCTCCGAAATGAAAGCGAACGAATCACGCTTGCGCGATCAGATCGCCAAGGCCGAGCGTGAAGCGAAAGCACGCGCCGAACGTGAGGCGCGAGAAGCCGCCAAGCTTCAAGCCCAAATGAAGGCTAAAGAAGAGCAGGCGAAGAAAAAAGGCACGACGTATAAATACAAACCAACGGAAAGCGAGCGTTCATTGATAGCGCGTACCGGTGGTTTAGGACGTGGCAATGGTCAGGCAATGTGGCCCGTTCGTGGCCGAACTATTCACAGTTTCGGCGAAACGCTACAGGGCGAACTGCGCTGGAAAGGGATGGTTATTGCCGCATCCGAAGGCAGTGAAGTGAAAGCCATCGCAGATGGTCGCGTACTGCTAGCCGATTGGCTGCAAGGTTATGGTCTGGTCGTTGTAGTTGAACACGGCAAAGGCGATATGAGTCTGTACGGCTATAACCAAAGCGCTTTGGTTAACGTCGGCGCACAGGTTCGTGCAGGACAGCCTATCGCACTGGTCGGTAATAGCGGTGGCCAAGGCCAACCTGCTCTTTACTTTGAAATCCGCCGCCAAGGCCAAGCCGTCAACCCACTACCGTGGCTTGGACGTTAGCCCCAAGAGCCCTCATTCACCCGCAGTTACCGCTCCTGCAACAACAAGGGAAAACACATTGCGCTTTTTCAATGCTGTCACCTCCGCACTTCTGATTTTCACCTGTAGCACGGTATCTGCCTATGCAGGGAAGTTAGCTATCGTCATTGACGATTTTGGCTATCGCCCACAAGAAGAAAATAAAATCCTGCAAATGCCCTTGGCTATCTCCGTTGCCGTTTTGCCCACCGCACCTCATGCGCGTGAAATGGCAAACAAAGCACATGCTCAGGGGCGCGAAATTCTGATCCACCTGCCAATGGCGCCCATTAGCAAACAGCCGCTAGAGAAAGACACATTACAGCCCTCAATGAGCGAAGCTGAAATCCAGCGCATCATCCGCCAATCCGTAAACGCTGTGCCTTATGCCGTTGGGATGAACAACCATATGGGCAGCCTGATGACGTCAAACCTGCAAGGCATGCAGAAAGTCATGCGCACACTGGAGCAGTATCATTTTCTTTATTTCCTCGACAGCATGACGATCGGCAATAGTCAGGTAACAAACGCCTCTGCCGGTACCGGGATTAAAGTCATTAAACGCAAAGTCTTTCTGGATGATTCTCAAAACGAAGCTGCTATCCGCCAGCAGTTTAACCGCGCCATTCAAATTGCACGGAAAAGTGGGTCAGCAATAGCCATCGGCCATCCGCACCCATCAACGGTACGCGTATTACAACAAATGCTGCCGTCGTTACCGGCAGATATTGTGTTGGTTCGCCCTAGCTCACTGCTTAATGGCGCTTCCGTACCAGATAAAAACCCGCTGCCAACACAGCAAAAACCACGTAACCCATTCCGTGGTGTTAAACAATGCATCAGCAAAAAAGCACCAGAGAAGGTGTATGCCACCGCCATGTTTGATGCCATTGGCACCAGCATAGCAAATACAGCTCCGGTGAAATTCATACAGGCCCGCTGGCATTACTGGCTGTAATTAATCGCAAAAAAGTTGAAAAAAAGCCCCTATTGGGGCTTTTTGCTCATATGAGGATCTTAATCCCAGCTCAGAACAACCTTTCCTGAGTGGCCTGAACGCATAGCATCAAAGCCTTTTTGGAAATCATCGATACCAAACTGGTGAGTGATGATTGGGCTCAAATCCAAGCCTGATTGCAGCAATGCGGCCATCTTGTACCACGTTTCAAACATCTCGCGGCCATAAATACCCTTGATGAATAGCCCTTTGAAAATCACCTGATTCCAGTCAATTGCCATATCTGATGGCGGGATCCCCAGCATCGCAATTTTGCCACCGTGATTCATGGTGCTCAGCATCGCACGGAACGCTGGCGGTGCTCCAGACATTTCCAAACCGACGTCAAAACCTTCGGTCATACCAAGCTCATTCATCACATCTGTGAGATTTTCTTTACTCACATTCACTGCGCGGGTCACGCCCATTTTACGAGCCAGATCCAGACGATATTCGTTAACGTCGGTAATCACGACATTACGTGCGCCAACGTGTTTACACACCGCCGCCGCCATAATGCCAATCGGCCCTGCGCCGGAAACTAAGACGTCTTCACCCACTAAATCGAATGAAAGCGCGGTATGAACAGCATTGCCAAACGGGTCAAAAATGGCCGCTAACTCATCGGGAATATTGTCTGGAATTTTAAACGCGTTAAATGCCGGAATAACTAGATACTCAGCAAATGCGCCAGTGCGGTTAACACCCACGCCGGTGGTATTTCGGCATAGATGCGTGCGCCCGCCGCGGCAGTTACGGCAGTGTCCGCAGGTAATATGCCCCTCACCAGAAACACGTTCGCCAATCTTGTAGCCGGTAACCTCTTGCCCGATCGCAACAATCTCACCCACGTATTCATGACCAACGACCATCGGTACTGGAATAGTTTTTTGCGACCATTCATCCCAGTTGTAAATATGGACGTCAGTACCACAAATCGCCGTTTTACGGATTTTAATCATGATATCGTTATGCCCAAGCTCTGGCTTCGGCACATCGGTCATCCAAATCCCTTCTTCCGCCTTCAGTTTTGACAATGCTTTCATAACGATGAGTTCCTTAGGCAATCACACCCAGCTGCTTGCCGATACGAATAAAGGCCGCGACTGCGCGTTCAATTTGTTCTGGAGTATGGTCAGCAGACATTTGAGTACGAATACGTGCCTGACCTTTAGGAACAACAGGGAAGAAGAACCCTGTTACATAGATGCCTTCTTTCAGCAATTCATTGGCAAATTCTTGTGCCAATTTGGCATCACCCAACATCACAGGAATGATGGCATGATCGGCACCCGCTAGAGTGAAACCCGCCGCGCTCATTTTTTCACGGAACAAACGAGCGTTGCTCCACAGACGGTTGCGCAGTTCATCGCCATCAGCCAGTAGCTCAAGCACTTTGATTGATGCAGCAACGATGGCTGGCGCTAAAGAGTTGGAGAACAGATAAGGACGCGAACGCTGGCGCAGCCATTCGATCACTTCTTTACGGCCCGCGGTATAGCCGCCGGATGCGCCGCCTAATGCTTTCCCTAAAGTACCGGTGATGATGTCTACACGCCCCATCACTTCGCAGTATTCATGGGTGCCACGGCCATTTTCGCCAACGAAGCCAACCGCATGGGAATCATCAACCATCACCAACGCGCCATATTCATCGGCTAAATCGCACACCGATTTCAGATCGGCAATAACGCCATCCATTGAGAACACGCCGTCGGTCGCAATCATAATATGGCGAGCGCCATCGGCCTTCGCCATTTCTAACTGGGCACGCAGTTCAGCCATATCGTTATTGGCATAGCGATAGCGCTTAGCCTTACACAAACGCACGCCATCAATAATCGAAGCATGGTTCAGCGCATCAGAAATAATGGCATCTTCAGGACCTAACAGCGTTTCGAACAGCCCACCGTTAGCATCGAAGCAGGAAGAATATAAAATGGAGTCTTCCATACCTAAAAAATCAGCCAGTCGTTGTTCTAGCTGTTTGTGGCTATCTTGAGTGCCGCAGATAAAGCGCACCGATGCCATACCAAAGCCATGGGAATCCATGCCTTCTTTCGCTGCTTTGATCAGCGCAGGGTGATTTGCCAAACCTAAATAGTTGTTTGCGCAAAAGTTAATAACATGGCGGCCATCTGCAACCGCAATATCAGCCTGCTGCGCTGAGGTAATAATACGTTCGTTTTTATACAGACCTTCGGCACAGGTCGTTTCTAATTGCTGGGTCAGCTGCTGGTAAAAATCCGCAGACATGGTGTTATCTCCTGGATGGGCAAGTTTGTGAAACATATTACTGTCTTGTTGCAAATGAAACGAGTTTGTAACTCACAGAATGTGAGAAATGCAGCAGATATCACGCTGTTGTAGGATCAGGGGAAATAATTACTTTCGGTTATGAGTTAGTCGCCATGTGCCACTCATGACAGTATGAGGCCTAATTCAAGGGCTTTTGATTCAGATTCATGCCCTATACGCTGAATGCTTAAGCATGAAATGCTATTATGAGGTCATATAACGTGGGGCGTTGTGCGCCACTGTTTCGTTTATTTAAAGGTAAATCTCATGATTATTGTAACCGGCGGCGCTGGCATGATCGGCAGCAACATCGTTAAGGCACTGAATAATAACGGCTATAGCGACATTCTCGTGGTCGATAACCTTAAAGACGGCACTAAATTTGTTAATTTGGTCGATTTAGAAATTACCGACTACATGGATAAAGAAGATTTTATTGCCAGCGTTGTTGCTGGGGATGATTTCGGCGATATCGAAGCCGTTTTCCATGAAGGTGCGTGCTCATCCACCACCGAGTGGGATGGCAAGTATATGATGGATAACAACTATCAGTACTCTAAGGAACTGCTGCATTTCTGCTTGGAACGCCAAATCCCATTCTTGTACGCATCGTCTGCCGCCACCTACGGTTTAACTGAGCAATTTACCGAAGAACGCGAATTCGAAGGACCATTAAACGTTTACGGTTACTCCAAATTCCTGTTCGATCAGTATGTTCGCCAGATCCTGCCAGAAGCAGAATCTCAGATTTGTGGCTTCCGCTACTTCAACGTTTATGGCCCACGTGAAGGTCATAAAGGCAGCATGGCAAGCGTTGCATTCCATCTGAATAACCAAATCAACAACGGTGAAGATCCAAAATTGTTTGAAGGCAGCGATGGTTTTAAACGTGACTTCATCTATGTGGGCGACGTTGCTGATGTGAACCTGTGGTTCTGGCAGAAAGGCATCTCTGGCATCTTTAACTGCGGTACTGGCCGTGCGGAATCATTCCAAGCCGTCGCAGACGCGGTTGTTGCCTATCACCAAAAAGGCAGCATCAGCTACATTCCTTTCCCAGACAAATTGAAAGGCCGCTATCAGGGTTTCACCAAAGCCGATACCACCAAATTGCGTGCAGCTGGCTATGACAAGCCGTTTAAAACCGTTGCTGAAGGCGTGAGCGAATATCTTGCGTGGCTGAATAACAAAGCCTAAACACGGCCCCACAACAGTAAGGAATGAAACACGGTATGAAAATACTGGTTATCGGCCCTTCATGGGTAGGCGACATGATGATGTCGCAAAGCTTGTATCGAACCCTGAAGGCCGAACATCCTGACGCTAAAATTGACGTGATGGCACCGAACTGGTGCCGTCCTTTGTTAGCGCGAATGCCAGAAGTTAACGAAGCGATCGCCATGCCCTTAGGGCATGGTTCTTTCGCGCTGGGCGAACGCTATCATTTAGGTAAAAGCCTGCGCGATAAGGGCTATGATCGTGCCTACGTGCTGCCAAATTCGTTTAAATCTGCGTTAATCCCTTTCTTTGCACGCATTCCTGCTAGAACTGGCTGGAAAGGTGAAATGCGCTACGGCTTGCTGACTGATGTTCGCCAGCTCGACAAAGCCGCATTCCCGCTAATGGTTGAACGGTATGTCGCGTTGGCCTATCCGGCGCAGCAGATAAAATCTGCCAAAGATTTGCCTCAACCACTGCTTTGGCCAGCACTCAGCGTTTCAGATGAAGAAATTGCTGAAACAGCTGCGGCGTTTAATCTGACAGACCATCGCCCAATTATTGGTTTCTGCCCTGGCGCTGAGTTTGGCCCAGCGAAGAGATGGCCGCACTATCACTATGCCGCATTGGCACAAAAACTGATTGAGCAAGGCTATCAGGTGGCTCTATTTGGCTCAGCCAAAGATCACGAAGCCGGTGAAGAGATTTGCCAAGCGCTAACTGAAGACGCCCGCGAATATTGTTTGAATGTCGCAGGGCAAACAAACTTAGATCAGGCAGTGATATTAATTGCAGCATGTCAGGCGATTGTGACCAATGACTCCGGCCTAATGCACGTAGCCGCAGCGCTTGATAAACCATTAGTCGCGCTTTATGGCCCGAGCAGCCCAGATTTCACACCGCCGCTGTCAAACAAAGCTAAAGTTATCCGCTTGATTACTGGTTATCTCAAAATACGCAAAGGTGATGCAAATCAAGGCTATCACCAGAGCCTGATCGATATTCAGCCTGATGTTGTTATGCAAGCATTGAACGAGTTATTACCAAAGGATACCCAGCAGTAATGCATGTCTTGATTGTCAAAACCTCATCGATGGGCGATGTGCTGCACACGCTACCAGCACTGACAGATGCTATGCATGCCATTCCAGATATAAAATTTGATTGGGTGGTAGAAGAAGGGTTTGCGCAGATACCGAGCTGGCATCCTGCGGTCGATCGCGTGATCCCAGTGGCGATCCGCCGCTGGAGGAAGAACTGGTTTGGTGTTAATACACGTCAAGAGCGCTGTGATTTCAAACGAGAAGTACAGCGCCGCACCTATGACGCCGTCATTGATGCTCAGGGGCTGATAAAAAGCGCAGCGCTAATCACCCGTATCGCAAAAGGCCCGCGCCACGGGCAAGACTGCCAAAGTGCTCGTGAGCCCTTCGCCAGCTGGTTTTCAATCACCGCTATAGCATTAATAAAAAAATGCATGCGGTCGAGAGAACACGTGAATTATTTGCGCTGAGCTTAGGCTACACAAAACCGGAAAGCCGAGGTGACTACGCTATCTCTCAGCGTTTTCTCAATCATCTCCCCGCTGATCACGGTCAGTATTTCGTGTTCTTACATGCAACAACACGCGACGATAAGCACTGGCCAGAAGAACATTGGCGGGAGCTTATTACTCTGGTTGAACCGACGGGTATGAAAATTAAATTACCTTGGGGAGCAGAGCATGAGCACCAACGTGCACAGCGCTTGGCTGAAGGCTTCAATCATGTAGAGGTGTTACCACGCTTATCGTTAGAACAGGTGGCAGAAGTATTAGCAGGGGCGAAAGCCGTCGTATCTGTTGATACTGGACTCAGTCATCTTGCAGCCGCGCTCGATCGACCAAATATTACGCTCTATGGCCCAACCGATCCGGGGCTGATTGGAGGATATGGAGAAAATCAGGTGGCGTGTTGTTCGCCGAGCAAAGACATTAGAGAGTTAAGCCCCAATATAGTGTTAAAAGCATTGACGACTGTATTAGGGGCTTAAATCCAGACTAACGTTTAGTTTATTTGAATAAACTAAACGTTAAGTATTTTCCTTTCGTTTTTTTTCGGCACATCATTTAAAAGTAATATAGATAAGTAGAGCGTAATTATCCATGAGGCTGGAATCGGTTTCGCATGGATAATTACATCGCTTAGACCAAACAAGACCATTGTCATTGGGAAAGCTAGAAGCAAATATTTTTTCGTCTTAATACAATACCAAACAAGAGAACAGTAAAAAAAGAATAAAGTTATTACCCCAAAAATTCCTTTTGTCGATAGAGCCTCAATAACCTCATTATGCATATGAACATCTGAATAAAGTGTTGCGCCTTTATATTTTTCATCGTCCTTACTTAGAGTAAGTATTTTCTGTCCACGTTCCTCTAACGATTGCCAAGATAAATCCATTGGTGATGATTTAAAGCCAGCTTGAATCATTGAGAATCTTGCCCCAATAGATGACATACTATTATCTTTCTTGAAAAGGACAATATCACTACCTATAGCATCAATACGTTTTTTTATTTCATTTTTAAAAACAAGACTAGATACCAATAGTAAAATCAAAATAAAGCACATAGCTTTTACTAAATATACCTTATGCCTCCGATACTCAATGACTAACAATACAAAAGTAACAATAGGGTACGTAAAGATAGCCGCCCGAGTACCCGTCATTATTAATGCGCAAAAAGTAAGAATGAAATTAAAATAAAAAACTGGCATTTTATATTTTAATTCTGACCGAAGAATAACTAAAGAAAAATATATCGCAGAAAACGTTATCATGTAAGCTGCAACTGTTGCAGCTCCCATCTGCCCTGCATTTCCATCCATGGCTGATAAAGGAATTCTCGAAACATCAAGATAAATACCTTGATAAAAAGCCCTAGAAAGGATAAGTACCTGTGCAAGGCTAGATAATAATAACTGAATTTTAAATTTATTACCGATAAAACATGAGCTCATTATTAAAAAAGAAAAGGAACTAAATAAAGTCATTTTACCGACTTCAAGATATCCTCTATAAGCATTTTTATATATAACAACAGGTGTTTTATAAAAATTATACCATGCCAGATTTAGAATGCCTAAAATTATAATAGCAAAAAATAAGATTGAGTTATCCTTTCTAAAATATCGCTTCAAGTTGAAAATTACCAACACTATTGATAACACTCCAGCGAGATTGATTATTTTATTTGTGACATGGGGGGTTATAGGTATAAATATTAATCCAATAAGATATAGGAAGACAATTAAATACTCACAAAACCGTACTGCACCTAGCCTTGATATATTAAAGTTCATATATTCTCTTAATATTTTATTAGCCAATAATATCGGTAATTAAAATGGCGATTTTTATAAAAACTATCTAAGCAATGAAAAGAAACCAACTTTTATCCAAGAGCGAAGCAGTTTCATCGTTTTCTGAAATTTAGTTCTTTTTACTTTCTTTACCGAAATCAAAGACCTCTCGCTCTCAAGGTGACTGTTAAAATCATTGACGATAGGGTGGCTTATAATTTCAGAGAGATAAAAATCTTTGATAACCCCTCGGTTATACATAATCTTCCAACTATCGGCACGGTATGTTCCATAACTTTCCGTTAGTGCCAATAGATCCTTAGCCATAGAATTACTAAGTAAATAACAACATGTTCTTCTTATTTTATTAATATTATAATTTATACGCCTAAAGTCTATTTCTCCAACCTTCAATTTACTTATAATGCTTGTGGCCAGCACAGGATATTCGTGCAACCCTTTTTGCCCGCCAAGAAGGTAAAGTTTATCATGAGATAGTTTTTTATACTCTCCCTGATTAAGAGACATCCAGAGGGATTTGAATCTATTATCAACGACAACATCATCCTCAAGGATAATTGCCCACTCAATTTCTTGAGTCACCATTTTCTGATAAATGTGTTGATGACTTAAAGTACATGCTAGCTCGCCATTCGTCATAGAACCGCCATCACCTGAACTCTTCATGGCACCGAGAGTTTGGAGGTTACATTCATCCTTTGCATCAACAGCGTCAAAAAAAATGAACTCAACACCGATACGAGTCAAATCAGCAGCTATCTTAGCTCTTCTATCAATATCTCTACGTAATGAAACTATATAGACGGGAATGCCCATTTATCAAACACCTATTGCGCTTTAAATTTGTTATGACAGGACTAAGGTAATTCTAATTACCATTAAACTTCCTAATATATTTCATAACTCTATACTTAGCAAAAGACATAATTGAAGAAAAGTAATGTCTATTTCTCCAATGGTGTCGACTCTTCATCATGAACTGTTTTTCACCAGCAGCAGTGAGTAACGGAATATCACTCCAACACGATGAACGATAAGCATCAAAGAAATATTTTTGGCAAGGATAATCAACCCAATCATGCCATGGTTTAGTCACACCAACATAATGGATTAATTTTGTATCCTCTGTAATTACTTTTTCATAATCATAATTATTTTTATTCTCTAATTCGTAATCAACACCATAAAAACAGTCATAATCATTACTTATAAAAAGACAGTGTTCAAACAGTAATATATTGAGAATGTCTTGATCTAAGCATTTATATTTTAGGTGTAATGGGTCATCTGCAAGCATTTTAATTGCAATACTCATCAAGTCACGTTTCTTCCACTCTGCAAGTTTGAGAAACATAACTCCAGCATTGAAATAATTTCCCGGCAGTCCCGGCAGATTTAATCTTTTGGCTGGTTTATCCTGCATGAAGGGAACATCTTTGATAACGGCAGCAAATTTATCTGCAGTTAAATCTATATCTAGAAGCCCCGTGAGTTTTCCTTTACATATTACATCAGCATCTATATACAACAATTTTCCACAAGTTTCGCTGAGATATTGGAAAGCAACAAAGCGGAAAAATGTTGCATAAGACCACTGCTTTGCACTTGGGAAAGTTTTAGCTAATTCTTCAGAGACTAGATAGATTGAGACTGTAATATTTACGTTTTTCTTAGTAAACTCATCAACTCTTTTAATATAATCATCATCTACATAATCTGTAAATACATGAAAATTTAGTGCAACATTAGAATTATATAGAGCGATAGATTGCATCGAAATTGCAGCGCCAAATAAAAATATCTTATCAACTCCATAAGCGATTTCTAATGTTTCAGAGTATGCGCTTTGGCTAATATTGCCAGCTTGAATAACTTTAGTAATACCAGAAGATATTGTAGTCATAAATAAAACCAATTATTTATAGTTAAAAGATAAAATATTATTTTGTTTTTTTACCTTTCAGTTTTTTGATAAAGTTACGCAACTTATTTTTATATACTACAGTATAATAACCAATATCTTTTATCTCATTTTCAATACCTAGATGCCTAGCCATCGCCATGCGGTCTTGAGCCATTCGCTGAGCATTACAATGCTTCCCCGAAAGATCAATAATCCTTACACCATTTGGACTAACAATAAAATTACCTTTATGCGGATCACCAGATAACATACCCGCAGCATGTAATTGTTCCATAGAAGTTTTTATTTCTGTTTTTATTGCATCAGTAACTAATGGAAGATCATTTAACTCAGTCCCTTCAACATATTCTATCAGCATGATAAATAAACTTGCATAGTTAAATATCTTGCGCTCAGCTAATAAATAAAAATCGTTGGGAAATGTTATGCCTGCAGCTCTAACTCGATCTGTTTGCAGAATGAGATTTTTATAATAATCACCTTTAATAAAAGATTTGAAAAATCGCTCATATTTTTTATTTTTAGGAGAAAAAATCTTTAGAACATATCGTCCATACTTCGTTTCTATTAAAGAGACTTTTGTATCATCGATATTCCTAAGGACTTTTATTGTTTTAAAATTATAAGAAATAACATCATCAAAAATTTCAATGTATTTATTTCCTGAACCCTTAAAATATAATGAAAATCCTTTACGGCGTGTACTATTTATCATTTTATCACTTACTCTTTAATTTCTTAATTTTATATTGAATGAGAAATAATACTCCTAAGAAATATTTTTTTTGCTTGAATACATGCTTATAATACTTTTGCATTTCAGCTAAAGTCCCCGCTTTTTTCAGAGGGTAACTTTTCCAAGGGGATATATCTCTTGCCAGACTAAAATATTTTGATGCTGGATAGCTCGCCCAATGATGCCATGGTTTGGTAATCCCAGTATAATGAACAAGAACAGTACTATCACCAATAGTATTTTTATATGTTTGGTGTGAAGGATCTTTTAGCTCATTTTTAAGCGAATAAATGCAATCAAAATCATTTGGTAGATATATATTATTTAATTCAAATACAATATTTAATCCATCTTGGTCAAGATACTTTAGTCGACCATATTTAGTTTCACCACGTAATAACCTAAGAAGATATTCTGTTACTTTTTTTTCATTCCATTTCTTTAGGTTTACATACAAAACACCAGCATTGAAATATTTACCCTCTAATTCAGGGTAATTTAACCTTTCCGCACTTTTAACCTGCATTTCTTCATTATCTAGAACAACTGCGGCGTACTGGTTTTGGAATGATATTTCGGTAAACTTTCTTAGACTACCTTTGCACATAACATCTGCATCCAAGTATAGTAGTGAGTCAATAAACTCACTTAAATACTCAAATGATAGCACTCTAAAATATGTTGCATACGACCAGAAATTTGACGTAGGTAAATCTAAAAAATACTCAGGATCGATTAAATAGATGTTTATACAGGTATTGAATTGGTTAGATAAAATCTCAAATTTTTTAAATACTCATCATCAATATAGTCGGTAAAAAGATGAAATGAGAAATTTATATCCTGATTATTCATCAGTACGGATGTGATTGATACTCCAGAACCAAACATAAAGTTCTTATCAACACCATAGGATACATTTAGTGTAGGAGCATCATCGATAATGTTCCCAGAATCAAACGTGATTTTCTCTTTAAAAAAAACATTCATTTTGGGTTAACCCTTTATCTTCAATAAAAAATATTTTATATAAAATCTAATGCCTTTCAAATAAAGTCCTTGGTGAAAGCTATGTTTTGCACCGTATCGATTCTGACTTGTATTAGTCGGTAACATTAATTTATCGTCACACCAAGGAGACATCTTCTTTGCTTTTATAAACAACGCAGTGGTTTCATACTGAGCCCATTCGTGCCAAGGTTTCGTTGGACCGATGTAGTGAATGAGTACCGTATTTTCGTCAACAGGGCTTTTACAATTCTTTTTTAGTTCATAATTTAAACTAAATTGTGTATTGTATTTCTTATCTAGGAACAGTACCCGCCCAGCCAGGATTATATTGAGCACATCTTGATCGTAATAAGTCAGTTTGCTTCTTATATCACTATCGTTTAATGACTTCATAGCCTGCATGCTAACATCAAGTGCTTGCCATTCAGCTAGGTCAATCACCAAGACACCCGTATTAAAATACCCTTTGGCGATCAGATTATTCCCTAACACCTCAGCACGTTGAAGCCACCACTTCTCATCACGCTCGGTAACTGCAGCAACCACAGCGCCATTCAGAGGGAGATGAACAAGTTCTTGTATTGAACCATTGCATACAACATCAGAATCAATATATGCAATGCGCTCTAACTTCCCGCTAAAATAATCAGCAATAATGAATCTAAAGTAAATAGCATATGTCCAAAGCTTATTTTCCGGCAGAGATTTTAAACTATCTGCATTAACGAGGTAAATAGAGATATTCGTTTTATATTGCTCGGCTAATGCTTTAAATTTTTCTCTATCGCTCTCAGAAAAAGAGTCGGTAAACACATGGAAATTAAACTTTAGCTCTGAATTATTGATAAGAAATGACGTGATTGATACTGCACAGCCAAACAAAAAATTTTTATCCGTACCGTAAGCAATATTCTGATATTGGCTGCTATCGTCAGGTTTATTACCAATATATGTTATGACGTCCTTGATGTACTGCTCTTCATGGAAAAACATAGTTTCTCACTTATCCTCTCAATACACTGAAAGATCGGTCATAGCGATTTGCGTATAGTACGTTCTTTGATTTTTTCAGACTTAGTAATCGCTTTTTCTAGCAATTCCCGCTCTTGCATTAATGTTTGGCGTAACGGGGCATCAAAATAAATTTTAAGAAAATAAAAAATATCTTTTTTACTTAAACCAATATTGGATGATGAAAAATATAAACCAATCAGATCTTTATCTCTCCAACGCTTCGGTACATTGTCACGGATCTGCGATCGGTGTAAGTCGATAACCGATAGTTTGAGCTGGCTTTCATCGCCATCGAAAGGCAAATGAAGCAAGAAATGGCAAATATAACAATCGCGATGATTTACACCACCACGGTGCATCTTCCTCACCATCGTTGCTAATCGTTTAATTAACATGCGCTTGATACGAAAATCAGGGGGAGTTTGCGCCCAATCAGCACAATAATCCTCTAGGCTAATTGTCGGGGCCAAATCTTCAGTAATAATAAAAGACTTCCGCGTCAGCGGGTTGGCTCCCATTTGGCCAAAGCCAATGCCTTTCATGGTATCAACGTCTAATTGGTACAAACGATGAATCGCTTTCCACTCACGATCGGCACCTAATACAGGGATACGGAAAGAAATCAGATTTTTCAAAACTTCCTTTAGCGTCGTGCCATAGTGAATTTTAATAAAATATGATTTCTCTGCTAAAGAAAAACGAAGCGTTTTACGAGTCTCCAAAGCACGAAAAACCTCCCCTTGAAGTTTCTCTACTTCAACAAAAGGATCTTTTCCCTTCCACAATGTGGTTAAGGGCTCTTTTAACTCAATCATTTTTACCACCTAGAATGAGGTCTGCCGCTCTTTCTGGCAAGCTATACAGATCTTCTTTATCCGCATACGCTTTGGCGTGTTCGGACCATGTTTCTCTCAATTTTTTGTTATCTAGCCCACGCGCTAAAACTTCATTTAGCTGATTTTGTTCGAATGGTTCAGAAATCACCACTCCACAATCAGCGCTAGCAACATGATGAGCATAGCCGCAAGTTTCTGTCGTAATAACTGGCAACCCAGCCGCAATCGCCTCAATTAAAACGATACCCGCGGACTCTTGATACGCAGGGTGCATTAATACATCTGCAGCAGCCATTAACTCAGGGATATCATCTCGACCAGAGTAGAACTGAACCTGAGATAAAATACCCAGCTTCGCGGCGAGCGCCTGATAACGCTTAGGCTTGTCTTGCCCTACAACAATGAGCTTTGTCTTTGCCTTAGTCGCCATTGGCAATGCAGCGATTGCACGCAGCGTTCGATCAACGCCTTTGCGTTTAAAATCAGAACCCACCTGTAGCACCAGCAATTCATCATCAGCAATAGCATTGCGCTGACGAAAATCTTCGCGAATATTAGCTGGACGGTGATCATATTTTCTATCTAAAGATATTCCTGGCGGAACAATATGAAAACGCTCAGGCGCCGTTTGATAATGTCGTTTGAAATCCGCAATTTGCTTGCCGGTCAGCATTAGCAACTCAGCGTGGCTCTCATTTGAAAATACCGCGCGCTCAAACTCGGCATAGTGCTTATAACGTGAAGTTAGTCGGTATACAAATCCTTTTTCCTGTGCCACTTTTTCGGCATAACACACGTCTGCAGCATAGTAATAATCAAGCCCCGGCATCTTGTTAAAACCGACCACGATATCCGCTGGATTTACCTGTAAATCGTGTGTTACCCAATCACTGTATTCTTTATTTCGGCCGTGGTTAGAATGTGAACGAGTTGGCACTTGGATATATTCGAAATCCGCTGGTCGTTCACCTTCCCATGACATCGCATAAACACGGATATGATGACCACGAGCCTGACATGCCAGTGCAATACGTAGAAAATCGCGCTGTAATCCGCCAAACGGAAAATATTTATATAAACAGAACGCAATATTCATCATTCGCTATCCTTAGGCAGGAGTTCATCTGAGCTATCCTTCAGAAGCTTTTCTGTAGCCTCAATGACGTCGCTTGCAGGGATACAGGATAGGTATTTGCGATGGCGATCCAAATTGTCTCGCGTAGGCATTGGTTGATAGTCACCAGCCCAAAACATAATGAAATTATCACTCCACGGACGCCAGAAGCGGTGATCGGTGGCGCCAAATAGGCAAATGATCGGCGTTTTCAGTGCAGCAGCAATGTGCATCGGCGCAGAGTCAACGCCAATTAACAGAGAAGCGTGATCGATCAGAGCCGCGAGCTCGGGGAACGATGTTTTGCCGGCTAACGCCGTAACAGGTTTTATTTTGCAGTTTTCTTTGATCTTAGTTACACAGGCAATGTCATCAGCGCTTGGCCCAGAAGTGAGAACCACGCTAAACCCACGAGATTCTAATGAATCAATAACCTCTGCGAATTTTTCTTCATCCCAGCATTTAAACATCTGGCGAGCTGTCGGCTGAATAACAACATAATGCTGGCTATCTACACCATTCTCAGAGAGCCGCTGCTGGATGGTATGCCAATGCTCGGGCTGATAGCTCATCTTTGTTTCAGTGATTATTTTTTGCAACCTAAGTGGAGCAAGCGCAGACAAATTCCACTCTACAATATGCGTACCGTTAGGCTCGACGGACTCACTAAAGCAGTGAGTCCAAAAGATCGATTTTCGGTGGCTAAACTGCAACGAAATTTTATTTTTTGTCTGCAAACACTTAACTATAAAAGCGACCGGCCACTGATCTGTCAGGTTAATCACTAAGTCGTAATTATTCTTTCTCAACAAACCAATCGTCTTCGCTGCATTTTGTAGTTTTTCAATCGTCGAGGTTTTTTTATTTTTTATCCCGTAAAGCGCATTAACCTCAGGATTTTCCGAAAGAATTGGCATAGTGTCTTCATATAATAAGACATCGATTTTAGCATCTGGATAGTTTAGCTTTAGCGTACTGATGACCGGAGTTGTCAGCAGCATGTCTCCATGAAACCGAAGCTTGATAACGAGTATTCTTTTATATTGTTTATCCACTTGCCGCTCTTATCTATCTGGTTATAAGACACTGTATGCGAAAGCCCATGTATAGGAGTGCTCCGCGAATAGGCACGCTACCGCCCTTGGCTCTACAGCAACCAATTCACTGATAAAATCTTCTCTGTTTATATTTTCCTATTGTATCACTAGTTATTGTGGGTGCCGAATTCCTTATTTCCAGCGAAAACTAATAAACCATTAAAAATCAAAACAATAAGAGAATTATCTATGACAAAAGAAAACACGACTCGGTAAAACATTATCTATCGGGTTGATTTTATCAATTAATAATACAACTCTAAAAAAACCACATTATTAACAATGAGTTGTAATTGATTTCTCGGTTTTTCAGGTAGTTGAAGACCAAAAGTGATGGCTTTGCCTTAGTTAAATACTTAGAATCCCAACCAAGTTTACCTACCATACAAACCTCTTATGCTTCAAACGCTTTACACCATACTGCTTTACCTAATCCAGCCGCTCATTTGGATCAGATTGTGGATGCGTGGTCGTAAAGCTCCTGCCTACAGAAAGCGTTGGGCGGAGCGATATGGCTTTTGCTCAAACAAAATGCTTTCCGGTGGGATCATGTTGCACTCTGTTTCCGTAGGGGAGACGCTGGCCGCGATCCCGTTAGTTAGAGCCCTGCGCCATCGCTATCCAACGTTACCCATCACGGTAACCACGATGACGCCAACAGGCTCCGAGCGCGTGCAATCAGCGTTTGGCAAAGATGTTCAGCATGTCTACTTGCCTTATGATCTTCCAGGTTCAATTAACCGCTTTCTAGACCGTGTTAATCCAAAGTTAGTTCTCATTATGGAAACCGAACTTTGGCCAAACTTGATAACCGCGCTTAATAAACGCCAGATACCGCTTGTTATTGCCAACGCACGTTTGTCTGCCCGCTCGGCAAAAGGTTATGCAAAACTTGGCGGCTTTATTCGCGATATCTTGCGCCGCATCACACTGATAGCCGCACAGAATCAAGAAGACGGTGAACGTTTTATCTCTTTGGGACTAAAACCATCCCAACTGGCAGTCACTGGCAGTTTAAAGTTCGATATTTCCGTAACACCACAGCTCGCCGCTAAAGCGGTGACACTCCGACGCCAATGGGCACCCCATCGTCAAGTCTGGATTGCAACAAGCACCCACGAAGGCGAAGAAGACATTTTGATTGATGCTCACAAGCAGCTGCTAGAGCATTTCCCTGAGCTGTTACTCATTCTTGTCCCACGCCACCCTGAACGTTTCAACGACGCCATTAAGCTCACGCAGCAAGCAGGTCTAAGCTACATCACGCGTTCATCCGGTGAAATTCCCTCGGCCAAAACTCAAGTCGTTATTGGCGATACGATGGGCGAACTCATGTTGCTATATGGCATCGCCGACCTTGCCTTTGTGGGTGGAAGCTTAGTTGAACGAGGGGGGCATAATCCGCTGGAACCAGCGGCGCACGCAATCCCTGTTCTTATGGGCCCACATACCATCAACTTTAAAGATATCTGTGCCAGACTAGAACAGGCTGATGGTTTAATTACCGTGACAGATGCAGCGTCTTTGGTAAAAGAAATCACAACACTGTTAACTGATGAAGATTACCGTAGTTACTATGGCCGCCACGCCGTTGAAGTGCTATATCAGAATCAGGGTGCATTACAGAAATTATTACACCTGCTTGAACCTTATCTTCCCGTAAAGAACCATTGAGAGCGGTAATCATGGAAAAGCGCGCCATCTATCCCGGTACTTTTGATCCGATGACTAACGGTCATTTAGATTTAGTGACTCGTGCCGCTAACATGTTTGATCACGTTATTCTTGCGATTGCAGCTAGCCCAAGTAAAAAACCGATGTTCAGCTTAGAAGAACGGGTCGCCTTAGCAACGCAGGTGACGGCTCATCTGCCTAATGTGGAAGTTTTAGGGTTTAGCGAACTCATGGCGCATTTTGCTCAGCATCAAAATGCCAATATTTTGGTTCGTGGCCTCAGAGCTGTTTCTGATTTTGAATATGAAATGCAGCTCGCAAATATGAACCGTCATTTGATGCCGACGCTGGAAAGCGTGTTTCTCATGCCCTCCAAAGAATGGTCGTTTATCTCGTCATCTTTGGTGAAGGAAGTTGCTCGCCACGGTGGAGATATCGCGCCTTTCGTGCCTGAGATAATTGCTCAGGCACTGAGTGAGAAACTTATCTAGCGCCTACTTCTGGCAGCGTGGACAAAAAAACGTCGTGCGCTGCCCGTGCTTTCCGCTCAGTATTTTCTCGCCGCACACTCGGCATGCTTCCCCTGCTCTACCATAGACCTGTAGTTCCTGCGCAAAATATCCCGGCTTACCATCAGACTGCAAAAAGTCTTTCAAAGTCGTACCACCCTGTTCAATCGAACGTAGTAGCACTGCTTTTATGGTTGCCACCAGCACATCAGCATCTTTTCTCGTTAATGAACCTGCTGGCCGATCGGGGCTAATGCGTGCGGTAAACAGTGACTCACTGGCATAAATATTTCCGACGCCCACAACCACCTTATTATCCATTAGCCACGCCTTCACGGCCGTCTTCTTACTACGCGACTTCTGATAGAGATAATCACCATCAAACTCGTCACTGAGTGGCTCAGGGCCAAGATGGGCTAACACATTGGATGAGTCTAAATCTTTACACCACAGCCAAGCACCAAAGCGGCGTGGGTCGGTGTAACGCAGCATCATGCCACTCGACAAGATCATATCGACATGGTCATGTTTTTGAGGGGGCTCATCGGCGGGTAAGATACGAACGCTACCAGACATACCAAGATGAACGATAATCCATCCATCTGCCAACTCAATCAGCAAATACTTGGCGCGGCGCTGCACGCTAAGCACTGGCTTATCGCTTAATCGAAGCAGTTCATCAGAGACTGGCCATCGGAGTTTAGGCTGGCGAACCACAAGATGTTCGATTGAATGGCCGACTAAAAAGGGTTCGATCCCGCGGCGACTGGTTTCTACTTCTGGTAGTTCTGGCATTTTACTCCCCAACTCAAAGGCAATTTGCCATCTGATGACGGCTATAATCACCATGTGGGGGCATTTTAGAATAAAAAAAACCCAGCCGAAGCTGGGTTTTCTTAAATCCACTAAAATTATTTAATTTTAGCTTCTTTGTAGATCACATGCTGACGTACAACCGGATCAAACTTTTTCAGTTCAAGTTTTTCTGGTTTGGTACGTTTGTTCTTGGTAGTGGTGTAGAAGTGACCAGTACCAGCAGACGAAACCAGCTTGATCTTCTCGCGAATACCTTTAGCCATGATTCAGTTCCTTAATACTTCTCACCGCGGGCGCGAATTTCGGCCAAGACCGTTTCGATACCCTTTTTATCAATAACACGCATACCTTTAGCAGATACACGCAGAGTTACAAAGCGCTTCTCGCCTTCAACCCAAAAGCGGTGTGAATGCAGGTTAGGCAGAAAACGGCGTTTGGTTGCGTTCATCGCGTGGGAACGGTTATTACCGGCCACCGGACGCTTGCCAGTAACTTGGCAGACTCGGGACATGTCTATTCTCCAAAAATCAAATCAGCTCGAGCTTCGTATAGGAAGTAGCCGCCTCGTCAGGCTTTAGAGCCCATCTCAGCAAACTTCACCGAGGAGACTCTGAGTCAGGTCGAAACCTGCTGAGATAGGCTCTTAACGCTACAACCAAGATTCTCAAAGGTGGCGTAGTATACGCTCTGAAGCGTAAGTGCTCAAGACCCGAACAGCAAAGATCCCAAAGGATCGCGAAAAAAAGCTTAAAGCCACCCTCTTTCAGCAAAAGACACGCTCTGGCCGTGACCGATCACCATATGATCTAGCACACGGATATCCAATAATGCGCAAGCTTTCACCACTCTTTCTGTGAGCACACGATCTGCTGCACTGGGCTCTGCTATTCCGGACGGATGATTATGTGCAAGGATTAACGCAACGGCGTTAACCTTAAGCGCACCCCGCACAATTTCGCGTGGATATACATCCACACAGTTTATAGTACCCGAAAACATCTCCTCAGAGCGAATTACGCGATGCTGGTTGTCTAAAAATAAGACAAAAAAGGCTTCTCGCTCGTATCCGGAGAACACATTTTGCAAATATAGCGCCGTTAACTCGGGTCGAGTGATGACACTTTGCTCAGTAAGCTGCCGATGCAAAAATCGTTTTGACAGTTCCATCACTGCCTGCAGCTGTGCATATCGAGAGATACCAAGGCCAGGTTTCGAACAAAAACTATCGTAATCGGCCTGCATCAGACTGTAAATTGAGCCAAACTCGCGAATCAAATGCGACGATAGCGCCATCACATTAACCCCTTTCGTGCCTGTACGTAAAAATATCGCTAGCAGTTCCTGATCGGATAATGATTCACGTCCTAGGGACAATAGTTTTTCTCTTGGGGCCAACATTGATGGCCAGTACGCTGTCGCGACGCTTTCTTCCATGAAATAAAACTCACAAGATAGGTTTAAGCCATCATCTCAATTTCTAAAATGGCGTCGAGTACCAAACACCATCAATGCGAAGAAGTGCGCAAAAAACGATCGCAACGACTGCAACACATGTCATCTTCTCCGCTTATGGTAAAATCACGCCAATTTCTGTCTCGAATGGAATAGCACCATGACTGCACTGACAGGCAAACGCATTGTATTAGGCATCAGCGGGGGCATCGCTGCATATAAATGCCCAGAAATAGTACGTCGACTGCGAGAACGTGGCGCAGAGGTTCGCGTGGTAATGACAAAAGGCGCGGAAGCGTTTATCACCCCGCTAACCTTACAAGCTGTTTCAGGCTATCCAGTATCGGATGACCTGCTGGATCCTGCAGCAGAGGCGTCAATGGGGCATATTGAACTCGGCAAATGGGCTGATCTGGTCGTTATCGCACCAGCAACCGCTGATTTAATTGCACGCATTGCCGCCGGAATGGCAAATGATCTTCTCAGCACCGTATGTTTGGCAACCGCTGCACCTATTGCAATTGCCCCAGCGATGAACCAACAGATGTATCGCGCTGCGGCAACGCAAGAGAATCTGAAAACGCTGGAGCGCCGAGGCTTACAGCTCTGGGGGCCAGACAGCGGCAGCCAAGCCTGTGGCGACGTAGGGCCTGGGCGCATGCTCGATCCAATGGTGTTAGTCACCATGATTCAGGCGCATTTTTCTCAGCAGCAGGATCTCGCACAATACAGCATTCTTATCACCGCGGGCCCAACACGTGAAGCCCTAGACCCTGTACGTTTCATCACTAACCATAGTTCAGGGAAAATGGGCTTTTCTATCGCAGCGGCTGCCGCAAAACGCGGCGCTAAAGTCACACTGGTGAGCGGGCCGGTTAATCAAAAAACACCTGAAGGTGTGGTGCGTATCGACGTGGAAAGCGCATTAGAAATGCAAACAGAGGTGCTTGCTCAGGTTCCAGCACATCAAATTTTCATTTCTTGCGCTGCGGTGGCAGACTATCGCGCCGAACAAATTTGCGACGAAAAAATAAAAAAACAGGGCGATGAAATCACGCTTAAGCTGGTGAAAAACCCTGATATTGTGGCAGGTGTTGCAGCCCTGACTGAGCATCGCCCCTATGTCGTAGGATTTGCCGCCGAAACCCAGAATGTGGAAGAATACGCCAAGCAAAAACTTGCACGTAAAAATCTGGATATGATTTGTGCGAACGATGTTTCCCAAGAAGGGCAAGGGTTTAACACCGATACCAATGCCTTACACCTTTTTTGGCCGCAGGGCGATAAGCAGCTGCCACTCAGCAATAAGTCCTTGTTGGGCCACTATTTAATTGACGAGATTGTCAGCCATTATGAAGAAAAAAATAGACGTTAAAATTTTAGATCCGCGCATCGGTGAACAATTCCCATTGCCAACCTATGCCACTCCAGGTTCTGCGGGTCTAGACCTACGCGCTTGTTTGGATGAAGCCGTCATTTTGGCACCGGGTGAAACCACTCTGTTGCCAACCGGACTGGCAATTCATATTGAAGATCCTAGCCTAGCGGCAATCATCCTGCCTCGTTCTGGTTTGGGCCATAAGCACGGGATCGTATTGGGTAATCTGGTCGGCTTGATCGATTCTGACTATCAAGGTCAGTTGATGGTTTCCGTCTGGAACCGTGGCCAAACGACCTTTACCATTGAGCCGGGTGAACGAATTGCTCAGATGGTGCTAGTCCCTGTGGTACAGGCAGACTTCAATCTCGTCGAATCTTTTGACGAGAGCGAACGTGGTGCAGGTGGCTTTGGTCACTCAGGTCGCCAATAAGTCGTTTACCACGCTACAAAAAAACCAATAAGCCACCCTGAGGTGGCTAACTGTTTGGTGTGCCCGTTATCACCGCTTAGCAAGGATCTTGTCTGGCATGGCAGAAAAAGAAAATACGAAAAGGAACCGTCGCGAGGAAATCTTGCAGGCGCTGGCGCAAATGCTGGAATCCAGCGACGGTAGCCAACGCATTACTACTGCAAAACTTGCTGCGAACGTGGGTGTTTCAGAAGCTGCACTTTATCGCCATTTTCCTAGTAAAACGCGGATGTTTGATAGTCTTATCGAGTTTATCGAAGACAGTCTGATCACCCGCATTAACCTCATCTTGCAGGATGAAAAAGAAACCTTTAATAGGCTTCGTCTTATTCTGCTGTTGATTCTAGGATTTGCAGAACGCAACCCGGGGCTGACCCGTATTATGACCGGTCATGCCTTGATGTTTGAACAAGATCGCCTTCAAGGGCGCATCAATCAGCTATTTGAGCGTATTGAAGCCCAAATCCGACAGGTGCTCAAAGAGAGAAAGATCCGTGAGGGGCAGGGGTTTGTCCACGATGAAACGCTGCTTGCAGGACAGCTTTTAGCCTTCTGTGAAGGCATGCTGTCTCGCTTTGTGCGTTCAGAGTTCCGCTACCGCCCAACGCAGGAATTCGATTTGCGCTGGCCGTTGTTGGCAAGCCAACTTCAATAGCCTAAAAGCATAAAAACAAACGGCCACTCATCAGTGGCCGTTTTTCTTGGTCGCTATCACTTAAACGCCGTACTGCTCACGATACGCTTTTACTGACGCCAAGGATTCTGCCATTTCCGGCTTCTCTTCCAAGTAGCTGATCAAATCTTTCAGCGTAATAATTGAAATCACCTTACAGCCATAATCACGTTCAACTTCTTGAATCGCTGAAATATCTGCGCGGCCGCGCTCTTGGCGATCGAGCGAAATCAGCACACCGGCCAATTTAGCATTGTGCGCTTGGATAATTTCCATTGATTCACGAATTGCGGTACCCGCAGTAATCACATCATCCACCAGCATGACTTTGCCCTGTAATGGGCTACCTACCAACGTCCCGCCTTCACCGTGAGATTTAGCTTCTTTGCGGTTAAAGCAATACGGTAAATCGCGATCATGATGCTCTGCCAGCGCCACCGCCGTGGTAGTCGCAATAGGGATGCCTTTATAGGCTGGGCCAAACAGCAAATCAAAATCAATGCCGCTATCAACCAAAGCCTCGGCATAGAAACGCCCCAACAATGCCAGATCGCGCCCAGTATTAAACAGGCCAGCGTTAAAGAAATATGGGCTGGTACGGCCTGATTTCAGCGTAAATTCGCCAAACTTCAATACCTGCTTGCTTAGCGCGAACTCAATAAACTGGCGCTGATAGGCTTTCATGCGTGCATCTCCTTCATTGTCGGTAATTAAATAATTCACTCGTGGATACAACCGTTTTTCTCATGCCAAATGGCAGGCATAAAAAAGGCGACTAACAAGTCGCTTGGGCATCCCAGACACAGCAGGAATGCCCAATATTTATCAATAACTTACATTATCCAGTTAGTGCCAAATAGTGCTATTTAGTGTCACTTGGTGGACAGTTTATGGACATTCCCGCAAGTGGGTTGAACCGAATCGCGTCCTGTAAATACTCAGGTGCGAAATGCGCGTATACCATTGTTTGCTGAATAGTCGCGTGCCCTAGGATGCGCTGTAACGTAATGATATTACCTCCATTCATCATAAAATGCGTGGCAAACGTATGCCGTAAAACATGTAGAGCCTGCCCTCTGGGTAAATCTGGCTTTATTTCCTTGAGGACGTTCCGCGCTCTCATGTAGTTGGGGTAAAACAGTCGGCCTGTTGCCTTTGTTTTTACCTCTGCCTCTAACTCGTTATTGATAGGGACTGCTCGACGCTTGCCATTTTTAGTCTTCATGAAAATGACTCGCCCACCAATAACATGCTCTCCTTTGAGGCTGGCGATTTCGTCCCAGCGCCCGCCAGTAGCAAGGCACAATAACGCAGCTTTTAAATCATCCCCATCCAATCGAGAAAGCAAAAGCGCCACCTCGTCAGCAGATAAAAACGACATATCAGTTTCAGCTTCTTTAAAGGGCTTCACTTCATGGAACGGGTTTGAGTTCTGGTATTCTTCGGCGTTAATCAGTTTGGTAAACATTCCACTCATGATTGCACATTGCCGGTTTACGCTTGACGGTTTGAGCCCGCGATCCAACATAACTACGCGATAATTCATGATGGCTTTGCGGGTTAACTGGTCTGCTCGCGTAACGTCCATCTCTGATAAATTGCCAATAATATTGGTCAGTCGTTCCCGCTCTTTCTCACCGCGTCGATGGTTTTTACCATGATATGCCCACCAAAGATTTAGCAACTCTGTGAGCTTTCGGCGGTCAGCGGGTTTATCCAGCCATTCTTTGTTGTGATAGTTAACTAGGATGTGGCGCTCAAAAATTTGCGCCTCGCCTTTAGTGTTAAATCTGCGCCGGATTCGCTTTCCCTCAGAACCCTGCGGCCTAACGTCCACTTCATAACGACCATCATCGAGTTTCTTAATAGACATAAGAAAGCCCTCTGACATTATCGTCATCTTGGTAACATATCGTGAAAATGTATAGCTTATAAATAGTTAGCCAATCTTCTTCTCTGATTGCTGCGAGGTTGTTTCGTCTTGCCCAATGTGTGCGAGGGCCGGTACGACTTGACCAGCTTTAGGATCCATCTCATCAAATAAGAACCAATCCCTATATTTTCTAAATATGGGAGATTTAAGTAATTTTTTGGTCGACTCTAAATTGGGTTCATTTCTCCCCTGCTCATACTGCCTGAGAGCCGAAAGTGTAATCCCTGTAATTTCTGCCATTTTTTCCTGTGTAAGCATCTCAGACTTGCGCATGATGCGAATCTTTGTAGCTACGGTAGTTGACATAGTGCGTTAACTCACTTAGTTTATGCGTTAGCAAACACACCCAACATATGAGCTGGGTAGTCCTAGATGGTGCCAGTTAGAAGCGCACCGGAATGGAGAATATCAAATGCAAGAAGTGACTAACACAACCGAGCATGTTCTCAGCGCAGAAAGCGAAATTGAAACCGCTGGAGATGAGGCTAAAGCAGAGAAAAAACGGGCTGAAGTGAAGCTGTCGAGTAAGCCATCAAAGCTACTGTCAAAGGAAGGATTCGCTTTGTACGTCGGAAAGACCCCTGTAGCCGTCACATCAATGGCAAAGGCTGGAAAGCTCCCCGCTTTTTACATGGCCGATCCACTTAATCCCGGTGGTAATGCTGAATTGTGGATTAATCGCGAAGAGTGGGACAAATACGCCGATCAGCTTGTCGAGGCGGCACCAGAAGAATGGCATAGCTGGAAAGACCGCATTAGCGCATCTAAACCACGCCGCATGGTCGCCCGCGTCGATACAAAATCAAGAACGTCAATGAACCACTAACCGGAGATTCAGCCATGACCGATAAAAAACAAATGTCAGTAAACGAAAGCCTCGCAAAAGTGAATAAGATTCTGCGCTCTGCTGGAGTTATCCCACTTCCATTCGAGCATAATGCCGCTTTATCAATTTTGGCCGATGTAGCTTGCCAGCAACAGGAAGAAATTGACGATCTGCGCGAACGTGTTTCACTGTCCGATCGCTTTATTGGTGGCTTAAACAAACATGTACAAAGCCAACCGCAAGGCCATGAGCCTGAAACGCTGATTCCTCTGGGAGCCATTGCCGCCGAATTGCTGTTAGCAATTAATGAGTTCGGACACACACCAATTAGCCCTAAGACGGCCACGCGTGCTCGCGAGCTATTTTCAAATATCGAAAATCAGGCGAAAGCCCTGATTAACGAAAATGACATTCTGCGTAATGCTGTAAAATGTGAATCTCCAGATTTGCCGATGACGATTGAGCACTCCATCGAGCTAAATGGAACTACTACAATAAACAGCCCTGCTATTGAAGTAATTTCACACCTAATTAAGGATGGCTCTATCCCGCTTGGGAAAAAAAATAAAGAAGACCGTCAGGATATGATTCGCAGTATTCATGAATCACTTAATATCGATAGTATGTCGCAAGGTTATGAGAATCAGGAATGCAAGGCGGAAGGTGTTTATTCTTTTGGTGAAATATATCCAGCAACAAGCGAAGACATTATTAATGATGGAGAGCATAATTTTTTCAAGAGTAAATACTATATAAATGGTGCTCATGCTGGCTCGATCGTTTTTTGTTGCAATCAATTTTCCGAATCAATTATTAAAAAAGAAATCAAGAGTAATTCGTTTAGCACAGGGCAGAGGATTGAAGTTGTAAATGCCGTATATGAGGCCATTCGTCGAGTGGGTCTTAAGCATGGTGTATCTAACTGTACTGGCGATGAAATGAGACAAATATTAAATGCATATTTTGATATATCAAGGAAGGAAATATAAGGCCATGTAGAACATAGCCTTGGAGATATTAATTAGACCATTCGATTATTACTTTTCTTTTAGGTGGGATTTTAGTTTCTAAATCTTCTGAGATTTGCTGTGCCATTTTTTGGAATAGCGTTGCTTCTTCGGCATTCTCAATTGGCTTATCAATTGAATTAAGTATTTTTATAGCGGCATCTAATGCGGACAAGAGATCTAAAATTTTATCTTCGGACATATTGACTTCCTTTTGTGGATTGGTTGTTTTTTGCGATTCGATCCTACCACAAAAAGACCATGCGCCGAGCATGGCTAAAACTCGGCATCTATTTGCAACCGTCTACCATGTGGACTGTTACCAATAGGTCTAAAACAGGAGGGGAATCATGCAGCAACCAATCTCAATAGCGCCGTTGCTCTGGAACCACCAGACAGCTCGCGCACTGGATACGCGCATCACCCACGGCAAAGGCCGCAAGGGGATTATTATCCGAGGTAGAAGTTTAGGTAAAACCAAAAGCATTAACCGCTTTATTCCGTGGGGGCAAAAATGACCGTTGTAACGCTTGATTCAGTAAAAGAATTGCCTGCCGGCTTGCGCTCCATAATTAGCCTGCACCTTGCCGCTCCACGCTGGAGCGAAACCTGTGATTTTTACAACCGCATGAGCGAACGCGAGCGCCTAACAGTCTGCTTTCACGCGCGATTAAAACAGCGTCATGCTATGGCTAAACTAGAAGAAATGAACGACGCCGATCGCGAGCGCGTGGTGTGTGCTATTGCAGAATTAAGTCGCGCATTTGCCGAATATCGCAAACATGGCATTAGTAAGCCGGGCTTTATCCGTCGCTTGACTATCAGCCAGCGGAGAACGCTTTTCCGTCATGCTGGCCTTACTGATATCGAGTTTAGCCAACCATATTGGAAGATGTACGATGAAGATTGTATATGGCGTGAAAAGTTATTTCGTGCATTGCGTGAATTATTTAGTTTATTTAGATATGCGCCGACGGTATTAACAGCGGTTAGACCCGAGCAATACCTCCACTAATTAAATACGAAGTTATTTAATAGGCGTTTTATTACGTCGGGTTTTATATTATCTGAGGTTCACTATGCATATGTATAAAACGGTCGGCCAAGAGATGCACCGAAAAGCCGAAGCGGAAATGCAAGAGCGGCTATTAAATAAGGCTCGTAATGAGGCTAAGGCTGACGCGGCTGTTATGTTCTCCGCTCGACTCGATGAGATTCTCGTACATGTTCAAAAAGAAGGGCTATCGAAAGATGAGCTAGTCGAGCTTGTGACACAAGAATCTATCAAGCTACACAACGAGGGTTTAAGTCATCGAGGGTTTTACTAATGGCTAAAACATTTAATTGGGTTTTTATTAATAATTGGTTTGCCGTCGCTAAGTGTAACGATAGTTCATTTATTCTTTCTGATATCAGAATGGATAAAGAGACTAAGGAAAACAATTATCCTGTGCGCGCTGTGTACTCAAATAAATTAACTTTAATTGCAGACATTACAAACCTGTGCGTTAAGCGTGGTATTTATTTGAAAACAATCCAAACACCATCCGAGCTTATGCGCGAAAGCCATCACTTTAATGAGCTAAGCCAACAGGCATTAATTCAACTTGAAAATAAATAAGGAAATGAATATGACACCTCAACAGAGACTGCAACAGAAAGCTCAGAGCTGGGTAGGAAGTCGCTATTTTTTATTACTAGATACGGAGACAACTGGTCTTAGTGAAAATGATGAAATAGTGGAAATATGTATTATAGATTCCAGAGGTTTAATCATGCTGAATACTTTGATTAAGCCAACTAAGCCAATCCCTGAGGAAGCGACCGCGATCCATGGAATCACTAACGAAATGGTTGCTCATGCACCGACGTGGCGGGATGTGCATGGTGTTTTGGTGGCTCTATATGAACTTCATGAATTTGTTATTTATAACGCTGATTTTGATACCCGAATGATGAACCAGACTGCATGTTTGTATGGTTTGGGAGGTGGGGGCTTTAGTCAATTATTGGGCGAGTATTCTGAGTGTGCCATGCTGGCTTATGCCGAGTTTTATGGTCAGAAAGATGAGAGACGCGGTGGCTATAAATGGCAGAAGTTAACTAATGCAGCCGAGCAGCAAGGGGTAATCATCCAAGGCTCAGCACATCGCGCACTATCTGATTGTTTAACCACTCTTGGAGTAATTAAGGCTATGGCCGCTGGGGGTGCGAAATGATCCGTATCCCCATCGGCAAAGAGTTTGTTATTACCTCTGACTCTCTTCAATACATCCTTAATCAAAAAAAGGTTGCACAAAAAGGCTCTAAAGCAGGTGAAGAATGGCTAGACCCTATCGCCTATTTTCCAAGCCTAAACCAGCTTGTCACCGAGCTGGTTAATCGCCATGTTCGCAACTCGACCGTGACTAGCATCGCAGGGCTAGCGGCTGAGATTGGGAGTATCGGAAAGCTTTGTCAGGAGGCGTTCGCCACTTACCAGCCGAAGGTCAAGCCATGAAATTTACCCTGCTTAAATTTTTTACAATCACGCTTACGTTGATTTTTATCACGCTAAAGTTAACGGGCGTTTTGACTGATTGGACGTGGTGGGTCGTTACCGCACCACTGTGGATTATTCCGGCGATAGCCTTTTTACTGGGTTCTGCTGTTTTTATTATTGCCGTGATCCTGCAAGTACTGGCGAGCTTAGTTAGATGAGCCAGTCCAATAGGGGGCGAGTCGCCCCCACACCGCCGCCAGCCTTTAACGCTGAACCTAAAGCGCCCTTTGTGGGCGCTTATAGCTGGAATGCGCCACGCGAAGCCATTGGAAAAGAGAGACCTCTTACCCGTGAAGAATACATTCAGGGGCAAGATGCCTTGCGCAAAATTGATACGTTGCCAAACTTTGTTGGGGGCTACTTCTCAAATCGACATGCCTACCTGCTGAAAAATCAGGGTTTGCTCACCGCTCACCGCTTTTTGCTGAATGTTTTCATGCCGCGCATCTGGCCGCGCATCACAAAAGTTAACGCCAAATATGAGATGAAGTTAACGGGTTACGCCTATGAGCTCTTTATCGGCGAAGCTGAATGCTATTCACGTTTGCCGGGTATGCATGACAAAGAGCTTAAACAAATGGCTGGCCGCATTTCATCGGTATTATTCGCCGCTTATGACAAAGCCTGTCAGAAACACGTTAGCGATCATGATGGTGATAACGCCAACCTTCTGAGTGATGAGGTTCAGAGTGCTATTTTTGGTCTGGTCGCTGGAGCAGCTCGCTCACTGAATATCACCCCAAAATACTGGATGCGTTACCTCAAAGGTAAGTTAGGCGTTGAAAGCGCGCTAAGAAGCATCATGCGATTAGTTAATGATGAATGGTGGATAAGAAAACTTAAAGCGTTGCGTATGCAATGGCGTGAGGCGTTATTGATTGCGGCTGGTGAAGTGAATTTTCAGCGCTCAGAGTATGCGAGTAAGCTGGCAATTCGAGATATTCAGTCACGCCGCTTAGCTAACTTGGAGTATCTGAAATCCCAAGAGCTTGAGAACGTCGAAACCGGTGAGCGGTTCGACCTTATCGATAAAGTGATGGCGAGTATTTCTAATCCAAAAATCCGCCGCATGGAGCTAATGAGCACTATCGCGGGGATCGAGAAATATGCAGCCAGTCAACACCATTGCGGCTTATTCATTACGATCACCACCCCTTCAAAATATCACCCAACTCGCAAGGTCGGTAAAAAGGGAAGTCAGCGCGTCCACCTTAATCATAAGTGGGATGATGAAACGTATTCGCCCAAAGACGGTCAGCGCTATCTTTGCCGCATTTGGAGCAATATGCGCACCGCATTTAAAGACCGCGATTTAAAAGTGTATGGGATGCGCGTTGTTGAGCCACATCACGACGGCACGCCGCACTGGCATATGCTCTTGTTTTGCCATCCAAAGCAACGCAGTGATGTTATTGCGGTGATGCGTAGATATGCGTTGAAAGAAGACGGTGACGAGCGCGGAGCCGAGAAAAATCGTTTTCAATGCAAGCACATGTACAAAGGATGTGCCGCTGGATACATCGCAAAATATATCGCCAAAAATATCGACGGTTATGCCCTTGACGGTGAACTCGACTTTGAAACGGGCAAGCCGCTATCTGATGCCGCTGCCGCCGTCACTGCGTGGGCGTCTATTTGGCGTATCCCGCAATTTCATCCCGTTGGTGTCCCAACCATGGGAGCCTATCGCGAATGCCGTAGCGGAACGCTGCGCAGCATTAGCCTAGCCGAGAGCTTTGACGAACGTGTCGAGGCTGTGCGAGCCGCTGCCGACAGTGGTGATTTTGC